>NZ_CAKMMW010000013.1:0-7884 GCF_927798215.1 Paenibacillus allorhizoplanae
GTTTGTTCTGCGATTTAAACTTCATATAGAGCGTCCTCCTGGATGATGGGATTTTAAGGGCTATGACCCGTTGCGTACTCCCATCGTACCGAGGCGCTTATTTTTTTGCAAAGCTAAAAATTAACGCTCTACAGGAATGCTATTGAGCTATGCTGCCCGTTAGCGGAGTGAAGGGCTCTCGTTGCGAGTAGCCTATCGTCACTCTCGCTTTGATTTGATGAATGCATCTGTTTTAGCCATGATTCGTAAGTGCATAGGGCAACCTCCTTTAATCAAAATGACTCCCTAGAAATAAAAAAGTGAATGTTTACAAAAGTAAACATTCACTAACGAACTTTATTTTCCACTAACGATCTTTATTTTCCTTGATCACCAGCAAGTTGCACCTCCATAAAATAAGAGTATGATATCACTCTGTTTTTCCCAGATTTCTTTGTAACATACATATTTCCATTATTGGCCTTCTTACACTAAGTACGTTATTAACCCACTCTCTATTCTATCAAGTAATTCTAAGCAGACTATCACAAATGAAGATTTATTGTTCGAACGAAGACATCGTTTCCCTCTCACCAATATAAGAGGCCTCACTCACTGAATAGTAAAAGAATAACATCAGTTTTCCCGACATTAAAAATAGAACCCCACATATATCCCATGGAGTCCCTATCTTCACCATCTTATTCTAAACACCCTCTAACAACCGCCCATCCCGAAACCTCACAACCCGCTTCGCCTGCTGCGCTATAGCATGATCATGCGTGATCAAAATTATCGTTCTACCTTGATCATTTAACCTAGCGAATATATCCATAATCTCTATGCCTGTCTTCGAGTCCAAAGCACCAGTCGGTTCATCCGCCAAAATAATCGCAGGATCTCCTGCGAGCGTTCGTGCGATCGCTACCCGCTGCTGCTGCCCGCCAGACAACTCCGAAGGCAGATGCTTCCTGCGTTCTACCAAATCGACGGCTTCCAAAGCTTTCAATACCAGTGGCTCTCGTTCTTTCCGCGTCATCCCTCGATAAATTAAAGGCAACTCCACGTTCTCATAGGCACTTAATCGGGGCAGTAAATTAAAGTTTTGAAACACGAATCCGATTTTCCGATTCCGTATCTCGGCTAGCTGCCAATCCTTCATCTGGTTAATCGCTTTGCCGTCAAGAACGTACGATCCCGTGTCAGACACATCTAAACACCCGATGATGTTCATCAGCGTCGACTTCCCCGAACCTGAAGGCCCCATAATCGCGACAAATTCTCCTTGCTCAATAACTAATGACACATCATCCAACGCGCGAATCGTTTCCCCACCCATCATATATTGCTTACAAACATGATCAATTTGAATTAGGCTCATATCCTTCGCCTCCATTTCGCGATCCCAAGATCCCTAACAATGAAGAATGCGACTATACGAAACGTGTTAAAATGCTCCCCCTAACCTAGCAGCTTTACCGCTTCGCCTTATAAAACTCATGATAAAGCTTCATGAGCGCCCGCTTCTCAATCCGCGAAACATACGAACGTGAAATTCCCAATTCCTTCGCGATCTCCCGCTGCGTCCGCTCTTCGCCGCCTAGCTCCAAACCAAACCGACCGACAACAACTTCCTTCTCGCGGTCGTCCAAAATCTCCAAATTGCGATAAATCTTCGACTTTTCGATTTTCAATTGCACCGCATCCACCACATCATCAGCCTCGCTGCCGAGGATATCAATCAGCGTAATCTCGTTCCCCTCTTTGTCCGTGCCGATGGGGTCATGCAAGGACACATCTTTGCGCGTTTTCTTCAATGACCTTAGATGCATCAAAATCTCGTTCTCGATACATCGCGCCGCAAAAGTCGCCAGCTTTGTCCCTTTGTTTGGGGAGAAGGATTCGATGGCTTTGATCAGACCTATCGTCCCAATGGAGATCAAATCTTCCAAATCTTCTCCGGTGTTGTCGAATTTTTTCACTATATGTGCCACAAGTCTTAAGTTATGTTCGATCAGCTTATTTCTGGAATGCTCATTACCTTCAGCCATTTGCCGCAGATGTCTTTCTTCTTCTTCCTCGGTGAGTGGTTGTGGAAACGCGTTGTTCTTGACGTAGGACACAAGTAATGTGAGCTGCTTAATTAACATGGCAATCGTACCAAACAATCCTGGCATTCCAGCTACCCCCTTGAGCGTATTGCGGAGCATGTTGGCCTCGGTAGCCTCCGCTGTATAGAATAGTATTAGTCTATGTGGGTGTAAGCCTAGAAGTGCCTGTACGGAATAACTTACTTGACTATGTCGTGTTCAAAATTAATTCATTTAAGTTAACTCGCTGAGTACGTACGATACTCTGGCGAAAAAACTACCTTTAAGCATTGTCTCTTATGCTTTCATATTGAATAATCCTCATCGACATGAAATAATCAATGTAATATCTGTTATATAAAGGGAGAGTCTCCAGTTGAAGAATGTACGTTTCAAGGCGGTTTACTCGTATTATTCTTGAGTTTCGGGTCGACTTCCTTACCTGTCTCAGCTCAAATCACGATAGATCCTGTGCAGACGATTACGCCGATTACGAACCTTAACCCTAACATTAAGGACCTCATAACTTTTCAGAATTCTAGCTTTTTACAATTAAAATGGAAAGCTCCGACAATCGCATTATCGTATATCGGTACTCCCACCGTTGCTGCCGACGATACCATTTATTTTTCTTTTACAATACTAGCTGGAAACGGGATTGCGGCACATTTACCTGACGGGACGAAAAAATGGCGAATTGCAATCAATGAACAGATCTTAACATCACCTACCATCGATAAAGATGGCACCATTTATGTTGGTACTGGCCGAGCCAACGCGCCAGGCAAACTGATGGCATTTCGAGCAGATGGTTCATTGAAATGGTCTTTCACTACAGGCGATCAAGTCGCATCGAAAGATGGCATTCTGCATGCTCTAAATCCTGTGGATGGCACAGAAATCTGGTGGCTGGATATGGAGGTTAAAGCCCAAGTGAAGCTGGTTCTTGGCCCTGATGGCACCATTTATGTCGGATCAGATGATCATAAGCTTTATGCCGTTTCATCTGCCGGAAATAAACAATGGGAATTCGATCAAGGCAGCATCATATATGCGCCATCTGTGGGTCAAGACGGAACCATCTATTTCGGAACACAAGATGGAGAGCTCAACGCACTATTACCTAATGGAACGATAAAATGGCAATTCGCTGCAGGCGGCACAATCACCCCACCACTTATCGGGCCTAATGGACTTATTTATACCAACTCATCATCAAATAAAGCGATTTACGCGCTTAGCCCAGCTGGCACCATTCAATGGCAATACAATATTGCTACAAACGAGATTTTGCCATTATTCATTGGACATGATGGGACCCTCTAAGAAGTATCCACCATATTAGCCGATCCGGATGAAATTAAGTCCGAGGGCTTATTAGACCTGTTTATTTTGTACATGTACGCGCCTAAAGTTCCTGTGACAGCCATAACAATTAATAAACCTTCACTCAACCTTCAAGCTGGAGAACGAATCTCACTCAGCGCCGCGATTTCCCCCAGTTATTCATCCAATTTCAAAATAACTTGGAAAAACAGTAATCCAAACATTGCAACCGTAGACAGTAACGGGCAAATCAGTGCACTCATTCCCGGAACAGTAACAATAACTGCAACTTCCGGAGATGGCTTATCTACGCAGAGCTAGGTCACTGTCACAGAAGGAACAGGTCCTGCAACGACTACAAACGCAGATACAAGTCCCTTTACAGACACGAAAGGACATTGGGCAAATCCTGAATTTAATGCGGCCTACGAACGTAAAATCGCGAGCGGTTATCCGGACTTCTCATTCAAACCGAATGCTAGCGTTACACGTTCTGAGTTTACAGTTATGTTAATGAATGGTTTGAAGCCTAATTTAGACGGTGTACCGCTCACTTTTACGGATACGAACCTGGTAGAAGATTGGGCGGTAAAATCAGTCAAACAAGCCGTTCAGCTTGGCTTGATCAGCGGCTATCCCGATGGCACATTCCGACCGACAGTCAACATTACCCATGCAGAAATGATTTCCATGGTCGTCAAAGCCTTGGGTCTCCCCCTAATGGCGGGTATCCCAACAGGCTATTCCGATGATGCCGACATTCCAGATTGGGCTAAGCCAGCAGCAGTCATTTCTAGCAAAAACATTTTACTTGGCGGCACCATAGGCAATAACTTCGCCTCCTCTATGCTAACTACCAGAGCGGAGGCCGTTACAGCCATTGTTCGCATGCTCCATCTAAAGGCATAAAGAATTAAACCTCTTCCCCTAAAATAGACTTAGAAAAACCTCCGGTTAATCTAAACTATTTTAGTGGGTTTTTGGCATGGAAAAAGAGACACCCCAATGGATGTCTCTTCCTACAAGAGTACTATTATATTAATTCAACCCGATAAAATAAGGATCTATTTGTTGCAGTAACTGTTCAATTTGCCCTCTACTTAAATCAGTTCTTTGTTGCATTGTCAAAAGCACATCAACCATATCGCATACTTCGTCATTATTTAAATCTGCCAACATGATGGGCATACGATTTACGAATACTTGGTAATTTTGTGTGCTGCTCACTTCTACTACATAGTCCATTTGCGATGACTCAAACTCTAGTCTCATATTTATAACCAAACTGCCTACTTCGAGTTACCCATATAAACCAATAAAACTAACACCTGACCTATTGATGGTAAGTCCCCTGATTATGTGACCATTGCCGTCTATAATTCCTCGAAAAGCTGAGCCATCACTGCCTATCGGCAGCCAACCGTCCCCATCTTTGTAAGGACTAACATTTAAATCAATATCATCAATCAGTTTAAAATATAAACCTGGTTCCAAATTATTTCTGACATTATTTAGATGCTCAGCTGTTGAAATTTCATAGGGTTGTTCCTGAGTTCCAATTCCTCCAGCAAATCCTTCCAAATATTCGCATAGTTTAACTACACCAGGTGCTGGATCACCTTGTGCGAAAGTCGCCGTATCACATTTTACTCCATCGATTGATCTAGCATAAACAAAATTGGAATTTATCCCCTATCGCACTAATTTCTCACCTGTGAAGTGACAATCTGCCCCTTCACCAGCGCAGTTTACCCAATCGTTGCCTGCCGCGGCTACTTCACGGCTCCCGCCAAGTATCCCGATCGTTCCAACCAATACCATCATCCATACAAATAGAATAACCATTCCTTTTTTTAACGTGGAACGCAGCAATATTTCCCCTCCAAAGCTAGTAAAACTCTCTGACATACTTATTTCCAAAATAAAGCTAGTACTAGATCGCCGGTGCAAATATGCGACTTTATACCTGCTATCATATCACAATCCATATTTATTAAGTAAATAGTTTGTCAAAATAAACCATTACTTGTCTATAACATTTGATAGATCTCTATGCAAAAAAATAAGCCCCTTTTCGGGGCTTATCCAGATCTAGTCTATCATCGAAGAAATCAGACTCAGTATGAACGTAATATCATTCCGATCGATTCTACCATCCAGATTGAAATCTCGCGTTGGACTATTGGAACTAATAAAAGTAACAACATCATCAATTTGAATACGACCATCGTGATCATGATCCAGTAAATCGAAAGTAGAAATAGGAATAACTGCAAAACTCATTTCTGTGGAGATTATTCCATTGTTAGCGATGACTGTATACATCCCTGGTTCAGTATTTAGAGGCAAAATGAACCTTGAATCAAAGAAGGTACCATTAGTTACAGATACATCATTGAAGCTAGTTAAAACACTGTCGTTAGGGGCTAGGATTGTAATTGTCAATCCATTCAGATTGGTCATCCCTCTTAATTCAATTAATTCACCTTGTACTTTGGTTGAAATCGGGCTTAGTTTAATCTGAGGCGCATCTGATGTGATCGTGATAACTTTTTTCCCAACAATGCCAGACCCGTCATTTGCTCTTGCCTCAACCGTAACCGTCCCAATGCCAGTTGCTGTTAACAAGCCACTTTGACTAATTAATGCATTTCCCGTATTCCCATTTCCGTTCCCATAAACATGCCAGGTCACTGAAGAATTCGTTACGTTCAAGGGTAAGACGGATGCTTCCAACTGTAGTGTTCCGCCTATAACTACCGCATCTCTATTGGATGTTTCTTTTACAGAGATACTAATCGTCATAACAGGTACTTCTGGTACCGGTGTTATTGAGATAGCTGCGCTACCTTTGACACCTGAACCGTCAGTTGCAGTCGCTGTAACCGTAACAATACCTGGTTCAATAGCATGTAACACACCTAAATCACTGATAGTTGATGCTCCTGAATTTCCATATACACTCCATGTTACTGATGCGTTAGTCGCGTATTCAGGCAGTACATTTGCAATCATTTGCAGCGTATTCCCTGCAACTACTGAAGTTAGGTTGCCTGCTCCTTTAACTTCAATTTGACTAATAGGGATTGCAGTAATTGTGATTGTCGTACTTCCTTTAGTCCCTGATCCATCCTCTGCTGTTGCAATTACCGTAACTGTACCTACTTGTGTAGCAGTCAATAACCCCGTTGCGTTAATCGTCGCTTTACCTGTATTTGCGATCACACTCCAAGTTACATCGGTATTTGATGCATTCTCTGGCCATACAGCTGCTCTCATCTGCAAAGAGTATCCATTGGTTACCGTCGTGGCATCGTCAGCTCCAGTCACAACTATACTATTGACCAGTAAAGCAGCAATCGTGATGTTCTTCGTTCCCACAATGCCGGAAGTATCTTTGGCTGTGGCTTTGACCGTGACAGTACCTACTGCTGTTCCCCTAAGAATGCCGGTTGTCTCGTCAATTGCTGCATTTCCTGTTCCTGCTTCAACGCTCCAAGTTACCGATTGATTCGTTGCATTTTGCGGTAATACCGTCGCATTCATTTGCAACGGGCTACCATATGTAATACTTGTCACACTATTTGCACCTGAGACGATGATCTCTGTGACAGGTACCGCTGCAATCGTAATGCTTTTGCTACCAACAATATTCGAACCATCTTTGGCTGTGGCTTTAACAGTGACTGTACCTACCGCAGTTCCTGTTAATAATCCAGACGAACTGATCGTTGCAGTTCCTGTGCCTGCTTCAACGCTCCAAGTTACGGTAGTGTTCGTTGCATTCTCAGGTAGAACCGCTGCACTCATTTGCAATGAGCTTCCGTTCGAAACGCTTCCAGCTCCATCTGCGCCTATCACGACAATACTAGCAACTGGGATCGCTGCAATGGTGATGCTCTTGCTACCAACAATGTTCGAACCATCTTTGGCGGTAGCTTTGACCGTCACCGTACCTACGGCTGTTCCTGTCAATAAACCAGTCGGACTGATCGTTGCTGTTCCTGTACCTGCTTCTACACTCCATGTTACGGAAGGGTTCGTTGCATTTCCTGGTAACACTTTCGCACTCATTTGAAGTGTACTTCCATTGGGAATGCTTGTTACATTGTCTTCGCTACTCACGTCAATGCTTGTAACCAAAACTGGAACAATATCGATCGTCATCGTACCTACAACTTCGGATTCGTCTACCGCTGTAGCCTTGACTGTTACTGTACCTAAACTAGTTCCTCTCAACTCACCAGACGGACTAATCGTTGCTGTTCCTGTGCCTGTTTCTACGCTCCAAATTACGGAATTATTTGTTGCATTTCCTGGTAACACTTTCGCACTCATTTGAAGTGGACTTCCATTGGGAATGCTTGTTACATTGTCTTCGCTACTCACATCAATGCTTGTAACCAAAACTGGAACGATATCGATCGTCATCGTACCTACAACTTCGGATTCATCTACCGCTGTAGCCTTGACTGTTACTGTACCTAAA
>NZ_CAKMMW010000013.1:7984-8443 GCF_927798215.1 Paenibacillus allorhizoplanae
GCCTTGACTGTTACTGTACCTAAACTAGTTCCTCTCAACTCACCAGACGGACTAATCGTTGCTGTTCCTGTGCCTGTTTCTACGCTCCAAATTACGGAAGGGTTCGTTGCATTTCCTGGTAACACTTTCGCACTCATTTGAAGTGTACTTCCATTGGAAATACTTGTTACATTGTTTTCACTAGTCACAACAATACCCGTAACAGGTATCGCTTTAATTGTAACTGTCAGCGTCCCCACAATGTCTGGATTATCATGCGCCGTTGCCTGAACGATGACATTACCTACTGCAGTTCCCTTTAATAAGCCAGTCGACTCGTTTATCTCCGCATTTCCTGTACCTGGCTCGATGCTCCATACTACGGTAGCATCCGTCGCATCCTCGGGATATACCAACGCTCTCAATTGCAGCGTTTCTCCATTTCGTACGTTTGTTGTTTCGCTTTCACTTATTACGTCT
>NZ_CAKMMW010000013.1:8543-202819 GCF_927798215.1 Paenibacillus allorhizoplanae
AACTTCACCTACTGCAGTTCCCGTTAATAAGCCAGTCGACTCGTTTATCTCCGCATTTCCTGTACCTGGCTCGATGCTCCATACAACGGTAGCATCCGTCGCATCCTCGGGATATACCAACGCTCTCAATTGCAGCGTTTCTCCATTTCGTACGTTTGTTGTTTCGCTTTCACTTATTACGTCTATACCTGTAACAGGTATCGCTTTAATTGTAACTGTCAGCGTTCCCACAATGTCTGGATTATCATTCGCCGTTGCCTTAACGATAACTTCACCTACTGCAGTTCCCGTTAATAAGCCAGTCGACTCGTTTATCTCCGCATTTCCTGTACCTGGCTCGATGCTCCATACAACGGTAGCATCCGTTGCATCCTCGGGATATACTAACGCTCTCAATTGCAGCGTTTCTCCATTTCGTACATTTGTTGTCTCGCTCTCACTTATTACGTCAATACCTGTAACCTTTTTAGGTGCAATCGTAATACTCTGCGTCCCAACTACACCAGAACCATCTTTAGCTGTTGCCTTGACAAGTACCTCGCCTAACGCTATTCCAGTCAATAATCCGTCAGAATTAATACTCGCATCTCCCGTACCAGCAACTACACTCCAGGTTAGTGTCTTGTTACCAGCGTTCTCGGGTAAGACGTTGGCACTCATTTGCAACGTTTGTCCAATCGTCACAGATGCTGCATTATCACCACTTAATACTTCAATACTACTCACAACAGGTAAAGCACGATTCACGGTAACCACAGTCGTAGTCGTTGTTCCATCTTCTGCTCTCACCGTAATAGTAATCTCTGTATTACCTACCAGAAGAGAAATAGGTTGGCTCAAAGTTCCACTTTCAACTGAACTATTGTTAACTGTCACTGTTGCATGTGATTCATGAACAGTTGGCATAACTTTCAAAGTGTCGTCCACATAAGGAAGGCTTACTGTGTATGCCCTTTTACCTGCGTCGAAAGCTGGTGCTAATATGCCTTTAGAAACTGTTAAATTACTTAACAGGGAATCATTACTCACAACGGTTGTAGTATATGACGCACTATTATTTGAAGTATACATCTCCGTGCCGCCAGATACTGTTACCGAACTTGTTAATGTGCGGGCTGCATTTGCTGCAACATTCACAGTCAAATCAATAGGTGGATACGCAGATTGACCTTGCGGAATATCGGATCGTGAACAAGTCCGTGTAGTATAAGTACAAGACCATCCATTCCCACTCATGGCTGTTGGTGTCAATCCTGTTGGCAACGTAACTACCGTAGTCACTGGACCACTCACGGGTGGCGTCCCGGAATTATAAACCGTAACCGTATAATGTGCTCCCGTTTTCCCTGGTGAAAAAATTCCGTTTGACCCAGACGCTGGCGCTATGGCTACTTGCAAATCTTTTTTGTCTGGATTAATCGTAAGATCCCCGCCATTATTTCCGCTCATCACAACACCATTAATCAGATTAGGTATTGATAAGCCAGTTACATAGATCGCTCCGCCACGAACAGCGGTATTACCTGTTAATGCCACAGTATTTAAAGATACCGATCCGAAATAATGATCAACAACAAGACCGCCACCATCTCCATCAGCCACATTATTAGTTATCGCTGTCTGTGAAATAATCGCAGGTACACCTAAATATATACCTCCAGCTTGCCCCTCGGAGCCTGCACCGGATGCTTTACTGGCTGCCCTATTCCCAGTGAACAAACCATCTGTGATAGTAACTATCCGCGAGGTTGTAGTCTCCGGAGTTATCGCCATACCACCCCCAAGTCCATAAGAGGTATTGTTTGTAACGGTAACATTAACCAGATCAAGGTTCATATCCCCCTGCAAAAATACTCCTCCGCCTTGCGAACTATAGGACGAAGAGCTAGAAATTCCGGCCTCATTATTTTGGAAAGTAACATCATTTAGTTTAACTGTCCCACCTGCTGCACCCGATAAATAAGCGCCACCTCCGAAACCAACTCCAGACGTGTGGTTATCCTGAATGATCGAATGAGCTATCTCAATCGTACGGGTTCCCGCGTCTCCATCTATTCCACCTCCACCATATCCAAGCGGGGCTTTACCATAACGAATCGTGAGTCCTTGAATCTTGACATCATATCCAGGAGTACTGACATTTGGATTAATGGACAATACACGGTTCGTTGCAGACGCAGCATTGCTTGCTGCTTGAATAATCGTATTCGCAGGATTACCTAAATTCCCATCTAAAATGACGTCGCTACTTATCACCAACTGCCCGAGCGTTGAATTCAACGTATATGTGCCAGGCGGTATCGTAATCGTATCAGTACCTGCCAACTCATTTGCTTCCATTAAAGCTGCTCTGATCGAGCAGTCTCCATTGCCATCATCACAAATCCCGTTTCCAGGATAAGCATCTACAACGTCCATCGTTGTATTTACTGTAAATGTGGTAGCAGCTTTAGCTGACCCAACAAAGCTAAACCAAACGCCAACAATCGCAACCAACATTAGAAAAAAAACTAACAAACTCCTATTAAATTTCTTAAAAGCCAATGGTTCCTTTCGACCGAATGCCACTTCCTCGCCCCCCTCTCCCTCATTAAAAAACAATAAAATAAGCTATTTAATATCGTGGTGGAAATATTCCTTGCGTAGCAATACAAAAATTAAGAGTCAGATACGGTTGCATATTATTATGAGGCTGGCTATTTCCAGTTGGAGCAACGGCTTGTGCTCCCATTGGCTTCAAGTTAGTCATCTCTGTATAAGCAGCTGCCCCACGTCTACCTTGAATATCCATTAACATCTGATCTTTCGGAGATTCCTGAGCAAATCCAGATCTTTCATATTGCATTGCATGAGAGTGCGCTGGTATTTGCGAAGTCAGCAACGTGACTGACTCAGAACCCTCCGATTGACCCAGATCATACTGCGACAATCCCGGTCCTTGTCCTGGGTGCAAGGGAACTTTCCCTTGTAAATTCGGAAGGGCAAAGGTAGTTCTCCCATCTCCTCCATACGTTGTGCCTAATAATGAAAATAATGCTGCATTTTGCTGTATAGATAGTATTTGGCCGTTGCACTGCACCCACCCTGTAGGAGCGAAATTAAACGGGAAAATGCGAATTTCTCCAAGATATTGATCCATAAAATCTCTCCTTAATTTCTACTAGGGAAAATCCCCTCAGTTGCGATAATTGCATTCAGACAAAGGAACGGCTGTCTATTCTCATGTGGTTGCCCCCCGCCTATATAAGCAACCATGGAGCTGTTAGATGCATTATCCGCGATATAACCATACGAGCTCGTAGTGGTCATAGCAAATGTATGATTTGCGAGATTTTTGGAATCCGCTGTGTTTAAACTTGCGCTAAGTGAATGCATGTGGGCAGGCATTTCATTTGTAGTTAAAGTATGGATTTTCTCTCCGCCCGACTCACCAATTGTAAACCCCTCCCCCATATGAATGGGGATTCTATTCTGTAAATTAGGTAAAGCAAATGTCGATTGTCCATTTCCGCCATAAGTTGTCCCCATTAAAGCGAAAAGTGCTTGATTCTGAGCAATGGGAAGTGTTTGACCGTTACAAAGTGCCCAGCCACGTGGCACAAAATTAAATGCAACCCAACGTATTTCAGCCAAATACTCTTCATCATACATGCCTCCTTCTATGCTAGGATAGTCCCCCTCCACACAAATAATATAATTGATAGCCAAATATGGCTGAATATTAGAATGCGCCCCACTTCCACCAGTACTTCCGAGGATTCCTGTAGTTTGCGTCGCCCCAACGCTATCCGTGAATTGATTGAGTGTTGATCTTGCTAGGACAGTCCCCTCAGGTGTGTTCGTACTTCCAAATTTGGACGATACACCAAAAGCATGTGAATGAGCAGGAATTTGATTTACGGTTAGCGTAACCTCTTCCACACCACCTTGTTCACCAAATGTTGCCTCATTCCCTACGTGTAGCGGTACCCTGCTCTGTAAATTGGGCAAAGCGAAGGTACTAATTCCATCACCGCCATAAGTCGATCCTATTAAACTGTATAAAGACTCATATTGGGAAATCGGGAGTATTTGACCATTACAAAACATCCATCCATACGGAGCAAAATTACCTCCAAACATTCTAATCTCACCAACATAGGCCATTATATGTATCCTCCTAATTTTGAATTGACGGTTGCATGCTAATTAAACAAAAACGAGTTATCTTCCACTCTAAAAATTTCGACAATATTCTCTATTATTCTAGCAAAATTTAGGTAATAATACATGCATATTTTTTATTTTATGGTATGTTATTACTATAATAAGCTCATTCAAGTCGGGGGGAACGTCATGGAGTCAAAAAAAACATTTTCACGGCGACATTTTTTGCAATATTTAGGCTTAAGTGCAGTTTCAGTTGCTTCCACCTATACAGGTCTCGCAGCATTCACTCAGAAAGCAAGTGCTTCAGAGGTCATTGATGCCTATGAGCAGTTGCCAGAAGTATTCAACCCTACCTTACATACAGCAGCTGATGCGGATCAACTTCTATTAAGTAATGGATACTCCTATCAGGTCATAGCGGCATACGGGGATAAAATCAACAAAAATGGTGATACCTTTGGCTTTAACAGCTGCTACACCTCCTTTTACCAACTGCCTCATTCAAATAATGAAGCCTTGCTATGGGTCAATCATGAATCAGGTCAGTATCCTTGGCTCATAGATCGTTCTAAACCTATCGTATGGGAACAACAGAAACAGCTGCTTTACGAGCAAGGTGGCTCCTTGTTACATCTCAAGAAAGATACCTTCGGAGCGTGGAAACTTGTTGACGATTCCTCCCTTGCACGACGGATCTCAGGCTTATCTCCGATCGAGTTAACAGGACCCGTTCGAGGAACATCATCGGTTCATGGTGCTACGCGTGTCCAAGGGACATTCGCTAACCGCGGTGGCTCCAAAACCTTATGGAACACGCAGCTTGCTTGCGAAAACCAGTATGAAGCAACTTGTCGTGATGCCGGATTAGCACTGTCTCATTACGGCTGGATCGTCGAGATCGACCCTTTCAATGTGCAGAATCAACCCGTGAAACACACAGCTCTAGGCAGATTTCATCACGGCAGTGCGGCTATGACTTTAAATGCGAGTAACCAAGTTGTCCTTTACATGGGGGAAGACTCACCGACCGGATTTGTATACAAATTCGTAAGCAAAGACCAATGGAGCAATGGTCAAGATAAAGAAAATCTTTTAGCAGAAGGTAATCTATATGCCGCAGACTTCATTCAGGGGCGTTGGATTGAACTCTCCCTTTCGAATGTCAATAAAATGCTAAAAAGCTTTACCTATCAAGTACCTGAGTCTATGTATAAATCGAAAGAAGTCCTGCTTGAACAGTTCACAACCCAAAGTGATGTGCTTACTTATGCCAATGAAGCAGCACAAATTATAGGAGCAACCATCTGTGATCGTCCTTCTGAGCTTACCCTGCATCCCATAGATAAATCTGTATATATTGCTTATACGCAGAATACTAACCGAGGCAACCTTCATGGTCAGATAATTCGTCTAAAAGAAAAAGGCAGCACTAGCTTTGAGTTCGAAACGTTTCTTACAGGTGGACGACAAAGCGGTTTTAGCTCTCCTGGCAGTTTATCCTTTGATAAACATGGTAACCTATGGGTCGGTTCAGATCTTGCTCCTGACCAATTAAATTCCGGTGCTTGGTCCGAATTTAAAAATAATGGCATGTATCTCATCCACCGTGCAGGTGTTGCAAGTAAAACGAAACAGTTCGCTTCTGCCCCAACGGAAGCTGCACTTAGCGGCGTTTCCTTCACCGAAAACCAGGATACTGTATTTGTGTCCGTTAACCATCCAGGTTCAGCAGGTGCAGGTACGGACAAACCTACAAGTCAATGGCACCGTAAGTTTGGAGATAAAAACCCACGTTCAGCAGTCGTGACGATTACGCTTTAAAACCAAACAAAAAAGTCGTGTGCATCATGCACACGACTTTTTTGCATATCAATTCCCTGGTCATTTTCACGAACATTAACCCATTGACAACCAATAATGTTCGTATTATGATAATCAAGGCAATGATAATCAGCCACATAACTATGAATCGTTCGTATATCCTCGAGGATTGGCTTGGGGGTCTCTAGAGGAAGCCATAACTTCCTAGCTACGACGGGTGCTCTTTTTCGCATACCCGTGTGGCTAGGTTTTTTTGCGTCCAAATATGATTGTTCCAGAGGAGATTGCTGCTATGAAAGCTTATGATTTTATCGTTGTTGGTGCAGGACCTGCCGGTATTTTTGCTTGCTATGAGATGACATTGCTTCACCCTAACGCGAACATTTTACTCGTTGACAAAGGCCACGATATTTACAAACGCAGTTGTCCGATTCTTGAAAATAAAATCAAACTTTGCCCACCTCCAGCTGGTAAGAAGGACTTCTCTGGTTGTCTCCCTGCGTGTTCCATCACCTCCGGTTTTGGCGGAGCTGGTGCTTACAGTGATGGCAAATTCAATATTACAACCGAGTTCGGTGGCTGGATGACAGATTATTTGGCACCTAGTAAAGTTATGGAGCTGATCCGATACGTGGATAGTATCAATCTCCAGCATGGAGCTACAGAAAACATTACGGATCCTACAACCGAAGCAGTGAAAGATATAGAGCAACGCTCCTACGCGGCGGGCTTAAAGCTGCTTCGCGCTCAGGTTCGTCATTTGGGCACAGAACAAAATCTAATGATTCTCAAATCCATCTATGAATATTTAAAAACACGCATCGATATGCAGTTCAAAACCGAAGTCGATGATATCATCACAACGAAAAAGGAAGATAAAAATGTCATTCAAGGCATTCGTTTGAAGGATGGCACGGAGCTCCTTAGCAATTATGTCATGCTGGCTCCAGGACGAGACGGTTCAGCTTGGTTAACGCAGGTTCTCAAGAAGCGCCGACTCAAAATGTCCAACAATCAAGTCGATGTTGGTGTCCGTGTTGAAACCTCTGATGTCGTCATGCGAGAAATTAACGAACATCTGTATGAAGGTAAATTTGTGTATAACACTTCAGTTGGTACACGAGTTAGGACCTTCTGCAGCAACCCTTCTGGACATGTCGTTGTTGAAAATCACAGCGGCATCATGGCAGCAAATGGCCATTCTTACAAGGATCCTGCACTTGGATCCAACAACACAAATTTCGCGTTACTCGTTTCTCATAAGTTTACGGAGCCTTTCGATAAACCGAATGAATATGCGAGAGAAATATGTAAACACGCGAATGACTTATCTAGCGGTGGCGTCATCGTTCAGAAATTCGGCGATATTATGCGAGGACGTCGATCCACCGCTGACCGGATACGTGAAGGCTTCTTAGAACCAACGCTTTCGGAAGCAGTGCCAGGGGATCTCGGACTTGTCCTTCCCTACAATACGATGAAAAGCTTAATCGAAATGATTCATGCTCTTGAAAAAGTTACACCAGGTATCGCATCCGAACATACGCTTTTCTACGGTGTAGAAGCGAAATTTTACTCGGCTCGACCTAAGCTGAGCGAGAGTTTTGAGACTGAAATCAGAGGTCTCTTCTGTGGTGGGGACGGTGCTGGTATTACTCGAGGATTAGCACAAGCAGGTGCTGCTGGCGTATGGGTTGCACGTAACATTCCACTGTAAATTATTTCCGAGGAAATAAGTGTTCGTTCGTCAAAATTAGCGAAAAACCAACATACTCAACCTAGAAAGGGAGAAACATGTTGGTTTTTTTTCGATGAAAAAGCCTTCCCATGCCTCACAGATTATGGTAAGATAAAACCGTCACAGTGAATGTAAGCGTTATCATTTTAAGAAGGGGGCAAATAAAATGAATGTAGCGCTCGAGCTCGAAGTAAAAAATACGTATGAGGATTTTATTTTAGAAAAGGACATCATGTATTTCCGCGTTGGTGAGCATGGCCTAGTCTCCTTTCATGGGAAGAACTATCATGTCAAGAAACGTCTTAATACGGAAGAGATCCAGAATATAACCTCAGATAGTAGCTTTTTCAAAGTAAACACAGATAGTTATGTAAACACTCGTAAAATTCAACATATTGGGGACGGTAAAGTATTTTTCGAAGTTAGAGGATCCGAATCCAAATACACGTCGATTACGAAGCTTCGCCAACATAAGCTGAAAGAAATTGTTTTACAACAAAAGGCTGATGCATAAACACAATCAAATATAAGCGCCAAAAAAGGAGCCGTGCGAATTGATCGCCAGCTCCTTCCTTGTTTTTAAACCATTATGATATTTTAGCTAGTGTCTCTTGCTGATGCTCGCGGATCAGAAAGCGTATGTAATCGACGGTTGTATCTTTCACTTTTTTGGCTTCTTCCAACGTAGCGAAGCTGTATTCAGCATAATCTGTGCTTTCATACTTGTTCAACTCTTCATTGTTCATGCCAAGCGTGGAAAAGTTATGAATGAGCTCATAGGATGTTTTCGAATCCACATTTTTCACAAAAATATCTTTCGAAAAGAAGGAGCCTTGTTTCTCTACTTTAAAGATGACTCGAAACGGCTTCTCCTTATCCGAAACAAAACATTTAATGACAACGTCGATTTCCATCGTTTTGTAATCCACAGTGTGCTTCGGTTCCTGCATTGGTTTCTGCATCCATTTCTTCAATATCCCCAGCACAAGATCCCTCCTCACACATGAACTTATCCTCATATTGTAGCGAATCCCTAGTTAATTGACAACCCAAATGATAGAATCTTTATAATATAAAAAGTCGAATTTACTCTTTTTAAGCCATTTCCTGCTCTTTAAGAGATTGTGTTGAGAGCGACGACTTATATTTCCAAGTAATAAACAAGCAAAGCAGCCCCGTTAGAACTCCACAAGCAACAAATGCGCCATTCGCCCCAAATCGATCCGCAATGAACCCAGAGAACAGACTGCCAATCGGTGTAGAACCCGCAAATACAAGGGAATACACACTCATAACACGTGCACGATACTCATCCTTTGCATACATTTGAAGTGCAGAATTACTATTTGTCGCGAATAAAATATTAAAGAATCCCGTGAACGCAAGCAGCGTACCACAGACCCAAACGGAACCGCTTAGACCATTAAGAATTAAGCAAATGGCAACCATGCAGCTTGCTGCCATACTCAACTTCAGCTTTGGTCCTCGCTTACTGCGAAACGACATCGTCAGTGCCCCAGCAAGAGAACCCACACCCAAACAAGACATCAACGTACCGTAAGTCGTCTCTCCCATGTGCAGGACATTTTTGGTGAACACAGGAATTAGAATATTAAAGTTAAAAGCGAGCGTACCAATAACAGTGACGAGCAACACAGTTGGTGAGAGAATCGGATCTTTGGCAATGTAGACGATACCATCTTTAATTTCCTTCAGAATACCTTCTTTCGCTCTCATCTTACGTACGTAGGGCGCTGCTTCAATATGAATCAGTCCATATAGAACAGCTATAAAGCTGACTCCATTTAGCAAAAAACACCAACCTGCACCTAACCAGGCCATCATAACTGCACCAATCGAAGGACCAACAATTCTTGCCATATTAAACGTCGTTGAGTTGAGTGCAATCGCATTCATCAAATCTTCCTTACCCACAATTTCTACATTAAAAGCCTGCCTTGTAGGCATATCCAATGTATTATTTAAGCCTAGAAGCAATGCTAAGACAAGAATATATTCATATCGAACCGTATCCGTTAGTACCAATGTCGCCAATGCGAAGGCAAGTATCATCGAAACCGTTTGAGTTAGTATAAGAATCTTCTTCTTCGGAAATTTATCCACAATAATGCCGGCAAACAGCGAAAACAATAGAATCGGTAGAAACTGACACGCAGCCACAATCCCAAGTTTGAGAGATGATCCCGTCAGTGTGAGAACGAGCCAGGACTGCCCGATATTTTGCATCCATGTACCGATCAGCGATACACATTGCCCTAACCACATATAGCGATAATTCTTGTGTGTCAACGCATGGAAATGCCGATCAATGAACACAGCTCCCGCAACTCTCATATTCATTGGTCTACCTCTTCCTCAGCAAAATGAGCCGCATTATGACCCATTTTCTCTAAAATCGTAAGAGCCATCTGCTTCTCCTCATCCGACAATCCGAACGTCAACCTCTCTCGCCAATCGGTGAGTACTTTCCGCACATCTTCTTTAATTCCGCGAGCTTTATCCGTCAATAAAACCTCGTAGCATCGCTTATCTTTTTCACTGACAGTGCGCGTTATGTAGCCTTGCTCTTCTAGCTTTTTCAGCGCTTTTGCCGTGGTTCCTTTATCGATTTTCAAATAGTCGGACAGCTCCTCTTGCGTTAAACCGTCCTCTTTATACAACGCATTGAGGAAAATATGCTGACCTCTACCAATCTCGAATTTCTTCAAATGATCACCAATATACATCTGTCCGTAACGGTAAATCAGCGAGACCCACCTTGGAATCGAATTCCTCGTTTCAATCATTGCAACAACCCCTCCTAGTATCTGATTGTACAACTAACATACACTTACCTACCGAATCGTTGCACTTGCCACTAATTTAGTGTACGCCGAATACGTTGCATGTGCAACTAATTTTTGGCGGATTTTTTAGCCCTCGCATCGCGTTGGGGTGGGGGCATATTTCATGAGTGTAGTGATGTTTTTCATCACTACAGAATGACTTTCGGCGGATTCATCCACCTCCAACCTCTGTAAGCGTGTTTTTCAATGTTACAGCTCACGCCACACAAAAAAAAGGAGGCGCAAGTCGAAACTTGCCCCTCCTTTTTCAGAAATAGCGCCTAACGCCGCTGCGCGTTCAGCGCTTCTTATAGAAACCTCACGCAAACCGGTCGCGATACCGCTACGGTGTGCTCCGTTTCTTGCAGCATCCCTGTCTCCGCATCCCTGCGGAAAACAACGATGCTGTTCGAGTTCTGATTCGCCGCGAGCAGGAATGCATCCTGCGGCGAAAGCGCGAAGTTCCGCGGCCATTGCCCCCGCGTCGACTGCCAACCCACGACCGACAGCGTGCCGCTGTCTCGGTCGACCCCATAAACCGCGATACTATCGTGTCCGCGGTTCGATGCGTACAAGAAACGGCCATCCCCTGAGAGGTGGATGTCCGCGCAATAGCTGACACCGCCTAAGTCCTCCGGCAGTGTCGACAAGTTCTGGACCGCGGCCATGCGGCCCGCGTCCGCCTCATAGGACAACACGGTCACCGTGTTGTCCAGCTCATTGATCGCGTACACATACGTGCTGTCCGCGTTAAACACCACATGCCGCGGGCCCGCGCCCGGCTTGACCTCTGCTCCGCCATGCGGCTGCAGGTCACCGCTCTCCGCGTCAATGCGGCTAACGACCAGTCGATCAAGTCCCAGATCGACCGATACAGCAAATCGATTGTCCGGTGACGGGACAATCGCGTGCGCATGCGGCGCTTCTTGGCGATCCGCTTGCGGTCCAAGCTCGCCATCATGCTTGATCAGCTGTGTAGGCTCGCCTAAACCACCGCCCGCTTCAACGGGAAACACCGTCACATCGCCGCTTAAGTAATTCGCCACATACACCCTGTGGCCGGTGGCATCCAAGCTAACGTAGCAAGGGGCAGAGCCATCAGCTGGCTGTTGGTTGATTTTGCTCAATCTCCCCGTGCCCGGTTCAATCGCATAGGCTGCTGCCGAGCCTCCGAATCGTCCCTCATATATCACCGTTTCACTCACAGCGTACAAGACCGTTTTTTCCTTGTTAACCGCTAGAAACGAAGCATTCGGCAAATCGCTGTACGTTTCAATCAGCGTCAATTCACCATTTTGCCCATTAAAGCTATATAAAGAAATGCCTACCGGATGCTGATCATCCGTGTATGAACCAACATACACAAATGCCTTTGTATTCTCATTTCCCATACCCAACGCAGCCTCCCATTTTCCCCTATAAGTTATCTTCCACACGCCTTCGTTTCCCAAAAGCCGTCACACACATCGCGATAACTGCTCCGTACAAGGCGAGTTCCATATCATGCTGAGCATCCCAAGGATCCCCTTGCGCACCAACGAATAACGTACCGATCTCAGGAGCTACGATCATGGCAACCCACATTTCGATAAGCTCATAGAAAGCACCCATAGCCAAAACGATAACACACGTCATCACATAAATCCATCTTCTCCCAAGTGTTGTCCAGACCCTCAAACCTTCATAGATAGGATAGGCGCAAAGCAACCCGAAACTCAAATGAACAAGCCGATCGAAGTGATCCCGCTCAGACCCGAATATATGCCGCAACCAGGGATCGAACCACGTGCCGTTGTACGAAAAGTGAGCCCCTACGCTATGCAGCAACAGGAAACTCGCCAATAAACCATACGTTAGATTTGAAAATGTAAAAACGCTATATGTTGCGATTAATCCAAGTAATGTTGCCCATGTCAAAAGATTTTCTAATACCCAATCCCCACGACTATGCGGCGCAATTGCCAACCATCCCCACACACCAAGCCAAACAACCAGAATCATATGCAATATCCAATTGGTTTGAAAAGGTTTCTTATTCGCTTGATTTTGCATCTGCTCAGCCCCCTTATCGTCTCTACAGACTAAGAGTACCGCGCTAGCATGCCTTCCAAAAGTACTAACTTTTTCTAGTACCGGGTACTGCATCCAAGCCTTTTTTCAACTAAATGATCCTTTCATATATAGGCTGCGGAACTCACTCGGTGTCATCCCTTCATGTTCATGAAATCGCTGATTGAAATAACTCGCAGACGTATACCCCGCTTCACCTGCGATGTCTTTGATCGGCCAATTCTCTTTCTCAATTAAACGCTGCTTAGCGAATTGGATTCGGCAAAGTGTAATGAACGACAGCGGCGTCATCGAAGTAGCTTTTCGAAATATTTTGCAAAAATAATACGTACTGACGCCCGTTAGCTCCGCCCACTCTTCGAGATTAAATGGCTCGCAAGCTCTACGCTGCATCTCTGGAAGCAAGGCTAGAATCCGATCCACGGATTCCGTCCCTCGATTGACCGTTAAGGGCGAGGCGTAGCTCATGAATTCGCACAAAATCATATACATCAACGTGCTCAACTGTGTAGGTCGAAGTATTTGATGGGCTTCCGCTTCTAAAAGCAGCTCATTGAAAGCTTTCTCAAGCTCTGCATTTCTTTTTAACGTCCATAAATTGCGCAGAAATCCCTTCTCCAACAGGAACTCCTTGATCTGATCCCCATAAAAATGCACCCACCGAACATCCCATGGATCATCTTTTGAACTGTAATAACGCTGCTCTTGATAGGGCGGAAATAAGAAGGCATCTCCCTTTTGCAAGGTGTATAGCTGACCCTCGATTTCCACATAACCTTTTCCTGAGATCACAAAATGCAAACTATACGTTGACCATAAGCCCTCAGGGCGCTCGACTTCATGCTGAGCTTCATCGCGATACCAGCCTACGGATTCTGGGAATATGAAATACATGGATTGCTGTAAGGTTGGTAACATAACATGTCTGCGCATCGAATAAGACCTCATCTCTAATGACAATATTACGATAGTCGATTCAATATATTGTTATATTCATTTTAAATAACTCATTTTATAATAGCAATATAACGTTACACATTCCGCAAGAAAAAGGAGAACTGCTGTCATGACTAAACTTCGTTGGGGAATTTTAGGATGCGCGGGTATTGCAATCCGTGCCTGTATCCCGGGGATTAAACAGTCCGAAACTGGTGTTGTAAGCGCGATCGCTAGTCGCAATCTGGAGAAATCTCAAGAGGTTGCCGCCAGGCTTGATATCCCGAAAGCCTATGGAAGCTATGAAGAATTGATTGCGGATTCGGATATTGATGCGATCTACATCCCACTTCCGAACCATTTACATAAAGAGTGGACGATCCGCGCAGCGCAGGCTGGAAAGCATGTACTATGTGAAAAGCCCGCTGCACTAACAGCCGCTGAAGTTGGGGAAATGGTTACGGTTAGTGAAGAGGCTGGCGTGCTATTCGCTGAAGCTTTCATGTACCGCCATCATCCTCGTTACGAGCGTGTGAAGGCCATCATGCAATCTGGCGAAATCGGAGATATTCGCGGTATTCACGGTACATTTACGTTCAGTAATCCCGATGATAGCAAAAATGTTCGTTACGTCCGCGAATGGGGCGGCGGCTCGGTCTATGATGTTGGCTGTTATCCGCTAAGTGCGGCTAGATTTCTACTAGAGCGTGAACCTGAAGCTGTTACCACGCATGCGTTCTTCTCTCCGGAACATGATAACGTCGATATGATGATGTCCGGACTTGTTGAATTCAGTGGCAATGTAGCCCTCACGTTCGATTGCGGGATGTGGGCTTCGTTCCGAAATACACTTGAGATTCTAGGTTCCAAAGGACGCATTGTAATTCCATCGGCTTTTGTAACACCAACGGAAGAATCTGGTCATTTCCAAGTTTTTGTTGGGAACGAACAGCGCGAAGAAAAAGTTCCTTTCCTTAACCAATACGCCTTGCAAGTCGATGATATGGCCTATGCTGCATGGGGTGAAAAAGCGCAGCGTTTCCCTGCAAAAGATGCCATTTTAAATTTGAAGGTTATCGACGCTTGCTTGAAATCCGCAACAGAACGCGCTCGCGTTCAGCTTTAATAATTCAAAACGAGAGGCTGGGGAATATACATGAAGCATATTCAAATAAAAGGATTAGATAAACCGGTATCCAAATTAGTGATGGGATCTGACTTTTTCAGACTAGATAACCCGCACGAGGTTAGTGAAATCCTCCATCATTATTTGGCGATTGGCGGGAACACGATTGATACTGCTCATATTTATTGTGGCGGGCAGAGCGAACAAGCGCTTGGTATTTGGCTGGACGAAACGGGCAAGAGAGAAGAGATGGTGTTATTCACCAAAGGTGCTCATCATGATAACAACGGCCCTCGTGTGAATCCGGAAGCCATTCGTCATGACTTACTGACAAGTTTAGATCGGATGCGTACCGATTACATCGATTTGTACGGTTTACACCGTGACGACCCTGCAACACCTGTTGGCGTCATTGTCGAAGCTTTGAATGAGCATCTGGAAGCTGGCCGTATTCGTGCTTTCGGTGGGTCCAATTGGACGCATCAGCGTTTGCAAGAAGCGAATGAATATGCCGCGCAGCATGGCCTCGTTGGCTTTAGTTTCAGCTCACCTAACCTTAGCCTCGCTAAGCCAAATGAGCCGTTCTGGGCTGGCTGCGTTTCTGCCGACGCAGAAGCCTTGCGCTGGTACGAAGAGCAGCAGTTTCCACTGCTGTCATGGTCTTCGCAGGCGCGCGGTTTCTTCACGGGCCGGTTCTCGCCGGAAATCCGCGATAACGCTGATCTCGTTCGCGTATTCTACAGCGACGAGAACTGGACGCGGTTGCAGCGTGCGCAGCAACTCGCACAAGAAAAAGGCGTGAGCGCGATCCAGATCGCCCTCGCTTACGTGCTAAGCCAGCCGTTTCCGGCGTGCGCGCTGATCGGACCGCGCACCGAAGCCGAGATGGTCTCCTGCCGCGATGGCGCAGAGCTCGTGCTGTCGGCGCAGGAGCTGGCCTGGCTTGATTTGACTGGAGCTGCGGTGTAGCTCTAGGTTATGATGTTCTTGTGAGGGCTGTCTCAAAGGTCAATTTAGACCTTTTGAGACAGCCTCTTTTTCCGTTAATAACCGATGAGTAAACCTGCTTCACGGAATCTAACTGGATTTTCTCCATCTATTTGAAGCGGATTTCTTGGATTCGAAGGATTAGCTGTAGTTTATCTCACACAAATCAAACCGAAATCAATTAGCCTTCGTTACCTTTATAAGTACATACAAAGGAGTTGGAACGATTGAACAAATGGATGCAAGCAAGCCTTTGTGGGATGATCCTCCTCGCAGCTTCAGGGTGCAGCGGAAAAGAAGCCAGTCCAGCGGGCGCCTCACCTGCCGCCGCTTCGGCCACGCAGTCGCCTGTAGCGACAACGACGGCAACAGCAACACCGACTCCACAGGTGTCGGTGACCGTAACGCCTGTGGCAACGACAGCGCCTGCCCCTACAGCAAGCCCAGTAGCTGCAGCCAGCGCAACGCCTCAACCGCATGCATCTGCGACGCCAACAGCGACGACGACGACACCGGCCCCAACGCCAGTTCCTGCTAGCGCGACGCCTGCACCTACTGCAGCCCCTACGCCTGTGCCTACTGTCAAGCCACAGGACACGCCGGCAAGCATCCCAAGCGCAAAAGCCGAGCTGCTCTATAAAGACAACTGCTTGGTATGCCATGGTGTAGGCTTGGCAGGAGATTACGGCCCGAACCTAACGAAAGTTGGTTCACGTAGAACAAAGGAGCAGATCGTCACACAAATCATGAACGGTAAAGTCGAGATGCCAGGATTCAAAGACAAGTTAAAGCCAGATGATATCGAATCATTAGCTAATTGGCTTTCGGGCATGAAGTGAACGAAACACAGGCCTCCTTTTCAGAAAAGGAAGCCTGCTTTTTCGTTAAGTTACGTAGATCCTAACACTTTTTTCCCTCGTGGTTGACTGCCATTCGAATCCGGCTCCAACGTGACACCAATGGAGTCAATTATCAATTCTTTTGCATGAACATCATAGGACAACACACCTTCACCTCTACTATCCACGAGAAGCGTGCCGCAGTTGTATTTCTTTCCATTGTGGTTCAACCAAACCTGATATGTCCAATTTCCTTGTGTTTCGTTCAGTCCAGATAGATTGACCACCACTTTATTAAGATCCCCATGCTTCACGACCCAAGCCGTTCCTGAAGCTGAAGGCATCGACGTGTCCGCTGATTTCAACACGAACGTATTAACGACTTCCGATGGCTTATCTAGTAAAACACTTGCCGATTCTTTGGGGGACGAAAGCGGATAGTAATTCCAGAGAACACCTACAACGATACCGAATACGACTACAGCGGTTAACCCATAGATCCATGTAAAAGACCGCCGCTTCTTGCGTTCTGGTTCCATTGTTGCAATAGAATTCATCACTTGCCCCTTCAAATCCGGCGGAAGTTCCACCTCTTCCATGTGGTAAGGTAGCGTAAGCCAGACAGAGCGCAATTCTGGCAATTCCTCTCTGCATGAGTCACAGGTGCGCAGATGCCGTTCGAAAGAAGCACGTTCCCATTCTGTGCATTCGCCTGTTAAATAATTGATGAGATAGCTGCAGTCAATAGGTTCTTGTTCTTTCATACGTCATCCTCCCCTCGTGATGTCAAATGCTTACGAAGTATTTTTAAGCATTGATGTAGTCGGCTCTTTACGGTGCCTACTGGTTCATTCTTTTTAGAAGCTATCTCACTTAACGAATAGCCTTCCCAATACATCATTTCGATCAATTCAATCTGATTCGTTGATAAATGCACATAGGCTTGTTGAATTTGTTCAACCGTCGACTTACGGGATATGACCGACTCCGGATTCGCATCCCCCGAAACGAGTGCTTGTTCCCACTCACGAGGCTCAAATCGAACGACTTGACCCAGTTTACGATTCTTGCGTACATAGTCAATCGTAATATTGCGTGTGATCGTAATCATCCAATTGACGAATACGCCTTTGCTGGCATCATAGCCCTTGCCTGTTGTCCACAGACGCGTAAACACCAATTGTACGATTTCTCTAGCTTCCTGCTCATTCTTCATGGATTTCATAGCAAACGAGTACACTAGCTTAGCATAACGATCGTAGAGCTCTTCTAAAGCAGAGTGCTCTTTCGCCATAATTAGCTGCATAAGCTCCCCATCTGTTCGATTTCGCATAGCTTGGCTCTCCCCGAGTGAAATTGATGTCTAATTAACTCTTACATTACCATATTTTCAGCTCGAATAGACAAAAACTCCAACCTTTCTGCATCAAGCAGAAGGTTGAAGTTCATAGTTATAGCATTTCTGTTACCTGTTACCTGATTTCAGTTTTTGCAGGATCTAGAACGAACCACACTTTTCCAACGTTTTGCCCTGTCGTATCCCCAGGATTTTTATCTTTAATCCAATAGTACAATGGCCAACCTTTGTAGGTGTTTTGCTTGGTTCCGTCAGTTCGAGTGAATTCTCCGAAATCACTCCCATTCAAATCACTCGACACCGTCAGATTCGCATCATAGAAAATCGGCCAATTTACAATACATGCACCAACACAAGAGTTTACATCTGCTTTATCCTTGGTAAACAAGTACAGCGCCATGCCATTAGCATCGACTAGATATGTGCCAAGTTGATCCGATTTGCTTGTTTTTACCGAACTGTTGATAGCTTTCGTTCCGCTGAAAGTCGCTGGATCTACGACGAACCATACATTACCCACATTTTGTCCCGTCGTATCCCCCATCTTCTTATCGTCTACCCAATAGTACAAAGGAAAGCCTTTGTAGGTTGTTTGCTTCTTGCCATCCGCACGAATGATCGTTCCAAAATCAGCCGAGTTCGTACCCGTAGGTGCAGCAATGTGGTCGGCATTATATAAAGGCCATTTCTCCAAACATTTTCCAGCACAATTGCTGACACCTTTCGTATCTTTGTCGTAATAATAAAGTGTCATTCCCTTGGTGTCCGTCAAATAGTTGCCAAGATCGGCTTTGGTCCCTATGGCAATTCCAGCTGCTGGCTTGATGACATACCAGAGCTTACCAACCGCATCGCCTTTCGTATCCCCTGCTGCTTGATCCAAAGCATAATAATATAAAGGCCATCCTTTGTACATCAATTGCTGCTTACCGTCTTTACGCAGTAATACACTAAAATCGGCTGCTTGAAAGCCTGCTGGCACCATAAGTTGATCATCGTAATAGACGGGCCATTTCGCTAAGCAAGCATCCACACAAGAATTCAGATCAGCTGCATCTTTTGTAAACGTGTAGAGTGTCATTCCTTTGGAATCAGTCAAATAGCTGCCAAGTGCATCGTTTTTCTTTAATTGAAGTGATTTGTATGTAAGTACTTCCAGCTTATTCGCAGCAAGGATACCTTTTTCTGATAACACAGTTGCAAGTGTTTTGTTACTGCCTTTCAATGATGCGTGCAAGGCTTCGATTGTTGCAGTTGCCACATTCATATTGACGACTTGCCCTACACTTGCGATTTTGGATAATCCCTTTTGTTCAGCGAAAGCAAGTACCTGAGCGAACTCAAAATCTGTTCCTTGCTTGTAACCGAGGGCTTCCAGTAATACCTTATAATAAGCTTGAGCTGTGATGCCAGATACGGGATCAAATTGATCTCCACCTATGCCTTGCCAACCTAGCTCAGGGTGATCTTTGAGGTAACCAAGAACCGCTTGGCCCTCTTTGTAGACAAGACTCGCATCCTTGAAATTATTCATCCCACTGTAAGCTAATGCTTCAGTTTCCAGTCCTTTTAATCGTAGAAACATGATCGCTGCTTGAAATCTCGTTGTAGACTTATTTAGATATTCCGTCGTAAGTCCGTTGCCGTCTCCTTGTAAAATACCCAGATCGCCTGCCACATCGGTCTCTGATTTCACATGCATTTGCTCAGCTGCAATCGCTGTCAAAGCGGTCAGACCCATGATAACACCTAGAAGTACAACAGCTGAAATGACTAATTTCTTTAAATACCTCATACCCGTACACGCCTCCTTAAATGGGGTGAAGCAAACTCAATTTTGAGTGGAATGCTTTTCCTATTTAAGGTAACGAAGCGGAATGGATATCGGTTTGTACTTCTTTCATAAATTAATTAAAGAGAAGAAATGATACAACATTTGATCGGATAGACGACCTTCCTTCGCCATGATAAGATAGAAGGAAGCGTTATTTTTAGCCAAAAAGCCTATTAACATAGAATCGTTACTTAGCTTTCCAGAAGGAAAGCTGTCAGGAGGTACCATGGGAAAGACCGATGTTCGCCGAGATGCCATCATGCATGCAATTAAAGATAAAGGCTCCATTGCCTTGACGGATATTGTGAAGCAATTCAATGTCTCTGAAGCAACTGCACGACGAGATCTAGAAATTCTCGAGCAAGAGAAACGCTGTATCCGCACCTTTGGCGGAGCTGTGCTTGAGAGCTTGAAAGTGGAAGTTCCCTTCTTTAATAAAATGGACCTCTACACAGATGAAAAGAAAGAGATCGCTGACAAAGCCCTTCGTTACATCGAAGATGGCGATATTATCGGGCTAACAGGTGGAACGACTACGACTTTCATTGCCAAAAAACTGAACCAATTCAAAAACTTAACCGTCATTACGAATGCCGTGAATATTGCCTACGAGCTCATCGGCACGCCAGGGCTGCAGTTGATTCTAACCGGTGGTGTGATTCGCACACAAACCTTTGAACTATCAGGCCCACTGGCGAATGCCACACTTGAGAATCTCAGTATCCGCAAAACATTTATGGGCTGCGACGGTATCTCCCTCTCCCGCGGCATGATGATCTACAACGAGCTTGAAGCCGAAACGAATCGCCGGATGATGAAGCAATCGATGGAAACGTATCTAGTGGCTGATCATTCCAAATTTAGCCGAAGCTCTTTGTTTGTTATTGGCGAGGTACAGGAAGCGGTTGGAATCATTAGCGACTCCTCCATCACGCCTGAAATGAAGCTGGCGTTCAAGGAATCGGGAACACCATTCCTCTAAAACAATAAAGCGATATCCCTAGCCATCAGGCCAAGAGATATCGCTTTTTCGCTTTTCATGCTTATTTCAGTTCACTGCTCGGCTGTGGAATTGGAGCAGACTTCATTTTCAAAGACGGCACCATAATACCAACACCGATAACAAAGAGCAACGCCGATGTGAGGTAGATCGATTCAAGTGAGAAAGACGCTTTAATCGTCCCTGCCAGACTCATAGTAATAACCATCGAACCCATAAAGAGCGGTGTTAGAATACCATTCACGCGTCCAACGAAAGATTCCTCGGTATTCCCTAGAATTAATGTACTAATCCCGATCTGAATAGCTGGCATCACAAGTCCTGAGATAAACTGCATCAGAAGTGCCAACCATACCAAATGCGTCACACCTAGCATGGCAAAAGTGACTGCGCTAACCGCCATACCGACGGTGAGCATCGCTTGTGGGGATATTTTTTTGGCAAAGGCCATCGTTACACCACCGCCTATAATCATCGCGGCCCCATTCGCCGCCATAAACCACTGCAAGCTCGACTTCTCTAAGCCTAATTGCTCAGTTACTAGAAAAATGCCAAGTGGGCTTATCAACCCAATCGCTAGACCAGCAACTGCAAAACAACCGCCAAGGATGACTAGCATACGGTTCCTTAGCACATAACGAAAGCCTTGACCCATTTCCATGAAAATATGCGTAGTGCGCGGCTCCGATGTATCTTCTTTCATATCTTTAGGTAGGAACGTAAGAACCAGAGCTGATAACAGGAAGCATGCTCCCATAATCGCCACAGCCGTTTCGATCCCGAAACGATAATAGATGAATGAGCCCAGCATCGGCCCCAAAATCATGAAAATCGCCATCATCGATTGAAACATCGACATCCCCAGTTGCATTTGCGAAGCAGGGACATGCACTTTAAACAGCTTCATGTTGGAAGGTTGAGAGAATTGGGAAAGAATCGATGACACCAACGTGGCAAAGAAGATCGCTTTCCAGGACCCCATATACAACGTGATCAAAATAACAAAAACAGATGCTGCGCTAAGTAAATCGCACCAAACCATCGTCAGCTTGGGCCTCCAGCGATCGGCGAATGCCCCACCGATAAAAGAGAAGATAAATATCGGCGCAAACTCCGCTACCGAGATTAAGGAAAGCGAGTATGGATCATTATTCGTCATGTCTGTGACATAGAGCAGAATCGCAAAGTTACGTATCCAAATTCCGATTTGAAGCAAAATGCCCGATAGCATAATCGTTTGAACGAATCGATTCGCAAAAAAAGATCGCATCGTTGGCTCAGATTGAGCGTTTGCTTGACTCATTTGAAAAAAAACACCCCTTCATAATTAGATCGCTTGTGAAATGCGTGAAATGTGCGCATTGTTCCTACGTAATTGGAAACGAAAAGTTTCACAAGCCTTTCTGATTTTACTAAGAGATGCATTAAGTTGCTAGATATAAATTTTGTATATTTATTTTCCCCTAGTCTTGTCTCCAGCCAATCGGATATTGCTCGGATAAAGTCACAGGTAATCGACCGACAGCTGCTTCACGACCAAGCAACACATTAGCTAGAGAAACCATCGCCAGCGGTCGATTCTCATAACAAGCATAGTACGTTTTCACTTCAGGGAACGCAAGCAAGTCATACGGATTACGCCCTGCTGCGACAATGAGATGCACATCTTCTTTCTGTGCCAAAGCCTTAACCAGCTGTGTTTGTCCCTCAGAGAACGTCGCATTGTAGGTCACAATGACCACTTGCTCATAGGATGCGCAACGCTTCAATGTCTCGGCAATATCCTCCTCGGAAGGAAATAAACCCAAGTACATCTCTTGCACAGGCTCCCCAGTCAACTCAGACAATACACTGCCAAGAGTTCCTTCACGATCAACAACCTCATCGATTTCCGTCCCTGATTGGACTTCCGTCCATATTACGCAGGTTTTATCGTTCAATTGGAGGTCCTTGCCAACTTCATCCTTGACCTTCGTGATGCTCTTACGACTTAACTCCTTCGCCAGCAGCTGATGTTCAGGTGTCGAGATGGGCCCATCTGGAACCTGCGTTAGTGTATCATAACGGATTTCACGCTTGTATTTGTATGTCATAATGCGTAGAACAGACTCATCAATGCGTGCTTCTGAAACCCGACCGCTTTCCACAGCTGCAATGACCGCTTCCATAGCCGCGATCTGACGCTCCAACTCATGGCTTACCAGCAAAATATCCGCTCCCGCTTCGAGTGCACGAACTGCCCCTTCCGCTACGCCAACCCCTTCAGAGATCGCCTTCATTTCTAAGCAATCCGTGACAATCAGCCCTTTGAAGCCAAGCTGACCGCGCAGTAATTCAGTCAGTATCTTGTACGACAACGTCGAAGGTACAGTGCTGTCTTCCAACGCTTCAAAGACCACATGTGCGGACATAATCGCATCTACGCCGCCTTCAATGGCCTTAATGAACGGGGCTAGCTCCAGCTCCATCAATCGCTCCATGCTATGCGGTACCACAGGTAAATCATGATGCGAATCAGCTGTCGTATCCCCATGCCCAGGGAAGTGCTTCACGGTTGCGATTACGCCCATATCTTGCAACCCTTTGACAGCGTGCGTGCCCATATCACTGACAATTGCCGCTGTTTCACCATAAGAACGGACCCCAATTACGGGATTTAACGGGTTATTATTGATATCTAAACAAGGCGCCAAGTTCATGTTCACGCCCATTTGGCGAAGCTCTTTCCCCATCACCTTCGCGCTGGCGTATACGCCAGATGGTGCAAAGGCAGCACCTAATGCCATATTCCCCGGCAGCAAAGTTGCTCCCTTTTCAACTCGTGACACCATTCCGCCTTCTTGATCCACGGAAATAAATAACGGCTGGCCGCCACTATTGAGGCTGATGGCTTGTAAATCAGCAGACAACTGAGCAAGCTGATGAGCATCCTTCACATTACGACGGAAATAAATAACGCCGCCAATCCCATACTCCTCAATTAGTTGCTTTATATGAGGATTCGGTTCCAGTGCGTCAAACCCACAAGCGAATAATTGGCCTACCTTTTCACGTAACGTGAGTGGCTTATAGTTCGAATTTCCTGCTGATGACATGTATGTACACGCTCCTTGAGAGTTTATTTAGGCTTTGATATTTTCCATGATGCCTCTCTGTAGAAGGAGATACATCACAACAACTGGAATCATGCTGATCATGATCGCCGCGCATAGCGAACCATAGTTCATATTCAATTGGTCATAGAAGGCCACCATACTCACAGGGAGCGTCCTCAGCTTCTCTTTGGTCAGAAATAAATTAGCCATGATGAATTCATTCCAGCTCGTTAGAAAGTTCAACATGAATACGGTAAATAGGGACGGTAGTGAAATAGGAACGATGATCCGACACAACAACCCGTATATGGAGAGCCCATCCATAATGCCCGCTTCTTCCAGTTCATTGGGTATGGAGGTCAGGAAGCTGCTTACCATGAATACGGTCCAAGGCAATCCTACTGTCACATATGGCAGAATTAAAGCTAACGGTGTGTTATACAGATGCATGTTCCTTAACAGCATATACAAAGGGACCAGCAAGGAAGCGGCAGGCACCAGCAGAGCCAGGATTAGAATCCTTTTCAGAACAAGACTTAACTTTGGAAAAGACATCCGAGTCAGCGCATAGGCGGTCGCAGTTCCTAGCGCTAACGAAACAATAGCTGAAACCGTCGAATTGATCACACTATTCATAAAATAATGGCCCACATGTGCACCAGTCCACGCATTCCAATAATTCGATAACGAAAGCTCTGTAGGAAAGGACCATGGGGAAGTAATGATTTCTTTATTCGTTTTGAAAGATGAATTCAACGTCCACACAAGTGGAAATAAAATCACCCCGATGTAGATCAACAATACCGCATGTGGAAAAACACGGCGCAGGAGGCTTCCTCTCATAAGCGTACCTCCTCCTGGTTCCTTGTGAACCATCCGAATACGGACGTTAAGATAGCCGTAAAAAAGAGGATCAATACCGCGATACTGTTAGCGTAGCCATACTCACCGATACGATACGCTTTTTTGATCATATAGGACGCCATAACTTCCGTAATACCATAGGGATTCCCACCTGTCATGACAACTACAATGTCCATGGCTTTCATGCCGCCTGTAATGGATAAAAGCATCATAACCACAATGACGGGTCTTAGCAGCGGCAGAATGACGAACCATGCTTGTCTCAGGCTGCCTGCACCATCCAATTGAGCGGCTTCTACCAAATGTTTCGGAATGGCATAGATCGCAGATACAACGAGCACCACATAGAATCCCATCCATTGCCAAGCATTTGTAATCAAAATGGCGAGCATTGCCGTCGCCCCGTCTGCCAGCCAAGCATGCTGCCAGCTCGATAAACCGACAGCTTCTAAGACTTGATTAAGCAGCCCCGCCTGTGGATGATAAATGAATTCCCAGAGTACACCTACGACTGCAGTCGATAGAATCGTTGGAAGGAAAATCAGGGCTTTATAAAACCCGACCCAACGCTTTATTTGACTCACAAGCAGTGCAATGGCTAGTATAATAGGAATTTGAATCCCGATTGAAAAGCTAATGAAATACATATTATTTCGCACGGCAATCCAGAAATAAGGATCTTGGAAAGCAGCAACGAAATTGTCCAGCCCATTAAATATTGCCGGGGAGATGCCGTTCCACTCTGTAAAACCGTAACGCAGCGACATCAGCATGGGATACAAGAAAAAAGTCGCAAATATGAGCAGCGTCGGCAAAGTAAAGAGCGTGTATGCCCATGCATGTCTTCCCATTTTGTTCATATGTCATCCTACTACTATTTGGTATGGGTTTCTTCTTTATTCGAAGCCTCTTGCTGCTTCTGTAATTCGTTCATCAGCGAAGCTGGATCTGTTCGTCCACCAAGCAACTCCTGCATCCCGCGTTCAAGCTTCTCGCGAACCTTCGTTTGAATGCGGGAATCGAAGGCTGGGAAGGTTCCTTTACTATTCGCAAACACATGCAATATTTCCGTAATCAAGGGGTTCACTTGACTCGTATCCTGCAGCTTCATCGCCGGTGGCATACCCTCTTCAACGAGCTGCCTCTTCTGCATGGATTCCGTATACATTTGCTTAATAAACTCTTTGATTGCCAGCAATTGTTCTGGCGTTACTTTTTTGGAAAAGCCATAGGCATTGGACCAGCCCCCATTGATATACCCGTCACCAGGCCCACCCATGGATGGGAAGTTCATGAAGCCGACATCACGAGCAATGACTGATTTCTCAGGATCAAGGAGTGGCGTGTTCGCCCAGCTGCCATCAAACATGAAAGCTGCATTTCCACTGCTGAATGTATTTTGCTGTTCGGCATAAGCAAGTGCTAGACTGCCATCTTGGAAATAGTCTTTTTGAATGAGCGTTCTATACTGTTCAAAAGCTTTCAATACCTCTGGATCCGTCCAATGCATGCTCCCATTCAAAAATCCCTCGATCGAATCCGCACCTGCTGTGCGCACCCACATCGTATTAATCATCATATTAATAACCCAGGAGTCCTTAGCCGCCATGGCAAAAGGGGTAATTTTGGCAGCTTTCAACTTTGCCGCTGCGGCTACTAGCTCGTCCCAGGTTTCCGGCAGCTTGATTCCCTGCTGAGTCAAAATCTTTTTGTTATAGTACAGGCCTTCCACATAACCAGCCATCGGGATCCCATAGATTTTGCCATTCACCGTGAACTCATCGAAGCTATAGAACTTATCTGTTAACCCAAGTTCTTGCAGGATAGGGGTAAGGTCCAGCAGTCGATTCGCCTTCACATAATCCTTCGTATCCGTACCTCCGAACAGGTCGAATATTTCTGGCGGATTCCCTGCAGCCATTTCTGCTCGCAGCTTTTCAAAGCGATTCACCTTATCTTCCACACCATCTAATGTAATCGTTAAGCCAGGCACTTTGGCTTCGGTCGCTTTGACAACATCCTGCAGCATGGCGAGGCGTTTCTTCTGCGTATCCTTTACCTGTGTATGCCGGATGGTCAGCAAAATTGGCGCATTCTGGATACCTTTTCCGTTAGACGCATCACGCCCTGGATCCGAATCATCCGAAAATATACTGCATCCCGACAGCATGAACGTGAGAGCCACGGCACCTGCGCTCCAAATTAGTGTTCGTTTTCTCATCCACTTGGTTCTCCTTTAAACTTACCATTTAAGTATAATTGAACCCCTGTATGTACTAAAGACAGATAAATTCCTAATCTAGGGGCAAATTCCTCTAGTTCCCTTCCTTGCGCTTATCACGATACTCGGAAGGAATTTCGCCAGTAAACTTCTGAAATACCTTAGTAAAATAGCGCCGTTCAATGTAACCGACACATTTCCCGATATCCGTAATGCTTTTGTCACTGTGAAGCAACAAGGACTTCGCCTGCTCCATCCGATGTTTCGTCACATGCTCCACAAAGGTTTCCCCAAAGTGTTGTTTAAATAACAAACTGAAATAACTCGAACTAATCCCTAAGGAGCTGGCTACATCCTCAATGCCGAAATCCGTTGAATAATGCGTTCGAATATACTCCTTAGCAGCTGCCATGAGGAGCTCACTATTTTTCTTCTTATTCGTACCTTCTAGCCCGTTCGATACAAGTTGTACCATAACCTGCAGCAAATGCGGGATACTTTCGCTTTTATCCAGCTCACGCCAAATCTGTTCTTCTTCCTGGCTATCGAGGGCATTCATTTCACGCAGCTCTCTCAGCACATGCAGGATCAAATAGTGCAGCATCTGATAGGCGCGAGCGAATGATCCCTCCGACAAACCTTCCAGCAATAATTTAAGACGATTCAACGCATCCTCGGTCTTTGGACGATTTAACTGTTTCATGCCTGTAACAATTTCCTCTACCAAAAACCAAAGCGAACTACTCGCATCCGAAGATTCTTTGGCCTCTTTATATGGCAGCACAGATTGCTGCTTATCTAAATTTAACTGCATGAATCTCTGCAGCTTTCGATAGGTATCCGCTAACTGCTGTAATCCTACAGGCTCTGGAAAGTAGCCCACGCTAATCCCCAGTTTCACAGATTGACTAACATTTCGTTGAAGCTTAGGGGCTAACTCAAGCAATTTCATTTCTACGGACGTAGGGTCTGCTTCCTCCCACGCCATGAGCAGTGACCATTCCCCTTCTCGCATCTGAAGAACGGTGTGGTTGGATATCTCGTCCGCCAAGGAATCCTGTAGGACATTGCGCACAGCGAAGTTCCACAGCTTACGTTCTTGCTCGGTCCACAGCAACGATTTCTGGGAATAATTATCTACATCAATAATGGCGAACACATAGCGCAGTGTCTCTAAATCCCCTTGGTCAATAGGAAGCTGCGTACTCGCTGTAATATCTGCATAGTCCATCATGATATCCTGCAAAATCTTCTCGTAAGCTAAGCTTCTGATCTTCCCCCACTTAAGGAGTTCTTCTTGATGGTTCTGTTTCTTCGCACGAATTTCGCCTGCAAGCTTACGAATCGAATTCTCAAGTTCTTCGTAATTGATCGGCTTCAGAATATAATCACTCACCCCCACCCGCAGCAGTGAGCGCACATAGTCGAAATCCTGATACCCCGTCACCATCAGCACCGTGCAGTCCTCATTGATTTCCCGGAGCTTATGGATAAACGTAATACCGTCCATTTGCGGCATCCGAATATCACTCATCACGATGTCCGGGATATGCTGAATACATAGTTCCAAGGCCTCAAGACCATTTTTGGCTGTGCCTACAATATCAATTTCGAGCTCTTCCCAAGGAATGACCGCTTGCAAATTACGTAAAATGTTAGGCTCATCATCTGCCAAAATCGCTTTTAACCTCAACATGCATCCCTCTTCCTTTTCGGAATGATAACCTTCATCGTCGTACCTTGACCTTCTTGGGAACAAATAAACATCCCATAGTGCTCGCCATATTGAATCCGAACGCGATCGGCAACATTACTTACACCAAGGCCTCTGCGCTCTTCATTCGATTCCAGAATCTCATGAAATGGCGTCTCCAGTTCGGTTTTATAATGGAATTTCGCAAGCTTATCGTTACTAATCCCAACGCCATTGTCAGTCACATATAGCCCAATCCGATCTCCTTCGTCCACAACTTTCACCGAAATTAAGCCCATGTAATCAATCGGTTCAAAGCCATGCTGTAAGCTGTTCTCGACCAAAGGCTGCAAGGTTAGCTTCAGAATGTCCTCATGGAGCAGTTCCGGAGGTGCTTCGATCGTATATTGAAACTGATCTTCAAAGCGAAACTCCTGAATTTCCAAATAGCTGCGCAAATGCTCAAGCTCCTGTTTCAACGTAATCTCTTCCCGATTTTCCATCCCGATTCTCAGCAAATTCCCAAGACGAATCACCATCTGACTGACTTTCTTCCCTTGGTTTTGAATGGCTAGCACATTGATGGACTCGAGTGTATTAAAAAGAAAATGAGGCTTAATCTGCGCTTGCAACAGCATGAGCTCTGCCTTGTTTTTGCGGTCCTGCTGACGTTTCACCTCTTCGAGCAAATCCTCAATCCTTACAACTAGACTATTAAACCCTCTCGCTAGCGCTGTGGTTTCATCCTTTCCGCTCACTTCCAAACGGGTAGTCAGATCACCACGTTCCACCTTTTTCATAGAGGACAGCATACGAAGAATCAGTTGAATAATACGTCTTACGAAGACAAGGTTATAGACCAGGGCAAAGAACAAACAAATAAACGTAATTCCTGCCACCAGCTTCATAATCGTCTCGATTTCCCCAGCGACATATTTCCATGACGTGATCGACACGACACTCCAATCCTGAACCCCCATCCCATTAATATTCAAATGATAGAGGGAAATCAGACTTTTTTCATTTTGAAAATCGGCCTTGAAACTGTAATTGTTGAATCCAAGATCCAATTTACCCTGGGTTAATTGAAGGACATTCGCCCCTTCTAAGCTTTGTTTATTATCGTAAAAAATAAGACCGTTTTTGTTGATCAGCAGATAACGTTTGGAGCTTTGCTCGCTCGTATTAAAAGATTTGAATATTTGATCCAGCTCATTAAATTTAAATTTCAACAGCATATAGCCGAGATTATCCATTGTCCAAAAATCTTTCACCATGCGCGCTTGGTAGAATTCGCCGCGGCCTGAACCGAACTCCTTGAACTCGGAGGGTCCAATCCAGAGTGGACTGCCATTCAGTTCCTGAATATGCTGGAAGGCCATGCTTTGCTGAATCGTTTGCCATGGAATTGAACTTCCGCTCGTTCGCCCTGCGCTAAAAGATCTGCCGCTATTGTTGTAAATGACGACGGATTGAACCGGTGAATACGTCAGAATCGAGCCGCGAAGCAGCGTATCAAATGTGTTCAAATCATAGGAGGAGAGAGGATCCGCATTCGGTTTCGTTGCATCTATCGTACGATAGATGCCTTGGATGCTATCTTTTACCATCCAGAAATCGGAGAAATAGTTCGCTTCCTTGAACATGTAGTAAATATTACGAGAGATCGCTTGCAGCGTGACTTCTGTTAAGTCTCCGTATTTCTTCTCAATAAGCTGCTGGGAGACCGTGTACACTGCTGACCCTAGGACGAATAAAGGGATGATGATGAAAAGTAAAAAACCGATAAATACTTTTTTGTTCAGATTCATCGTTGCGCTGCTCTCCTTCTAGATCGAATCGGACACCGGATTAGTTCAAAGCTACTCTCCAGAGATTCGAATCTCTGGCTCTACATTTATATGTACATTGCCTCGTAAGGCTTTGCTAATCATGCAAGTTTGTTCTGCACGGAATGCGGCTTTGCTTATTTTATCCAGTTGAGCTTCGGTCATATGTGGTGGCACAGTAATAAGAGGACGATGGACGATCGCATTCACTTTCATCGTTGGTCGGTTCTGGACGTAGATGTGAGAACTGAGTTCAAGGGATTGGATCCCTTCTCTTGCGAGCAGCGTGCCTAAGGTGATTATGTAACAGGTTGCCGCGGCGCCGAGCAGCATTTCTTCGGGATTCGTCCCCACGCCGGGTCCGTCAAATTCGCTTGGCACGGAAAAGGATGTCTGTAGGTCATCAGCCTGAAGCTGACCGGTCCCATGAAGACCGCCTGTCCATGTTGCTTTAAGTTCAAATACTTGTTCTGGCATGGGAAGTGTGCCTCTTTCTATGTATGATCAAAACCTTACATTAAAACAAACCCACAATTCACAATCAACCTTTCGTAAAGCCTTCCACTTTCCAAACTTTTCAAACTTTCCAGACCTTCCGAACCTCCAGCAAACCATTGGTTGATTTGCTTTTATTGTAAATGAAGTGCCTATGATTCACCAGCCAAAATCAACATAAAAAATCGTTCCCGCACCTGATCAGCACGAAAACGATTATCTAAACATCAATTGATCTCTATGAAATTGCGTAATTCATGTGTTGGAATATCAAAACAATGAAAGCCCTACCTCTCTTTCATCCTTGCGGCTCCAATGACCGCGCCAGTGCGAATTGCGTTACAAACACTTACTGCCGAAACACTTACGTTGCCTCGGGTTTACCATAAATGAGCTGATGGACTGCGCATTGGGAGAAAAACAAACAAGGAGAGGGGGTTACTTTCTTCTCGCTAATCGTTCGTGTGGGGTAAATGAGGCTAAATATGAAGTGTTTATATGGTTTCATTTCAATCAACTTTAATATTATATAATAATTGTACAAGCGTGTCAATACGGTGGTGATATAAGGAGTGTGTGTGCTACAATGTTGACATAGTTGGTCGTAAAGCATACGCCGCTTTTCAAGTTCAGCCTTGGCTGCTCATGAGAAGCGGCTTTATTGATTTCAAGGAGGTATCCACATGAAAAAAGCATTCGAAGTTGCACATGATGTATTTATCGCTTACCACGCATCTACTCGAAAAGGGGACTCTCTTCGCAGACTGTTGGAGGGCCATAGTCATGCTGAAAAACTATTTCTCTTGCAGGTTTGGTGGCCTGCTTTTAAACATTTCAACGATCTTCATCCCGAATATGAAGTGAAAGACTTCCGAGATGGAACCCGATTCCTTGATTTTGCTTTTATCAAACATACACTCAAACTTGCCATCGAAATCGATGGCTTCACCACTCACGCCTCGCAAATTAGCCGCTCCCAATTCTCCGATCACCTCATTCGTCAGAACCACCTCATCATCGATGGCTGGCGAATCCTCCGTTTCTCCTACGACGATATCAAAGATCGCCCTCGCATGTGCCAACAAATCTTACAACAATTTATGGGCCGTTACCTGGGTATGAACGACGCTTCGGTCAAAGTGATAAGCTACGTGGAGAAGGAAGTTTTGCGTTATGCGATAAACTTAGAGACATTACTTACAATTCAAGATGTGTGTCAGGTATTGTCCATAAAGGAGCAGAAAGCGCGCCGAGTACTCAAGGTCATGCTTGAGAAAGAACTCCTTGAAAGCGTGGGAAAGGGCACGCAGAGGATAAAATACTACCGTCCGACAGCTGAAGCGCTAGAACAATTAATAGGATAGCGCGCGAAATACAGCTCGACTCTTGTTACCGGCAAATTCCTAGCCGTTCTCACGCTGTAAGCGTGTTTTTCACCGTTGCATCTGGCTCGGCGGCGGATTTCTCGCCATTCTCATGCTGTAAGCGCGTTTTTCACCCTTACAGCTAGCTCGGCGGCCGATTCCTAGCCCTTCTCTCGCTGTAAGAGTGTTTTTCACCGTTACAGCAACACAACCAAAAACCCGCAGGCACAACGCCCGCGGGTTCACTCTACACCTTAAATTTCTGCAGCGAAATTTGCAATTCTTCCGCTAGTCCAGCCAAGGACTTCGCGGAGTTCTCGATTTCCTCCGTGGTCGACATTTGCTGCTGACTCGCAGCGGATGTCTCTTGGCTGACGGAAATCCCCGTCTCCGAAACGGAGCTCACGATGCGCATCACTTGCTCGATGCGCAAGTTGGCATCTACAAGCTGGTGGATGTTCCGATTCACATCTTCCACTTTCGTATTCACTTTCTCGACCGAAGTCTCGATATGTACGAACGATTCCTGTGCTTCCGTCGAAATCGTCAATCCCTCTTGCACTTTGCCTGCTCCTGCATGCATGGAGCTCACAGCTTGATTGATCTGTCGTTGGATCGTCGAGACCAGATCCGTAATATTTCGCGCAGAAGTGGACGACTGCTCCGCAAGTTTGCGTACTTCCCCAGCAACGACCGCGAAGCCGCGTCCTGCTTCCCCTGCACGAGCTGCTTCAATCGCTGCATTCAAGGAAAGCAGATTCGTCTGCGTCGAGATCTCGTTTATGACATTGACGATTTCTCCAATTTTGTGTGCATTTTTACCCAAAGCTTCGATAACCACATTAACGTCACGGACCGCGTCTGAAATCTCAGACATCTGTCCCGCGATCGAAACGACCGATTGCTTACCATGCTGAGCGGCCTGTGTCGCTTGATTCACGAGCTCAGCAACCACTTGCGCCGACTCATCAATTTGCTTCGTGCTAGTCAGCATAAGACCAACAGCCTCATTCGCTTGCGTCACACCAGCAAATTGCTTATCGAAATCCTCCGATAACTGCTGACTAGAAGTAGCAACCTGCCTTGCCGCCAAAGAGCTTTGCTCTGAGCTAGCTAGAAGCTCTTCGGAACTCGCTGAAAGTGTTAAAGCATTATCCGAGATTTGCATAACTAGGCTGCGCAAGCTCCCTGTCATGACATCAAAGGAATTCGTTAACTTACCTACCTCATCCCCATAAGGGTAGTCCCCTTTAACGGACAGATCTCCACCGGCTGCCTTTTCCATGTTTTCTTGAAGTTTGCGAATAGGTGTAGAAATGATCATATCCAACGTCAATGCACCCAAGGTCATCACAATAATTGCAATGATGATCGTCAGTATAATGACCCAATGCGAGGTTGCTGAATCCGAACTACTAGATTTCTGGAATTGTTCAGCCGCGGATTCTTTGAGCCCTACAAGCTTATCTAATGCTTCTACCGTTTTATCACCTTGCGGGGATACTTCATTATTGTAAACCTGATAAGCAACTTGATTATTTTGCGTCGCTTGATCCATGGTTTTAGTGACGAATTCACGATATTTCAGGTTCAACTCCTCGAAGCTTTTGAAGGCCCCAGCCTCTTCCTCATTGAGCGCAATTCCTGCAATTTTCGTAACCAAATCTTTATTCGTACCCGCATTCTCATCCAACTTGGCTTTTAACTTAGCCTTATATTTCACATCCGTGGAAAGCATCATCTCTAGCAAATTAGACTCAGTTTCATTGAAATTTGTTTTTAGTTGATTAATCCATTTGACAGATAGCAGACTTTCCTCGTACATTCTAGTAGAGTTGCTAGACATCTTGTCCATATAATGATAGCCCGTAATCCCTACAATTAATAAAAATAAAATGGCAATCGCATTCATGAACAGCAATTTAAAACGAAGTTTCAGATTACGAAGGATGGACAGGTTGACGTTGAGCTTTCCTGTGCGATGCATGCTGTTCAATTCCGATTTCAATTTCAAAGTTACCCATTCTCCCCCCGAGTGTAAATCATATAGAAATCTTTTCCATGGCATAAAATCTAACATCAAAAATAATTAATTTACCTATGGTTTATTTTACAAAACAGTGCCCCTTATGTAAAGGAAAATTCGTATAAAACCTACATACAGCAATCATTTTACTTACCAAAAAATACCACCTCAACGAAAAGATAAGGGGCAAATACACATGGAATCAATCGGAATTATTGTGAACCCGCTTTCAGGCAATGGCAGAGGAGCTAACATCTGGGGAGACATCCAAGCCTACCTCCAAGCAAATCGAATCTCTTATTTAGCCAAATTAACAACCCAAGCAGGTGAAGCAACGCAACATGCCATTACACTGATTCAAGAGCATCACGTTCAGCGGATTATTATCATTGGCGGAGATGGCACCGTTCATGAAGCAGCAGGTGGCGTTTGGCAGCATCAGAATAGCAACGGTTCCTCTCCAGTCTGCTCCCTCGCGATTATCCCGGCAGGAACAGGCAATGATTTTGCAAAAGCCTACGGTATACCTAATCATCCATTGGAAGCACTACACATTGCCCTACATGCCGCCGACACATTGCAAATTGACCTACTTTATGCCAGTCAGATTAATCAAGTGGCAGTTAATAGCATCGGCGCAGGCTTTGACGGCATGGTCGCCAAACTTACGAATGAAGCCAGCTACAAAAAGTTCCTCAACCGCCTTGGACTAGGTAGGTTATCTTATTTCATCTCTATCCTTCGTGTGTTCACAACCTATCAACCTTCCACCGCATGGATAGAGGTAGATGGAAGCGTAACGAAATTACCCTATATGTGGCTGGCTGCCGTTGCGAATATCCCTTTTTACGGAGGCGCCATTCAAATTTGCCCGACAGCAAGTCCAACAGACGGTATGGCCGATGTTGTTGTTATTCAAAGCAAAAGCCGGATTCGCCTCCTGCCCGTTCTTTTCACCGTGTACCAAGGTAAGCACACCGAGCATCCCGCTGTAACTTTTTATAAAGGAAAATCGATCTCTATTCGGACTGAAAAGCCCTTGCTTGTCCAAGCAGACGGAGAGTTCGCCGGTTCCACTCCTCTTCAAATCGAACTCCTACCTGCCGCCATTACCGTCATACGTTCAAAACCCACAGCTTAAGCTGTGGGTTTACCTTTACCTTCACCATCGCCTGTCAGTGCCCATTGCTTCATCGTCACATAATCAATCTTCCCACTCCCCAATAGCGGCAGCTTCTCGATATAGCGAAACTCAGAAGGCATATAAATCACGGGCTGCCCCTCCTGCCTCATCAACTCGCGGAGCGCTTCAAGAGGACTCACCTTACTGGTGTGAAAAACAATGATTCGCTCGCCTTTTCGCCGATCAGGCACATGGACAGCAGCGCAAACCGCAGGTGCGGCCAAACTCTTTGCTACGAGCTCTTCGACCATGAGAAGTGATACTTTTTCGCCACCTATTTTAGCAAAAGACTGCAAACGCGCTTGAATGAACAAGTAACCTTGATCATCCAACGTCACAATATCCCCGGTGCTATACCACTCCGACGCAGGAACGAAGCCCCGACTATGAATCAAATACCCTTTCATCACATTCGGGCCTCTTACGAGCAGATGACCACCTGTCGCAATCCCATCTACCGCTTCCACCACAGCCTCAATCCCTGGCAGCAATTTGCCTACTGAACCTTTCTTCCCGTGCATCGGTGTATTTAGTGATATAACGGGCGTCGTTTCCGTCGTTCCATAGCCCTCTAGAATGCGAATCCCGAATTTATCCTGCCAAATTTGACGCACTTCCTCTTTCAGCCTTTCGGCACCAGCCACAACATAACGCAGGGAATGAGCAAAATCATAAGGATGCGCCGTTCTCGCGTAAGCACCAAGAAACGTTGACGTGCCGAATAAAATCGTAATATTCCGGTCATACACGAGCTCTGGAATGACTTTGTAATGCAAGGGATTTGGATATAGAACCAGCTTCACCCCCGAAAGAATCGGAAGCATCGTGCCCGCAGTCAGCCCGAACGAATGAAACATCGGCATGCTGCCAAGCACACTATCTGAACTATTAAAGGCAATAACAAGCCTTGCCTGCTGAATATTCGCGCAAATATTTCGGTGCGTCAGGACGACACCCTTCGGTTTACTCTCACTGCCTGAAGTGAATAGCACAGCTTCATTAAGACCAGCACCCACTGGCCCCTTCTTCCGCATCAAAAAGTCCAACAAACCATGGAACTTATCTTGTAAAGTTAGCGCTTCCTTAACATCCTCCAGATAAATAAGTGTGAATAACCTGCTAGCACTCTGGATAAAATCGGATAGACCCGCCTTCTCGATAAAAACTCTAGATGTCAGCACCGTACTCACTTCGGCCGTTTCACACGCTTCCAGCATCGCCTGCCTACCGGCAGAGTAATTCAATATCGCTGGCGTAATTCCTAATCGGAATACTGAAAACAACGTCACCACATGTCCCGCGGCATTGGGAAGCAATAAAGCAACCCGCTTTTGTCCATCCAAAAACTTGCCCAACCGAACTGCCAATGTATAGCTACTCAACTGCAGCTTCCGATACGTCAATGCAGAATGACTCATCACATCTTCGCAAATGACTCTCGATTGACCGTGCCTTCGAGCCGCCTCCAGCAGCTCGTTGAATAAGTTAACCTCGGGCTGTAGCCGACTATCCAGCAAATGATCTAACAGTTTAGTGCGGATCACCTCGGTCGCTTGCTCCTTTTGAACTTTTCTAGTGAAGCGCTCATCCCCTGCGGGGACCTGAAAAGCTTCACCAAACGTAATGTTCACCTGCGGAAACCATCGTTGTTTTATTTTCCCACGTAAATACGATAGCTTCGAATACTCCAAACCTGCAATAGAAATCGGTACAATTCGAGCCTGAGATCGTAAGGCAAGGTACCCTATGCCGCTGTATATTTTCATCATGCCACCTGTTGTCGTGATCCGTCCTTCTGGAAAAATGACAAGGGGTGTTCCACTTTGAATCGTTTTCAGCATTTTACGTACCGCATAAGGATTCGAGGTGTCTACAGTAATATGCGCTCTGAAATGGAGTATCCACGCAAATCGCTTCGCAATGTTCGTATTCACTACGAATGCCACGTCTTTAGGCAAAATTAAAGCGAGCACCACCGCATCCAACAACGATACGTGGTTCGGAATGAGCACTGTTTTTCCCGTCATATCGAGTTTTGCCATGCCAGTCACTTTCACCTTAAAAGCAAGCAACACAAACAGACGCAAGCACGGAAGTAAAAGCCTTACTAGCGTAACGAACATCCATTTGAACATGGAAATTCCCCCTATTGGTATCTCGTTCGAGTCTGTCAATAGTTCATTGTATGCGGGAAAAAGAAATAAGACCTCGGCATGTGTATGCTTCGATCTATTTATTCTTGGCTATGTATGCAACCAATGGTCATCCGTTGATAGTCTGAAAGTTCATTCCATATTCCTCCCATGAAATAAAAGAGTCCCGTAGAGCGGCTTTACAGCCAAACTCTCGGGACTTTTATCTAAAGGCATCTAATAACCGTAATTAAAGAATTATTTACCAAGTTGGTGAATCGGGTGTCCAAGTGCACCTTCAGCGGCATCCATAATCATTTCAGTCAATGTTGGATGTGCATGAATCGTAAGTGCGATATCTTCCAGGTTAGCGCCCATCTCTACAGCAAGCGCTAGCTCACCGATCAAGTTCGAAGCTTCTGGTCCTACGATTTGTCCACCAAGCAGTTGGCCTGTTTCTTTGTCGCCGACAAGCTTCACGAAGCCTTGAGCCGCATTCAAAGAATTCGCACGTCCGTTAGCCGCATAAGGGAATTTACCAATGGTAACATTGATTCCTTGCGCTTTCGCTTCGGTTTCGCTTAGACCAACGCCAGCAATCTCCGGATCGGAGAATACGACAGCAGGCATTGCTTTGTAATCAACGATGCTTGCGTGACCAGCAATCGCTTCAGCCGCCACTTTTGCCTCATAGGAAGCTTTGTGCGCCAAGGAAAGACCAGGAACAACATCACCGATTGCGAAAATGTGAGGAATGCTCGTTCTACCTTGCTTATCGACTTCGATCAAACCGCGGTCTGTCATTTTCAAGTTAATAAGATCTAGACCAAGTTCGCCATCTGTGTTCGGACGACGACCAACAGTTACAAGTACGTAATCTGCCGTGACTTGTTTCTCTTCGCCTTTAACTGTGAATGTAACCGTAACATCGTTGTCTGTTTTCGTACAGGATTGCGCTAACGCTTCGGTATGAACCTCTACGCCAACTTTCTCTAAGTTCTTAGCAACCAGCTTCGTTAATTCTTTCTCGAAACCAGGAAGCACGTGATCAGAGCCTTCTAACACAGTCACTTTCGTACCGAATTTCGCATACGTTTGGCCAAGCTCGATCCCGATATAACCACCACCGATAACGATCATGCTTTTCGGGATTTCAGGCAAGTTCAACGCTTCTGTTGAAGAGATGATTCTTCCACCGTAAGGGAAAGCTTTCAACTCAATCGGACGGGAACCTGTTGCGATAATACAGTTTTTGAAACGGTAACGCGGTGCTTCTGCATCATTGAACACACGTGCTTCGTGCTCGTTGATAAACATCGCTTCACCTTGGAACGTTTGGATCTTGTTGCCTTTTAGTAAGCCGCTAACGCCGCCTGTTTGTTTAGCAACAATGCTGTTTTTCCAAGCTTGTACCTTCGCAAAGTCCACTTTTACGTTCTCTACGGAGATCCCGATGCTATCGGCATGCTGAGCGTGCTCATACGTATGTGCTGCTGAGATCAAAGCTTTGGATGGGATACAGCCGCGGTTCAAACATACGCCGCCCCAAGCGTCTTTATCAACAATAAGAACACTTTGTCCAAGCTGTGCTGCGCGAATCGCAGCAACGTAACCGCCAGGACCCGCACCGATAACCAATAAATCTATATCTAAAGAAGCATCTCCTACAACCATGATGTTACACCTCCAAGACGAGAAGCTCTGGATCAGCCAGAAGCTGTTTGATGTAGTTCAAGAAGCTTTGTGCTGTCGCTCCGTCTACGATACGGTGATCGAAACTCAAGGAAAGCGCCATAACGTGTGCGGCAACGATTTGTCCGTTTTTCACAACTGGTTTCTCTGTGATACGGCCTGCACCTAGGATCGCAACTTCAGGGAAGTTGATAACTGGTGTGAAGAACATACCGCCAACGGAACCAATGTTCGTGATGGAGATTGTGCTGCCTTTCAACTCATTCGCTGCCAATTTGCCATCGCGTCCGCGAGTAGCCAAATCTTTGATCGAAGAAGCGATCGACCATACGTTTTTACGGTCAGCATCATGGATAACAGGAACGAGCAAGCCATTTTCTGTATCTGTTGCGATCCCGATGTTGTAGTACTTTTTGTAGACGATTTCTTGCTTCTCTTCGTCGATCATCGCGTTCATGACCGGGAATTGACGGCAAGCTGCTACCAATGCTTTCACGATGAAAGGAAGGTATGTCAGTTTCACGCCTTTTTTCTCTGCTAGAGGCTTCGTACGCTCACGAAGAGCGACAAGTGCCGACACGTCGATCTCATCCATCAATGTCACGTGCGGAGCCGTGTACACGGATTTAACCATCGCGTTCGCGATGATTTTACGGATGCCCTTGAACGGGATCCGTTCTTCGACGCGATCGCCAGCTGTTACTACCTGCACTGATGACACTGATGACGGTGCCGCAGTTGTTTCAGCTGCTGGTGCTGCTGCTTCTGTTGCTGCCGGAGCCGCTGTGCCAGCTCCTCCAAAGCCTTCCACGTCCTCGCGTGTTACGCGGCCGTGCTTCCCTGTAGGCGTCACCTCTGCGAGTGTGATGCCTTTCTCTCTTGCCAGCTTGCGCACGCTAGGCGTCGCAAGCACTTCGCGGCCCGCGCCACCTGTTGGCGCGGTTGGCGCTGGTACAGCTGCAGCAGGCGCTGCTGCAGGTGCTGCTACTGCTGCTGGCGCAGGAGCTGCTGCAGGTGGTGTTGCTACAGCCACGGCTGGTGCCGCGTGGCTGGATCCGTGATGCATCGAAGCCGCAGGCATCTCGCCTGTCACTTCAATCGTCATCACAAGCTCACCGATTGTGCAGACTTGTCCATCTTTGACTGCAACGCTGACGATCTTGCCTTCAACTGGACAAGGAACTTCAACGACTGCTTTATCATTCTGTACTTCCATAAGAATCGTTTCGTCAGTTACGGTGTCACCCGCTTTAACTAACATTTTCACGATCTCGCCTTCATGTATGCCTTCACCAAGCTCTGGGAACTTGTATTCAAACAATGCCACGTGTACGACCTCCTGTTACCTTCGACTGGGTGAATTAGAATTCAAGTACTTTCTTAATTCCAGCAATAACGCTTGCTGGACTTGGCAACCAAGCATCTTCGATCTGTGCAAATGGATACACCGTATCTGGTGGTGAAATACGTAGAACTGGCGCTTCCAGATGTAGAATCGCTTTTTCATTAATTTGAGCAATAACCTCTGCAGCTACTCCAGATGTTTTTTGCGCTTCTTGAACGATAATCGCGCGATTTGTTTTCTTAATGGAAGTGACAATGGTATCAATATCCAATGGAAGAAGTGTACGAAGGTCGATAACTTCTACTTTCACGCCTTCTGTTTTTTCGATTTCTTCAGCGGCTTTCATGGAAGTGTGAACCATAGCGCCGTAAGTAATGATGGTAACGTCTGAACCTTCTTTGACAACATTCGCTTTACCAAGTTCGACTGTATATTCGCCTTCTGGTACTTCGCCGCGGAACGCACGGTATAAGTTCAAATGCTCCATGAAGAAAACAGGGTCATTATCGCGAATAGCTGCAATTAGTAGTCCTTTCGCATCATAAGGATTGGAAGGAACAACCACTTTAATCCCTGGTGTTTGAACAAGTAGACCTTCAAGTGCATCAGTATGAAGCTCAGCCGCTTTTACACCGCCGCCAAATGGCGTACGGAATACGATTGGGGAGTTATAACGTCCACCGGAACGGTAACGCATACGAGCCGCTTGCACGCAAATTTGGTCAAGTGCTTCGTAAATGAAACCTACGAATTGGATTTCAGCGATTGGGCGGAAGCCCTGTACGCCTAAACCAACCGCAAGTCCGCCGATTGCGGACTCAGCAAGAGGCGTATCGAATACGCGCTCTTCGCCGAATTCTTTTTGTAAGCCTTCTGTTGCACGGAACACGCCACCAACATTACCAACGTCTTCACCGAACAAAATAACATTAGGATCTCTTTCTAATTCTACGCGCATCGCGTCTTTTATCGCTTGAATCATTGTCATTTGTGCCATGACTACTCTGTGCCTCCTAAATGTTTTCGTTAGAAAACTTGCCCCGTAAGCATAATCTTAGTTAAAACTTGTTTCGAACGTTTGCTCTATTTATACAATTCTTTTTGTTCTTCCAAATGTGAAGGTGTTACTTCGAACATGGAGTCGATCAAACCAGCGACTGTCATTTTCTCTGTTTCTTCCGCTTTTTTGATGTGCTCAGCAACAGTAGCTTTCGCTTCTTCCTTTACTTTCGCTTCCTCTTCTTCGCTCCAAAGACCTTTTTTCGTCAAGAACAAACGCATACGTGTAAGCGGATCTCTTGGTTCCCAATCGGACTCTTCGTCTTTGGTACGGTATTTCGTCGTATCATCCGCCAAGGAATGTGGACGGAAACGGTATGTCAATGCTTCGATCAACGTAGCGCCTTCGCCTCTGCGTCCTCTTTCAGCAGCTTCAGTAACCGCTTGAACAACAGCTAGAACGTCCATGCCGTCTACTTGCACGCCTTTGATACCCGCAGCAACGGATTTATGTGCAACAGAAAGTGCTCCTGTTTGTTTCGAATATGGTGTTGTAATTGCGTAACCATTGTTTTGTACAAAGTAAATGACAGGCAACTTAAATGCGCCTGCAAAGTTCATACCTTCGTAGAAATCGCCTTCGGAGCTTCCGCCGTCACCTGTATATGTGATTGCTACACGCGGTTGGTTGCGCTTTTTGAAAGCCATCGCTACGCCTGTTGCGTGAAGAATTTGTGCGCCGATAATAATTTGTGGCATAAGTACGTGAACATCTTGCGGAATTTGTCCGCCGTGTTGATGACCGCGGGAATACAAGAATGCTTGATAAAGCGGAAGACCGTGCCATACCAATTGCGGCATATCGCGGTAACCTGGGCAAATGAAATCGTCTTTATTCAGGGCAAATTCACTACCAATCATGGATGCTTCTTGACCAGAAACTGGTGCATAGAAACCAAGACGGCCTTGACGACCTAGATTGACTGCTCTTTCATCCCATACGCGTGTGAATACCATTCTTCTCATTAATTCTTTTAATTGTTCATCGCTAAGCTTCGGCATTTTGTCGGGATTTACAACTGTGCCATCTGGAGCAAGAACCTGCAATGGTTCAACCTTTTCTGTGGTCACTTCATAATTTGCTTGGCTGACAAGTGGCTTACTCATACCATTTCACCTCTTATATGATTTTGGTGCCTACTATCTGAACTTCTGTTATAGTATTATTATAATCCTGTTTTGGTGAATTGTACACCAGTAGTGGCGGGGGATCTCACCTTTTTTACTGTCAGTGAATAGTACAGTTTAACAAAATATATAATACAGTTTATAGGGAAACAACAACTGCTATAATACACCTACCCCAATTGCGAAGGAGATCCACGATGCTAGACGACTCCCGTTTGTATAAGCGTACTATTGTAAAAGATGAACTAACCTCGAGCCTGCTTGGAGAAAATCGTCCCCTGCGGATCTATCTCCCCCCTGGTTATAACGAACTGCTCTCTTATCCCGTTATTTACTGTCAAGATGGTGAACAGTTCTTTAATTTCGGCAGAATTGCTACAACCCTTACTCGATTAATCCTTGATGAGGATCTGGAGCCTGCCATCGTTGTCGGAGTCGATGTGAATAATGCGAATCGAACATCCGAATATGCCCCTGAAGGAGAGCGTCATGATGCCTACTGTCAATTCTTCGCAGAGGAGCTTCTCCCTTATGTAGAAAGCCGCTATCCCGTCCGTACGGACCGATCAGAACGCATTCTTGCAGGAGATTCACTTGGTGGAACAGTTTCCTTGCATCTCGCCTTAGATTATCCTAGCCTTTTTTGCCGAGTTATATCCTTGTCAGGCGCATTTTTCGACATAACTCGTGAAAGAATTAAACAAGAAGATGACTTATCTTGGCTTGAGATTTATATGTTAATCGGCACAGACGAAACTGACGTTCCAACAGAGCGGGGTACCTTCGATTTCGTCCGGGAAAACAGACTGACGCACACGTTTTTGCAAGACAAAAATGCCACGCTTCATTATACAGAGAAACCTGGCAAGCATTTATGGGGTTTTTGGCAAATTGAACTGCCAGCGGCGCTGCATTATTTTTTAGGATGAAATCGCATAGCGCTCCTTCATTAGCGTAATCATTTCATGTATCTGAGAATCGTCGGGATAGCCGGCGATTTCCTCAGCTTGAGCAAACGGAATGCCTCGATTGTTCATTACCTGTCGCAGCTGTTCAACAAACAACTCTGCTGTTAATGGCAAATGCAAACACTCCGCTAAGCTTGACATGCTTTCCTGAACCACAACCGGATAGTCATGTTTGGTTGCTGATATGGCAGCTCTCTCATAAAAACCACGAGCTAATGCAGCCTTCTCCTCGCCGCGCCCTTCAACAATCAGAAAAGCTTGTACTGAAATAGCAAGCTGCTGTCTGCGTTGTGCAATACCGCAAAATTTACGCCCTCCAATGCTCAGATCGAATTCACCTGGGCAAAATGAACCAATAATTTCCCCTTGGTCAATTCGGTTCGTAATGGAAGCCATTACTTCTCGAATCACTCCGACCATTAGGTCGAAATCTTTGCGATGCTCCATATCTCCCGCTCCCTTCGGGAGCAGCAGAGAAATATTAACAACTCCCTTATCTAAGGGTACTGCCGCTCCACCAGAGTTACGTACAGCCGTATCATAACCTTGGCTTCGCAGCCATTCATCTGCATTCGCTGCGCTTGGCAATCGGCTATCTCTTAATCCCATAACGAACGCACGCGGGTGCCGCCAAATATGTAAGATGGGAGGTGTTCCTTGCCCGATTGCACGACATAAGAGCTCTTCTAAAGCAAAAGCGTATAAAATTGGTTGGGCTTCGGTATCATTTGAACGATCTAGCAAGCGTAAGGTTGAAGGCAGTTGGGTCGCCATAATGTTAGGTCTCCTGAGTTTAGTATGTGTCATCAGCTTGGATAGCCAAATAGGCTTAACATCCATCATACCTGTTATTTGCTGTTTGACAACCCTTGGCTCGCCAAAATGTCCATGATCCCCTTAAATAAAGGAATCGCCTTATTACTTTCTGTTGGGTCCGTATTTTTAATCACGACGGATACCGCATAACGAGGAGTCTCCACAGGTCCATAGCCAATGAACCATTGATTTACTTTCTCTTGATTACCATTTTGAATCTGTGCTGTCCCTGATTTACCTGCCAGCTTCCACTTCGCACCTTGCAGACTTTGACCTGTTCCTTCAGTAACAACCTCCCTCATCCAGTTCAGTAAGGTTCGACTCGTTGCTGCTGATATTTTGCCATCATCCGAAGCTAAGCTTTTAACAGGAAATGCTTCCATCTCACGTCCCGTTTGATACTGAATTTCTTTCACAACTCTAGGGGTAAAGCCCTTCCCATCATTCAACAAGGTCACAACCATATTTGACGCCTGTAGTGGCGTCATTCTGACGTCCCTTTGACCAATCGCCGTTTGCATGAGTACCCCCTCATCATTCTCTGGGGTATGTGCAGCAAATAATTGCCCTCTCTCTTCGGAATCAAATTGTTCAAAAGCATCTCTCGTATCCGTTTTCCCTGTCCAGCCAACCTCATTTAACACACCTAGTTTATCGGCATATTTCTCTAGTTGAGTGGCTGTTAGACGCCGCATGACATTCGCGAACACGATATTACACGATTGCGCATATCCCTCTTCTAAGGTTAAAGGTCCATGTCCATCTTTCCGCCAGCATGTAAAGCCGTACTTCCCAAGCGCGCCTTCACAATCAAACGTTTCCGTAGGTGTCACAACCTTCTCATCCAACGCTGCCGCGGCTACAATTGTTTTGAAAATCGAACCAGGCGCCGTCGCCTTGATTGCATAATTACTCCAATTATTACTGGCAAGATCTACTTGTAAAGGATTGTAGTTCGGCCTGCTCGCCATCGCGATAACATCGCCTTGTGCTGCCTCTTGCACAACTGCCGCTCCCTCACGAATATTCAGCTTATCCATTAGTGCTTCAATTTGCTGCTGCACATGGCTGTCTAAGGTCGTAATTAGCTTTACAGGGTAGAAAGAGTTATCCGGTGCAATCATCCGTGCGTCCAATCCCGCTAGAGGCCTCTTCCCCGCATCCGTGAAATAGGATATCGAGGTTTCACCCACACCGCGAAGCCATGCGTCGAACGACTTCTCAAGGCCTGCTCCGCCAATCTTCGAAGTCAGAGCAAGTCGCCCTTTTTCCAAATCTGAGCCGTAGAGTTGCATGACACGATCTGGATTTTGACCGATAAAGCCAATTAACTGACGAGCTGTCATGCCAGTAGGATAACGATCTTCCATTTCAACAACCTTAATATTCGCTAACCCTAACCGATCTATCTCCTTCACCTGTTGCGAACTCAACGAGAGTGCCTTCCCCCCATCTTGCGTCCCCCATACTTGCGGCTCCTTCAAATTACGAGCAAAGGATAACCAACTTTCTTTATTCGTCTTCAAAATACGTGCTAGTTGGCTCACTTCCTGACCATTCATAGCAAATTCGCTATTGATCGGGAAAGCGACTAGTGCTTTCACAATATTACCAGTCAAAGGCTGTAAATTGCGATCCAGGATCTCGCCTCTTCCGCTCTCTAAGACAAGTGCGCGTTGCCTTTGAACCACGGAATTTTTCACCAAATTGATTCCTCGTGAGGAGTAGCTTTCCGTTGCCGCGATTTGGATCCAGAACAACTTGCCGAATATACCTGCAAATAAAAGCAGAATCAAAAAGAGCATCAAAAACATACGTCTCTTCTCCATCGATGATAATTGATTCTCACTCATGATACGATCCCCTTTTATATGCTTCAAATGACCTTATTGCTTTCAGTATCGGCATTCTGGCTTCACATCAAACCGCTTCCGCACTTCGAAAACACAAAAAAATCCACCCTCCTAATGGAGAGTGGACTTGACTTGCTATTACACTTCGAATTTGGATAAAGTATCGGTCAATGATTGGGACAGTTGATCCAGCTTGTCCGACAATTTCACCAAACCATCACTAATACTCAGCTGTTCGGAACTTAGGGAAGCCACTTCCTCGGAAGTCGCCAACGATTCCTCAGCAACTGCACTAACATTCGTCATGGCATCTGACAGTACCACTTGTGATTGTTCTAGTGTAGAAATGGAATCACTAACGGTACTCAACTGAACAATAAAGCCACCCATGTGATTCGTTACTTGTTTGAAAATCGTATCTGCTTCTTTAACAGCCATGATCTGCTCTTGGAAGATTGGGGTTGCTGTTGAAAGAACTTTAACGGTTTCATCGATCTCGCCTTGAATCGTTTCCGTAATTTGCCCAACAACATCGATAGATTGTTTGGACTGATCAGCAAGCTTACGAATTTCATCCGCAACGACCATGAAGCCTTTGCCCGCTGTACCTGCACGTGCCGCTTCAATTGTGGCATTCAAAGACAAGATATTCGTTTGCTTCGAAATGTTATTCAACAGATCCAAAATTTTACGGATCGAACGTGTGCTTTCTTTCAGTTTATCCACTTTATCAACCATGGAGCGGATCATTTCTTCCGTCAGATTCGTTTTGGCAATCAACTCTGACATGTACTTCGTTCCAAGCTCACTGGACGTTTGTACATCGGCCGCCGCAGTTCCCATTTCAAGATTGGCTTCAATAACTTGCTTCATTTGAATGCCGATATGGTGCGTCAGCTCGTTGCCCTTCTCAGACTCCGTCGCCAAACCGCCTGCGCCATTGGAAATCTCATCCGTCGCTACAGCAATTTCTCTTGCAGCTGTTGCCGTTACTTTAGAAGAGTTCGTCAATTCTTGCGCTGTTTCAAATACAGCTTGTGCAGATGTACTTGTTTGCTGTACCAATGTCGTGATCTGCTGCATCATGACGTCAAAGCTTGCACCTAACTGTCCAATCTCATCCTTGGACTTGTAATTAGCGCGAACCGTAAGTTTACCTTTGGCACCTTGCTGCATCAGGTTACGCAGATTAATGAGTGGACTACCAATCATTCTAGCTACGATGATACCGATGATGACAGCTGCAATCGCTGCAAATAAGGCGATCAGAAGCGTGTAGTTGTAAATTTTCTTCGCATCTTTCACTAGCGCACTAACTGGAATATCACCAACCAAGTTCCAACCAGATACGGCTGACTTGTAGAATGCAACCAAGTGATCATCTTTCGTGATAAAGGAACCATGTTCTTCTTCAAGTTGTTCCTTCGTAAGTTGGATAGATGATTCCTTGCCAATTTGACTCAAATCTTTTAATGCGATATTTATATTTTTCTGATTCGTAATGATGACATTACTGTCATCTCCTAAAGACATGCCGCTTAACTCTTTCGTCAAGATGTCTGTGCTCAGCTCTATAACTAAAACAGCTGTTGACGAGTTCGTTAACGTATTACGCATCAGACGGCTGATCGCAAACGTATTCGTTGAACTGCTTGAGTATCCTTTGACTTGACTGTCTAACCAAGTTACTTTACCCGCGTTTTCTACAGTTGCTTTAAACCACTCTGTCGAAGCTGAATTTTCAGTTGCCGGAGAGCCACCAGCTCCAGTAATCACAATCAACTTACCATCTGGACGATACAAATGAAGCGTTTTAATTGATTTGTTGGAGAAGGTCACTACGTTTAATTTTTCTGTCAATTGACGTGTAACATCTAGTGCTTCATAGGAGGATGCCTCCAATTTAGGAACCTTATCAAGTAAATCCTGCAATTCTTTATTGAGCATAATTTGTAACGATACATCATCAAAGGTCTGATACAGGAAATCTAATTTCTGACCTGCTTGTGTCACGGTTTGTAAACTGGATTCGGACACCTTATTCTTAATTACACTTTTGGAGACAGAATACGAAATCATCCCTACTACAAGAACGAAAAACAAAATACTAATAAAAAACATCAGAAATAACTTCATACCAACAGATTTCACAGGATTTTCGAGCTTAATGTTGCTCGGACCTTTGAACGCGTATGTACCATTCGGTGAAGCTGATCCACCACCTGCAGTGTCAACATTTCGACCCCTTCGAACTTGACCAGTTGCTTGAACTACTTTGTTTAAAATGGAGCGGATACCTTGGAGTTTTTTTGTCATTTCGTTCACCACCATTAGTTTCTAATTACCTTCTTTTGATTGTTTACTCAAATGAAAAGGTTTACATGCATTGTTACACGTAAATTTCGACATTCATTTCCAATATCCTCTATAAAACGATATAAAAGAATAAAAAAAGCTTTCTCCAATATAACTCACACTGGAGAAAGCTTCCATGGTACTATTTTCCTGTTTTCTTACGCATCATATCCCATTTTTTTACAGGTAAATCCACTTTTATCTGAACTAACTGTAAGGGATGTCTAGCCGCGGTTAATTCTTGACCCGCTTCATCTTGGATTACGCCAACCGTTTGTTTAAAATGCGTCCCTTCAGGGCCGAAAAACTCAATTTCTTGGCCAGGCTTGAAATGATTCCTTTGCTGAATAAGAGCAACTCCAGTATCTGCGTTATACCCCATAACCAATCCAACGAAATCAAAGCCAACGACCTTATCCTCTGGTTCAAAAATGTGATCCTCATGACCTGGCGCTTCATAAAAGAATCCATCGTTCAAAGGTCGATTCGCCGCTTTATGAATCTCATCCTGCCACACAGGATTGAGCTTGAAATGCTCCGGATCTTCGAAATAAGCATCGATCGCCTGACGATAGGCATTCACGACTGTTGCCACATAGTGAATACTCTTCATTCTGCCTTCGATCTTAAAGCTATCCACACCCGATTCAATCATATCCGCTATATGATCAATCATGCTTAAGTCCTTGGAGCCCATGGTGAATGCATCGTCATCCTCAGCAAACATAGGAAAATCCGTTGCCAACGGTGCATCAAGCGGATGATCCTTGGTGAATAGATCATATTTCCAACGGCATGATTGGGAGCAGCCGCCACGGTTCGAGTCTCGATCTGTAAAGTGATTGGACAACACACAGCGACCCGAATACGAACTGCACATGGCGCCATGAATAAAAGCTTCAATTTCGACATCCACATGCGCTTTGATTTCATCGATTTCCTGCATGCTAACCTCACGCGCCAATACGACACGTTCGATCCCTTGATCTTTCCAGAACTGTACCGTTTGCCAGTTCATTACCGACTGCTGCGTACTAACATGGACTTCCAGCTCAGGAGCAACACGTCGACACGTTTCCATGATGATGGGATCTGCGGCGATGATAGCTGAAATACCAACCTCCTGCAGTCCTCGTAAGTACTCATCTAACCCTTCTATATCCTCATTATGTGCGTAGATATTCGTTGCTACGAATACTTTGGCACCATACTGCTTCGCAAATTCGACGCCTTCACGCATTTCCTCTTTGGAAAAATTGTCGGCGTTTGAACGCAAACCATACTTTTGTCCTCCAATATATACAGCATCTGCGCCATAATGAATCGCAAATTTCAGCTTTTCCAAATTACCAGCTGGAGCTAGAAGCTCCGGCTTATCAAGTCTTACACGTTTACCCCTGGCTCGTGCTTCTACGGCTGTCGTCATCTAGGAGTGCACCTTCTTTCTTCGATCAATATACCTGTTCTTTATAGAAAAATCCGAAACTAAGTTCACGTTCAGGATCCTGAAGCTCCACAATCGCATCCAGCCACTCTTGCTGAAACTCATAGCCTTCGGGATTCGCAAGATAAGCATCAATCGCAGCGCGATAGCTCCTCACGACCGTTTCATTGTACTGCGATGATTTGAGCAAGCCTTCAATTTTCAAACTATCCACATTGCCGTCGATAAGCTCTGGCAAATTTTCCAGCATACAAAAGTCTTCAGAACTCATAATGTGCGTGCCATTGCAATCCTCGTAGACAGGATACCGTTGGTCACGTCGTTCGTGCTCAATGAGGAATAGCCCTCGTCCTTTCGAACGATCCTCTTCCGGCGTTGTTCCTTGATGTGCCATATAATTTTTGACAAGCTCACGCTTGGAGTGATAAATGTTCGTAATTCCATGCACTTGAACTTCAACAGGAATATCTGACTTCGCTTTAAAATCCAGCACCTGCTCCATGTTCAACTCTCTTGCGAGAACAACTCGAACTGCGCCTTGCTTGCCCCAATAATTCCCTGTTGCGTAATTCGTTGAAGTCATTTCCGCATTCCAATGAAGAGGCAGCGACTTAGGTAATTGACGAACCGTCATAAGGACTGCTGGATCTCCGAAAATAATGGCGTCAACATCATTTGCCTGAAGGGCGGCTAAGTACTCTTTTAAACCTTCGAGTGTTTGATTGTCCAAAATATTGTTGACCGCGACATACACTTTCGCGTTCCGTTCGTGAGCCCATGCGACGGCTTCCCCGATCTCGTCCAGCTTCACTTCACCTGGCAGCCGAAGCCCATAGCGATCTTCCCCGATAATAACGGCATCTGCACCTGCAAGTATCATTTGTTTCAAATCAGCGACTGAACCACAGCTGATGACTAATTCTGGTTTATTCACGTACTTACCTACCTTCTGTCAACTTAATTCGTGGCCTTCTTACTATTGGCAATATTCTTCTTATGCTCTTCAAAGGTTTCTGCAAACAAATGGCCCATAGTTCCATCCTTCTTCGTTACATAGAATACATATTTCGTTTCTTCCGGATAGATAGCTGCCTTAATCGAGGCTAGACTAGGACTCGCAATCGGACCTGGTGGCAAGCCAGTATTCAAATACGTGTTATATGGACTCTCGATTTGAAGATCCTTTTCCAATAAACGCTCCTTTGACTTATCGAATAAATACTGTACCGTCGCATCAATCTGAAGCGGCATGTTCATTTTCAAACGATTCACGATGACCCCGGAAACAGTAGCACGCTCCGAATCAACAACAACCTCCCGCTCAATTAACGAAGCAATCGTCAGCATCTGGTGTATCGAGAGATTACGAGACTTTAACTTGTCCTTCCAATCAGGTGGAAGCGTCGCGAGCATCTTGTCTAGTTGGTCTAATGAACGTTCGACAAACTCCTTTTCGGTAGAGCCTTTCTTAAATTCATACGTTTCAGGGAATATATATCCCTCTAGTCGATGTCTGATATTTTTAGTGTCCGGAATGGATAGCGTTGACTCAGTTTTAAAGCCCGCAGGATCATCGATAAGCCCCAGAAACGTTTCTTTCTTCCAAGTGCTCTGTTCGCTCACTTTCGTGGCGATCTGCTCAATTGTAAAGCCCTCAGGAATCGTGATGCGAATCATTTCTTCCTTCACAACATCTCCCTTGTTGAGCTTATCAATCATCGCTTCAAATGTCATACCTGGCTTCATCGCATATTCACCAGCTTGAAATTTGGAGCCCTGCTTTTTAAACTTTAAATAGTACGTGAAAATGGAAGAATTCTTAATAAGACCTTTCGTTTCTAATTCATCTGCGATCTGTATCGAGCTGGAGCCTTGCGGAATCGATACACGGACCTCTTGGTCAGAAGCATCAACTGGCTGCAGCGCACTTGCAATAAACAATCCAATGCCACCTGCAGTACCGAGAACAAGCAACACGACGATGCTAAAGCTAATCAATACCCATTTCAGAACTCTACGCTTAGGCTTCTGTAATTCTTCATACTCATCATCCATATTCACAACGCTTCGATTCCTCCTAAAAACATCCATCATCAAGCCTTGGCTGTAGCTTACCATACTAGCATTAACCATATGCACAACAAAACCGAGCGGATTTCATCCGCTCGGTTATCTACTTCTCACAAATCGTCTTGCTCAGGGAAAACCATTTCGTCGTATAACTCCGAAACCGTTTCCCACTCATCGTCATCGTCAATGGTAACTAGTTCATATTCACCGTCAGCACCCGAAATGACACGAAAAAGAGCAACTTCCTCTTCCTTCTTCAAGGCTTCCGATTGCATAACAGCATATGTTTGGTTCTCATAGACGAATTCTTTCAGAAGTTGATACACCGTCGACTCACTTTGGTCGTCAGACAACAGAATATCATCCCCATAAGTTTTGCGCAATACATCAGAAGGTGTTGTCAAACTCATGCTTCTTCTTCCTCATCGAACTCCGCCATTAAGGTGTTGAACGTTTCTTCCACAATGTTCCATTCTTCTTCGTCGTCAATGGTGAATAGCTTCAAATCCTCACCATCGTCGTCTTCTTCGTAACGGAATGCATACACTTCGTCGGATTCTTCGTCTCCGCCGTCTGTAGGCACAACCATCATATATTTCTTATCTGAACCGTCCACTTCGAATTTCATGATAACCTCGAACTCTTCTTCGTTGCCTTCATCGTCCGGGATGTAAATGATTTCTGGTTCTTCTTCACGCAATTCTTCTTTGGACATGTTCATTCACCTCTTCATATTGGCATCCATATACCCTTGTAGAATTAGCTGTGCAGCCATCTTATCAATGACTAGCTTCCGTTTCTTCCGACTTACATCCGCTTCAAGAAGCGTCCGTGTCGCAGCTACGGTTGTTAATCGCTCATCCCATAGGTGTACTGGTACACTGATTTTTTGCTCTAATTCTTGCGAAAAGGCAATCGCAATCTCGCCGCGGGGGCCAATCGTATTGTTCATATTCTTGGGCAACCCCACTACAACCTGCGATACGCCATATTCATTAACAATCTGTATAAGCCGTTCAATGTCTTCTCCCGGCTTATTGCGGCGAATCACTTCAAGCCCTTGGGCCGTCCATCCAAGCTCATCACTTAATGCGACACCAATGGTTTTATCCCCATAATCCAAGCCCATCCATCTCATGCTGGTTCTCTTTTCTTCTATTTGTGTTGACCCAGATAAGCACGAACTAATTCTTCAATCAGTTCATCCCGTTCCCGTTTACGAATGAGGCTTCTCGCATTATTGTGACGCGGAATGTAGGCAGGATCTCCCGAAAGTAAGTAACCAACAATCTGGTTAATCGGATTATACCCTTTTTCCTGAAGAGCATCATACACCGCCAGCAATACATCCTTCGGCGAAGTTTCGATCTCTTCCGCCTTCACATTGAACTTCATCGTTTTGTCCATGGAACTCATCAGGAGCACCCCACTTCCTTGTGACCTTTGTAAAATAATTGAAAAAACTTGCGTTATACATGTGATATATTCTCTATGGTTTTAAAAATTCCTGTCCATTAGAAAAATAATTATACGAATTGGGAAAGCAGCCCCTCGACACTCGCTAACGCCGCTTGCAATTTCGATGCATCCTTACCACCGGCTTGCGCCATGTCTGGACGACCGCCACCGCTGCCGCCAACGGCCCCCGCGACTTCTTTAATAATTTTACCCGCATGGAAGCCTTTGGAAACCAGATCAGGTGTTACAGCAGCCACTAGATTGACTTTATCTTCTGCAGCAGCACCGAGAACGATAACAGCCGACCCCAACTTCCCTTTCATTTCATCAACGATGTTACGAAGAGAATCCATATCAGCCGCATTGACTTGTGCTGCTAGAACGGAAACACCTGCAACTTGTTTCACTTGATCCGTGAGCGAACCTGCTTCAATACGACCAAGCTTTCCACGAAGTGACTCATTCTCACGCGCCAGCTCTTTCAATTGCTGTAAGGTAGCATCAACGCGTTTAGGAACATCCGTGATGTTCGATTTCAGCAAGCCAGCTGCTTCTTTTAACAGTTGCAGTTGACCATCCAAATACTCATACGCACTGCGTCCAGAAACGGCTTCAATCCGTCGTACGCCGGAGCCAATCCCTGATTCACTTACAATTTTGAACAAGCCGATTTGACCTGTATTTTGAACGTGACATCCTCCACAGAGCTCTAAGGAATAATCGCCGACTTGTACAACGCGGACGATATCGCCATACTTCTCACCGAATAGTGCCATAGCGCCCATTGCTTTCGCTTCTGCGATCGCTTTGAGGGAAATATCTACATTCGTGCTATTCCAAATTTGTTGATTCACACGTTGTTCTACGTCTTGCAGCTCTTCACTAGTGATAGAGCCGAAATGAGAGAAGTCAAACCGCAAGCGATCTGGTTCAACGAGGGACCCCGCTTGATTAACATGCGTGCCCAGCACTTCCTTAAGTGCTTTATGCAGCAAGTGAGTCGCCGTATGGTTTTTAATGATATCCGTACGTGGTGCAGACGCTACAATCGCCTCTACCGAGTCACCTTTGCGAAGTACGCCAGATTCAACAATAACCTTGTGTACATGTTGGCCATGCGGCGCTTTCATCACATCAACAACCTGCAGAGTGACTTGTCCATTACGAATCGTACCATGATCACTAACTTGACCACCGCTCTCTGCATAGAAAGGCGTACGATCTAGAACAACTTGACAAGTCTCACCAACACCGACAAGCTCCACGAGCTCATTCTCATGCACAATCGCTTCGATATTAGCAGTAACTACCAATTCATTATATCCAACAAATTCGCTTTTAATCGTTAATTCGGACAGTGGTCCGCCTTGAACCTTCATGCCGCCTTCTTTGTTACTTGCTGCACGAGCGCGATCACGCTGCTCCTTCATGGAAGCATCAAAGCCAGAACGATCAACGGTTAACCCCTTCTCCGACGCAAAATCCTCCGTCAAATCAAACGGGAAGCCGTACGTATCATATAGTTTGAAAGCATCCGGCCCGCTGATTTGGTTCGTGCCTGCTTGCTGCGTTTTCTGAACCATCTCGGCAAGAATGATCAACCCGTCGCTCAACGTCTCATGGAAACGTTCCTCTTCGGTACGGATCACTTTCTCGATGAACTCACGCTTATCTACAACCTCTGGGTAATAAACACCCATGATGTCGCCAACCGTAGACACCAGCTTGAATAAAAACGGTTTATCAAGTCCTAGTACTTTCCCATAACGAACTGCTCGGCGCAGCAAACGGCGAATGATATAACCGCGACCTTCATTGGAAGGAAGCACGCCATCTCCAACGGAGAAAGCGACTGTACGGATATGGTCAGCGATGACTTTAAGAGCCACATCATGCTCTTCATTTACATGGTAAGTAACACCAGTGAGCTCACACGTTTTCTCAATGATCGGCAAGAACAGATCGGTATCGAAGTTCGAGTCAACATCCTGAAGAATGGAAGCGAAACGCTCCAATCCTGCGCCTGTATCAATATTTTTATTAGGAAGCGGTGTGTAGCTGCCATCGGAGTTATGGTTGAACTGTGTGAATACGAGGTTCCACACTTCAAGGAAACGCTCATTCTCGCCGCCAGGCCAGCACTCAGGATCCGACAAGTCACCGTATTTATCACCGCGATCGTAGAAAATTTCTGTACAAGGACCACAAGGACCTTCACCAATATCCCAGAAATTATCTTCTTTCAACTTATAAATACGCTCTTCTGGAATGCCGATTTGCTTGTTCCAAATGTCAAAAGCTTCCTCATCATCTTCGTGAACGGTTACTGAAATCCGATTCGGATCAAAGCCGATCCATTGCGGATCCGTTAGGAACTCCCAAGCCCATGGAATAACTTCTTTCTTGAAATAATCACCGATAGAGAAGTTGCCCAACATTTCAAAAAAGGTATGGTGACGACGTGTTTTACCTACATTCTCAATATCATTGGTACGAATACATTTCTGAGCATTCGTAATCCGTGGATTCTCTGGGATTTCACGTCCGTCCAGATATGGCTTTAACGGTGCAATCCCTGCATTAATCCACAATAAAGATGGATCGTTGTGCGGGACTAACGAGGAGCTCGGCTCAACCTTATGCCCTTTACTTGCGAAAAATTGCAACCACTTCGAACGAATTTCACTTGCTTTCATCTCTGTGAGCCTCCATATTTAGGATAAGTTTACAAAAAACAAAAAACGCCCCTGCAGCTAACAGGGACGAATCATCGCGGTACCACCCTGGTTATTGGTTTCGTGCTCCCTTTGCCAACGGCGTAGAGTGAATCCAATCTCCTTGTGCGGATTTGTAACGGGTCCAACCGGTGGAGTTCATCCACGCTCCGAAACGAGCTTTGGGCCATCCTTGCACCGAAAGGTTCTTCCAGCCGATCTTCGCAGTTTTCGCTGCCAAGCGGAACCTCTTCTCTGACGATGAGCTATGGCTTACTAAGTTTCATCAACGCTTTAATTCACATATAGATAAGGCAAATTATAACTTTATGGGGGGTGCCTGTCAATATGAGGGCATCATACTGTAGAATGTAGAAATAAGGAGGTGCTTCATATGGACATTTCAACACTTACTTTGCTCGGACTCATCTTCCCCATCTTCATCTTAATCATTTACATTATGGCGAAAACAGTCATTAAGAAGCAAATTCCGGACAGCCGATACAATCCGTTTGACTACATAACGGGGCAATCGCATGTCGAGTTTCAAGAACAAAAGGAACAAAAAGAGGAAGATGACAGCCAAAGTGATGATAAAGACAAGCATCTGAAATAGTCATTTACCTCGTTTAATTTTATCAGAAAATCACCGTTGACAATGATTCTCAATAGAAGTATACTAAGTTTATTGATAATGATTTTCATTACCACTTAAGAACGTATAAGTTTTCAGTTCCTGAAAACGGCTTTCTTAATGGCGATAAAATTTACCGCTCTCGGGGTCCCCACAAAGTAATCGGACTTTGCTTCGAAGATTATCGTCACTTTGTGGGGAAGAATAGCGGTCGCTCATCAATGAATGACTTCGATAGAAATTTTCTCATCGAACACATACTAACAGCTTGTTTATTACTCACTTATTCCGTAGTCCATTTTATGGTTTACGTATGGGCCACAACCTTTTCCTAACTCCTCAACCCTCGTGCAAAACCCTTTGGACCATGATCCCGCAAGTCATGGCTCAAGGGGTTTTGTGCGTATTTTGCTTGTTTCCAGATCAGTTTGCCTAGGTTGTTTGCTTATGTACGAAGTGAATGAACACATGCTGGATGATGACTTTCATTACGGCGAAGAAGGGTACCGCCAAGATCAATCCCACAACACCAGCTACTTCTCCACCAACAAGCAAAGCGAAAATGATAAATAGCGGATGCATGTGCAGCGTTTTACCTACGATTTGTGGCGATATCACATTCCCCTCGAGAATTTGCACCGTCAAATTGACAAGTGCGACGAACAGCACCATTTTCAACGATACGGTTGAAGCCATAATAATAGCCGGTGTCGCACCCAAAAAAGGCCCCATATACGGGATAATATTGAAGATCGCGACAACGCTGGCGAGCAATAACGGGTACGGCATTCCGATTAACCAGTAGCCCACATAAGCTAGCACACCAATAATCAAGCACACGAGGAGCTGCCCGCGTATATAGTTGCCAAGCGCCGTATCAATGTCCATGAGCAGGGAGACGGTTTTTTTGCGATGCTTCGTCGGTACAATGGCTAGCGCGGTTTTCTCGATAATCTGAAAATCCTTCAAGATATAGAAAGCCAGGAACGGCACAATGAAAGCTATAAACAGCATATTGATCGTCGTCCCAATTTGATTCATGTAATTCGCAACCGCCATGGAAATCTTCGTCTCCAGCTTCCCTATGGAATGATTAAAGCCATTTCGAACACTGTCAGGCAGCAGTTGATTTTGATTAAAGCCATCAACAAGGGACTGTGCTTTCATCGCCATTTGTGGCATATGTTCATTTAATTCAGCCGCTTGCTCCACAAACATTGGTGTCATATTCATAATAATAACCGTCACTGATGTAATAAACACACTATAAATCAATAATACGGCAATTGTTCTCGGCATTTTGCGTTTGTTCAGAATCGTGACAACTGGATTTAAAATATACGAGATGATTATCGCTATAAAAAACGGCATCACGATGGCTTTAATGAATGTGAAAAAGTGAAACAAGATAGGTTTAATCAGCAAAAGCAAATATAACCCGACTAAGATTAATAAGGCATAAATCAACCCCACAAACCATTTATTACTCCAAAATCGTTCCATGCTGCCTCCACCTCTGTCATTTGAATTCAATGTAACGTTCATACAGTATGTGTACTAGCTGTCCAATTTAATCCTGACTTGGCACCTCATGACAAAAAAAGCGTTATTGTTCAAGCGATTCCTCGCCTGACCAATAACGCTTCAACTGTTAACTTTAGTTCACGTGCTCGTGGATATGAGAAACTTCTTCCTCAAAAAACAAATCATCCAGAGAACTTAACGTTCCATCTTCCTCAACTTGATAAACGGACATCTTATCTCCGTTTACGCTGAGTTCAATGAAACAACCCCAACAGTAAAATTGATGGGAACCGATCTTTCCAATATCTTTGGAATTACAGTTTGGACAACGCATCATGCTCACCCTATTCTTCTTTGGATACGAAGAGTTCTTCTACTTCCTGAGCACAATGTCCAGGCACGATGATTGCGTCTTCCCCCATGGTTGCCGATTCTGGCATGGGAAGCCACTTTCGCCCTTCTTTTAAATCAGAAATAAACCCTTCGGACAATTCATAACCTACTATTTGTTTACCCCAATTCTGGTTTAAATAAACATCTTCTACCACGCCTAATTCGTGCCCTCCCACTGTGATGACCGGGAGTCCCTTAATCTTGTCGCTTCCCTCAAGAAAAGCATGGCACTCATTCTTCTGTCCAAATTCACAAATGACACTATCGTTCGGTATGGTTATAGCATCCTCTCCGGCAGCAACGATTCCCTCCCATGAAATGTATCGTAAGGACGAGAACCACGTCTTCGCTTCGAGTATAATGCCGCTTATGTTCCACGTTGGGTCAATCAATAAATCCTTTACTTCACCAACTTGCTTACCCGACTCAACGGTTAACACGGGAAGTCCTATTAATTCATGCGCTCTGCGCAAAGCGTAACGCCTCCTAGAACCACCCAGTACTACTTATTACGCAACCGCTCTATAATGGTTGCAACTTTCTGGGCAGCCGTTTCGATTTGTTCTTTAGAATTCCCCATTCCAAAGCTAAATCGCACAGCGGAGTGTGTCACATTTTCTGGAAGTTTCATGGCCTGTAAGACATGTGAAACTTCAAGTGAGCCAGACGTGCATGCGGAGCCGCTTGCAGCAGCTACCCCTTCTAAATCAAGATTCATTAAAAGTGTTTCTGTAGAAACACCTGGAAAAGAAATGTTTAGAATGTGCGGGACATGCCAAGCCTTATGCCCATTAATCACAAACCCCTCACAGCCCAATTGCTGTTCTAAGATGGAAATCATGTGTTCGCGAAGCCTACTAGCTTGTGTGTAGTTGCGTTCTTGGAGCGGAAGAATGGTTTCAACTGCTTTGGCGAAGCCGGCAATGGCGGGGATATTTTCAGTTCCAGCCCTTCGCTTGCGTTCTTGTGAACCACCGAATACGTGAGGAAGCAGCTTCGTATGCTTGGAAACGTAGAGGGCACCTGCGCCTTTGGGGCCATAAATTTTATGGGCAGACAGGCTCACGAGATCGACCGGCAGTTCGGCAAGATTCAGGGAAATCTTCCCTAAAGCTTGCACCGCATCGACATGAAAGGTAATGCCAAGTTTTTGTGCTAGCCGACCAATTTGCTCAATGGGTTGGATAGTCCCTACTTCATTGTTTACATACATCATAGAAATTAAAGCGGTATCGGGACGAATAGCTGCTTCCACATCTTCTATTTGAATAAGTCCATCTGAACCTACTGGGACGTATGTAACTTCAAATCCAAGGCTTTCCAATCGTTCACAGGGATGAAGCACGGCGTGATGCTCGATCGCACTCGTTACGATATGCTTTCTGCCAGCTTGATCCCCATGCATGATCCCAAAGATCGCCATATTATTGCTTTCAGTTCCGCCGCTTGTAAAGATAAGCTCACCAGGCAAACAGCCTAAGGATTTCGCCATACTATCACGGAAGCGATTCAACGCGGTTCTTGCCGCACGGCCGAAGCTATGCGTACTGGAAGGATTACCATAATTTGTTGTATAGAAAGGCAACATAGCCTCCCATACATCAGCATGTACGGGCGTTGTTGCAGCATGATCAAGATAAATAGGTTCCATATGTCACCTTAAATGTAAAACATGTAATTATCGTTTTTACCTTTATCCTCAAAAGAAATCAGATTCGCCAATGTTGTGGAGTCCAGCACATCTGCAATGCTATCACGAATACGAATCCACAAGTCCCGTTTGGCGGGATCATCTTCTTCCGTAAAATCTACGGGGCTAATCGGTCCTTCAAGTACGCGAATTACTTCACCTGCAGTTACCTGTTCGGCAGATTTAGAAAGAATATAACCGCCGTAAGCTCCGCGGATACTTTTGACTAAACCCGCATTCCGTAAAGGAGCTACAAGCTGCTCAAGATAATGTTCAGAAAGCTGATGTCTCTCAGCAATGCTCTTCAGTGAAGTCGGTCCTTCACCCACTCGGTTGGCCAATTCCATCATGATCGTTAGTCCATAACGACCTTTTGTGGAAATCTTCAAAATTAACACCTCATTCAACATGATATGCCATCAAGGAGTCTGTATATATCGCTAAAACTTGAGATGCTTACCCATTCTGCTACCCCACGCTTTAACACCAGGGTCGTCCCTATCTAGGTAAACAGCGTTTCCATTTTTCGCAAAAACATTCCAAAACATCCGTATATCGTATCTATGTTATCACAAAACCCTTGTATTGTGGGGGAAAAACAATGACATTCTCATGAAATATTTTAAATTTGAGCAATTGGCATGTATAATAGTAGTGTTCAAATTGAACAGCTCAATCAAAGTCAAGCAAGATGGAAAAGAGGTTTACGCTATGCAAACAAAAAAACGTGTCATCTTAGGTATGTCTGGAGGTGTCGATTCTTCGGTTGCCGCGCTGCTGCTCAAAGAGCAAGGTTATGAAGTTATTGGCATTTTCATGAAAAACTGGGACGATACTGACGAATTTGGTCATTGTACCGCAGAAGAAGACGCAGAGGATGTCAGACGGGTCTGTGACCAGCTCGACATTCCTTTCTATACAGTAAATTTTGAGAAGCAGTATTACGACAAAGTTTTCGCCTACTTTTTGGACGAATACACCAAGGGCCGCACGCCAAACCCAGATGTCATGTGTAACCGTGAAATTAAATTCGGGGAATTGCTGCAAAAGGTACTCGATTTAGGCGGCGACTACATCGCGACTGGACATTACGCACAAGTGAAGGAACAGGAAGGCGAATTCGTGTTGCTGCGTGGAAATGATTCGAATAAGGATCAGACTTATTTCCTTAACGTCCTTAATCAAAGTCAGCTTGCCAAAGCGATGTTCCCAATCGGTCACTTGCCCAAGTCCAAGGTACGTGAAATTGCTGAAGCAGCTGGTCTTGCAACGGCGAAGAAGAAAGATAGTACCGGGATTTGTTTCATTGGAGAGCGCGACTTCAAGACGTTCCTCAGCCAATACCTCCCTGCTCGCCCAGGCAATATGGTCGATATTCGCAATGGTGAAATCAAAGGGCGTCATGACGGGTTAATGTATTACACATTAGGCCAAAGACAAGGTCTTGGGATTGGTGGATCCGGCTCTGGTGAGCCATGGTTCGTTGTGGACAAAAATTTGGAGACAAACGAATTGCTCGTCGTGCAAGGGGAACAGCATCCTGGACTTTACTCCAAGGGTCTGACGGCAACTGATGTGAACTGGATCTCTTCGAAAAAGCCAGAAGGTGCCTACACCTGTACAGCCAAATTCCGCTATCGCCAAGCGGATCAAGGTGTCGTAATTACGTTGCAACCCGACGGCAGCTGTGAAGTTGTCTTCGATAAGCCGCAAAAAGCGGTTACGCCGGGCCAATCCGTTGTCTTTTATGATGGAGAGATATGTCTAGGTGGCGGTGTGATTGATAAGGTTCATAAGTAAGAGCATAAAGTAGGGCAAAAGCAAGAAATTAGTTTAAAGATTAGTGTGGAGGAGAATGTGTATGGCTATGAATGAGGTAACGATTAAAGCTGATACGTATGAAGATGTGAAAAGGCTCGTTAAGGAAATTGGCATTCTGCCCCTCTCTTCGTTTATCCCTGAGCATCCTTCTCTTGAATCCTTAACGGTCCATGAGCAATGGCATACTGGACTCGAAACAGATCCATGGTTATGGCGCGATCGCCTTCCGGGTGATGGTCTTGCGGCTTATGGACGTTTTTTCGCCAAGAAACCCTTATTAATTTCTTCTGAGTTATTTCCGTTGATCAAAAACTTACTGGAAGATCCCTACACGGTGGACGAACGTTATTCGGATGGTGAGCTCTCCAAAGCCGCAGTAGATGTGTATCACGCCATTGCTGGGAATGAAGGCATCGATGTGAAAGCTCTACGCGCTGCGACCGATTTGAAATCGAAAGAATCCAAGAATGAATTTGATCGTGCCTTGATTGACTTGCAGAGCAAAGCTGATATCGTAATTGCGGGGATTAGTGAGCGTCTGAACGCCAATGGTACGAAAAACGGCTGGAACAGCACCTGTTATATGACCGCTTCGCATTGGATGGAGCTGCATGGCCTTGCGAAGAATACACTGCCAACACCTGAAGCGAAAGCTCAGCTGCGAACACTGCTGCAAGAAAAGTACAGCGAGGCTGCTGGCAAGTATTTAACGAAAATCTTTAAGCTGTAATGGGGGAGGAGCACTTAGGTGCTCCTTTATTGTTGATTGCACATCCCCTACTATTGCTGTTATTTACCGTTCACGAAGACGCATGCAAGCTCCCACGGTCGCACACGCTATGCTCGAAAGGTGTGAGCGATACTGAGCAAAATCATAGCTATTTTACTCATGTTTGGCTTGAGCTGGGTTGGATCTTCACATGCACTTGCAGTAGACACTAACCAACATGGCAACGGCGGCCATACCGTAAAGGCGCCCATACAGGACCCCTCTTATGCCAAGTGGAGCCGTCTTGCCTTTCAAGAAGCTGGTAAGGTGTATACGTTGCTGGACTACAGATATATCGGAAAATCCAACGTAGCACCAGGTGTCGTACAACAGCAGTTCCGCTTCTGGGTCAAAAAGGATGGCGCTGAATTCCCACTCATCGTCTCCATTCGGTATGATCCTGTTACAGAAAAGGTATTTACCATTCTTATGGAGCAAGAAAATAGAGGGACACTACGGATTCTATGAATCTGTAGGTGTCCCTCTTCTTTTATGCTGATTCAACTTCATCTTCTCTTCTGTGCCTTGATTGGTTGCCGCGAAAATCACTTCATGCTGAATCTCATCCGGCAAGTATTGTTGTCGTACGAAATGCCCTGGATAATTATGCGGATACATATAGCCTTTATGACCAAGTTTCTCTGCACCTTTGTAGTGTGTATCACGCAGATGCAGCGGAACTTCCGCTGATTTCACCCGCTCCATCAACTCCTGTGCACGCATGATGGCTAGTGGAATCGAATTGGACTTCGGACTTTCAACCGCGAATAAAATTGCCTGGGAAATGATGTACTTCGATTCCGGCCAGCCGATCTTATGGTACGCGTCCATCGCCGTAACCGACTGGACCATCGCCTGCGGATTGGCGAGTCCGATATCTTCGCTGCAAGCGACGATCAGACGCCGCAGGAAGGTCATAGGATCCATGCCGAGCTTCTCGACGGCATAGAGGAACCAGAACAGCGCGGCGTCGCTAGAGCCGCGCACGCTCTTGTGAAAGGCGGACAAGACGTCATACTGCGTCGACTCGTCCGCTTTCACGATCGGGCGGCGGATCGACTCCTCCGCCACCTCGCGCGTGATATGAACCGTGCCGTCCGGTTCAGGTGAGGTCGTCAGCGCTGCGAGCTCCAGCGCGTTCAGGGATCGGCGGATGTCGCCATTGGCCATCTGCCCGATGTGCTGCAGCGCCTCCTCGTCCACTTGGAGGCGCATGAAGCCGAGCCCCTTCACGGGATCGGCGATGGCTCTTCGCATGGCGATGAGCGCATGCTCCGCCGTGAGTGGCTCGAGCTGAAACAGCGTCGAGCGCGACAAGAGGGCCCCGTTCACATGGTGAAAGGGGTTCTCGGTGGTCGCCCCGATGAAGATGAGGATGCCCTGCTCCACAGCAGGAAGCAGCGCGTCCTGCCGCGAGGTGTTGAAGCGATGGACTTCGTCCAGAAACAGGGTCGTTTTACGACCGTACATCGCTTTGGTGCTTTTGGCCAGCTCAATGATTTCACGGACGTCCTTCACAGAAGCATCAACTGCGTTGAGCTTCATAAATTCACCTTGGGTCCGGTTCGCAATAATATTCGCTAACGTCGTCTTCCCTGTCCCCGGAGGTCCATAGAGAAGAATCGACGTCACTTGATCAGCCTCAATCGCCCGTCGGAGGAGCTTGCCTTTGCCAACGATTTGTTCTTGGCCGATATATTCATCCAATGTCGTTGGTCGCATTCGGTCGGCAAGCAGCTTGCCCACTGGATCCTGGGATGACGCATATGTAAACAAATCCATGATTAGTTTCCTTTACTTGGTGCTAAAAGTTGGTCTGTCCATTATACCTTGCCTCCACTGACCTGTCATGTCTAGTCAAACAAAAGCTCCTCCAATGCGCTTGGATTACGCATGGAGGAGCTATATTTAATGCGAAACAACAGGCTCACTTTTCGCATCCTGACGAGGTGCTGGGGCTGCGAAACGCAGTGGGCCTGCAATAAAGGCAGCACCTAAACCCACAACACCAAAGGCAATACTTAGAATAAAGCCATGATTAATTGCTGTTCCTAGCGAGTCGCGCAGGAAGTTCAATGTCGCTGGAGACAGCTCAGAACCTGCACGTATCAATTGCTCGGGGTTCCCCAACGTAGCAAGTTTATCAAGCGGCATTTGATGCGCAGCAGCACCATCCTGGATGAGGCTACTATAGTTATTGTTCACGATAGTCGCCATAATCGACGCACCTAGAACCCCGCCAATATTCCGCCAAAACCCAACGATCGAGGAGCTGACACCGATATATTTGCGGTCTACACTTTGCGCAACGGCATTTTGAGCCACACTCATTAAGGGTCCGATCGCACCAACGCCAAGAAGGACCATAAGCACGATCATGTAGAACTTACTTGCTTCATGACTGACTACGCTAAGCAGGTAACTGACAACAATCCCCGCTGTCATACTGAATGCGAACACAGCACGGAAGCTGAAGTAACGCTGCAAGAACCCAAAGCCAACAGCACCAACCATTAAGGAAAACATCATAGGAGTCAGCAAACTATTCGAATTCGCATTTCCCAGAACCGCTGTTGAGAAAATAGGCAAGTACGCAATAGCCGAAAACATAATCGCACCTTGACATAGACAAGCTAAGACAGTGGCCAGAACCATCCGATTTTTGAATAAAGGTAACGGAAGAATGGGTTCATGCGCTCGGCGCTCAACTTGAATAAACAAGAAGCCAATGACAACTGCGACAGCTAACAAACTAATGATTTGCCATGAACCCCAGGCGTAATCCTTACCCCCGAACTCCAGCGCCAGCATAAGTGAAACCGTTGTGATAATGAGAAACAGCGTGCCCAGATAATCGATTTTCGGACGACGATCGGAACGGGATTCTTTTAATGCAAAGAACAAGACAAGGAACGACAATACGCCAAGCGGCAAATTCACGTAGAAACACCAGCGCCAGCCCCATGATTCAGCCAAGAGCGTACCAATTTGCGGGCCAGCAACAGAAGATAGTCCAAATATCCCTGCAAACACGCCTGACAGCTTCGCCGCCTGCTTAGGGTCTGCAAATATCGTGTAAATGATTGTAAAAGAAATCGGGAAGATCGCTCCAGAACCAATACCCTGAATGGCACGGAACACAATAAGTTGATTCATATCTTGTGCCATACCGCATAAGGCCGACCCAATCAGGAAGATTGAAATCCCAATCATGTAAAACAACTTTCTACCGAACATATCCGACAGCTTTCCAAATACAAGCATTGTGCTTGTGGAGGCAAGCATATAGGCGGTGAATACCCAGCTTATTTTATCAAACCCATTAATATCGCTAATGATGTGCGAAATCGCCGCAGATGTCACAGTGTTATCCAGTGCGGACATGAGAAGTCCAAGGGCCATCGCCAAAATAATCAAACCTGTTTTCTTATTCGCCATTTCTGCATCTACCTCACTTCTGTTCTACATTTTTCAAACGTGTTATCCCTTGTGTCAGGGTAAGGATCTGACTTTCTGAATTGTTGATACCGATTTGAATGCAAATTTCCTGTGTAGGCGACATCTCGGGCTGGCAATCTACGTACAGCTGGCGTAACCGCTCCAAATTTACTTTCGTTCGCTTCAGATACTCTTCTAACACACCAACCATGATATCCGCTTCTACAAACTCGCCAAAAAACAACCGCGTCATCGCATCCGATTTGAACTCATTGTCTTCAACTGGACTATACATGTACTTTTTAAATTGATGCTGCCCCTCCTCCGTGATGGAATAGAGATTCTTGTTCGGCCTGCCTTCTTGGATTACACTTTCCTTGGTAATCAAGCCATCCTTCTCCATTTTGCTAAGCGTTGGATAAATCGTGCCGAAGCTCGCGTTATTAAAGTAGGATAGAACCGTCTCCATCTTGTGCTTGATGTCATAGCCAGATAAGCTATGGTGCATTAATAAACCCAAAATCACATCTTGACTATTCATGCTGTGAAGCCTCCATTTGGTGGTAACTGTCTCGATCTAAATTCAATTTATCAGATTACATATATCGAGTCAACATATACTTTTCCGATATATAATAATATAAAAAAAGGACGCCCATTTTCACGGGCATCCCTCATTTCTATGATTACTTCTTCGCACCAATCGCAAGCAGATCCTTCACAGCTGCACTCACCATGATAAGTCCCGCTACAGGAGGTACAAAAGAATTACTCGCAGGCGGCTGCTGCGCCTTACGTCTATCAGGTGCATCCGCAGGTACGATTTGCTCTGTAACGTCTTCCCGTGGCTTCATCGGCTCTTCCATCGAGAATACAACCTTCACGCCCTTCTTGATGCCTTCTTTGCGCAAACGTTGACGAATCACGCGTGCGATTGGGTCCATGCTCGTTTTGGAAATGTCCGCAATTCGGAATTGCGTCGGATCCATTTTATTCGCAGCACCCATGCAAGAAATCATCGGAATTTTGCGTTCGAGACATTGCTTAATTAGATGAATTTTGTAGGAGATCGTATCGCTCGCATCCAACACGTAATCGATTGGGTAAGCGAAGACTTGCTCATACGTTTCCTCTGTGTAGAACATTCGCAGGGAAATGACATCGCACTCCGGATTGATCAACTTGATGCGATCGCGCATCAGATCAGCCTTCGGCTGACCCACCGTTGTCGTAAGGGCATGGATCTGACGGTTGATATTCGTGATATCGACAACATCCTTGTCGATCAGAATTAAGCGTCCAACGCCAGATCTTGCTAAAGCTTCAGCCGCGATGGAGCCGACACCGCCAATACCGAGTACAACAACAGTACTATTTTTCATGATTTCAAGACCCTCAGGGCCTATCGATAATTCTGTTCTCGAAAATTGGTGAAGCATGGGAACACTTCCTCTTCAAAGTTCTTAGGCTTTCGCAGCAGGCTGCTTAAGCGCTAAGCGAATCGATAGTTGTTCTAGTTGTTTATCATCAACAGTTCCCGGAGCGTCCATCAACAAGTCTGTTGCGCTAGCTGTTTTCGGGAATGCGATCGTTTCTCTTAAGTTCGTACGGCCTGTGATTAACATCACCAAGCGGTCAAATCCGAAGGCAAAGCCACCGTGTGGAGGCGTACCGTATTCAAATGCTTCTAGCAAGAAGCCGAATTGTTCATACGCTTCTTCTTTGGAGAAACCTAGCGCTGTGAACATTTTCTCCTGCACATCACGTTGGTAAATCCGCATGGATCCGCCGCCTACTTCATAGCCATTCAAGACTAAATCGTATGCTTGCGCGCGAATTTGACCTGGATCTGTATCGAAGAAATGAATGTCCTCTTCGTTCGGACGAGTGAACGGGTGATGTTCAGCTACATAGCGTTTCGCGTCTTCATCATACCCAAGAAGTGGGAAGTCTACAACCCAAGCGTATTTGAATACGGAATCATCGATAAGACCTAGTTGACGACCGATTTTCAGACGAAGGTTACCTAATACATCCGCAACGACTTTCTTCTTGTCCGCTGAGAACAATAGAAGATCTCCTTCTTCCGCGCCTAAACGCTCTGTCAATGCAGCGATTTCAGCTTCGTTGAAGAATTTCACGATAGGCCCTTTGAATTCGCCGTCTTTCACTTGAATCCAAGCAAGACCTTTCGCGCCATAACGTGCTGCGAATGGAAGAAGATCGTCGATTTCTTTACGACTCCATGTGCCACAGCCTTTGGCATTAAGTGCTTTAACTTGACCACCGCCGTTTACAACGCTAGCAAATACTTGAACGCCTGAAGTGGAAACGATATCGGATACATCCTTCAGCTCAAGGTCAAAACGAAGATCTGGTTTATCTGAGCCGTATTTCGCCATCGCGTCAGCATGTGTAATCCGTTGGAACGGACGAGGAATATCAACATTCGCTGTTTCCTTCATCAGTTTCACAACAAGCTCTTCGAGAATCTCAAGCAGCTGATCCTGGGATAAGAAGGACGTCTCGATGTCGACTTGCGTAAACTCAGGTTGACGGTCTGCACGAAGATCTTCGTCGCGGAAACAACGAGCAATTTGGTAGTAACGCTCAAGACCACTAACCATCAACAATTGCTTAAAGATTTGTGGCGACTGTGGAAGTGCGAAGAACTCACCAGGATGCACGCGGCTTGGTACCAAGTAATCACGTGCGCCTTCTGGTGTACTTTTCGTCAAGATCGGTGTTTCTACATCAATGAAACCTTGGGAATCCAAGAAATTACGGAAAACGTTGGATGCTTTGGAGCGCAGCATCAAGGTACGTTGCATTTCTGGACGACGCAGATCAAGGTAACGATATTTCAAACGAACCGCTTCATCCACTTCCACGCCATCTTCAATGAAGAACGGAGGTGTTTTTGCTGCGTTCATGATTTCGATTTCTGTAACTTGAACCTCGATTTCACCTGTCGGGATGTTTTTGTTCACTGTTTCAGCATCACGTTCTACGACTTTCCCTTTAACTGCAAGCACGTATTCGTTACGTGCACGGTCTGCAATCGCCAATGCGTCGCCAGAGAAATTCGGGCTAAACACCGTTTGTATTAAGCCACTGCGATCACGTAGATCGATGAAAAGAAGGCCGCCAAAGTCACGTCTTACTTGCACCCACCCGTTAAGTATTACTGTTTCGCCTACATGGGCTTTTGTTAGCTGCCCACAATGATGTGTTTTGAGCATCATGATTGTTATTCCTCCTCGTAGTGTCCATATTGGTGTAGTTGTCTATTCGAATAGTGTTTTTGCAGCGTTTGAAGCAAGATCCACTAAACTTAGCGTGATTTGATTTCCTGTTTCCATCTTCTTCAGCGTAATTTCGCCGCGTGCCAACTCATCGTCACCAAGAATCGCCACATAGGTTGCTTGGAAACGATCAGCTGACTTCATTTGAGCCTTCATCTTGCGGCCCTGATAGTCCTTCTCTGCTTTTAAGCCTTGAACTCTAAGCTGGTGCAGAAGTTTTGTAACTTCTTTCTCCGCGGCTTCGCCTAGACCAATCAAGTACACATCAAGCGGCTCAGGTTTCGGAATTTCAACCCCTTGCGCTTGCAGTACAAGCAGAATACGCTCTAGACCAAGACCTAAGCCTACACCTGGTTGATCTGTACCATGGCCACCGATTTGTTCGACTAGACCATTGTAGCGTCCGCCCCCACCAATCGTGTCTATTGCACCGATACCTGCTGCTTTATATTCAAACGCAGTGTGCGTGTAGTAATCCAGACCGCGCACAAGACGAGGGTTAATACGATACGGAATCTCCATCGCTGTTAAGTGCTCTTGCACTTGTGCAAAGTGAGTGCGGCACTCTTCATCCAAGAACTCAAGGATGTCAGGTGCGCCTACACCATACTTTTGATCGATTTTGCAATCGAGAATGCGCATTGGATTACGGTCGTAGCGCGACTGACAATCCTTACATAGTTGATCCTTCACTGGGGCAAAGAAAGCCTGCAGCTGCTCACGATAAGCCGTTCTAACCGCAGGTGTACCTACGGAGTTAACCTCCACAGTTACCTCTTTGAGTCCAATCTCTTTATAGAACGTGTAGCCAAGCGCGATGACTTCGGCATCAATGCTTGGATCCACGGATCCAAATGCTTCAATACCGAACTGATGAAACTGGCGGTATCTCCCCGCTTGCGGCTGTTCATAGCGGAACATAGGTCCCACATAAAACAACTTTGTCAGATCAGGGATACCATAGAGTTTATTTTCCACATACGCTCTAACGACTCCCGCCGTACCTTCAGGGCGAAGCGTCATGCTGCGGTCACCTTTATCAAGAAAGGTATACATTTCTTTTTCAACAATATCTGTCGTTTCTCCAACCCCGCGCGAAAAAAGCTCAGTACTCTCGAAAATTGGCGAACGGATTTCTTTGTAATTAAAACGTTGACACAAGTCTCTCGCTTTGGATTCTAGGTACTGCCATTTCTCCACCTCGCCAGGAAGCAGATCTTGTGTACCTTTCGGCTTCTGAATACTCATCGAAGTAACCTCCCTTTTTCTCTACTTACACGCCTTTCTAAAAGCAAAAAATCCCCCATCCCCGACTTACGTCAGGGACGAGAGATTTGATTAACAAATTCACCCGTGGTACCACCCACATTCAGCATGCTATGTTTCCTGCTTACGCAATCAAACACATCTTGCTCTTTGCGGTTAACGCCCGCTATTCGCACAACTACTACTTAGCACATGAGCTCATGGCTGTTCCCAGTTGGTCCTCGGGGAGGTCTGTTCATTCGCTCATCATGGGAAGCTTGCAGCCTTGGCTTCCTTCTCTGTACATGTGGGGGCAAATTACTGTGTCCCTTCAATGGATCACATTCTTATGGAATTACATTATGGTTATTGTAAACATTGGTAAGGGCAAAGTCAAGAGACAACCATACTTACTATGCATTCTCAACCTATATTTAGTTAAAAGAGTCCGCCCATTTCTGTACTTCATCCATAACTGGCTGAAGTCCCTTCCCTTTAGGCGTTAATTCATACTCAATCCGTACTGGCGTCTCTGGATAAACATGTCGAATAATAATCTCCGCAGCTTCGAGCTCCTTGAATCTTTCCGATAGCATGCGATCACTCATACTTGGGATTAATACAGAGATATCTTTAAACCGCTTAGGCCCAGATAGCAACACATTCACGATAAGTCCTGTCCAACGTTTTCCCAGAAGTTCGAATGCATGCTCGAATTTGGGACATAGTTGATCATTTTCCATCTTAATCATCTCCTTCGAGTTCTTGCCGATTACGGCATCAAACACTTCTGTAAGAACTATTTTATCATAGTCGCTTGACAAAAGTAAGTGCTTCGTAATAATATACTAACATAAAGTAAGTTGTTAAACAAAATATATTAAAAGAGGAGATGTTAGTATGGCATTAGGACTTCTTATTATTCGTTTGGTGATTGGGTTAACGATGGCGGCACATGGTACACAGAAATTGTTTGGTTGGTTTGGTGGTTACGGACCTAAAGGCACAGGCGGATTCTTCGAATCCATCGGTATCAAACCAGGTGTCATGATGGCGGTCGTTGCTGGTTTAATCGAATTAGGTGGCGGTCTGCTCTTCGCCGCTGGATTGTGGACAGAAGTTGGCGCTGCTCTTATTATTATTACAATGATTATGGCTATTATTAAAGTTCATGGCAAAAACGGCTATTGGGTAACTTCCAATGGATTTGAATATAATCTAGCCTTACTAGTCATCGCGCTTGGCGTTGCGTTAATCGGTGCTGGTGACTATTCCATAGATGCCCTTATGTAAGAATTGAATTCGCAAACCGTCCAGCTTAGGCTGTGGCGGTTTTTCTTTGTATACAAAGAAAATAGCCTGCAGCACGTGGCAGCAGGCTTTCAAAAGTTTATATTTTAAAGGGGGTCGACTATTAGTATATCCCTCCTAGATTAAAGGAACATGAAGCTCTTATTACAATTTGATTACACCAAAATCCCGTTAATTTTCAAGCATTTTCATTTCGTTTCATCCGTATATTCATCCTATTTTCACATATACATGTACAACAAGGCGGATGGCCTTGAATATAACATCTGGAGGCTGTAACAATGACACTACAAAACGAGTTTCAAGAGGAACGTCAAGATCTCGTGGTGCTTTTCTCTGAGGAATCCGAAACCGAAGCCGAAACTGCTGACGATCAATCTGCTGACGAAGAAGCAGCCGAAGAAGAGGCCATTGAAGAGTCAGATACGGATGCTGAAGAAACGGAAGAAGAAGCGGCTGATGAGGAAGAAGCAGAAGCTGAGGAATCAGAGGAAGCTGAAAGCGAAGAATCCCCAGACGAGGAGGCAGAAGCTGCCGACGACGAAGAAGCAGAGGAATCCGCTGAAGCAGAAGCGGACGAAGAAGCTGCCGACGAAGACTGAGAAATGTAACCGCAACCATCCTTCTGTCATAGCCAACTACAAACTAAGAGCCTTACAGCCACATCTACTGCGGCAATAAGGCTCTTTATTGATGTATCTAAGGCTTACCTGTCAAACCAATCTTAACGTCACGAATCATCATGTACGTATCTGCATTGGTCAGTTTTTGCTTATCTGCAATGCCATTAATCGTAGCTTCTGTTAGCAGTTTCCCCTCTACGAGCTTCGCTTGCGCTTCAGCAGCCGTGCCCTTAATACCAAGCGCTTGCGTGAAGGTATAGCTTGCTTGCTCAAGAGTCAACGGAATTTTGTCCGCATTGTCCACCTTAGCGATGGCTAGGTTAACGTCTCCTGCAAATGCATCCGGCTTCATCTTCCTTGCGCCACCAACCACATTGACCATTCGTTTCGGATTAGCCGCGTCGTCAAGGCGGAAGTTATTATCATAAGCACCAGATGCTAGTCCGAGCATCATCGCCGTTTTCAAGCCCTCGAATGACTTATGTTCCATAAATGGCTGCGGCTTAATGGTCATCGGCTGAACTTCCATGCCTTGCTTATTCAGCTGAGCCTGCAGCTTCGCAATCATGTCCTTGGATGCTGAAATCTGACGGAACGTCATGTTCTCCGCTTTCGCCAAACTCACCGCAGCTCCAGCTGCCTCACCCTCTGCCATGCCCGTCGGCATAACACGAGCACTCCCATGTGGCAGTGTATCGTAACTTGCCGCTCTGCCTACCACAAGTAACCCATCAATCTTCTGTGGAACGATGCTGCGGAAAGGAATCGCGTATTGTTTCGGCTTACACACGACATTACCTGAGTCTGTAGGTGCTATACGCTGTATATCGACAGGATAAGATCCGAAGCCGATGCGATCCCACTGATCTGCATTTGTACAAACATCGACGATACTCAATCGGTACTCGCCCTGCATATGTCGAGTCTCTCTCACATAAAGCTCTGGTGCTGAACCATCGAGCTCAACGGATGAGAATTCCGGGAACGTTTTCTGCATATAAGCAACAATATTCGGCAGTTCCTTCTTCCCAATATCGAATGCTTCTTGAACCGATTTCGGATCAAAGGTATCTACGCCAAAAATCTGCAAGGCATTAATAAGCACCGTATTGTTATTTTGCCTTCCCATATTGAGGCCTCTCATTTTGGCTCTTTCCTTGTTAAGTGCAGGATAATTGCTCATTTCACTGTATCCAAATACACTCACATCGGTAACACCCGTACCCGAATTGTCATCCCCATTCAATCGATTGGCCATCAATTTCCATACTTCAGGTGTGACATTCTTCAAACGAAACGCCAGCGTGACGGCCATTTTCGATTTTGGATCTCCGATATCCTCATGTCCAATTGTAAAAGGAACCCCTGCTGCTGCTGCGAAGTCACCATCTTGTGTCGCATCAATGACTGAAGCGGCTTTGACAACTTGTGTGCTGCCATTTTCAAGTGTTATCGTCGCACCCTGCACCGCATTTTTATTTTGCGAAAGCAGTGGATCTATCTTCTTCGTTTTCATCAAGACATCGATATTCTTTTCATTCTTTACAGCATCGTAAAAGGCATTGGCCGCTGTATTCACATCGAAGGAATCGCCTTCCGTTTTGGCATACCATTCCGAGAAATACCCTTTATTCCATACATCATCCTTGCCGAGCAAGGTTTTGCTTGTGGAATAATTCATATCCAAGGAATTAATCCAGCCGAGTGTCATTAATCCGCCAAAAATCTCACGATCCCGGCCATCGACTAACAGTGTGCTCAATCCATTTCGAGCTGATGAAACCGCAGCGGCTACGCCCTCCGGGTCTGTTCCAATTACAATGACATCATAGGCTTCTTTCGCCTTTTTTACCGATTTCACTTCTTCAAGGGCTTGTTGCTGATCACTATGTCCTTTGGCGTTCTTATGGTGATTATATTGATAGTACATGGCGGCCGTTGCAGCAACCAGCGTAAGTACAATCAAAACTACCATTAACCATAGCCAACCTCTGGATGTGGATTTGTTGCGATTCGAATTTGCCATTACGACTTTAAGCACCCACCTTATCTCCTGCATGTCTTACAATAATTCCATAGGCTAGTTTACCACAATTTGATGGAGGAGAGAAATTCTGCCTTCGGCACAAATAAAACCACGCAAGGCTGACGAACAGCGCACACGTGGTTTTATGAATTACCGGAACGATTTCTTTGGGATACTCTTCATTTTTTCTTGATCAGAAGTGAATTCTGCACTAATTTCAACATCCGCAAAAGCATTTCCTTGACTCATCCGCTCAGCCATAGAGGAATGGAAAAGTTGCTGTATCGGGGCAGTCATCATCTTTTCTTTTATGGATTGACGCATCTGTAGGCTCCTAACCGCTAATTTATACATGTATAGTATAACCAGTGACTAGGCTGCCTATCCTGAATCCTTCTCCCAAATAGCTTATTTACTATCGATCATCAAGGTAACAGGTCCCCAATTCGTTAGGGAAACATCCATCATTTCACCAAATGCACCCGTTTCAACTTGTAAACCCTGCTCTCTGAGCAACCTGTTGAATTCCTGATACAAAGGTTCTGCTTGTTCAGGCCTTGCTGCTAACATGAAATTTGGCCGCTTGCCTTTGCTGCAATCTCCATAAAGCGTAAATTGTGACACAGACAAGATAGCTCCGCCTGTCTCAAGGACAGACAAATTCATTTTACCTGTTTCATCTTCAAAAATTCGAAGCCCGGCCACTTTATCTGCAAGATACTTCGCATCGTGTTCGGTATCTTCATGGGTTATGCCAACCAATAGCATGAGCCCCTGCTCAATGCGACCGATCGTTTGATTATTGACGGTGACTTCCGCATTCTTACAACGTTGAACAACAACTCTCATCGTTCCTAAATCCCCTTACTAACTAGGTCTGCATAATCCGTTGAACCGAATAAATATCTTTGACGCGTTTTATTTTTTCAACAACGGACTGTAGATGATCGATATTTTTAATCAAAATCGTCATATGAATGGTCGCCATTTTGTTCTTATCGGAACGCCCAGAAACAGCTGAAATCATCGTCTTGCTCTCCGAAACAGCTTGTAGCACTTCGTTTAGGAAGCCGCGGCGATCATGGCCTGTAATCTCAATTTCCACATTAAAATTAGACTCAACAGCCTCTGCCCAATCCACTTCAATAACCCGTTCTTCCTCGCCCATACTCGTTGGAATGTTCGTGCAATCCGAGCGATGGACTGAAACGCCGCGTCCGCGAGTAATATAGCCAATAATGAAATCCCCTGGAACCGGATTACAACAACGAGCAAACCGGACAAGCAGGTTATCTACGCCTTTGACGCGTACACCGTTTGTAGGACGGCTTTTGCGCTCCGTAGATGCAGGTGCTTTAACCTCTTTCACTTCGCTGCTCAGCTTAATAATCTGGGCTTCTTCCGCTTCCTTACGCAGCTTCTCTGTTAGCTTGGTACATATTTGTGCTGCCGTTATGCCACCAAAGCCAACTGCCGAGAGCATGTCTTCAATATCGCTAAAATTAAACTTCTTCGCCGCTTCCAGCATTTTATCATCGCTCATTAAGGTTGGAGGATCGATGGCTAAGCGTTTCAGCTCGCGCTCAATCATATCCTTACCTTTTTCAACGTTCTCTTCACGCTTCTCTTTCTTAAACCACTGCTTAATTTTACTGCGTGCGTGGGAGGATTGCGCGATTTTAATCCAATCTTGACTTGGCCCATAGGAATGCTTAGAAGTTAGGATTTCAATAATATCACCGGTTTTGAGCTTATGATCGAGCGGAACGATCCGTGAATTGACTTTGGCACCAATAGTACGGTTGCCGATTTCTGTATGAATCCGATATGCAAAATCCAACGGAACTGCACCTGCAGGAAGCTCGATGACTTCCCCTTTTGGCGTAAAGACGAACACAAGATCCGAGAAGAAATCCATCTTCATGGATTCCATGAATTCAGACGCATCGTTCGTTTCATGCTGAAGTTCCAGAATTTCGCGGAACCAGCTCATTTTATCCTCGAAGGTACCCGATGGAACAACAGTGCCGCCTTCTTTGTAAGCCCAATGTGCGGCGATCCCGAACTCGGAGGTACGATGCATTTCCCAGGTCCGGATCTGAACCTCTAGCGGCTCACCCTTCGGCCCAATAACCGTCGTGTGCAAGGATTGATACATATTCGGCTTCGGCATCGCAATATAATCCTTGAAGCGGCCAGGCATTGGTTTCCACAACGTATGAATGATACCCAAAGAAGCATAGCAATCTTTAATGCCGTCAACAATGACGCGTAAAGCCATGAGATCGTAGATCTCGTTAAATTGCTTGCCGCGGGAGCTCATTTTTTTGTAAATGCTGTAGAGATGCTTCGGTCTTCCCGAAATATCCCCCTGAATCCCCATCTCATCTAACTTCTCTTTGATGCTGTGAATGACATCTTCAATGTATTGCTCACGCTCTGTCCGTTTCTTCTGCATGAGATTCACAATCCGATAGTATTGCTGCGGATTCAAATAACGGAGGGCAATGTCCTCCATCTCCCATTTGATTGTGGAAATACCGAGTCGATGGGCAATCGGGCAGAAAATCTCCAGCGTTTCTTCCGCAATGCGGCGCTGGCTTTCTTCCGATTGATACTTGAGTGTCCGCATGTTATGCAGACGATCCGCAAGCTTAATCAGAATTACCCGAATATCCTGCGCCATCGCAACGAACATTTTGCGGTAATTCTCATTTTGCTGCTCTTCTTTGGATTTGAACTTAATGCGCTCCAGCTTCGTCAAACCATCAACGAGCATCGCACAGGTTTTCCCGAATTTATCTAAAACAGTTTCGAGTGAAACTGTCGTGTCTTCAACCACATCATGCAGAAGTGCGGCGATCACCGAAGTGACATCCATCTGCATATTCACCAATATATCTGCAACAGCGAGTGGATGCAGAATATAGGGCTCACCCGATTTGCGTACTTGGCCATGATGGGCTTCATCCGCGAATTCATAGGCCTCCCGAATCCTCTGCAAATCATTCTCTTTCAGATAGGTGGCGGCCTTTTCCAGCAGCTGCTCTATACCCATGCATTACCCATTCCCTTTAGTCGATTTTTATTCATTATGCCTGCTAGTCAGGCCCCTCGTCAACTATTCACGTACAGGCTTCGACAAAAAGCATCATAGCTGCCGCAAACACATCACATTTACTCTTTAGAATGCTATGAAAAAGAGAATCGAATAACGAACATTCGATTCTCCAAACCTGTCTTAATATTGAACAAGTGAAACGACATCAAAACCTTCGAATTTGCTGCGGCCATCCAAGTACGTAAGCTCGATTAAGAAAGCAGCTCCGACGATTTCACCACCAAGCTGTTTGATCAAATCAACGGACGTTTGAATCGTTCCGCCTGTTGCAAGCAAGTCATCCGCAATAAGCACTTTCTGTCCAGGCTTAATGGCATCCTTGTGCATAGCCAACTTATCTTTGCCGTACTCAAGCGCATAATCAGCTTCGATCGTTTCGCCGGGCAATTTGCCACTTTTGCGAATTGGAATAAAGCCCACGCCGAGTGCTGTAGCCAGAGGGGCACCAATGACAAATCCACGCGCTTCCGGACCTGCAATTACGTCAATTTCCTTGTCTTGTATGAGTTGTTTTAATTGCTCGATGGCTTCTTTATACACAGGGCCATTCTGCAGCAGCGTCGTAATATCTTTAAAACGAATGCCTGGCTGTGGAAAATCCGGGATAACTCGGATATAATCTTTGAAATTCATATGATTTCCTCCAATGTAAACTCTGTTTATTTTATGTGATCAGCGATCCATTGCTCCAGCTCTTTCGCTGAAGAATACATAACAATGGCTTCAACTTCTTGACGATGCAATCGATGCTGGTACAATCGTGATGTTGTTAAATCTCTTTTGGCAGGTGTGGCACTTAATGTAACCATATTATCATGTTTTACGACAAATTCTAATTCCTCAAAAACAGATAAAATAAAATGAATCATTCCGAGTGATAATCCTGACCGTTTACTGAAAGATGTCATCATCCTGGTATCTTGCAGTTGAAGTGATTTCTCCTTTTGCAAGGTACCATACAGCATCTTGAACATATCCCTTGAAGGCAAAGTATTGCCGCTGTCCTGCCCTAGCTCGGCAAATACAGGGTAGCACCGCATCATCCCTGTCGCCTGCTGAAGTACTGATTTCAAGCTGTCAATACGACGAGGCAACGTGTACAGAATGACATCTTGCAGCTCATCGAACGCAACCCCGTTCGCTGCCTCATTGGCTGGCCTTACTTGGCCAGTATCTTGCACGATCCAATACGGCACTTGATGCCCAACTTGTGCAGCTATTGTTTGATACAACGGTGCATCCGCTTCATCAAACAGCACGATTCCAGGTGAGCGCAGTGGTGCCGCTGGTCCTGCTGAGAGATTGCTCGCAAGCGCTGCAAGCTTCAGGTGTAATTGTCCCGTGCCACGCCAATCAAATACCTGCGTGTGCGGGATTCGCAGATCCTGCATGATGATCTGTGGCTTTCTAACACCATTCCACTCATTAATCGAAAGTTCTCCTAAGATATCTATCTTGGCCGAGGGGGCAATTAATGCTGCTAAACTACCTTTGCCAAAGCCCACGGCTTCTACCGAACAGCTAACTTCATCCTTAGCTTGAGATAGTCCCAGCTTCAAATGCTGTTTTTCTTTGCCCATGGTCCGAATATCTTCAAGACCTAAATCCGTGAACATGAACTTAGGCGATGGATTCCCCATTCCGAAAGGTGCCAGTAATTCTAGCCCCTCAATGCTTGCAATCGGGACATCAGCTAGGTTGCACGCATTATCTACCCGTAATACAGGTACGAAGTCCTGATCCGTTAACGTTGCTGCTGCAAGCTCATTTAGTCGAATTGCGAAAGCTTCCAGATGGCTGCTATCCAAGCTCATCCCTGCCGCTGCTTGATGACCACCGTAGTGGTCCAGCAGGTCCTTACAAGCTGTCAATGCTTTGTGCAAATCAAAGCCTGCAATCGAACGTGCAGAGCCTTTGGCCATGCCCTTCTGCGGATCAATGCTCAACACAAGCGTAGGTCGATAGAATTTCTCCACAATCTTGGAGGCTACAATCCCAACGACACCAACATTCCAGTTCTCTTTAGCTACGACAATGACTTTATCCAAGCCCTTCGCTCGCTGCTCCTCAGCCATCGCAAATGCTTCTTGGACCATATCCTCAACAATTTGTTGACGCTCTTTATTCAGCATATCCAATTCGAAGGCAATTTGCTCCGCTACTTTTTCATCTGTTGTGGTCAACAGCTTGACGGCAATGTCAGCCGCTTCTAAGCGACCACTCGCATTAATTTTCGGAGCGAGCGAGAAACCGATGTGTCCAGCAGTAATCTCTTTCCGTTCAATGCCCGATACACCGATCAGCGAACGAAATCCAACATAGCTGGAATCCTGCATACGTGCGAGGCCCATCTTCACTAGCAACCGATTCTCACCTGTGAGCGGCATAAGGTCGGCAACGGTTCCAAGCGCAGCGAACTCAAGAAGTTCCTCTGGAAATCGCTCTAGCAGCGCATGCGCAAGTTTAAACGCCACACCTACACCTGCTAAAAGCTTGTAGGGATACGGACAGCCAGGCTTCTTAGGATTAATCACAGCTAAGGCGTCAGGCAGCACTTCTGGTGGTTCATGATGATCAGTCACAATCACATCTAAACCAATTTCATGGCAATACGCTATTTCTTCAACAGCACTTATTCCCGTATCCACAGTGATAAGCAACTGGACACCTTGTTCCTTGGCCAAGTCCATTGCAGCACGATTCAATCCATAGCCTTCACGAATCCGATGTGGAATGTAAGTATCGAAATGTGCCCCTAACCCTTTTAACAAATGCGCCATTAAGGATGTACTGCTTACTCCATCTGCATCATAATCACCGTAAATACGAATGAATTCCTTATTGTGTAAGGCTTTGCGAATACGCTCTACAGCCGGGAGCATCCCATCTAACAAATAGGGATCATGGTAATCACCGACGCCACCTTGCATAAATTGTTTGGCCTCAGACACGCTGCGAATATCTCGAAGAACTAGAATACGGGCTACCAAGGGATCCAATTGCAGCTCACGAACAAATTCTTCAACAAGCGCCTCATCCGCATTTCCAATGTTCCATCTTGCCTTCGGTGCTAGCACTTGGTGGCTCCTCCTTGGTGTTTTCCTATGAAAATTTCACGGTACGTAATCTTCGAAAACAATGATTTAGTGTAAAACAGACGGCAGCTCACTTGCTTCCACATCTGCCTGCTTATAAGGGTAACCTGCATCGTAAGGATTTACATGTATGTATACATGCGATACATGATGGTATTGCTTCATCAGCTGTTGTTTAATCTTCTTTGACACCTCATGCCCTTCCCAAACTGAGAGCCTAGGATTCACACTGATCGTCATGTCGATGACAACATAATGCCCGTGTTCTCTCGCGTTCAAATCATCAACCGTAATCACACCATGAATCTTTTGAACAGCTTTAACAAAATCAGCTGCCTCTTCTTGGTGAAGAACTTTTGCTGTTGGTGTAGATATGGTTTTGCTGACTAACGAGAAACCCATTCTACCTATAAAAAGTGCAACGATGAGTCCTGCAAAGGTGTCTACATAAGAAAATGCAGTAAAACCAATTGCTTGAGTCAGCATCGTGTAGAGAACACTAACAGTGACCACAAAAGAAGAGTATATATCGGAACGGCGTCTTCGTGCATTGGCAATAAATTCCTCAGTCCCTAACTGTTTACCAAGCTTACTTAAGAATTGGAACATCGCTTCCTTCGCAAGCAGCGAAATAACGAGAACAGCGAAGGTCATTACGGTAGCATCATATTCGACCTGGTTGATCAACGATTTAACCGTAATAACGCCTAATTCAGCACCAATTACTAAGATCAAGACAATGAATAGGATAGAACTTACTGAAATTTGTGGATCCAATCCACGTAAAGAAGCTCCAGCAAGTTGCACTCTCATCATCCTTACTCTGTTGATGGCAGCAGCAACTACACAAATTCCTGCTCCCGACTGCGCGGCAGCTGCGATCAGAGAATTACTATGTACTTGAAAGCCAACAATCCCTATCAGACAAGCTAACACGGTAAGTACAAGTATTGCTGACCAAAGCGCGTATTCTGTCTTATGAAATCCCTCATCATTCACGTGGACATTCCCCCTGAACGGATACAAAGGCCGCGCAACAATCACGCGGCCGGTTATTATGGTTATTACGCTGCAGCTTTCTTTTTAGAACGTGATAAGGAATTTCTTTTGAACAAATACCATAAGGAACATGCAATGAATACGGAAGAGTAGGCACCGCTCGTTAAACCAATTAACTTGGCCAAAGCGAACAACTTAATGGACTCGCTTCCGAATAGATACAAACAACCTGCTGCGATTAACACGACGAGTACGGTATTGATGTTACGTGCCATCGTTTGCCAGATACTGTCGTTAACGAGCGCAACTAGATCTGCATCAGTCTTCAGTTTAGCGAAACGCAGATTCTCACGAATCCGGTCAAAAATAACGATCTTATCATTAATAGAATAACCGATTGTGGTCAATACAGCCGCAAGGAACGGAAGGTTTACCTCGAAGCGGAAAATGGCAAACATTGCGATAACGATGAAAGCATCGTGCAGAATCGCGATAATCGCAGCCAAGGCAAAACGCCATTCAAAACGGATACTAACGTACAGACAAATCAACACACTTGAAATCGCAACAGCATAGACAGCTTTCATCAATAATTCTTTTGCCAGCTGTGGATCCACAGTATTAACTTCCTTCGAAACTTCTGCGCTATAGGCAGTTGCAAAAGCGGTTTGAATTTTGTTAACCGTCGCATCATCCAGGACATCATCGAAACGGATAGACACACGATCACTGTTATTACCACCAATTGTAGGATCTGCGTATTTCGACTTCACATCACCGCTGGTGTTCAAGCCATGCATGATTTCCTCAACCTTCGCACTATCCATCTGCTTACCGACAACAAGATCGATATTCGTTCCTGCTTTGAAATCGACACCGAAATTCATGCCTGAGGTTAACATAACAACTAACCCGATGATAAGAACTGCAGCCGAAATGATGAAAAATTTATTGCGATTCTTTACAAAATCAAACTTTTGCTTAGAGTCCACGGATGTCTGCCTCCTTCACACCGAAATAACTTGGCTTTTTCAGCAAATTACCCCGGATAATAAGATGTAGCAGCCATCTGGAGAACAACACGTTCGTTAAGATACTGATAATAATACTCATCATCGTAATAACTGCGAATCCGCGAATGGCACCGTTACCTACGTAATAAAGTACGATACCCGCGATTAAATTCGTTACGTTCGCGTCCATAATCGTACGGAAGGAATGCTTCGTCCCTGCTTTCAAGGAGGAAAGGATACTCTTGCCTGCACGGATTTCTTCGCGAATTCTTTCGTATGTGATAATGTTCGCATCAACGGCCATTCCCGCACCTAATACAAGGGCAGCAATACCAGGCAACGTCAACGTGGCATTCATAAAGTCGAAGATCGCGAGTAGAACCCAAACATACGTAATCAAAGTGAATGCCGCTACTAATCCAGGAACACGGTAGTAAATCACCATGAACAAGAAGATTAAGATCGAAGCGATTAACCCTGCTCTTGCTGTCTCGTGCAAGGAAGCTTTACCTAATGTAGCATCAACACGCTGTATGTATTTCTCTGTTAATTTCAGTGGCATAGCACCCAAATTAATCATTTTGGCTACATTCGTTGCCTCAGCAACGCTAGTTTGTGTAATGATGGCTGAGTCACTATCGATTGGAAAATTGACAGATGCCGTCGATTGAACTACATCATCCAAATAAATGGACAACGTGCTGCCAACCAGCTTTGTTGTTACTTCTTTGAATTTCTCTCTGCTCTTCATTTTGATCTCTACGATCGGTTGCTTCGTATTCGGATCATAGCTTAATTTCGCTGCGTTCTCGACGAAGTCAGTTCCATTCATGTACACCGTTCCATCAGGACCTCTGAATGTAAGTACAGAAGGTTTGGACATCAGGGTACGAACTTCTTCTTCGTTCTCTACACCAGCGAGACGGACACGGATACGATCGGATCCTTCTGGGTAAACCTCAGGTTCCGCCACACCAAGTCTGTCGGCACGTTTTGCAAGACTTTCCGCTGCTTCCGAAAGCGTTTGCTTCGTTAGCGGTTGTCCCGCTGTCAAAGGCTCTGCTGTGTACAGAATTTCAAAACCGCCTTTTAAATCCAATCCAAGTTTAATTCGGTCTACAAGACTTGGGCTTGTTACTCCTACTGCCGCAAGAACAATGACAACCGTTAGAAAAAAGAACGAAATTCTTTTCCAATCCAGCATCTGTTGCTAGTCTCCCTTCAATACTCAATATGCCTATTATACTCAGGTCTGAAAAACGAGTCAATTTAAGTCGTTTCACGCAAAAAATAAGCCCATTCTTAGAATTGGGCTCCTCTATACATGCTAATCGTCATCCAGTTCATAAACGCCGTAGATTTGAGGGACAAAATGTCATTTACGATTTGATGGAGAGAGGGCAACCCTGTCTTGCGGTATTTATCGCTTACACAATCCCATATATCCTTGCCAGTAACGTGCTCGTACCCAAGCAGATTAAATTCCTCAACCTTGCTCAAACATAAGCTTTCAATGATTTCATTCAGTTCTTGATCCGACATACCTGGATTCTCTTCTTCACTTCCGTTATCCTGTGCGTCATTCATGGGGGATCCTCCTAAAAGTTTTGCTGGAGCAAAACTAACTTTCGTAAGCATGAGCTAGGGCATTCGTTTTACCTGTATGATATATAGTTCGATAGCCACCTCGGAATTTCCTGCCAAATGCGCACTTGTCCATAAAATCTTAGCATGAGCTTGGACAGCTCGCGCATAGTCATAGGTATGACATTATCGGAAGAGGGTATGGCAGTGACCAAGCAGTCGTTTATTAGAGGTACAATGATCCTGCTCGCCGCAGGCATTTTGAATCGCATACTTGGCTTCATACCCCGAATGACTTTACCGCGCGTGATCGGGGCTGAAGGAATTGGTATTTATCAAATGGGCTGGCCATTCCTGTCCGTTATTTTAACTATCATTACCGGAGGTATTCCCGTTGCCATTGCCAAGCTGATCGCAGAAGCGGAAGCTGAGAAGAATGAGACCCGGATTCGCAGCATATTACGCATATCTCTAGCGATCACGATATCACTTAGCTTTATTTTTACAGTTGTCTGCCTACTAGGAGCTTCATGGATCACATCTCATTTATTGACGGATTCCCGTGTTTACTATACTTTCCTATGTATGAGCCCCATGATACCCATTATTGGCGTTTCTGCTGTTTATCGCGGCTACTTTCAAGGCAGACAAAATATGATTCCTACCGCGACCTCACAAATTATGGAAACATTAATTCGAATTGTCATGGTTCTCGTCTGTTCCTATATGATGGTCCCTTATGGTATCGAATATGCGGCAGCAGGTGCGATGATTGGCGTTTTGGCAGGTGAAATTGGCGGACTAGCCGTATTGGCTATTCATTTTAGATGGGATAAAAAATCTTTAGCTAAACCTCCACTTGCTCAAATAGGAACGAAGAAAACAACGGGTCGACTCTCTAATCTGCGCAGAATCTTACGTATCTCAATCCCGATCACAGGAAGCAAACTCATCGGTGCTAGCTCCTACTTGTTGGAGTCGATCTTAATTGCTCAAAGCTTAGCGATCGCCGGCATTACCACATCACTTGCAACCGCCCAGTACGGAGCCTTACAAGGTATGATCATTCCCATCATCCTTCTACCAAGTGCACTAACCATGTCATTATCCGTTTCTCTGATTCCCTCATTAAGTGAAGCTGCCGCCCGCAAAGACCTCAAGACGATCCACATGCGTTTGCATCAATCGTTAAAACTCGCTTTAGTGACAGGTGCCCCTTTCTCTGTATTGATGTTTGTACTCGCTGAACCGATTTGCAAGTATCTGTACAACCAGCCTGATGTCAGTGTCATGCTTAAAATGATGGCGCCGATCGCGATATTTATTTATTTTCAAGCTCCGCTGCAATCTACCTTACAAGCATTAAACAAGCCTGGAGCTGCTCTAATCAACACGTTAATTGGGTCGACAGTCAAGTTAATCTTAATCTATTGGTTGGCCAGCAAGCCCGAAATGGGCATACACGGCGCTGTATTCGCCATTAATGTGAATATCGTTTTGGTTACACTGCTACACTGGAATAGTGTCGTTCGTCTGCTCAAATTCCGTATGGAAGGCAGTAGTTTCGGGAAAATTGGCGCGGCCATGCTTCTCTCAGGAGTTGTTTGTTATTTCATCATGTACACGCCTTGGGTGTCCGCGACCTGGATACGATTTGTGTCCTCCTTATTGTTAGGGCTCTTTTCCTATATCTTTTTCATCACGGTATTTGGACTCATCAGTCTTAAAGATATCGGTCGACTGCTGAATATGGGCAAAAAAATAATACGTTGAATTCCAGCGACTCACCTCTTGCGATCAAGAAACATTCTGCCGCGATGATCAATTGAACAATAGAAGATTTCTTTAAAATCCCTAGCTCCTTGTTCTTGCAGCTGATTTTTCAACCAAAATCTCGTTTGACCAATTTTCTCTAAGTTTTCGTCTTGTACTTTACCATCCATAATAAGAGGCAGCGGCAAGCCTTCGTAACGAATCTTGTTATTTAATTTCGTTACCTCCGGCCCTGTCTCTTTTTCATTTTTATCTTTCTCTACCACACTTAACTTCCCCGAAGGTTCCAAGATCGCAAATTCTACATCGGCCACGTTCATAATTTTATTTTGTCTCAATTGCAGCATCAGATCATCTAAATTATAACGATGTTTCTTCATTTCGTTTCGATTAATCATTCCTTTATTGATAAGCACACTCGGTTTCCCGTCGAAAAGCACACGAATGGTGCGACTTTTCAACGTAATATAGGCAATGACAACTTGAATAAGCACCAGAGTCCCCATCGGTAAAATACCAGACACAAGAGGCTTCTTCACGTCCTCAAGCACGAACACAGCAATTTCCGCAATCATGATCGAAATGACTAGATCGAAAAGCGAAAGCTTACCAATTTCACGTTTCCCCATAATACGAAGCATGAGAAAAACAACAAAATAGATAAGCACCGTACGCAAAAAAATGGTCAGAATCTCCATCGCAACCTCCCTGATCTAAGCTCTAGCTCGTTCTCGGAGTTCACTGGTATTCTGACCGCGTACGCACCTCATCATGCAGATATTACGTATTCAATTGTTGGCAATTACAACAAGAATAATTTGAAATATAACGTAGAAATCAAGAGCAGCACGAAACAAATCGGGGCAGCAACCACCACATACTCACTTTGTTTTAACTTTACACCATCATGATAGGTAAAAGATGCCGCGTATAAGCTCGCGATTGAGCTCACTAGTGTCACACCGCTTCCGATCCCGCTTCCGACGATCAATGCCCACCACATCGGCTGAGTTGACGTCTCTACAAGCTGCTCCATTTGATCCACAATCGGAATCATAGCAGCAATGAATGGGATATTATCCATCATCGCTGTACCAAAACTATTCAACCATAACAATAGAATGGATAGGAACGGGATGCTCCCTTGGCTTAGCTCTAGCCCTCGATTTGCAATAAATCCTGAAAAACCTGCATACGTTAAGCCCCCAACCATGATGAAAAGTCCCAAGAAAAAGAGCCATTGTGTTTCTCTCAGGTGATGCCATACCGCGCCAAAATCCTTATTTCTAATTACCTCAAAAATATCTTTGTAATTCATAGCTAGTAAAGCAATAGCCCCGGAGGCTGTAATGTAGGCTGGACTCCATGCTAATAAACCATGAAGACATAGGATAACTAGGGTCACTCCTGTAATTATACTGCTTCCCAAGACGAATTCTCTATGGGGAGATAAATAGGAGCTAGGCTTAATGCTTAACAGCTCACGCATGTGTGCTTCAGCCGCTACTAAGCGCTTTCGATAGATCAACCACATAATGAGATAAACAACGGCTAACAGCAAGCAAATCAGAGGAAATAATTTAATGAACATTTCCCCCGCCGAAATATGCCCTGACGCCCCTAGCATTCGGCTAGGTATATTCCCCATAATCGTTGCTGCACCGCCAATATGTACGGATAATAACATCGAGATTAGAAATGGGGCCGGCAGTAACCTCATTTTTCTGGACGCAATTATGATGAAAGGAACGATGACAACAACAGCCATTAAACTATCCAAGAGCGCAGAGATCAGCGCCGCTAGCAGCGAGAGACTAATGATAACGGTAAGTGCCCGCATGCGGTATTTTCGAACAATTGAACTTACGATATACGAAATAATGCCGGTTTTCTGGAAAAGGCTCGATATGATGAAAAGACTCACGAGATAGATTAAAATCGGCCAACTCGCGTAGGTTGTTAGTGCTTTTTGGAGCGGTACAATGCCTAAAATCAGCATCAAACAAGCCCCACCAAGCGCGGTATACATACGATCCCATTTTTCAATCAATATACAAATGTAAGCAGCTGCAAAAATAAGCAGAGCCGCTACAGCTTGCCACATCACCGGTCCATGAGAGAATTCAGTCATAAATAATCACACTCCTTGATCTATAGTTTGTACTAATTCTATGTGCTTGGCCATACAATGATGATAATGAAGCGCTCGAATATAGGAAAGGAATGATGCCTGTGAACCCTATGAAAACGGTCAGTCAGGTTCGAATAACATCGCCATTATTTTCAGGACTTGTCTACTCATTTAGTATGATGACCATTGGAACCATTGTGACCTCCTTGTTTTTGCTTTTAACTAGCACACAAGAAAGCTCCTTACACACATTAACAACCATCATCCACGCGGTCTCCTTATTTATTGGAGGATGGGTTTCAGGTAAACGGGCCGGTAACCGCGGCTGGTATCACGGGGGCATGGTCGGCGTCTTCTATTTCATTCTCATTTTCTTAGTCGGTTTTCTGGCATTCGATGCAGGGTTGAATCTTCAGTCCCTCCAATTGCTTGGCATTTTATTCGCATCTGGGGCGCTCGGTGGCATACTTGGTGTAAATACTCAAAAATAAGTCTTTTCCGTGAAGATTGCACTTCCCCCCCGTTGAATGTGGTATAATGTCATAGTTATTGCCGCACAAAACTTCCAATATATAGGGGGATACAACTTGAGCCCTTTTCAATCTATGACGCATGCGACAGTTTATATTGTACTAACAATTTTCGCTTTTGTAATTATCGCAACGCGAAAGAGCCCATACACGATTGCCAGTAGCTTAGTTCATGAAATATTTACTTCACGCAAGTTCCTTTTTTCATTTCATCGCGTTGCTAATGATCCTCATGTTTAACAAGATGGAGATGGCAATTGAGAAAGGCATGCAATACAAAGCCGATTTCACGAAGTCCATCTATGGCATTGAGGGTGACTTTGTAGCAACGATCCAGAACCTTTTTCATAATGATATCCTTACGATCGTATGTAGTTATTTCTATGTCATTATATTCCCATCGATTATGATTACTTCCATTGCTATTTACACGTATCAGAAGAATCATAAACTTTTCTATGCAGTCTGTTATGCACTCATGTTCAATTATATGATTGCCATCCCTTTTTATCTTTTTTTCCCAGTTAACGAAGTATGGTTTTTCCACCCTAAAGTAGATCTTCTAATCTTAGATGTGTTCCCAACTTTCGAGCAAGATTACAGACCATTATCTGGACTCGATAATTGCTTCCCAAGTTTGCATACATCCATATCCATTTCAATGGCCGTCATTGCGGTAAAAAGCCGAAACACATTTTGGAAAATTTTCGTACCCTGTTCAGCAGCCTTTATTATTTTCACAATCTTCTATCTAGGCATTCATTGGTTATCCGATATGTGTGCTGGAGTCGTACTCGGTGTCGTTGCTGCTCGAATGGGTCTGCGCATTGCCGAAGGTCGTCTTATCCTTGGTGAGCGTGCACTCCTTAAACGCCCTGTAAAGAATAACGAATATTAAATATATGCAAATAAAAAGCGAGAGCCTGTTATAGGACCTCGCTTTTTGTTAACTTATTCCTTAGTAGCAGGGGTTTGTGCAACTGCATTAACGGCAGAGCGATCAAAAGTCATTTTCGTTGCATCGTTGACACGAAGTACGCAAATATCATCTGTGATTTCTACAATCGTGCCATGAAGACCGCCAATCGTAACAACCTTATCCCCTTTTTTCAATCCTCCGAGCATTTGACTACGTGTTTTCTGTCTTTTTTGCTGTGGACGAATAAGTAAGAAGTACAGAACTACGAACATAAGCACTAAAGGCCCGTATGTATACAAATATCCTACTGCACCAGTGGTACCTTCTTCAGCTAGAAACATAGGTATCCTCCTCTCTTAGAATCCTCTTTCATTATCATTCAGCCCGTAAGCGGCAAAGAAGGTATCGCGGAAATCAAGTAATCGATCTTCCTTAATGGCTTCTCTTACTTCACGCATAAGCTGTAGTAGAAAGTGAAGGTTATGAATCGTCGTCAAGCGAATCCCGAATGTTTCATCTGCTTTGATGAGATGTCGAATATAGGCTCGACTGTAATTCGTACATGTATAACAAGAACATTTGGCATCCAGCGGGCCGAAGTCCGTTGCATATTTCGCATTACGAATAACTAGACGACCTGAGCTTGTCATACAAGTCCCGTTTCTAGCAATCCGCGTCGGTAATACACAATCAAACATATCAATGCCTCGGATAGCGCCTTCAATCAATGCGTCCGGCGAGCCAACCCCCATCAAGTAACGGGGCTTATTCGCAGGCATAAGTGGTGTTGTGTAATCTAGCACTTCATACATCAAGTGCTTAGGCTCACCTACACTCAGTCCACCAATAGCATACCCCGGGAAATCCATGGAAGTCAACTGCTCTGCGCTCAGCTTGCGTAGATCCTCATGCATACCACCTTGGATGATTGCAAACAAGCCTTGATCCTGAGGTCTTGCATGGCTTTGCAAGCAGCGCTCCGCCCACCGCGTCGTACGCTCCAGTGATTTCTTCACGTATTCGTATTCCGCTGGAAACGGCGGACACTCGTCGAAGGCCATCATAATGTCAGAACCAAGAGCGTTCTGAATTTCCATCGCCTTCTCTGGAGATAGGAATAACTTATCACCATTCAAATGCGATTTGAATGTGACGCCTTCCTCCGTAATTTTACGCATATTGCTCAAGCTAAAAACTTGAAATCCACCACTGTCCGTCAGGATCGGTCGATCCCAATTCATGAACTTGTGCAACCCGCCAGCTTCTTTCACTATCTCGTGTCCAGGGCGAATGAATAAGTGGTACGTGTTGCTTAAAATAATTTGAGCGTCCATCGTTTTCAATTCTTCCGGACTCATTGTTTTCACAGTTGCCTGTGTACCTACCGGCATGAACGCTGGCGTTTCGATAACACCATGCGGGGTGTGAACGCGGCCTAAACGAGCGCCAGATTGTTTACAGGTTTTAATCGATTCATACGTTACTGCTGCTGTCATGAAATCCACTTCCTATTCTAAGCTTGCTTATTCTTGTTCAATCGGATGAATTAATAAATCAACATGGCATCGCCGAAGCTAAAAAATCGGTACTCTTCCTTCACAGCTTCTTCGTAGGCTCGCATAACATTGGACTTACCAGCCAGTGCACTAATGAGCATAAGCAATGTTGACTTTGGCAGATGAAAATTCGTTAACAACACATCTACGACACCAAACGTGTAGCCAGGATAAATGAAAATGGACGTCCAACCTTGGGAGGCCTGAATGAGTAAAGGTTGGCCTTCTTGGTAACCTGACTGCTCGCGGCTTAATCCAGCTGCTGTCTCCAACGTTCGTGCAGATGTTGTCCCTACCGCAATAACACGTTTCCCCGCTGATTTCGTCTCATTAATTAATGCAGCTGTTTCTTCGGATAAAATGTAATATTCAGCATGCATCTGGTGATCTTCGATCTTATCCACGGACACAGGGCGGAAAGTACCTAGACCTACGTGCAGTGTCACGAAGGCTAGTCGGACACCTTTGTCCTTCAGTCTCTCCAAATAATCTGCCGTAAAGTGCAAGCCTGCCGTTGGCGCGGCAGATGACCCTTCATGCTTCGCATAAACGGTTTGATATCGTTCCCGCTCTGACAGCTGCTCCTTGATATAAGGCGGAAGCGGCATCTCGCCTAATCGATCCAAAATTTCATTGAAAATCCCGGTGTACCGGAATTGCAGAATACGAGCTCCCATGTCGCCAACTTCAACGACTTCTGCAGTAAGTAGTGGCTCGCCACCATCGTCTGCCGCAGTACCGAATACCGCAACAGCGCCAAGCTGCATGCGTTTCCCAGGCTTGACCAGTGCCTCCCAACGATCCTCGCCTAGCGGCTTAAGCAGCAATAACTCCACTTTAGCGCCTGTGTCTTTCTTCATACCAAAAAGCCGTGCTGGAATGACTCGTGTATCATTCATCACGAGTAAATCCCCGGCTTCTAAATAGGATATCAGATCTTCAAACGTGCGATGAGCGGTTTCGCCAGTTTCTTTATTCAGTGTAAGCAGTCTAGACGCCGTGCGTTCTAGCAGCGGCGTCTGGGCAATCAAAGATTCAGGTAATTCAAAATCGAATGCTTGTACTTCCATGTTAGTTATTCATTCCTTCGTTATGTTGACCCCAGTAAAGTACGTCTGAAGTATTTTTTTGTAATCGTAGCCCTTCTCTGCAAAGCCTTTTGCACCCCATTGCGACATGCCCACGCCATGGCCAAAACCTTTTCCACGGAAAATAATTTGATTTCCTTGTAGGGCAGTTGAGCCCTTAGGTGGGATGCTAGATGACACTGTGCCTGTCGACACGGGCTTACTTATGCCCGTACTGCTTAGCGTCATTAAATCCGTTTTCTTCACAGCTGTTGGCTGCGTTTGTTTCCCGGATAGCACATAGACGCTGTCTGATGATGAACTGCTCGAAACCACACCTGAGCCGCTCAAAATCGCAATGCTGGTTCCGCTTGAAACAGATGAGCTAGTATCAGTATAACTGCCTGCTCCTTCTATTTCAAACAGCGTACTCGGTAAACCACCCAGTACACCTCGAATAGCATCCGGATTGTCCACCTTCACGACAACACCGTTAGCCTTCAACTCGATTGCTCGGCCTGACGGGCCTCTCTTGGAAACTTCCAGTGAAGTCAACTCACCGTTGATGGGAATCTTAGCAGCTTCAAGTTTACTCTTGATTTCACTTAAGCTATAAGGACCTCTTATCCAAGAGTAAGCATTCGATTCTCTTTCTTGACCAAGAATGACAACTTTTTCTTTAGTTTCCAGTTTAGCTATGGCAGGATTCGCAACATTATCCACATAAGGTGCTAACCGTACGTTAACATCTGCCTCTGTAGCTTCGTAAATAGCTTTTCCTGCCTTGTCCTTCTGCCCACTATCCTTCACATACATGCTATGTACAAAACCGATTCTGCCGTCTGTCAGCTGAATCTGATACCAAATGGCTTTGCCCTGCTCAGCACCTTCATCCGGGCTAGCAACGCTTCGCAAATAATCAACCGAATTGCCCCAAGCCTCCGTAGAATCTGCTGTGATTCCCCCCGCATTCGAAGCAAATACAGGTGAAATCAAGCCTCGCTTATTCGAAATCACTTCATCCTTCGTTGCATCAACCGCTAGATTGCCAGCAGTAAATTCTTTATCCAAGCCATAGTAAGCCTGTTCAAGAGTTGTATCCGTAACTTGAGCAATCTCATACTTATTTCCTTGAACGATCGCATAAGTACGCGCAGCTACAGCTTGAGCCTTCAGCGCTTCTGCTGGCCATTGTGAATTAAGCTCTGCACCAATAACGCCATATAAATATTGCTCCATAGGAACTTCATTGACCAACGCTAATCGATCGTGATACGTGCTTATCTCCATGTCGCCACGGAAACTGCGGTCCATGCGTTCTTTCACAGCGATGCCCTGTTTCTTAGGATGAATTACTGTTTTCTGCTCACCAACAGCAGTCACATAATGAGCCACAGCAGCTGCGGGATTGCTTGAGGTGGTTACATCCGACCTGCGGATCAAGTAGGCAGCCTTCGTATTCGCTGGTTGGAGAGGCGTATTGGGTGCAGCTTTCAGTGCAGCTTGCTTCACCAGCTCAAGCTTGGCATCCGTTGCCTCGTTTCCTAACCAAACACTATAGCCCACTTTACCGGCCCCATCCGCCTGTAAAACAAGATCAGCTGCAACACCCGCCCCCGTGTACACGGCGATTTGCTGCTGTGCTGCGGCCTCTGATCCATACATCCCCGCACTCCAATGGAGCGGACCACTGACCACAGGTGCAACCGATTTCGTTAAAGTAGCAACCGTAGGGTCCTTCAAAGCTTGGGCTGCTGCATTTTCGGCTTCAGCCTGCGTGGGCAAATTCCCGTAATACACTTGATACACCATTTTACCAAGCTTTGTACGACTTAACACGAAGCTTTCCTCTGCCATTACTGCCAGTTTGCCGTTCAAGGTCCTAGCTGTAGTGAAGTCTGACGTTTCCAGCATCATCATACTATACTGATCTAATGACATTCGAATCGTTGTATCCGAAATGGAAGCCCATGGCTTCGCCTCCGTATTCGCTGAGCTCCGCACGCCAATATCAAATCCACCTGGGGATGAAAGTGAAACTAGCGGTTCTATCTTTTTATATTTGGCAGCATTAATGACAAGGGCAACACGAATCTGATCCAAATGCTTAATCCCATCGGCATTCGCTTCGGATCCTCCGTATAAAGTGGCTGTAAACGTTAGTGCTGCTGCCGTTATGATGGCAATTCGCTTTGGGTTAACTAGCTGATGTCTTCCAAACATAAAGGTATCGTATCCTTTCTTACGCTATCATCTAGTAATGTAGACTCTAGCAAGAGACAGAAGTTTTGTTTATTCGTTGAAAAAAGACAAAAAAAGCTCTTGCCCGCCCTTCTAGCAGCGGCAAAAGCTTACAATTGTCATTTCATGATGGCTGATCTTTAACTAATTTAACGTTGCTCCGGTACAGGTAACCCGAGGTGGTGGTAAGCTTGCGGCGTCACAGTCCGTCCTCTAGGCGTACGCTGCATAAAACCAATTTGAAGCAAATACGGTTCATAGACGTCTTCAATGGTTTGGCTTTCTTCACCGATCGTTGCAGCAATCGTTTCAAGCCCCACAGGCCCCCCTTGGAAGCTCTGAATAATCGCACGCAGCATCTTATGGTCAATTTCATCCAATCCCAGATCATCCACTTGCAGGAGTCTTAGCGACTCCTTAGCAAGCTCCATGGTAATGATGCCGTCGCCTCTCACCTGTGCAAAATCGCGCACCCGCTTCAGTAATCGGTTCGCGATACGCGGAGTCCCGCGCGAACGCATGCCGATCTCGCGCGCAGCATCACCAACGATGCCGACCTGCAAGATGTCGGCTGTCCGACTGACGATGTAGCTGAGCTCATCGACCGTGTAGAACTCCAACCGACTGACGACACCAAATCGGTCGCGTAGAGGCGCAGAGAGCAGCCCAACGCGTGTCGTGGCGCCGATCAAGGTAAATGGCGGCAAGTCGAGACGCACAGAGCGTGCGCTTGGCCCCTTGCCGATGATAATATCAAGGGCAAAATCCTCCATCGCTGGGTACAGCACCTCTTCCACCGTCCGGTGGAGTCGGTGGATCTCATCGATGAAGAGCACATCCCCCTCCTGCAAATTTGTCAGGATGGCAGCAAGATCTCCAGGCCGCTCGATAGCAGGCCCGGAGGTTGTACGAATATTCACGCCAAGTTCATTGGCGATAATGTTGGAGAGCGTTGTTTTACCGAGTCCAGGGGGCCCGTACAGAAGTACATGATCCAGGGCTTCTTTCCTCATTTTCGCAGCTTCAATATAGATCTTGAGGTTCTCCTTCGCCTGTTTCTGGCCGATATATTCAGCCAAAAAACGTGGACGCAGACTATATTCGACCACATTGTCTTCCATCATAAAATTAGCCGATATGATCCGCTCATTGTCCATGGTGCCCCTCCTTTCTTTGCACGTTCAGTTGCTTACATGGTGAATAAAGCTTGCAAAGCAAGCTTCACCAGCACATCAACAGAATCCGATGGCCCAACTTTAGGCTTCACTTGCATCCATGCACGATCAACTTCTGCTTCCGTATAGCCAAGTGTCATCAAGGCTTCCTTCGCTTCACTCCAAGGCAGTCCGCCTTCCGTTAATTGTGCTGATCCGACAACACTTAATGCGACAGCAGCCTCCGGACTAGAGAAGCTCACAGAGCCTAGCTTATCTTTCAAGTCTAGAATAATCCGTTGGGCTGTTTTCTTCCCGATCCCAGGAAGCTTGGTCAGAAACGCCAAATTTTCTTGACTTATCGCTAGTATGACCGCTTCAGGTCTTCCACCTGCTGCTAGAATGCCGAGAGCTACTTTGGGACCAATTCCACTAACATCCAGCAATAAGCGGAATAAGGACTGTTCATCTCGCGTAATAAAGCCAAACAGGAGATGAGCATCTTCCCTTACATGATAATGGATGAACATCGTGACATCTTCATTCTCTTTATGCGAAAGCGCATAAGGGTTCGGGCAAAAAACACGATAGCCCACACCATTCACATCGAGAACCGCATAGTCACTTTCACGCAGAGCTACTTTACCTCGTAAGAAATCTATCATCGTTTGACCTCGTTTATTCTAGATTGAAGTGCGGAGGAATGCGCATGACAAATAGCGATAGCGAGCGCATCAGCGACGTCATCTGGTTTCGGTATTTGGGACAACTTTAACAAAATCTTAACCATCTCCTGCACTTGCTTCTTTTCTGCATTTCCATAACCTACAACGGCTTGCTTGACTTGAAGTGGCGTATATTCAGCAATCGGCAGCCCAGCCTGCACGCCCGCAAGAATCATTACACCTCGCGCCTGGCCTACGGTGAATGCCGTTGTTACATTTCGATTAAAAAATAGTTTCTCAATGGACATCACATCTGGTTTATATTTCTCTATCAATTGTACTGTAGCGTCATAGACATCCTTCAATCGGATACCTGGATCCGTGTGTGCTTCCGTTTGAATCGAACCATATTGTACCGGAACTAGTTTACTGCCGATTTTATCAATAAAGCCAAAGCCTACGATCGCGATCCCTGGATCAATCCCTAGAATACGCAAAGTATTTCTCTCCCATCTTTAAAAAAAGCGAACGTATGTAGTCATTTCCATTATAGCAGATAACAAAAAAAAGAGATAGACTCGGGAGTTACCGAAACTATCTCTTGAGCTTTATCTATGCTATTGTGTGAACTAAGGACGTGACATTGCACCTTCCGTAACTTCTATGGCATAATCGCTGAACGTTGATAATACGCTATTATACTCCTCTATATCCGTTACTCGAATTCCTTTATGAAGTTGTGCCACTGTATCTCTTGGTAAACTGCTTTCTAGCTGCTGAATATTGAGTTGGAAAAAGGTGCGAATGATGTGATTGTTTGCAGGAGTCCCATTGAATAACGACAAATTGCTGCTACCGTCTATTCCGAATACTGCTTTTTCTTTGCAGTCTGGAGATAAGTCTTCAATGTTTTCCGTAAAAACAACCTCGCCTGTCTCTTGAATGCTTAACTGCCAATTAGGGTGTTGTTTCTGCAGTGAGAGTAGTTCTTGTGACGTATGCGAACCCAATTGACTGCGTTCTTCTCCACAAACATAGGACTTGAGCAAATAGCTTTCTCTGCGATCGGAAATGGCTTGCAACAATTTCGTTGCTTCCTGAATACGTACATCTTCTTCTGGTGTTAAATCAGCGATGGTCGCGCGAGTGGCAACTTTCGGGTTGTAGGGGGAATCATCACCAAATACGGACCAGGTAACCATAGCAACCAGAACGAATATCCCTAAGGTCAACCAACTTCGCTTCCAGCGTAATCTCTTTTTCAATTGCTTCAAGAACCGATGTACAATCACGTTATCCCCTTCTTCTTGTTTTTTCGTATTGTTTCCATTTGCAAGAAGCACTATACATCATTTACCATAGAAGAGAATGAAACCAATCAAGACGGATGGTGAATTTACCATGAACGGAAGAAAGCCAATTAAACGCACAACTCTCCTCATTATCGGCGTCGTTATATTGTGGGGAAGTGTAGCTTTATGGAACGAAATCCATAAAATTGGAACAAGCAACTCGAATACGAATACAACCTCTGTCTCGCATTCCAATCCAAGTCCTCGTAGCTAGCAAAGAGACTTTGACTTCGTCAAAGATCCCTATAAATTGTCACGAAACTTACAAGATTTCGGTAACAATTGGTTATAATCGTGCTCTCGCACTCATTTGAATTTGACTGTAGCCACAGAAATGATATAGTCAAAGATAGATAAAAACTCTCATAGGCATACAGGAATGACGATATATATGATATAAGCAAATGAGACTGGTCTAAACCTTTTTCTAAACGACAACTCTAAGGAGGGAAACATCATGAATGTGGCAGAACTTCAATTAATTCAATTATCCAGACGAGGCGATCGCAACGCTTTCGTGGAGTTAGTCGAGCTCTATCGTAGCAAAATACAAAAGCTTGCGTTTAAGATGCTGCATAACCGTCCTGATTCTGAGGATATTGTGCAAGAAACCTTTATCCGCGTCTATTTGAATTTAAACCACTTTGATGAAAGCCAGAATTTCTCAACCTGGATTTATCGGATCGGAAAAAACGTTGCCATCGATTTGCTGCGTAAAAAAAGGCCTGTTCAATACCTCGACGCGGAGCTAAATGATTTTGATGATGATTACAGCTATTACAGTAAGCTTGCCAGCCAAGATCAATCACCAGAACATGCGGTACTTCAAACCGAAATTCAAGAGCATATGCACGCATCCATCAACAAATTAGCGGACAAATATAAAGGTATTATTACGCTGTACTATCTAGAGGAGCTTTCTCTTCAAGAAATTAGTGAGCGTCTGAACCTGCCGATTACGACTGTGAAAACTCGTTTGCATCGGGGACGTGAGCTTCTTCGCAAAAAATGGGGAATGAATTTCGTTATTGGTTTAATGACCTTCTTCACATTAGGCATGATCGCTTAATTTCCCTGCAGAATAGGAATAAGCCACAAACCACGATATCAATCGTGATTTGTGGCTTATTTTTTTGAAACTTAGAAATTCATCCACGGGCCGTTCGGTTTGCTTGGTTCCCGCTTCTCTATGCCCCGTTCTTGCTGCTGTAAGAACGCACTCAACGCTGAGGCTCCAGATAATTTCACTTTTCGTGTTGAGCGACTTCCGCTAGTTTTGGGTTTAACTGATTTCTGCTTGTCGCGAATGTCAATGTCAAGTTCCGCTACCGTATCCGTAACCTGTTTCAGTTCATGGGTATGAACTTGCGGCAACAAAGATGATTCTTCATATGGAGCGTGCTGACCTGCACCCGCATAAGGAATACCATAGGGATCATGTTGGAACGCATATTGTTGCGCCATAAGATGATCATACGGCATCGGAGGCGGATAAAAGGCAGGCATCGCAGTCATCTCCTGTGACGCATTATCCCAAGGGTTCCCCATTGGAACATTCGTGAAATGGGTTGGATAGTTCATCCAAGGCTGCTCATTCAAGGAAGATCCACCACACCCGCAGCCCTCATCGACGACAGTGACTGGAGCGACCATCGACGGAAGCTGCTCACACGGCTCTTCCTGATACGGAGGATACGCCGGAAGCGTCATTGCCTCATGGTGCTGCTCAGGGTAAGCAAAGACTTCTGTGGCTGTAATATGAAATTGCTGGAACGGATGAACCGCTTGCCCATAGGGTTGATGGAGTCCTTGGTCTTCCATGACTGGAGCTGGAATAAACGGCGCCGGCTGCGTTATTTGTGGTACGGCAGGAACCGTTTCCCCCGTAGATAACGGAGGTGCTTCTACGACAGGTTGTTGTGGGCTAGCGATAATTGGCTGTTGATAAGCATCTGTTGGCGGCATTGGCTGAACCATTGGCACGGGAGCAAACGGCTCTGTGCTAAGTTTTGATGTATTGTGGTGCGTGTGGTGCGTTCCATGCTGATTACTTTGCGTATGTCCATGCTGCATTTTGGGGACAAAAACAACATCCCCCGTCATAAGTACATTTGGATTCTTTAGATGTGCATTCGCTTTAATCATCGCTTGCAATGGCACATCCCACGCCTTTCCAAGCTTCCATAAACTGTCACCTTGCTGTACAACATGCTTATAAACAAAATCAGATGCAGGTGGTTCAACAGGTTTAACTGTAGATGGAATCTTCACTTTCATCCCAATCTCAATCTGATTTGGATCAGCTATTTGCGGATTAAGTGCAATTATCTGGTCTAGGGTGGTGTTGTATTTTTTTGCGAGCTCGTACAGGGTATCGCCTTTTTTGACAATATGGATTTTCAAAACCCTACCTCCTTAAAGTTTTCTACAGAAAACTGGCTTGTAAGCATCTCCTTCGCGTTTCTCTTCCAATCGCCATAAACTTGGCCGCGTCAGCATCGCTTATTCACAATAATGATATTACAGTTTATGCACGTTCCTAGGCTTTTGCCCCTGTCGCACAAAAAAAATCCCTCGCGTCATAAACGCAAGGGATTTTCCTTAGGATCCTATATACGGATAGCTTGGATAACAGCCCAAAATTCGAACCTGACATCCAATTGCTTCGATCTCTTGTATAGCTGAAGGCAGAAGAACAGAGTCCAACGTACCCGCAATATCGATATAGAAATAATAATTGCCAAGCTTCTTTTTCGTCGGTTTCGATTCAATCTTGGAAAGATTAATTCTACGCCAAGCAAAAGCCGATAGAACTTGGTGCAATGCACCTGGATAATCCTCGGGAAGAGTAACTAAAATCGTCGTCTTCATATCCTCCGACGGCAACAACTCCGACGCTTCTTTACCTACAAGCAAGAAGCGAGTCATGTTATCCTTGTGATCTTGAATCTCACGTTGCAACATCGGCACACCATAGTTCGCCGAGGCAATGGCTGTCCCAATCGCAGCAACAGTCGGGTCCTGAAGCGTAGACACGATGCGTACTCCCTCAGCCGTAGAGCTTACTTGTTCAAACTCGGCCTCACGCAAATATTGCTTCATAAATTGATTGCATTGTGCAGGTACAACTTGATGAGAGAGTACCTTGCGAATATGACGATAGGGATTCAATGCGTCAACTTCTGCATCGGGATTGGGGTAACCAATCAGATTCATATCGATCGGAAATACCCATTCTGCTCGAATCGGAAGATCAACTTCATGAACGAGCCAATCCACGTGGAGATGTACAGAGCCTTCTAGCGTATTTTCAATGGGTATCACACTTAAATCGGTTTCACCCGATGCCGTTGCGTTGAAAACCTCAGAGATCAGCTTGTACGAGACATACGTAAAATTCTCACCTAGAAAGTGACGTGTAGCTTCTTCCGAGAACGTACTGGGTCCAAGAATCGCAACTCGCTTCATGCCAGCACCTCATTTTCCACCAAGGATAGAAGACTCTCATCTCCACTTTGAAGGGCTGTCGTCGTCACACCTTCTTGGCTCGGTTTCAGCCATAGAAGCTGGGCTTCAATGCCTTCCTTCGCCAACGTATCTTGAAGAAACATCTCTAGCTCCGTCTTCTTCTCACTGCGTGCATCGACCAGTGCTAACATGGTTGGTCCTGCCCCGCTCAATGCAACACCAAGCGCGCCATGATCTTCACATTCATTCAATAGTGTCTTCATGCCAGGGATAAGTGCCGCGCGATAGGGCTGATGCAATCTGTCCTTCATCGCAAGACGAATCATCTCTAGGTTCCCTGTACTTAAAGCAGCAACAAGTAACGAGGAGTGACTAAGATTGAACACCGCATCCTTCATGGTTACATGTTGAGGCATAACACCCCTCGCCTTTTCGGTCGATAACTGGAAGGCAGGTATCGCCACCAGCACCTCCAAATTATGATCAGGCTCAATACGTATCGACTCTGCTCTTACTTCGTCCCAGAAAGCTACGACAATTCCGCCGTATAAGCTTGCGCCCACATTATCAGGGTGCTTCTCCAGACGCGAAGCAATTTGGAAAAGTTCATAGGTTGAGAATCGATTCCCAATAAGTGCGTTAGCACCTGCAAGCGCCCCTACGATAGCCGAAGCACTGCTTCCTAAACCACGCGTAAGTGGAATTTCGCTATACATGGAAATCTCAAGTTCTGGATGCGAAACGCCAGCTTTATCAAACACCATTTGAGCTACTTTATAGATTAAATTCGATTTATCCGTAGGAATCCCGCTCATCTGATCGCCGATCAATTGAATTCTTGTCTGATCAGAGATCGCCATATCAATCCAAGCATATAAGTTCAAGGCCATCCCCAAGGAGTCAAAGCCGGGACCTAGATTCGCAGTGCTTGCCGGTACTTTCACCCTTACCTTTTGTTCTGTCTTGTAGCTCATTTCGAAATTGCGCCTCTCTTCACTTAAAATAAACGTCTAACGCACTCCTCCTAGGATGAGTGCGTTACCGATTTCTAACCTTCTACACGATATACACTCTTAATCGCATGGATAACATCCATGGATTCGAATTGGTTCAATACATTTTTCATGCTCGCTTGATTAGCATCATGTGTAATAATGATGATCTCAGCTTTCGGGTTCGATTTATTCGGATGTTGGAAAACCGATTCCAAGCTAACCTCATGCTCTGCGAAAATTTGTGTGATTTGGGCAAGCACGCCTGCTTTGTCTTCAACATGAAGTAGAATGAAGTTTTTGGAAGCGATTTGTTCGTCCGTTTTAAGCTTCTTCTCTTTGTAAGGAGCTTGTACCGTACGTCCATTAATCCCTAATTTCAAGTTGCGTACAACAGCCACTAGATCAGCTACAACGGATGTTGCTGTAGGAAGTTCACCTGCACCCGCACCGTAGAACATCGTTTCACCAACTGCTTCACCAGTCACATAAACGGCATTGAATACACCATTTACGGAAGCTAGCGGATGCGAGTTTTTGACCATCGTCGGTTGAACGCTTACGGAGATATGGCCATCATGGTTCTCAGCAATACCAAGCAATTTTACTTCATAGCCTAACTTTTTACCGTATTGGATATCTTCCTTCGTTACTTTGGAAATACCTTTCGCTTCCACATCGCTTAAAGCGACATTGGCATGAAAACCAAGCGTCGATAGGATCGTCATTTTGCGAGCCGCATCTAAGCCCTCAACATCCGAAGTAGGGTCCGCTTCTGCATAGCCTAATTCTTGTGCTTCTTTCAACACATCGGCATATGCAGCGCCTTCTTGACTCATTTTAGTTAAAATGTAGTTTGTCGTGCCGTTCACAATCCCCATAATCTTCGTGATGCGATCCGAGGAGAAGCCTTCAACAAGTGCACGAATGATCGGAATCCCGCCCGCAACACTCGCCTCATAAAAAACATCACAATTATTTTCAGCGGCTTTGGCCAAAATTTCAGCACCATGCATCGCCATTAGATCCTTATTCGCTGTAATGATGTGTTTGCCGTTCCCAAGTGCTGTTAGAATGTGGGCTTTCGTCGCTTCAACACCACCCATTACTTCTACAACGATATCGATCTCACTATCCCCAATGACGTCCCAGACGTTCTCTGTAAGCTTATCTACATCAACAGAAATGTTACGAAGTTTGGATTTATCTTGTACAAGAATTTTGGCAATTTCAATAGCTGAACCTGTTTGACGTTGCAAATCTTCTTGATGGCCTTCAACAATACGTACGACACCTGTTCCTACAGTTCCTAATCCTAGTAAACCAACCTTGATGGGTTTCATTTCATTACCTCCTGAATTGTATGCTAATCTTAACTGCCTTGACCGATGACCATGGCACGCTTGACTCCGTCTTGCGCTCCTAAGCGATCCACAATTTCGCGGATCTCCTCGCCCATGGATGAAATTTCTAAGGATATAACGACATTCGCCATACCTTGTAATGGAATCGTTTGGTGGATGGTCAACACATTGCCATCCAAATTGGCGATGAGTGCGAGTACGCGGGACAATATTCCGGACCTATGCTCCAAATCCATTGAAATTGTAATTATTCGTTCGCGCTCTAGCTTGCTAAGTGGATGAATGCCATCTTTATACTTATAGAAGGCGCTTCTGCTCAGCCCAACTTGTTCGACAGCGTCGTGAATCGTCTTCACTTCACCCCGTGCAAGTAACTCCTTGGCCTGTGCTGTCTTCAGAACACCTTCTGGAAGAATGTCCTCACGGACTAAGTAGTACCTCTCAGGTCCGATGTGCTTCATGGTTGGAAGAAACTCTTTGCTCTCCGGCACCTAACTACCGTCCTCTCCAAAAAGACTAATGTTTCCCTATAGAGGACATTATATCGAAACATGCCTCGTGAAGCAATAGGCAAAATGCATCCAAGCATTCGCCTTTGCAGCCCCTTCCTTTTCTATGATAAGCTGAAACGGAACTAACGAAGGGAGGGGATCTCTCCATGATTACATTACGAATGATGTCTACCGCACTTTTATGGAACAAGCATGACGAGCTCCTCATGATGAAACGCGCATTAAACCGCACGCTCTCTCCCGGCTTATGGGCGGCTATTGGCGGTCATCTCGAACCGCATGAAATTAGCCAACCAAGAACGGCTTGCTTTCGTGAGGTTTGGGAAGAAACCGGCATCGAGCAAGACGAAATTCAAGATTTACATCTGCAATATGTCTTACTTCGGCTCAATGGCCAAGAAATACGCCAACAGTTTTTCTATGTCGGTAAAACGGATGTGAATCCACGAATCGTTACATCGGAAGGTGATTTGCATTGGATTCACAAAGCAGAGGTCCTAGATCGCCCGATGCCCTATATTTTTCGCTGCTTACTCGAACATTATTTCAGCGTGGGCCCGACTTCTCATCCATGGATAGGCTCTGCAGGGATTCAATCAGGGACAGACACACCTACAATACATTGGAACCCCTTATTGGACCCGATGCAAATTTAATCCAACCCCTGACTTGGAAAAGAGCAGACAACGATTTCTCGTTGCCTGCTCTTTTTGTAGCATTCTTATAACGCACTGCCTCCGAATAGAAAGCGATATTCCCAATGCCGATTTGCGATGGAATCAATTCGCACACCGCCACTTTCTTTGGAATACGTCGAGAGTATTTGACCATTGCCTAAATAAATAGCCACATGAGTAATCGTTTGTGCAGACTTATTAATTCCTGCATAGTTGGATTGCGCCGTCCCTTTATAAGACATAAAGAACATCAGATCGCCAACCTTGAGGTTATGCCAGTCCGTTACATTGTGTCCGAGCGACTTTACATACGCACCTTGACCTCTTGAATCAGATGGTAATTTCAGTCCAATTCCGTCCAAGAATGCTTGACGTACAAAATCAGAACAATCAAACGTTGAGGTATTATCACGATTGGACCCATATTCATATGGCGTTCCTATGTATTTCTTGCCTGCTGCTATCACCTTTTGAATCTTTTCGCTTGTTGTCCCACCCGTGTTCGTACCAGGAGATGTGCTTACACCTGAGGTTGATATGTAGGTAGGACTTGTGCTTATGTATCCTTCACGACCATCTGATGCTTTGACTTTATACCAGTAAGCATTTACTTTCTCGAGGATTTGAACGGTTTCTCCTGCCTTCAGATAACGGATTCTCGTAGCATTCTCATTAGCCGCTGTACGGAAGCTCACGCTTGCGACGATACGTCCTGTACCCGTTGCAGGTGACGTTGTTTGACCGTTTGCTTTTATGTACTTTGAACTTGTTGAGACATAACCGATTTGACCGTTCGTCACTTGAACTCTATACCAGTAGGCATTCACTTTCTCGATTATAGAGACTGGCTCTCCGGCTTTTAAATAGCGAATACGAGGTGAATTCTCGTCTGGGCTTTGGCGAAAACTCACACTGCTAACGACTTCACCAGTAGTTGCAGCAGAAGCTGCTTTAGGGAATGGGACTGTGACAGCACCAAATAGTAATGATGGGATAAGGGCAAAAGCAAGTAGTTGTTTCTTCATGAAGTAAGCCTCCTAGCGTTTTGTACTTACGAATCCTAATGACACTAGTAAATGGTAACATATCCATTGATTAAGTTTTACCTGTAACATCTACCAATTCGCCTACCCCCACAAAAAAAGCCCTCCATTTTGCTGTCTACTCACAGCTTTTTGGAAGGCCTTTAACCTATTTTCGAAGAAGAATCATCACTGTCGGCAAGATCTTGCAGTTTCAAATACTGACTCTGATCAATCCATCGCTGCATAGTTTTATGCGCTTCTTTCCGCTGTAGTAAAGCGTCGGCAAGCTGAAAGCCCTCTTCATAGCTATCTACCTTATCAAACCATTTCAATCTTAGCCCCGTATTGAAAATGACGTGATCACGTTCACGTTTGACTTCTGTCCCATCCTCGCCTGCAATAATGCGTTTCACCATCGTAATCTGATCTTCTTTGGCCAAATTTGGTAGAGGTGTACTCGTAAAGCCAAATTTCTGCGGTTCAACACTTCGTGACTCATCTCCCCAAGGGGTCACAATCCGAATCGTGCTGTTCTCATAGAGGGGTAAATCCTCAGATCCATCAATGCCGCTGATAATATACGCTTGTTGAAACCCCGAACGCATTGAAATCGGAATCAGGGATTCCATTACTTTGCGCTGTTGCACACCGATAATTAAGTTCGTCGAAAGCACAGGATTCAATACTTTCTCTATCGTATCGATGACTGTTCGTATACCTAATTGTTCCCTGACCTGCTTCAACCGTCCAATTGGCGGACACAACTGCTCTGTAGGTAGAAATCCGATATGCAAATGAAATAACATAGATTGCCAAGCTTTCACAGAAAGATGCAAGGAAACACCTAAGCTTTCTACGATCTCTTTCAGTGCTGTCCCTTGGCGGGCGGGGAGCGCATCACCACCTTGCATCACCTGGGTGAACCCCACTGACGCAAGCAGCAGGCTGACGGGCAACGTAACAGGAAATCGCTTTCTCCCTTCTGTTGGCCCGATTGAATTAAGTGAGTTAGGCTGAGTATGATAATTCAAAGAATAGCCGCGATAGACATCGATAAAGGCCATTAACTCGTCATCTGCTTCCCCTTTCATACATAACGCCATTAAAAAGGCTGCGCATTGCGCATCTGTTGAATCTCCTTTCGCCATTTCACCAGCGGCTTCTACAGCTTCATCGTAGGTTAAATTCCGCATTCGCGTCTGATCCGACCCCATCGCTTGAATCCATCTCTTCATCATACTCCTCCTTTCTTGGGTCCACCTAATGTTATATTAACTCACATAGTTTTCATGTTATATCTAAAATGGTAATGCTTTTAATTACACATGTCAAGTATTATGACATTAAGTGGGCCGAAATGAAAAAAAACACCTATCCCGTTGGGATAAGTGCTCTTGTATTATAAATTATTTTCATCAAACTCGAAGTCAAAGTCACCAATTTGAATAGTTTGTCCATGTACAGCGCCACGTTTACGCAACTCATCATCAATGCCCATGTTACGCAAAATACGAGCAAAACGCGCGATTCCATCTTGTGTCGTAAAATTCGTCCGCTTGATCAATTTCTCAATCGATGGGCTCTCGATAACGAATACATCATTATCACGACGAATCGTGAAGTCATTCTCTTCGCGTTTCTCAAAGCGATATACTTTACGCTCTTCTCTCCCAGCAACTCCCTCGACCTCAGGGGCATTCGGGATGCTTTCCACGATGTCAGAAATCTTATACAGCAACTCTTGAACGCCACCGCGTGTCAATGCCGAAATTGGGTAAACGGCATAATCCTTACCATCAGCAGCCAACTGCTCTTTGAACAAGGCCAAGTTATCTTCCGACTCTGGCATGTCCATTTTGTTGGCTACAACGATTTGAGGACGTTGCTCTAACTTCGCATTATAGAGCTTGATTTCTTCATTGATTTTGATGAAATCCTCATAAGGATCACGTCCGTCCGCAGCCGACATGTCCACGACATGTACAATTACCCGCGTCCGCTCTACGTGACGTAGGAACTCATGACCCAAACCTACACCTTCGTGAGCACCTTCAATTAATCCTGGCAAATCTGCCATCACGAAGCTTCTGCCATCCCCAACATCAACTACGCCTAGGTTAGGGGTTAACGTTGTGAAGTGATACGCTGCAATCTTAGGCTTCGCGGCAGAAACGACAGACAATAAAGTTGATTTACCCACGCTCGGGAAACCTACAAGCCCTACGTCAGCCATTACTTTCATTTCTAAGATAACCCAACGTTCTACGCCTTCTTCACCGTTCTCCGCAATCTCAGGAGCTGTCACGCGAGCAGTTGCAAAGCGCGTATTACCTCTTCCGCCTCTACCACCCTTCGCAACGACGACTTCTTGCCCATGACGCGTTAAGTCAGCGATCACTTCTTGCGTGTCATCATCAATAATGGTCGTCCCAGGGGGAATACGAACGATCATATCCTCTGAGTTTGCTCCATGCATCGATTTGTTGCGGCCTTTCTCACCGCGCTCTGCTTTAAAGTGCTTCTGATAACGGAAATCCATCAATGTCCGTAAGCCTTCGTCTACGCGGAAAACAACATCACCACCGTTGCCACCATCACCACCGGCAGGACCACCTTCCGGTACATACTTCTCCCGACGGAAAGCAACTAAACCGTCACCACCGTCGCCGCCTTTTACAAAAATCTTCGCCTTATCAACAAACATTTCTACACCTCAACTTTATATATGAAACGGCAATCGTAGCGTGACACTTACTTCTTCTTCATGCCAATCATCATTCTCAAGCAAATACTGTGAACCTTTCGATGAAAAACGCGCTAAAACCGATTGCTCAAGTTGTTCCCGATTATAGGGGCCTTGATATACAAAATCAAGCAGTAAGCCATCTTCTTGAACATCAAACTCCAAGCTGAGAGTGCCACTTTCCCCATCTTCGAATGCCGTTTGTTCCTGAATGCATGCCACCATTTGCCGAACCAATCGTTCAATCAATCCGTGCTGGATCGGGAGTTGTCCGAGATTAATTTCTTGCTCAACTTCCACATTCAACTCTAACGTCTTTGACTGCACACGGAATTGAAGCAAGTAAGCAATAAAAGAGGGGAGTCCCAGCTTGGAGAGATTGCTTTCCTGCTGCATAGTCATTTTTATTTTTTCCATATAGGGTCGTAAATTATCAAACTTCTTCATTTGAATGTAACCAAATAAAATCTGGGTATCATTCATCCAATCATGCCGCAAGCGATTTACAACGGCAATCAGCTTCAGATGTTCCTCTTGCTCTTGCTGCTTCAGCGTAGAACGCCACTTTTCTTCCATTCTACTTACTTCTAGTCTCCAAGCTGTATACCCACTTATGAGAATGATTAGTAGAAATGCCACTCGAATAATCCACGGTTCTGTAACCAACAAGCCAGTCAATCCTATGAGCACAAGTGCTAATACATAGACCTGTGCGCTGCCCAATTGCTTCATTATCCGCTCGCCCCGTTCTCTGCTTTGTAACCGTTCATCCAGTATATCATGCTGCCTGGAAAACTTCACCAAACAAACGAGAAAACCCCCGCCCCGGGCCATCCGAAATGAGTGATCACGGTTAGAGGTTTTTCCATACATATTGAGAAAAAATCCCTGGATGAACTCTCGCTCACCAGGGATTCTAATTACGCTTCTAGAGCTGCAGCTACTGGAGCTACATCAACTGGGTATACGCTCACTTTTTTGCGATCGCGGCCCAAACGTTCGAATTTCACTACGCCTTGTACCAAAGCGAAAAGTGTATCATCCGAACCGATGCCTACGTTCGTTCCTGGGTGAATTTTCGTACCGCGTTGACGGTAGAGAATGCTTCCAGCAGTAACAGTTTGACCGTCAGCACGTTTAGCGCCAAGGCGCTTAGAGTGTGAGTCACGACCGTTCTTTGTGGAACCTACCCCTTTTTTGGAAGCGAATAATTGGAGATCCAATTTCAAAAACATGGTGTTATCCTCCTTTGTGATAGATTGTTTCAATCGTTATATAGTCACCGTAAGTTTGTTCAATCGTTTGTAACATAACGACCATCGATTCTATAATTAACTGCACTTGACCCCAAGTCTCAGGCATGGCACGCGCACTATCCGGGATGGTTACATCCAACAGTCCAGGTTCCATTTCGTGAATGGGAATCACACCGGTTAAGGATTCTATCGAGTTACATGTACCAACGGAAATCGCTGATACCGCGGCGCAGACCAAGTCTTTGCCAGGCACGTCATATTCAGCATGGCCTTCCACTACAAAAGAAAGAATTTGAGGCGAATCCGGTGCAAGACGTTCTATGGTCACGTAGATCATAGGGCTTGTCTCTTACGCTTGGATTTTCTCAACTACTACTCTTGTGTACGGTTGACGATGACCTTGCTTTTTGTGATAGTTCTTTTTCGGTTTGTACTTATAAACGATGACTTTTGCGCCTTTGCCGTGTTTCTCCACTTTCGCGGAAACTGAAGCACCTGCAACCAATGGAGCACCTACTACTAGGCCATCTTCTTTGGAAACCAAGAACACACGATCAAAAGAAACAACCTCACCCTCAGCAGCGTTCAATTTCTCGATGTAAAGAACATCGCCCTCTTGAACTTTGTACTGTTTACCACCTGTTTCAATAATTGCGTACATTTTCATTACCTCCTCATGTCTCAGACTCGCCTTGTGCAGGTGACGGAACAGAATTAATTCCATTCGCGTACTTCGACCTGTTTCGTGCGGTTACAGCATGCCTAAACAACACACTCCGAGTATTATATCACAGTTATATTTTCATATGCAAACCTTTTATTTGCGTTTCCGAGTCATTTCCAACAATCCTAACTTGGTCCAACCTACAATTGTCGTCTTAGAACGATCCTTGCGTACAGCTTCCGCCATATTCGCCATGACCTTCGCACGATTGTCTTCTGCATGCATGTCAATAAAATCGACAATAATAATACCTCTCAGATTTCGAAGCCGCAAAAGCCTAGGGATCTCGATAGCTGCTTCCCGATTAATATCTGTAACCGTTTGCTCTAAATCAATTGACCCCGTATATCGTCCCGTATTGACATCAATTACTGTCAGTGCCTCGGTTTGATCGATAATTAGATACCCTCCGCTAGGGAGCCAGATTTTGCGGCGAAAGCTCTGGTTCAGCTCTTCCGTGACGCCGAAATGATCAAACATAGGTGTTCTACGGTCGTAGAAAGCGATGCGGCCACGCCAACCCGGTTGTTGCTTGCGTAATAAGGTTCTCATTTCCTCAAAAACCTTGTTATTGCTCATCCACACTTCTTGAACTTCATCCGATATCACATCTCGCGCTAGTTTGGGCAGTAAATCCAGATCTTGATAAAGCTGTGCGGGAACATGTGTTTCTTCTCGCTTCGCTTGAATGGTACTCCACACATCGCGTAAATTTTGCAAATCATCTCGAATAGCTTCTTCACTTTGACCTATTGCACCTGTTCGAATAATCACGCCTTCACCAGGCATAAGATTACCCTCTGCTAGCTGCTTTAGTCGCTGTCGCTCAGCTTCTAGATCAATTTTACGAGATATGGCAATATAATCCGCATCTGGCATATAAACAATCCAACGGCCCGGAATGGAAACGTGCGTAGTCACTCTTGCCCCTTTGGTCCCCTGTGGATCCTTGCTCACTTGAACCATTAGCATTTGCCCTACTTCAGCAATATCCGTAATGGATGGCTTAATCTTAGGTTGCTTGTCCACATGAACGGGGAGGAGATCGTCTATATAAAGAAAGGCATTCTTCGCAAGTCCAATATCGACGAATGCCGCTTGCATGCCGGGAAGTACGTTTACGATGCGGCCCATGTAGATGCTGCCTGCCCGTTGAGATTCAAGCGGATACTGCGTATCATACTCCACAAGACGTCCATCCTCTAGCAATGCCGCTTGTGTAAGCTCTGGTGCGCAGTGAATTATCAGTTGCTTCATACATGTTCACCTCACCAGTTATTTTACATGAAAAGATCGGAAACTGCACTCCCCGGTTTTTTCCCATCTAAATAACCGCCGACGATTTGCTGTTCGGGCAGCACAGCTTGGATGCGCCCTGCTTCATTCACGACATAAATTAAGTGGTATCGTTCTCGCATAAAAAGCTTCAACGTCTCTGCCATCGTAAGCTGCTTCGTAATTACAATCGGCTGCGCTCTAGTACCCCGGCTCAGCAACTGCCCTACTCGCAATCCGCGCCCCATTAGGAAACGTAGAAAGTGATAGGGAATCTGTCGGTAAGCATACCAATTGGATACAAGTAGAAACAAACCTATCACTAGAATATTAATTGGCAGTTGCCCTTGTAAGAGCTGCACAACCGCCATAACAATGATTGAAAAGCTTATGATCATACTGATCCAAACTGAATACACAATCGTGTTATGAAACGACATGATATAGCCTAACAGGCCTTGCATGATTTTCCCGCCATCGAGCGGCATCACTGGTATCAGATTGAATAATCCGATCATGAGATTTGCTTCAATGAAGTAATCCCACCAGTTACCACTTCCAATATCCAGTGACTTCAGTATCAACGCCAGTCCTATCATCCATATGTGTTGAAGCGGTCCTGCTATGGCGACGATCAACTCCTCACGAGTAGACGTACTCCCAAGCTCATCAACAATTAAGACACCACCAAAGGGAAGTAGCTGCACTTCTTGGACCCTCCAACCGAACCCTTTTGCCGCGGTTAAATGCCCTAGTTCATGGATGAATACGATGCCGAATAACGTGATTGCCTCCAAGAAATACCCCGTTATCGCACAGCCAATCATAATTAAGGTGAATAATGGATGAAATCGATATTTCGTCCCTGCCCATTTAATCAAAGGTGATCACATCCACCGGATTGATCGTTACGCCTTCTTTCATGACTGAGAAATACAGGTTCCCCTTTGTTGGATTTTTGGCAGAAGCTTTACCTATGGGCTCCCCTACCTTCATCCAATCGCCAACAGCTACTGTAACCTCACTTAGTCCACCGTATAAAGATTCAAGTCCACCAGGATGTCGAATCATAATCGTTAATCCCGTATCCGTAGTTGTACCTGCGAAAATAACCTGCCCCGTATCCATCGCATACACCGGAGCAAACTCAGCCGTGTTCAATTTGACTCCCTTATGGTTTGTCCCATCGTAGCTGATCAACACGCTTCCTTTGGCCGGTGCGAACAACGTACGCTTCGAGGTACTTACAATCACAGCTTCATTGCCTGCGCGGTTAAAGCTTGGAATAAAGGAAGGGGCCCCTCCGAACTTATCGGCATACCAAGCGGACAAAGCCGTAAAGTCATAGGACTGCGTTAGTGCTGCCGTTATATATAGCTTCCCTTGAATAGCCCATGGCTTGTCTATTTGAAACATCCCGTAAACAGATGCAAATAGGGCACCACTGATGAGCAGCTTCAAGGCAATTCTCCGCGCAGATGGCGGGGTAAGAATTCCTCTTTCTGCATCATCAATCGCCGTATCCATCATAAGCTTCTGTCTCCAGGCAAACTCGGGGTCCTCCATTCGTCTTCTCCAGTCAGGATCAGCATATAACGGCATTTCCTCTTTTTGTCGTATTGGCATTAGGAAATCAACCGACGGAGAGGATCTGTGTGAGCTTCCATTCCCTAATGTTGATTCTGACGATTCTCGCAAATGGCGAAGTCGCTCTAGTCGGCGTTGCTTTACTTTATCTTTTATAACCATAGAATCCCCTCCTCATAGACTTTCATTAGTACAGCCTATGAGCAGATGGACAAGATTATGTGAAAAGTGCAGCCCTCATTCTGCTTGCAGGAATAGAAAAAGCCCGCGGCCTCGATAAGGTCACGGACTTAACATAGTTATAGCCTTTAAAACAATTCAGGCGCACGCTCTTGATGCAGCTTCACACTCATGACAAGGCCTAGTGAAAGCATATTGATGAGAAGTGAGGTCCCTCCATAACTGACGAAAGGAAGTGTAATACCGGTTAATGGCATAATGCCAATCATCATTCCAACGTTCTCAAAAATTTGGAATACGAACATAGATACAACACCAACAACGATATATGCGCCAGCAAGCTGAGAACTTTGAATAGAGATCAGAATCATACGATAAATAAGTAAGAAATAAATAAGCAGAAGTACGGCAGAACCACGGAAGCCAAACTCTTCCCCTACAACAACGAAGATCGAATCCGAATAGGCGAAGGGAATGAAATTACTGTGCACAGAGGTCCCCTTCAAGAAACCCTCACCTTCCAAACCACCAGAACCAATCGCCCTTACCGCGTTGCGTACCTGATAATTATCATCATCCGACACATCCTGCGGATAAAGGAACGTATCTATCCGATCCATCCAGTGACTGAAGCCGTATCCCTTAAGCATTTCAAACAGACTATCATGAAAATGTTTATATAACGTCAGTGTCAGGAAACCTACTCCGACCACGAGAAGGATACTTATTAACACTTGTGAGTATTTGATATTTCCAATCCATAGCATCCCTATCAAAATAATAACAAAAATAATCGCATTCCCTAGATCAGGCTGTATGAGAACAAGCGCGAATGGGAGAAACACAGCTAACCCTACAGGAATAATATCATTCTTCACCTGAAGCAAGTCCCCGCCGCGTCTGGCAAGGAGAGCTGTAATGCAAATAATCAAGATTAATTTGACGAGCTCTGCTGGTTGAAATGTCAATCCTCCCGGAAGTTCAAACCAGCCGCGGGCACCATGAATTTTTTTACCAAAAAAATAGACGGCAATCAAAGAGACAATTCCAATCCCATACAAATATGGAGCAATTCGTATAAGTACACGATAATCGAATAAACTACAAGCTAGAAATGCGACGAGTCCTACCGCATATAAAATCAGAATTTTCGAAATGCTGATGTTAATGGTCGGGTGATCGACAGATGAGCTGTAGACCATCATTGTACTTATCACCATGAAGGCAAACAGAATGACAACAATTGGAATATCAATGTTTTTCAGTTTGGCAAACACAGAACAATCATCCTATTCCAATAAACTTTTTCATTCGTTTTACCCAACCGGTTTTGTCCTCTAACTGCATAAGCGGCACGGTATCGCCAACAATACGCCTAGCAATATTCCGATACGCAATGGCTGCGCGTGATGATGGGTTCATCACCGTTGGTTCACCTAGATTAGCCGCCTTAATTACGTGCTCATCATCCGGTACAATTCCTAACAAATCTATTGCAAGAACAGAGCAAATTTCATCGATATCCAGCATTTCACCTTTTTTCACCATTTGAGGACGAATACGGTTAATGACAAGCTTCGGTGAAGATATTTTCTCATTTTCCAAAAGGCCAATAATCCGATCCGCATCACGCACAGCGGCGTTTTCCGGAGTCGTCACAACAATCGCTTTATCTGCGCCTGCAACCGCGTTCTTGAAGCCCTGCTCAATCCCCGCTGGACAGTCGATAATGACATATTCGAAATCATTTTTGAGTTCCAAAATAATTGTCCGCACCTGATCCGGAGTTACGGCGTGCTTGTCCTTCGTTTGAGCAGCTGGTAATAAGTACAGCTCATCAAATCGTTTATCCTTAATTAGTGCTTGCGGCAATCGGCAACGACCTTCCGCAACGTCCACAAGATCATAGATAATCCGATTTTCCAATCCCATCACAACATCCAGATTACGTAAACCAATATCCGTATCAACCATGCATACTTTCTTCCCCAGAAGTGCAAGTGCAGTCCCCAGATTAGCGGAAGTCGTCGTTTTACCAACGCCACCTTTACCTGAGGTGACAACGATAGCCTCTCCCATATTCCTCACCCCAGACACAGTTTATATGTTAAAAACATTTATTTAATTGGAGCATCCGGCCAAATCCGATGAAGCTGATGCAGCTTATCGATTTCCATTTTGCCTTCTTTGACATAAGCAAATTCCATGAAAGCCTCCTCGATCCCCCACTCATCTGGAGAACGACTGATGACCCCGGCAATTCGTAATTGTGTAGGCCGCATATGAGACGCAGCAATGATTGCTTTCTCGTCTCCATCTGACCCTGCGTGAGCCATACCGCGAAGTGAACCCATTATGTAAATGTTCCCTGTGGAGGTAATGATTCCGCCTGGGTTAACATCACCTAAATAAAGTAAATCACCTTCGTTGTGAAGGGTTTGTCCTGACCGAATCATTCCTCTTAGCGTTGTCATGGTTACCTTGGGCTCTGGTGGAGCCTCCACCTTAGGCGGTTCACTCTCGATGGATTGAATCAAGAGATTCCCCTTCTGCTTAATCACAGCTCGAATCTCTTCTTTCTGTTCATCGGTGGCCACACGGTTGCCCAGTTTGACATTCACATGAATAATCGGACCCGTTAATATTTGTTGATGCGTTTTCTCAAGCTTATGTTGCAGCTCTTGCAACAGCTCTTGCCAATCGCATGCGTCATTTAGTAAAAAAACTAGGCCATCTTTGACCCCTTTAATCATAACATGGTGCTTCGCTACAGACATAATGGCATGACGACCTCCCAACCTATACATTTCGGCCCTTGTTCTAAATTCTCCTGCTTATCGCCTGGAAAATTAATCTTCCTTCGCTGAAGCTGCAAGTCGTTTGCCTTCAAGCAGTTTGCGGATGGGAACGTAGCAAATCAAGGCCACAAGTAAATTGAATAGAACACTTGGGAGCATGTAATGGGTGAGAGCAAAATTCAAATCAATGGCAATCACTTTGAATAAGCGGTTGATCCCATAGTTGAGAAACTCAAATATTAATAATCCTAAGCTTGTAATAAGCAAGTTGTAAAAAATTAAATTGGGTTGCTTGCGCTGCGCAAGACCTGCCAAATAGCCTACGAGCCCCATGCTGAAAGAGTACACACCCAACATCGATCCATAATAAGTAAAATCATGTAATAATCCGAACAGAAGACCGTAAAGAAGAGCCGCATGACGATGATGAAAAAGTCCAATAAACATAATGAATACCAAAGGTAAGTGAGGTGTTACATAGACGATCGATTGCCAAGAGGCTGGCAGTAACCATACGACTAAACTACCTTGAAGGATAAACAGACCGAACAGGATGAGCCATAACACATGTCTATTCATTTGTTGGCTCACCTCATTTCACTTCCGGAACTTCAACGACAAACACTTCACGGATTCGGTTAAAGGATGCTTTGGGCTTCACCATTACCTTATACGTAATGCCGAATTCCCCAGGTCCAATGGAAGAGATCGTCCCAACTTCTATCCCCTTTGGAAATACCTGCCCTAACCCTGATGTAATAATCGTATCGCCGATTTTCATATCGTCAGCATGTTCAACCTTATTCATCACTAGCTCCCCAAGCTTGGGATCATAGGATTCAATCATCCCGAATGGCTGCGACTCATTCCCTTTGACTGTGACAGCAATGGCTTTGGAGTTGTTGTCGGTATCATTGGTCTCCGACAAGAGCTGCACGTTGGAGTGAAACCCAAATACTTTACTCACTCTTCCCACTAAGCCATCGACAGACATAACCGCCATATTTTCCTTAATCCCATCTTTATCACCCAAATTAATCGTTACAGTGCTGTTGTAGGGGTCGGGATCAATCGTGACGACCTCAGCGATTCTGTACGTATAATTGTTAGCTTCACGCTGACGTTCTGTGAAACCAAGTGATTCCATGAGTCGTTTGTTCTGCGATTCAAGTTCATTCAACCTTTGCGTATCTCGAGCGTATTGTGTGAGCGTCAGCTTCAACGTCTTGTTTTCTTCATAAATGACACGCAGTTGTCTGATGTCTTCGAAGAAGCCCGCTACCTGCGCAGCGGGCTTGTACAAGAGTCCTTGCGTCCATGATATGGAGTCTTTGACGAATTTCTCAGGCCATGTCATCGGCCCTCGATTCCCAAGTGTTAGTCCCATTAAAATAAAGAAACAGACTAAACCGGACATAAGAAAAATAAGTCGTTTATTTCCCATGAATTTAAACAAATTAGCACCTTCTAACGAAAATTAACCCTTATACCTTGAACCAGATCCTGATTTGTTTTTGAATAAGTGAATATTCTCTAATGCACGTCCCGTTCCAATCGCAACGCAATCGAGCGGATTTTCGGCAACCATAACGGGCATACCCGTTTCTTTTGCCAGGAGTCGGTCCAAATTACGAAGCAATCCGCCTCCTCCAGTCAATACAATACCGCGATCCATAATATCCGCCGATAGCTCTGGTGGACATTTCTCAAGCGTGACCTTTACAGCCTCCACAATGGCACTTACCGTGTCAGACAACGATTCCGTAATTTCAACGGACGTTACACTAATCGTTTTCGGTAACCCGCTTACAAGATCACGACCACGAATTTCCAGCGAATCGGCTTTCTCAGTGTTAAGCGCTGAGCCAATCTCAATCTTCAGTGTTTCCGCGGTACGTTCCCCAATCATGAGGTTGTAGGTACGTTTAATATATTGAATAATGGCCTCATCCATTTCATCACCAGCGATACGAATCGATCGACTGGTTACAATACCACCAAGTGAGATAACAGCAACTTCTGTCGTACCTCCGCCAATATCAACAACCATACTACCTGTCGGCTCCCAAACTGGAAGATCAGCTCCAATCGCAGCAGCGAAAGGTTCCTCGATCGTGTAAGCTTCTCTTGCTCCCGCTTGCTTCGTAGCATCTTCAACAGCACGCTTTTCTACAGCGGTAATCCCGGACGGCACACATACCATGACATTCGGATGACGCGGAAACAACCAACGTTGCTTCTGAGCTTGTCGAATAAAATATCGAATCATCGTTGCGGTCGTGTCGAAATCGGCAATAACACCATCTTTCATCGGACGTACTGCACGGATATTCCCTGGTGTACGACCAATCATCTTTTTGGCTGATTCACCGACTGCTTCAATTGTTTTAGTATCTGTACGAAGGGCGACCACCGAAGGCTCCCTAACGATAATTCCTCTGCCTTTCACATAAACCAATGTATTCGCGGTACCTAAATCAATCCCCAGATCTTTCGTAAAACCACCAAACATACAAACGGCTCCTTTCTTGTAGCGTGTTCTATTATATTACATAAAGCCTTGTTCCTTCAAACTTATAAATCTCTGATCTCCAATGATAACATGATCCAACACTTCAATACCAATTATTGCTCCAGCTTCTACTAATCGACCTGTCAGACTAATATCTTCCGGACTTGGGGTAGGATCTCCACTGGGATGGTTATGTACACAAATGATCGAGGCACTGCTTCGTTTAATCGCTGCACGAAAAACTTCCCTAGGATGGACAATCGACGCGTTCAAGCTGCCCATAGATAAAGTCTCTTGCGCAATGACATGATTTTTCGTATTAAGGAACAAGCAAACAAAGTGCTCTTTCTGTAAATAGCGAAGATCCTCGCTCATTAAATTGGCGATATCTTTGGGCGAACGGATCGTTATCCGCTCCTCGTATGAGCTTTTGGCTAGCCTGCGTCCTAGCTCAATACCCGCAAGAATTTGAAGAGCCTTGGCATCGCCAATCCCCTTGATCTGCGTTAATTGATCCTTGCTCATATCGACGAGACTGCGCAGCCCCCCGCTTTCACTTAGAATCCGGCTTGCCAAATGAATGGCTGATTCCGCTACCGTTCCTGTCCGTAATAATATAGCAAGCAGTTCAGCATGACTTAACGCCCCTGCCCCCAGTTGAAGCATTCGCTCCCGCGGTCTCTCTTCGATCGGAACTTCTCTCAGCATCAAGCTTGAGCTTTCCATGTTTTCCCCTCTTCCGTAATGTAGGATATGTTACTTATTGCTATCCCATGCATGTGGGTACAAGCCCTAAAAACAACATAAAACCCCCGGATTGTGAGATCCGAGGGCTTCTAGGATAGAGATTCTGTATTCGATTTCGGACATTCAAATGCCCTTATTTGTTCTAACATACTGCCAATTGTATGACCTTCAAAGTAATTTTCCATTTGCTTCTCAGCATCGTTGAAAACTTTACCCATCAATCTATCCATTTTGGATGATATCATACAAGGCTTGGACTCATCACCAGAGCACCAGCTCGGCTTCAAAGTACCTTGACATGTCAATCTGTAAATCTCCCCGAGTGTGACTTCCTCAGGCTTGCAACTCAGTATAAAACCGCCACCGATGCCTTCCTTCGTTGACACGTACCCTGCTTTACGAAGAAAGCCCATAACTTTACGAATACGGGCAGAATGCGTTGATACATTAGCGGCAATTTCTTCACTAGTTGCCATATGATCAGGTAAGTGAGCTAACAGAACAAGGCTATGGACGGCAATTGTAAATTCGCTGTTCATGGCAGATACCTCCCAGAAGAATGCGAAGTCATGTCGCTTACTGTCATTGTAACCGTTACAGATTGCTCAGTCAATCTTATTACCCTATTTTGGACTAGAATGGATAGAGTTGGAAATGGTACTACAGAACTTGAATATCGAATGTCAGCAGCAAGTCACTCAACAAGGAAAGTGGAAGTCCCACAACGGTGAAATAATCCCCCTCAATCCCGCTGATAATCGTTGCACCTATACCTTGAATTGCGTAAGACCCGGCTTTATCTTTGGGTTCCCCAGTAGCAATATAGCGTAAAATTTGTTCATCCGTCATCGATTTCATCCGTACATGCGTAACGCTATGCGAGATTACTTGTTGACCCGTTGCTGCATCCACACAAGCAACACCACTGTAAACCTGGTGCACATCCCCTTGCAGACCCTTGAGCATTCGGAAAGCATCTTGCTCGTCGACTGGTTTGCCTAGAATTTCCTCGTTATACACAACAACTGTATCAGATCCAATGATAATCCCATGTTGCTCTTGAACCTCTAGCATTTCTCTGACTGTTGAAGCCTTGCGTAAAGAAAGTAACTCAACGAGCTCAGATGGTGTTATTTTTTGTTCGACGGTCTCATCCGCGTCACTCACACGAATAATATAGGGTAGTCCGAAAGATTGGATTAGCTCCTGCCTCCGCGGCGACGATGAAGCAAGAATTAGTCTTTGATGTTCTTTGGTTTGCACGCTCAACAACTCCTAAAATAATAATCCCTCTGCTTTAACGTTCAAAAACTCACTAGAGTTTCCGATATAGGAGATATGCTCCTACTAGTCCAATAATGCTGCATAGGTTTAGCTTCACCAAAAGGTGGAATTCATATTTCACAACTTGTAAATCCGCTTTAGGTTCCCAAGAAATTTGAACTGATTTGGTTAAAAATGCGAGAGCAGGAACGGGCGCCAGCAGCTGGCCGATAATAATCCCAGTAATTAACCCGACGATTAAAAAAATGATCAGTGTAAATGTGCTTTTTTTCATTCCTGTCATCCTCTCCAAGTATGTACAAGCACTATTATACGGGGAATCCCCTCTTTTTTCCATGCAAAATAAGCGGCCGGCAGTTAAATAAACCGATGGTGATTCTTACCTGCTTACAGCCTAGACCAATCCTAGTAAAATAGTCACCGGAGGTAATTTCAACTATGACTCTACTTAAACGACTTATTCTGTTCACTTTATTCCTTACAATTGCATTCCCTTACCAGGCATTCGCTTACAAGGTTGTACTCGATCCCGGGCATGGGGGAAGTGACCCTGGCGCAATTGGTGTTGGTGGACTCCGTGAAACAGATGTCAATTTGGACATCACGTTAAAGGTACGACAAGCTCTTCTTGAACGCGGTTACGAGGTCGTCATGACACGCACCAACGACACTTTCTTATCACTCGCTGAAAGGGTTGCCTTCACGAATGAACAGCAAGCTGACTTATTCGTATCCATTCATGCCAACGCACATTCGAGCAGTAAAGCTAATGGAACCATGGTACTCTACTATGACAATGCATACCCACAAGAAGATTACCCAGCAAGCAGTGCGATGACGCAATTAACGCCTTACAGTAAAGATTTGGCACAGCGTGTGCAGGACGCATTACTCGCGCAATCCGGTACCAAAGACTTAGGGCTGACACCAAGCGCTGTCTACGTGGCCCGAATGGGAACTATTCCGAGTATTCTAGTAGAAACAGCTTTTCTCACGAATGCTAGTGATGCAGCCTTGCTTGCTAGCAGTGCTATGCGTTCTAAGATGGCCATCGGCATCGCCAATGGGATTAGCAGCTATGAACCGCCTCTTTTTACCGACGTGCTTGTACATTGGTCCAGATCATCTGTACTTCGCATGAAGAATAAAGGTATTGTCGAAGGCGTCGGCAACAAATACGAACCAGACCGTGCGCTTACGAGAGCAGAGTTCCTTACACTGATGGATCGCGTATTTACCTTCAGCAAGCTGCCGGCTGTCTGCAGCACGACCGCAAGTGTAACTTCCAGTGTGTATGGCTGCGGGACTGGAGCCTCGAAAAGCTATTCGGATTTATCTGCTTCCCATTGGGCAAGCGGCGTTTTTGCCAAAGCGGCCAAATTAAATTTACTACAAGGGTATGCCGACGGAACGATTCGTCCGAATCAAGCGATTACACGTGGGGAAGTTGCTTATTTATTCAATCAGCTTCTACAAATGACATCACCAACTGCAGAACCCACGTATACAGCCGCATTCGAAGATGTACCGAAGTCCATGTGGAGCGCTTCAGCCATCCTAACTTTGAAGGATAAAGGTATCATTAATGGCATATCGGACACTTCCTTTAAGCCTGATCAAACGATGACAAGGGCTGAGATTGCCGCCCTGCTCGATCGTTACATCACGAAATAACAAAAAGAAAGCCGTGTATCCCGGACTCCGTAGAGTTCAGTGTACCGGCTTTTTCCTTATGCTACGCTAATCGTCTTAAGAAGATTTTTCTGAGCAATAATGTACTGCATCAAGGCTGACTGCGCTTGCCACATCAAGGCCTGAGATGGCGTTTTCTTGTATTCTTCCATCGATTGAACGGCACTATTGATCGCACTTGTCATCTTCGTCATCAACGGCTTAACATCATCGCCCGCCCCGTTAGTCAGTCCCGTACCGAGCGTGATTAGTGCCTGATGCGAAGTACGAATCGACTGTAAAGAGACATCCGTAAGTGCTGTCGGCTTCGTCTCAGCCAAATGGACAAGTGTCAATCCACTCATTGTGGTCACAAGTTTGTCGCCCTCAGCAATAAAATTGGGCAGGGACTCGGCCTTTGAGCCAGACCAACGAATGCCCGTTACCGCTGGGAAATCCACACTTTTCATAAAAACCTCAATCGTTTTATCCGTAGCCTCCACACCTTGTCTCAAGGCAATGGCATCTTCTCTCGTCTTTGCAAAGCCTACAAACACAGTAAGCTTATCGGAATTATCCATCGCGGAAGCAAGACCCTTTTTATTGAGTGAATCTTGAACGGCCTGAGCGCCTTGAAGCGAACTGAACACCCCATTTTGCAAAAATGTATATGATTTAGCGGGAATTTGCACAGCAGTAACAGCTGCTGCTGTAGCTGGGAGAGCTACATCCCCTGTGCCCGTTTGTGTTTTGGTCGTGGAAGCAGCGGATTGCGTATTAGGTGATGGCACCGTAATTTTGGTAGGATTCGATGTCACTATACTCGTGCTCGTATCTCGATCCGAAGAGAACATGGAAAGCACGAAGAAACCGAATGCGATTCCCGTTACCACTGCCCCCGCTACAGATGTTGCTATGCGAATCCACGGCGCACCGGTCGACTTCGCATACCGAGTTCCAGTCCCCGGATCCCGGTAAGGCTCTTTGGATGTCCAATTGGACCATTCCTCTCGATTGTCCGCAGGCACAGGCTCAGGCTCCCGCTCTTGGCGAATAACCGTTGTTGGAATTGGAGAACTCTGCTTTTCACGAGATATTTGGGTTTCTCGAATGATGCGTTCTACACGCTCACCTTCTGATTCAATCTGGCTATGCCAGCTCCCAAAATCAGTAGTGAACGTATTCAACGCATGCGGTTCAAATAATGACTCTACTTGCTCTCTTTCTGCTTGATCATATGGGGTTACTTCTTTCGGGCTGCGATCTATCTTCGGTTCTATAACTTTATACTCTTCTTGATAGAGCGGAATGACGTTCTCTTCTTGTTCTTGCACCCTGGCTGCTCTCCGTGTGGACTCTGCCCCTGCCTTAGGGTCGAAGCGATATGTGATTCTACCTTTGTTCATTCTCTTCCCTCACTCCTCATCATATATATCCCGAAACGGGTACAATGCCGTATTATCTTGTCCCAATCTTCTGTTACTAGAGTATGAGAGAGAGAACCATATTATGATTTATTCAAGAAAAAAGACCGCCTCCAGCCCTTCGGCTCAAGCGATCTTCTCTCTAGGTATGTGATTCGTATTTCTTGCGCAGCGATTTAGCCAACCCATCCGCTGCCTTCCAGATGTCTCCTGCGCCCATTGTGAGAACGAGGTCACCAGGTTGAACATGGTCTACCAAATACGTTAGTACTTCTTCGCGTGTGGCAATGTGCTGAACATTCGGATTGCTGTTGCTGCGTATCAACTCAACTAGCTTAACAGAGTCAACACCTTCAATTCGTTGTTCGCCTGCCGGTGAATAAATATCCGTAATGATCACTTCATCCGCTTCTAAGAAGGAGCGGCTAAACTGCTCGAACAAATAGTAGGTTCGCGTATAGCGTTGCGGCTGGAACACAGCGATGATCCGCTTTCTTGTTGCTTTCGCAGCAGAAATTGTTGCTTGAATTTCTGTCGGGTGATGCGCGTAATCATCAATGACCAAGATGTTCTCAACTTCTCCGAGTACTTGGAATCTACGCTTTGCGCCACGAAACTCCTGAATTGCTTCCGCAATGTTCTCGAATGATAGTCCTGCTTCCAAGCAAGTAATCAGTGTCGCAAGTGCATTGTATACATTATGTTTACCAGGCACTGACAGATTGACTTGGCCAAGTGTTGAACCATTAAACTCAACCGTAAAGGTTACCTTGCGATCACCTAGTAAGATGTCACGTGCAATATAATCCGCTTTCGTCTCAATCCCGTACGTAATCACTTGGCTTTGAATTTCTGGAATCATTTCACGTAGGAATTCATCATCCTGACATACAATCGCCTTTCCGCCAGGTCTAACTTGGCTCAAGAATTGTTTGTATGCTTTCTTCAAGTTTTCGAAATCGCCATTGTAATTCTCCAAATGGTCGGCTTCGATATTGTTCACTAAAGCAAGAGTTGGGTGATATTGCAAGAAGGTGCCATCGCTTTCATCGGCCTCCGCAACAACATACTCTCCTTTGCCAGCTTTGGCATTGCTGCCAACATTCATAATTTCTCCACCGATAATATACGTTGGATCCGTGCCGCAAATCTCCATGACCAAAGCAATCATGGAGGACGTTGTTGTCTTCCCGTGGGCGCCTGCTACAGCAATCCCTTTGCGTTCATTCATCAGCCTTCCCAACATTTGTGAGCGATGAATAATCGGAATGTTCATTTGCTCTGCCGCTTGCATTTCCACATTATCTTTGGCTAATGCTGTCGAGTATACAACCAAATCGGCTCCCGATACGTTCGTTGCCTCATGGCCGATAAAGACTCTAGCACCTTTAGCTTTCAGTTTATCTGTAAGCTCTTGTTGTGCAAGATCTGACCCCGAAATGCGGTATCCCATTTCGAGCATGACTTTGGCAATGGCACTCATGCCGTATCCGCCGATTCCTATAAAATGTACGTGTTCTGCTTGACTCACGCCGTTCTCACCATCCTTTTTCAGAATCGGTTTGATAGGTTATCCAAGAACGAACATCAGAGATTAAATACAGCGTGCCGGATACGACCGCCAGATCATCCTGCTCAGTTCTATTTGTTAATAATGTTAGAGCTTGCTTCCAATCGCGTTCTACAACAACATCTATCTCGAGATTCATCTCTCGAAGCAGACCATTTGCAATTTCAGCGAGAAAGTAAGCATCCCCTTTTTTATGAAAATTCGCCTCTGTAATAATGAGCGTATCCACCAATGGTAGTATATGCCTTAAGTAGCCTGTATGATTCTTCGTAGCTAGCATTCCAATCATCATGTGAAGCTTCTTGTAGCTATACACATTCTGAAGTGCTGCAGCTAGCGTCGCAGCCCCCTCAGGGTTATGAGCCCCGTCTATAAGGATGCGTGGCTCCTGTGAAACCATTTCCAATCTACCTGGCCATTTGGTTCCCACAAGCCCCTTCTGCAAATCTACGTCCTCCACGATGGTGGCGTAATATTGACGAAGAACCTCAAGTGTCATGACTGCTACGGCAGCATTCTTCAATTGATGTTCACCATTCAATGTAATCGACAGATTTGGAATAGGTCGAAATGGTCCGTTAAACTGAAAACTTTGATGATCTAGTTCACTGTTCACTTCGGTCAAGTTAAATTGATCGCCAAGTGAATAAAGTGTCGCTTTCTTCGCCTTCGCCGTTTGTTCGATAACGCTCCAAATCGCCGCAGGCTCCACAGCTGTAATGACGGGTACTCCTGCCTTAATAATCCCCGCTTTTTCAGCTGCTACAAGCTCTAGGGTATCCCCCAGAATATCCATGTGATCATGACCGACATTCGTAATCACGGTAACAATTGGATTCACGATATTCGTGCTATCCAGCCTTCCCCCGAGTCCGGTTTCCCATACGACATAATCGGGATAAGCTACTTTACCAAAGTATAGTATCGCCAATGCCGTTGAAATTTCAAACATCGTTGGCGGGCCTACCTCTGTGACTGCAATCTCATCCACAATTGGCTTCATCTCATTCACTAAACGAAGCAGTACATCATCCTCAATATCGGCGCCATTGACTTGTATACGGTTCGTATACCTCACCAAGTAAGGCGAAGTAAACGTGCCCACATCATAGCCGCACGCTTGAAGCACGGAAGCAAGATAAGCGCATGTTGAGCCCTTTCCATTCGTTCCGGCCACATGAATGAACTTCAGCCTGCGTTCGGGGTTACCCAACTTCTCCATGAGTAGATGCATACGTTGGAGGCCCGGCTTCATGCCGAGCTTCTCCATCCGTCCAACGATCCAATCAATGGCTTCCTGTGCGGATTGGAATTCACCCGCAGTGTTCTTGATTTCATTCATTGTTCTCATCCTCTTTTACTATATGAATCGCCAAGTAGACGAACCTAGGCAATCGTATAATTTACGTTCCTTATGCCTTTAACTCCGCTAATCGAGCAATAACTTTATCCCGTTTGTCTGCATAATCAGCAAGCTTGGCTTTCTCTTCTTCGATGACTTTGGCTGGCGCCTTAGCTACAAAACCTTCATTACCCAGTTTCTTCTCGATGCGCTCAACTTCACCATGTAAGGATTGCAACTCTTTGTCCAAGCGTGCAAGCTCTTGCGTGAAATCGATCAAGCCCGCTAATGGCAAGTAAAGCTCTGCCCCCGTGATAATGGACGTCATTGCTTTGTCAGGTGCTGTCATTGTAAGGTCAATTTCAAGAAGAGACGTGTTACAGAAACGTTTCAGATATTCTTCATTTTTGCTGAGAATGTCCTGTGTCTCTGCACTAGCTGGTTTGATCAAGAGCTCAACTTTCTTACTCATCGGCACATTCACTTCAGCACGGATATTACGAACGGAACGAATCGCTTCCATTAAAAGCTCCATCTCCCGAATCGCATCCGGCGCTTCGAAAGCGACATTCTCAGTGGGCCAAGCCGCGAGTGTAATCGTGTCCCCAACATGCGGCAAGTGCTGCCAAATTTCCTCTGAAATGAATGGCATGAAAGGATGAATCAAACGTTGCGTTTGATCTAATACATAAGCTAGAACCGATTGTGTCTGCTTTTTCGCCGCTGCATCCGTTCCATATAAGCTCAGTTTACTGAACTCAATGTACCAGTCACAGAGATCATCCCAGATGAAGTTATAAAGCAGACGGCCAGTTTCGCCAAACTCATAGCTATCTATTAGACGAGTCACATCACGAACGGTTTCATTCAAACGATGCAATATCCACCGATCCGCTGTCCCTAATGAGCCTGTCAAATCAATATCTGCTGCGTTTACGCCTTCCAAATTCATCAGAGCAAATCGGGATGCGTTCCAAATCTTATTGGCAAAATTACGAGCTTGCTCAACCCGCTCCCAACGGAAGCGCAAATCTTGACCCGGCGTGCTGCTCGTAGAAATCATATAGCGCATCGCATCCGCGCCGTATTTCTCGATCACTTCCAACGGATCAACGCCGTTTCCGAGCGATTTGGACATTTTACGTCCTTCGGAATCACGAACAAGACCATGCATGAGCACATCTTTAAATGGAATTTGATCCGTAAATTCGAGTCCTTGGAAAATCATCCGAGCGACCCAGAAGTAAATGATATCGTAACCAGTAACGAGGACACTCGTCGGATAGAAACGCTTCATATCCTCAGAATCATTCGGCCACCCTAAAGTGGAGAAAGGCCATAGCGCCGAGCTGAACCATGTATCCAGTACATCGTTATCTTGGTTAAGATTCGCACTTTGACAATGGGAGCAAGCAGTAGCATCCTCGCGAGCTACAGTGATTTGACCACAATCCGCACAGTGCCAAGCAGGAATTCGGTGACCCCACCATAGTTGACGGGAAATACACCAGTCACGCACATTTTCAATCCAGTTCAAATACGTTTTCTCAAAGCGATCGGGTACAAAATTAACACCCTTGCCTGATTTTTGTGCTTCAATCGCTTGATCAGCGAGCGGCTGCATTTTCACGAACCATTGGGTAGACAAGTAAGGCTCAATTACGGCACCACTGCGCTCACTATGTCCAACTTGATGAACGTGCTCTTCGATTTTGATTAGAACACCTTGCTCTTTCAAATCGGCAACGATTTGCTTACGGCACTCGAAACGGTCTTGCCCCTGATATGGTCCGGCATTCGCGTTCATCGTTCCCGTTTCGTCCATAACTAGAATTTGCGGCAGATTGTGACGCTTTCCTACTTCGAAATCGTTCGGATCATGCGCAGGCGTAATTTTTACCGCGCCGCTTCCGAATTCTTTTTCAACATAATCGTCTGCAATGATCGGAATTTCACGGTTAACAATCGGTAGCAGCAAGGACTTCCCAATGAGATGCTTATAGCGCTCATCCTTCGGATGAACAGCTACCGCTGTATCCCCCAGCATCGTCTCAGGACGCGTTGTAGCGACAACGATCGAACCTGATCCGTCTGTTGTTTCATATTTCAAATGGTACAGCGCACCTTGAACTTCTTTGTATTCGACTTCAATATCCGAAAGTGCTGTGCGTGCCGCTGGATCCCAGTTAATAATATAGTTGCCGCGATAAATGAGACCCTTTTCAAACAAGCTTACGAAAACTTCACGAACCGCTTGCGAAAGTCCTTCATCCAATGTGAATCGTTCACGTGAATAATCAAGCGAGAAGCCCATTTTGGCCCATTGCTCACGAATCGTATCCGCGTATAATTCTTTCCACTCCCAAACCTTCTCCAAGAATTTCTCACGCCCAAGATCATAACGTGTTTGTCCTTGTTCGCGCAGCTTCTGCTCTACACGTGTTTGTGTAGCAATACCAGCATGGTCAGAACCAGGCAGCCACAACGTGTCAAAGCCCTGCATCCGCTTCGTACGAATAAGAATATCTTGCAGTGTAAAATCTAGTGCATGCCCGATGTGCAGCATCCCTGTTACGTTCGGTGGTGGTATTACAATTGTATAGGTTTCCGCATCAGGACGGTTACCTGCCTTGAAAAATTCATTCTTAATCCAGTAGTCGTACCATTTACGCTCCGCTTCTTTCGGGTCGTACGTGGTAGGCATTTCCGTTTGTAATTTCGTTTCGGTCATAAAAGTACCTCCATATCTGGTTAGTTGTTATAAACACAAAAAAACCTTTCGCCCCAAAAAGGACGAAAGGTATAGCTTCCGTGGTACCACCTTCATTTCATGCGACTTGCCCCAATAGCAAATAACATGACACTTAAACAGATAACGGCTGCGACCGGAAAATGCTAATGCAGGCGAGAAATGAAACTCGGCGATTGCACTCACATTTACTGCTCCAGGGCGACTTCGATCGGATGTATCCTGAGGAACCTCTCAGCGCTGCAGTTCCACTCTCTGAAGGGCGTTCCGACTACTACTCCCTATCTTTGCAATTCCATATGTTGGTTTGAAAATGAGTTACACTATATGATATCGAATTATCGACATATAGTCAATAATTTCGACGCCTATTATAAGGATTATTTTCTAGTATTGGATGAAACGGTGGAATTTATACGAGATCAAACATAAAGAGCCCCCAGCCGCTATCAGCAGCCAGAAGCTCTTGCCTATGTATCATTATTTATTTGGGTAAATAAATAACTTGCCCCACAACAATATCCTGATCGCCTAGACGATTCATCAATTGAAGCTCACGCGTTGTCAGCTGATAGCGCTTTGCGATAGATTCTAAGGTGTCATCCTTCTGAACGATACATAGTTTGAGCTTCCTGAACTCTTGTGACTCCGATCTGCTCTGAAGGAATAATCGCCGCCACTCTACTGCATCTATCCGCGATTCCGCCTCAAGAGCCGCTTGCGCCTCAGCTTCCGCAAGCCGCTTGTCGGAAAGATACGTGCCTGCCTTAGATAATAGCGATTTGATGCCATACGGGTTAACCTCCACGGCGTCCGTTGCCTTCTTGCCAAAGGCAACTTTTAGTTCCTTTTTTTCCTCCGTAACGACGGTACTATCAGCATGAGGGGTCACTTTTAGCTCAATTTGTTCAAATTCCACACCTATCGTATCGTCCCCCGAAAAGGATTCAGGCTGAGAAGCAGCGACGGTTGGTTCTGGTGCAGCTGCAATCAACGTTGGTGTTGGCGTAGGTAAAGGTGTAGGAAGAACAGGTGCTGGTGGTGGTTGAATCACTTGTTGAACTTGTTGAACTGGTTGAACCTGTGGTTCTTGAACAAACGGTTCTGGTGTAGGTTCTGATGCGTAAGGCATGACGGGCTCGGAGCGTGGGTACTCAATTTGATGGACAAAAGTAACCTCTTCTTCCTCTCGCCAGCTTTCTTGCGGCACAGAAACCATTTCTACACCTTGCAAGGAAAGTACACCAGTTACATTTAGACTTCTTGCCGATAAAAGGTCGATATCAAAATTCTCGATCTCCACCTGAATATCTTCTACACGATGAATGCGATTCAAGGGCAGCGTAATTTCAACAGGAATTAAATGCTCAAGCGTGCGAGGGCTGCCGCCTTCTTCACTAAAGTAGTTACCTGTAAGTAGTAGATTCCCCTTTAAAATCGCTTGATCATCCAGCGTTATTACTTGAATATGCGGAAGCAATTCTACCTCATTCAATTCTTGTATAGCTGCCAAATTCTCCTGCAAATGCACACGTTCATAAATATCAAAGCGTAACCCTGGTTGTTGTTCAGACACCGAATGAATCCTCCCTTCCGTTAATTCGAAACATAAAGCAGCTCCGAATTGTTGGGTGATATACTTGATTGTCTCTAAAAGTATATGGGTGGATGAGGCCAGGCATGACTACATTTTTAATTCATTGACATTTGATCCAACAACATCTTGAAATCTAGTGGATACGGTGCTTGTACAACGACCTCATTTTGCGTGATCGGATGCTTAAATAGAAGTCGTTCTCCATGCAGGGCTTGTCGTTGAAACAAACGTGAAGAACCTCCATATAAAGTATCACCTACGAGTGGATGCCCTAAATGGCTGAGATGAACTCGAATTTGATGTGTTCTGCCCGTCTCTAGCTCCACTTCCACGAGTGCCCCTGCTTTCATTTGTTGAACGACACGGTAATGTGTAACTGCTTGATCCCCATTGGGAGCCACTCTTCGCTTTCCTGGCTGATGACGATCCTTGCCGATCGGTTCATCAATCCATCCTTCTTTTTCTTTGAAAATCCCATGAGCTAGCGCAATATAGCGTCTATCGATTTGTTTTTCTCTCATGGCCTCATCTAATAGGACATGCGCCCATTCATTTTTGGCATAAAGTACAACGCCCGTCGTATCTTGATCTAGACGATGTATATGCCGAACGCCGCATGCTTGTCCTGTCGCTTCATAATAGTGAGCTACCGCATTGGCAAGTGTCCCTCCTTGACCAGCTTCAGATGGATGGACAGACTTACCAGCTGGTTTATTCACGACTAGAGTGAACTCATCTTCAAATAAAACGTCTAATGGGTAAGATTCAGGTTTAAACGCCGCCTTTTCCTGAGGAAAAACCTTAAGCTGAATCGTATTATTGTCTATGCGAATAAGTCCCTGGGAAGCTAATCGCAAGAAGAATTTGCGAGGCACCGGCAGATAAGCCGCTAATTCTTCAACAGCGCCCGGTTTAAGCGGCTTCCATTGCTCATACGGAAGCGGTAACTCCAACCATTCTCCATTGCGCGACCAAGTAATCATGATTTTAAACCTTTACGAAATGATAGAAAGATTGCTAGCAGAATGAGTAGAAATACAAAAACAATCGCCATAAGGTCGATTGGGAAATCAAAAAAGTAATAACGTTTCATAATTAGAACGAGCTCCTTAAGAAAGAGGGATTAAGTACACTTTATTTTAACAATTACCATTACCATTTGCATGCAAAAATATGATACTATTATTCTTGTATTGTTTTTTTTCGACATTTTCTATCAATTTATTAATAGAGCAGGAGAGGTTTACCTTGGGTAGTTCAATTGCAAATCACTTTCGAAATTATAGTTGGCTGAAACGGACTTTACTTGTCATAGCAGCGTGTACATTTTTAAGTTCGAGTTTTTTATTTCTAACCCCACCAGGGACATTCATTCGTGAGTATTTGGCCAAAACGGTCATCACAACGCAGCACCGCGACTGGGCCTGGATCTTTGTAGGTGCACAGCGTCGAGATCAAATGGTTCTCGAAATGCAGAATCTAACAGAAGTTAACTCGATCGAGAAGCAAGATATTGAGGCTGTTCAGTTTAATACAAACCGCCCCATTGAGAGTCTCGTCAAAGTAGAAGATATTTCAGGCACCCTGTGGAAGGGTAAACGAATGTATGTATATGATCCACGATCAATCCGTGTTGTTGTTCCTTCCAAACAAGGTGAGGGTGAACGAATTACAGCCATGGTTCAACGCACAGGCGCTGTTGCCGGTGTCAATGGCGGTGGCTTCAATGATCCTGACGGCCTTGGAAACGGATTTGCCCCAATCGGTGCTATTATGTCCGGTGGAGAAATTCTTTATACCGATCAAGAGGGAAGCAACCCGCAACAAATTGTTGGTTTCACAAACGAAGGAACACTCATTATCGGAAAATATACGATTAACGAATTACTGAAACTTGGCGTCTCTGAAGCAGTTTCCTTCTATCCGCGTGTTATTGCGAATGGTAAGCCACTTATTACAAGTGGTGATGGGGGTTGGGGGCGTGCGCCGCGTACAGCTGTTGGACAAAAAGCTGACGGTACGGTTATCTTTATCGTCATTGATGGCCGTCAAACATCAAGTGTTGGTGCTACACTGAAAGAAGTTCAGGATCTTTTCTTAGAAGACGATGTCATCAACGCTGGATTCCTTGATGGCGGAGCATCTTCTGAAATGGTTTATAATAATGCACTCATTACAAAACCATCTAGCCGTTATGGCGAGCGTCGCTTACCTTCAGCTTTCTTAGTATTCGATCATCCTGAGAAAGTCGAAGTGAAAAACATTTGGGCTGGCTTAACGACGATTGATGCAGGCGGTGCTTCAACTCACCCCGAATTCTTGAAAGAACAAGCAGAACTGAAGGCGCAAGGTAAATTACCTACACCAACACCTAAAGCAACACCAACACCATCTGTTAAACCAGAAAACACAGCTGAATCTGGCAAAGCTGGCGGGTCGTCTTCACCTTCAAGTATCGACTCAACGAAGCCGAACTCGACGGATAAGCCGTTAACTGGAACACCGACGAATACAACTAGCCCAACACCAACAAATACAAGCAACCCTACACCGACTCCAACGCCTACACCAACACCAAGTAGTGGGAATAATACAGGTGGAAATAACACGGGTACTACGAAGCCAACGACGACAACAACAACGTCGCCTACGCCGAGCCCCACACCGAAGCCTGCAACGAATGGAACAGAGAATTCACCTAACACATCTACATCTACTACTTCGACAGTTAAACCGAACTAATGATAAAGGGCAGCCCTCACGTAGAACATTCTACGGAGGGCTGCCTCTTTCTTAATTTTATAAACGTTTTATGGCTTCGCGATGAGCCTCAATCGTCGTTTCAATATCCGCATCGGAATGCACCGTAGACACAAACATACCCTCAAATTGCGAAGGTGCAACGGAAACACCTAAATCCAATAGGTTACCGAAATAGGCATTAAATCGGCCAAGATCGGATGTTTTGGCTGTGTCGTAGTTGGTAACTGCTATCTCCGTGAAAAACGGACAAACCATGGAGCCTACACGATTGATCGTGCTGGCAATACCGAATTCAGCAGCATTCGCAGCAAAGCCTGCTTCTAGTCTAGCTGACTTGCGTTCCAGTTCCTCATAAACATTCGGCTCGCCTAGTAAGGACAACGTAGCGAAGCCAGCTGCCATGGCAAGTGGGTTACCCGATAACGTACCTGCTTGGTAAATCGGACCCGCAGGAGCAATCTGCTCCATGATGTCTAAACGGCCGCCATAAGCACCTACAGGAAGCCCGCCGCCGATAACTTTACCTAGACATGTTAAATCAGGTGTTACGCCGTATAAACCTTGTGCACAGTTCTTATGCACGCGGAAACCGGTCATAACCTCATCAAAAATCAACAAGGAGCCATACTGCTTAGTAATATCACGCAGACCTTGCAAGAAGCCATCTGCTGGAGGAACAACCCCCATATTCCCTGCAATGGGTTCAACGATAAGCGCAGCAATTTCTTCTCCAAACTTTTCAAAAACAAGCTTCACGGAATCCAAATCATTATAAGGCACAGTAATGGTATTAGACGCCACGCTGCTTGGTACACCAGGACTATCTGGTAATCCAAGTGTAGCAACCCCAGACCCAGCCTTAATCAACAAAGCATCCGCGTGCCCATGATAGCTTCCTTCGAATTTCACGATCTTGTCGCGCTTCGTGAATCCACGAGCTAGGCGCAACGCACTCATGGTAGCTTCCGTCCCCGAATTGACCATGCGAACCATATCAATGGACGGTACGCGTTCAATAACAAGCTTTGCCATCTCAGTTTCAAGCAACGTTGGAGCACCAAAGCTTGTACCTTTTATAGCTGTAGCCTGAATCGCTTCCAATACTTTCGGATGAGCATGACCCACGATGAGCGGTCCCCATGAACCTACATAATCAATAAACGTATTCCCATCAATATCCGTTACTCGTGAGCCAGATCCACTCTCCATGAATAACGGTGTTAGGCCCACCGATTTAAAAGCACGAACTGGACTGTTGACCCCTCCAGGAATCAACTTTCTTGATTCTTGAAAAGCAGCCGCTGACAGTTTGTCGATTCTGCTCGAATTTACCATTATTTAGCCCCCGATGACGTGATCTTGTGATAAAATGAGGTCATATCCTACCATTAACTACCTATAAAGGCGGTACAACCTATGCTAGAGCTTATCAAGAAAGTTCCTTTATTTGCCCAACTGGGCGAGCATCAATTGAACGCCCTTATTGAGATTTGTACAAGACGTACTTATAAAGCTGGCACGATCCTTTTTCAAGAAAAAGAAATCGGCTCTGTCTTCTATATGGTACTTAGCGGTTCAGTCAAAATCTATACAACAAGCCAAGCAGGTGAGGAAAAAATACTGTCAATCTGCAAAACCAGCGAAAGCTTCGGCGAGCTGTCTCTCATAGATGGTAAACCTCGTTCTGCCTCAGCTCAAACCTTAGAAGAATGCATACTCTTAACGATAACCGGCCAAAGCTTCCTTGATCTGCTTCGTAATCATTTTGACATTAGCCTAGGTATCATGCAAGAGCTCAGTAATCGTCTACGCGATACGAATCAACAAGTCTATGATTTAACCTTCGTAGATGCAAGAACACGCGTCATTAAAAGTTTGATCAAAATGGCGAACTCACACGGTCTGCGTAAAGGCACCACTATCGTGATTAAGCTTGTCCTTAACTTTGATGAAATCTCCCAGCTAGCTGGTGTTCAGAAATCAACACTCATGCAAGTCATACGTGATCTCGAAGAGAAGAAAATCTTGACCATCTCAGCCAGTGAATTCACTTTGGAGTTGACCAAGCTCCGTTAATCCTATTGTGTTTGAACAAGACCAGCAAGCTGATTTGCAGCTTCTTTTCCTTGCCGTATACAATCAGGCAGTCCGACGCCATGAAACCCTGCACCCGTGACCAGTACTCGCGGCATGGCTGCAGTCAGTTCTTTTTTAAAATCCGCGATCGCCTCTAAATGGCCAACAGGGTATTGCGGCATGGAATGCATCAACCTCGTCACTTCAACAAAACCTGGTTCAGCTGTAATCCCAAGCAGATCAGCTATATCATGTCGTGCTTTACTGATTAATTGCTCATCGGACCATGCTGGCCATTCCTGCTCACCAGAACGACCAATATAACAACGAAGCAGCACCTTGCCTTCTGGTGCAGCATGCAGCCACTTCGCTGATGTTAACGTACATGCTGTAATGGTATAGCCCTCATGCTTAGGAACGAGGAAACCGGAGGCATCCAGTTCAAATGGAATATCTTTACGATCGAACGACATAATCACATTAGCTACCGATATATAATCAATCTTCGCTAGCTTGTTTGCAGCTGGGAGCTCCGAAAGCAGCCTCGCCGCTTGATACGTTGGCGTTGTCACGATTACCCCGTCAACGAGCTCACGCTGACCATCCTCAAAGACAACTTCTGTTTGTCCCCCATCAACACTACAAACCGAAACAACGCTAACTCCTGTACGTAAATCAACGGTAGTACGCATGGCATCAACCAAACCTGTCACTAAGGATTCGAGCCCTCGCTTAAACGTTACAAAGACTGAATTGCGAACAGCCGCAGGTAAATGCGCGCTTTCCTCGGTCACATTTTTGCGGCTCGCCATCATCCCAAGAATTAAACTCCGGTTCTTTTGCTCCATGGCCCGAAATTGCGGGAAAGTGGATTTCAGGCTCAGCTTATACGTATCCCCGGCGTAGATCCCTGCAAGCAGCGGCTCAACAATACGCTCAAGCACTTCCTTACCAAGTCGGCGCTCCAGAAAATGTCCAAGCGACTCGTCATCTGTGACATCCCGCTTCGGTTTAATCAAGTCCATCGCAGCGCGAAGCTTGCCGAGTGGTGAAATAAGGCCTGTCTTCATAAATGGTGTCATTTGAGTCGGAATTCCCAGAACCAAGCCTGGAGGCATACGATGCAGCTTTCGCCCGCGAACGATATAAGTCTTCTTCGCTTTCGGATTCGTACCTGTCAGCTCATTTTCCATGCCAAGATCATAAGCCAAATCAATAATGGGACGTTTACGCGCTAGAAAGGAATCTGGCCCCTTTTCAATCACAAATCCGTCACGCTCAATCGTATGAATTTTCCCGCCAAATGACGGTGATTTCTCGACAACAGAAATTCGAAAGGGGGCACCTCCACTGACTTCAGTCTCCGTCATCAGTTTTTCCAAATAAAAAGCAGCACTTAGCCCCGTAATACCCCCGCCAATAATCATATAATGAGGCACGTTGTTACTCATTGTGGACCAACTGCCTCTTGCCATTTCTTGTAGACAACATCACTTAAGGTTTCCATATATAGAGGATCCGTGTTGAGCGACTCTGTACGTTCCAAATGAACGCCTAGCTCTTTCGCCAGCCCTTGCGCTTCAATATCGATATCATAAAGGACTTCTAAATGATCGGAAACGAAACCGATTGGACAGAGGAGTATCTTATCCACGCCTTCTTCTTGCTTAATCGTACGCATGACATCCATAATGTCTGGACCTAACCAAGGCATTGCTGTCTGGCCCGCACTTTGCCAACCAAACTGCCAATTCGTAAGACCAACCCGCTCAGCAAGCGCTTTGGAGGTAGCTAGCAATTGATCTGGGTACGGATCCTTCATTTCCAGAATTTTCTCCGGCAAGCTATGCGCTGTAAAGATGACTCTCACGTTATCCCGATCCGCCTCAGCAAATTTCCCCAAAGCTTTCTCTACGCGTGTTTGTAAAGCATCCAGCAGCTTCCCATGGAGATGATAATCTAGAACGAAAGTCATCTTAAGACCTAACGCTTCCGCCTTATCCTTCGCTCTCTTCACATAACCACCGACACTCATCGTCGAGTAGTGAGGGGCTAGAACGACCCCTACAGCCTCTGTGATACCGTCTTTAACCATCTGCTCAACACCATCTTCTACATACGGCTGAGCGTGCTTTAAGCCTTGGTAGCAGACAAATTCAAGCTCAGGATGCTCCTGACGAAGCGTAGCTTCGAGCCCTTTCACTTGTTTATTCGTATTTTCACGCAGCGGGAAGAAGCCACCGACAATAGCCTCATAACGTGTCGTTAATTCATGCAATTGCTCAGGAGTCGGCGGGTGACCACGACGGATATGCGTATAGTACGCTTCAACTTGATCTAAACTTTCCGGAGTACCGTACGACATCACTAAGACGCCAATGCGTGTTTTGGTCATGTTAAACACCACTCTTTCCAACTTGCTGGGTTAAAACGGAATTCGAATAGGAATGAACAAACATTGTTAATTCCTTCAATTTCTCCAGAGATGCTTCTGGGAATAAGCCATGTCCTAGGTTGAAAATAAAACCTGGCTGCTTCATCCCTTCATCCATAATCGCTTTCGCTTGCGCTTCAATCACACTCATCGGCGCTGTTAGAATGTAGGGATCTAAGTTCCCCTGTACCGCATATCGGTTCTGTAATCTTTCACGACCAACAGAAATTGGTACACGCCAATCCAAACCAATCACATCAGCTTGAATCGTTGTCAGATATGGCAGCAATTCACCTGAACTTACACCAGGGAAATAAATTTTCGGTTCTTTCAAATCCGATAGCTCTTTGAAAATCCGCATCATCGTAGGACGTACGTAGACGTCGAAATCGGCTGGAGAGAGTGCCCCCACCCAGCTATCGAAAACTTGAACAGCTTTCGCCCCATTAGCGATATGTGCACGCAGATACGTGATAACCATATCCCCAAGTTTATCCATCAAGGCGAACCAAACTGCTGGTTCAGAATACATCATTTGCTTCGTACGAATATAGCTTTTGGAGGGTCTGCCCTCAATCAAATAGCTGGCGATCGTAAATGGCGCACCCGCAAACGAAATCAATGGAACCTCTAATTCTTTATCTAAAATACGAATCGTTTGAAGAATGTGGGACAGGTCCTTCTCCACATCTATTGGACGAAGTCGTTCAACATCTTGTGCCGTACGAACCGGCGTATGTATCACAGGACCGATATCTTTCACAATATCAAAATCAACACCCAACGAAGCCACTGGGTTCATAATATCCGAGTACAAAATCGCGGCATCTACGCCAAGCTTTTTGATCGGCATCATCGTTACTTCCGCAGCAAGCTCTGGTTGCTGACAAATTTCTAGCAAGGAGTACTTTTCCTTGATCTTACGGTAGTCCGGGTCGTAGCGACCCGCTTGACGCATATACCACACAGGCAGCGTATCAACCTTTTCTTTCCGGCATGCTTTAATAAAATTATCGTTATAACTCATGAGGCACCTTCCTCTTGTTTCCATCTATTCTCATCCATTATGCCCTAATTATACCCCTCTCACAACCAAGGTAAGCTTACCTATTGCGACAAAAGTATGACAAAAGAACCACCCGAACTCCGTTGTACATCACAGAGGACAAATGGTTCATGATCTCCTTACTTTTGCAAGTAGCGAGCGATATCTTTGGCGAAATAAGTCAGGATAATATCTGCTCCTGCACGCTTGAAGCTTGTCATCGTTTCCATCACAATCGCTTCTTCATTCACCCAACCTTGCTGAGCAGCAGCCTTCACCATGGCGTACTCTGCACTCACATTGTAAGCGACAACTGGCAAGTCGAAGTTATCCTTCAGCATGCGGATAATGTCCATGTAAGCGAGCGCTGGCTTCACCATTAAGAAATCTGCTCCCTCAATGACGTCGCTTGACGCTTCACGAAGGGCTTCACGACCGTTAGCCGGATCCATTTGATACGTTTTCCGATCACCAAATTGCGGTGTGGAATGCGCAGCATCACGGAACGGCCCGTAGTAGGCCGAAGCATATTTAACTGAGTACGCCATGATCGGTGTGTTCTCATAACCAGCTTCATCAAGTCCAGCGCGAATGGCTTGCACATAACCATCCATCATATTGGAAGGAGCAATAATATCAGCACCTGCTTTGGCTTGTGAGACTGCTGTACGAACGAGTAGTTCCAGAGAAGGATCATTCGCAACATCCGCTTGCCCTGTAATCGGATGGTGATGAATAACGCCACAATGACCTGTATCGGTAAATTGACATAAACACGTATCTGCGATAATCAGCAAGTTAGGGTTAAGCTCTTTAATAAAGCGAGTTGCTTGCTGTACGATACCGTCATCCATAAATGCGGATGTTCCGGTTGCATCTTTATAATCAGGTACACCGAACAAGAGAATCGCTTGGATACCTAATTGCGTGATTTCATCGATTTCCTCTTTCACACGATCGAGTGAGAAATGATACACACCAGGCATCGAGGCAATTTCTGACTTTACATTTGTACCATGAGTAACAAAGATCGGTTGAACGACATCGTTCACTGTCACTTGATTCTCACGAACAAGATTACGAATGGCTGCATTTCCGCGTAAGCGGCGGTTACGAACGATTGGAAAACTCATGATGGATTTCCGCCTCCTTGAATCATGCTTTGTACCAAAGAAGCCACTGTTGCTTCTTCAGCCGTATATGTAATCGACAGTCCTGCTTGTAAGACAGTATCTGCCGTTTTGGGACCAATAACTGCAATTTCCACGCCTTGCAACAACGATAACGGATCTTCCATACCCAGTTGCTTTAGCGCTTCAAGTAAATTCGTAACGGTAGATGAGCTTGTAAAAGTAATGATATGAATGCTTTGATTCTGCAAAAGATGAATAATCTCTTCTCCGTCATCGGTGGTCAGTACATTCTCATACACATCCACTTCGGTAACTTCGAGGCCGAGCTCCTTCAATTTAGACGGTAAATAATCACGCGCTAAGTCTGCTGTCGGCAGCAACACTTTCTGACCTGCGTTCAAATCCCCTTGAATGGCATCTAGGATACCTTCCCCATGATACTTAGCCGGCAGGACGTCTGCGATGATACCACGCTCAGCGAGCGCCTCAGCGGTCTTAGGACCTACTGCAGCAATTCGTGCGTTCCCCATTCTGCGAACATCAATACCTAATTCACGCAGTCTGCGGAAAAAAAATTCAACACCATTTGCACTCGTTAGTACAATCCAGTCAAACTCCTGAAGTCTCTCAAGTGCGAGATCCAATGCTTGCCTAGCTTCTTGGCGACTTGGCGGCTGTAAACGAATGACTGGGAATTCGACGGGTTCTCCACCCAAATCATCGATCAGATCCACAAGTTCACTCGCTTGACTCCGAGCTCTCGTGACAAGTACTCGCTTGCCAAACAGCGGCTTCTTCTCCATCCAAGCCAGCTTCTCACGTAGCTTAACTACCTCACCCACGATAATGACGGCTGGAGATTTGAAGTTCGCTTCTCTTACTTTTTCTGTGATATCTGCAAGTGTACCTGTAATCGTCGCTTGATCCGCCCAAGTTCCCCATCGCACTAAGGCAACAGGCATTTCTGGCGGCTTCCCACAACGAATTAACTCACGGCATATTTGCTCTAAATTAGCAACGCCCATCAAGAACACCATCGTGCCAATCGCTTTGGCCAGATGCTCCCAGTTTAAGCTGGAATACGTTTTATTCGGATACTCATGGCCCGTTACAATCGCAACAGACGACGTGAAATCGCGATGTGTGACAGGAATACCCGCATAAGCTGGAACAGCAATCGAGGAGGTGATTCCTGGGATAATGTCATACGTTATCCCGTTATCTGCTAACAGCTCGGCTTCTTCACCAACGCGACCGAATACACTCGGATCTCCGCCTTTAAGACGTGTTACGATCTTCCCTTGTAAAGCCAAATCCACAAGCAACTGATTGATTTCTTCTTGCTTTAATATATGTTTATCTGGCAGCTTGCCAACAAAGATGAGTTCTGCTTCTGGTCTACGATGTTTCAATAAGCGTGGATTCGCCAGTCGATCATATACGATGACATCTGCTCTTTGGATCGCTTCCATCCCGCGTACCGAGATGAGTTTAGGATCACCAGGACCCGCTCCAACAAGAAAAACTCTTCCTTTGTTCACAGCCATCACTCCCTCACCTCAGCTAGAATCTTCTCGGCTCCTTGTGCGATGAGCTTCTCTGCGACTAACGCGCCCAACGCTTCCGGATCGTTCCCGGAAGCCGTCTCCTTAAGCATGGTCACGCCATCCGGCGTCCCGACCATGCCAGTCAGGGTCAACAGCGGGGCGTCTTCCCCGCTGCTGTTCTCGACGCTCGCGTATGCGCCGAGCGGCACCTGGCAGCCTCCGTTGAGTCTGCCGAGGAAAGCACGCTCCGCTCGCACCGCGAGCGCCGTTGGCTCATGCTGGAACTTGCCCAGCAAGTCCAGCACGAAAGCGTCGTTGCCGCGGCACTCGATGCACAGCGCTCCCTGCCCTACGGCAGGGAGGCAGAGCTCGGGCGGCAAGTAGGCACTGATGCGATCTTGCCAGCCGATCCGGTGAAGACCGGCGGCGGCAAGCATAATCGCATCGAAGTTCTCTTCTTCGAGCTTGCGCAGCCTCGAATCAATATTGCCCCGGATCGACTCGATCCGGAGGTCTGGGCGGTGATGCTGCAGCTGGCTTGCACGGCGCAGCGAGCTTGTGCCGACGAGCGCGCCCTGCGGCAGCTCGTCGAGGGATTTGCCGCCGCGCGTGATCAACGCATCGCGCGGATCCTCGCGCTTGGGGATCGCGCCTACCACGAGACCTTCGGGCAGCTCGAAAGGCATGTCCTTCATGCTATGAACGGCGATATCAATCTCGCCGTCCGTCAGCGCTTGTTCGATTTCCTTTACGAACAAGCCCTTGCCTCCAACCTTGGATAACGTGACGTCCAGAATCCGATCGCCCTTCGTAACAATTTTCTTGATTTCAAATTGACATTCGATACCATGTTCGGCAGCAAGCTGCTTCAAAAGTTCAACAGCTTGTCCTGTTTGAGTCAGTGCCAAAGCACTTTGTCTTGTCCCTACAATTATCGTTTTCATTCGTCTCCGCCCCCTATACGTGCTGCCCAATCTCATTGATGAAAGACCAAGAAGGCCGTCCACTCTCTACTTGCTCTTGCTCTTGTGATTGCATCCAAGTTTCGCCTTGTAAGGCAAGGTTGAACTTCTCTTTCCACTCTTCAAACTTGCCTTCTCGGATCAAAGGCATGAGATCCCACGCCAGCATGTCTTTAAATAGACCCTGCCTTGCTTTTTTATCCTTCACGCGTTCTTGAATGAACAAGCGAGTTTCACTGAGAAATTCCAAATAAATTTCATACTCATCGCCATAGGTCTTGTCGATCTCTTTGGCAATCTTACGCGCTGCTGATGGACTAGCTCCACCAGTGGAGACTGTAATGACCAACTTGCCACGACGAACAACGGAAGGTAGGATAAACGAGCTTAGTTCTGGTTTATCTACAATATTGACGAGCACATCATGCGCATTCGCATCCTTTGCGATCTGTCTATTGACTTGTGCATCGTTCGTCGCCGCAATGACTAAGGCGAATCGTGCCTCGCCATGAGTTATCCATATCGATTCATCATAGGACTGTCTCTTCACGATCAGATTCGGTTGATGCCCTAGCTCTAGAATTCCAACCGTGAACGCTGGACTGACAATCGTCACCTCGGCTTCAGCCGCAAGCAACGATCGTAATTTTCGTTCTGCTATCGGACCTCCGCCAACAATCAAGCACCGGCGTCTTGCTAAATTCATCATAACGGGAAAAGGATGCTGCCAACCATTTAGCTCCATATCCACCCGTGAAAATCAGAAACAAGGTTAGAAACAACGAAATTCAACACGACGATACAGAAAGCTGCCAAATTCCAAACAGCTAGCTTATTCCCCGAAATCCGCATGGATTTATGTTGAAATAAGTAAAAGGCATAGGCTGCCAAAACGAAGAAAGAATTGATTACTTTGGGATCATAGAGAAGATTGCGATTGCCTTCAAGCACAACCCATACCACACCAAGACTTAAAGCCATTAGAAGCAACGGCCCCCCGATAATGACCGATAAATACGTATAATGCTCAATTTTCTCAAGAGATGGCAATCGCATGACAGCCTGAGAGAAGTTTTTACTCTTCAACCTTGCATGTAAAAATATGTACATCCCTGAAAAAATAGCGGCAATTGAAAAGGCGGCATAGCTGCCAATCGCTAACGAAATATGAATGAATAATAGCTCATCATTAATGTCCCAATCGGATTTGATCGGCACGACATACGGATTTCCAAATATATTCAGTGCAAGAATCGCAAAGCCAAGTACATTCACAAAAAAAACGAACAATTCAATTCGAAAAAAACGGTTGACGATCAATGAAATCGTTACAATCAGCCACGAAAACATAAAGAGTACGTCAGATCGTACGAAAGCCCATTCCGTCAAATGACCATATAAACTGATAGCCAAGTAAGCGGTTTGCAAAACCCATACAAACAAAAGCAGCCCCGTCCCCATCCGTTTCGCGCTCCGGCTCGCATTCGCGAAATCCGAAAAGTAAAACAGTAGGCTCAGGGCATACATATAAATCATCGCATCAAACAACCAGCTACGTGTAACCATGGCACCTCTCCTAGGCGGTTAGCGCCTTTTTATCAAGATGGAGCTAGAACATCCGCGTTTTGCAAACTACGAACGGACAGCTTCTCATCCAACGTTTGTTTACTTTCCACTTTGTTAAAGCCTGACTCCAACTCTTGTGCTATTTGATCTGCCTGTTCTTGTTGTTTAAGCGTATCTTCTAATGCGAAAAGCTTCGTGAAAATTTCGAGAGCATCGTCGCCATGGCGCTCTCCCGCCATTTCTTTGATCCTTAGAATCGGATCACGCAATACTTGATTCACAATACTCTTCGTTAATTTACGAATCACTTTAATTTCACGTTCATCCAGATCAGTCAGCTTATTCAGCATGTTCTCCATGGTTTCTTCGTGAATCTGATTCGCTTTCGTTTGCAAAGCACTAATCAGTGGGCTCACGCCAAGTGTCTTCGTCCATTGGTCAAAGGCAGCGATTTCGGACGTGATCATGATTTCAATCTTAGCCGCTTCTTTCTTCCTCTCCTGTAAATGCTTATCCACAATATGCTCCAAATCATCAATATCGTAGAGGAACACATTAGGCAAGCCGCTAATCTCAGGATCTAGATCCCGCGGAACCGCGATATCCATCATGAAGAGCGGACGTGATTTTCTTTTTTGCACATAAGTTTGAATATCCTTCTTCGTCAGAACGTATCCAGGTGCTCCAGTCGAGCTAATAATAATATCAACCTCAGGTAAATATTTCAGCATTTCCTCTAGTGTGCAAGCCACACCGCTAAATTTGCCGGCTAAATCCATAGCTCTTTCCAACGTACGATTCACAACGATAACTTTGTTTGCACCATTTGCATACAAATGCTTCACGGTCAACTCGCTCATCTTACCCGCACCAATAATCATAATGGTTTTGTTCATGTAGCTTCCGAAGATCCGCTTACCGAGTTCTACAGCCGCATAGCTGATGGAGACAGGATTATTACTGATACCCGTCTCTGAATGTGCTTTCTTCGCAAGTGTTATCGCTTGTTTAAACAGTGTGTTGAAATAAGAGCCCGTTGCTTTCAATTGTTGAGATGCTAAAAAAGCATCCCTCACTTGACCTAGAATCTGAGTTTCCCCAATGACCATCGAATCAAGCCCCGTTGTTACACGGAACAAATGCTCATTTGCTTTGTCATTCTCATACATATATAAATGCTTCTGGAACTCATCCTTCTTCACATGAAACCAACGCTCAAGGAAGTGAGTTAAGTAATGACTACACAATTGAGGTCGATCCACGACAGCATAAATTTCGGTGCGATTGCAGGTGGCAACAATAACACATTCTAGAATACTTTTCGTCTCTTTCAACTCAGCGATTGCTTTGGGTAAATCTTGATCTGAGAACGCAAACTTTTCACGAATTTCTACCGGGGCTGTCCGATAATTCAAACCAACTGCGATAATATGCAATGTTACCACCTGCCTTTCGTTTTATTTAGAATCATTATAGCACAGCAATACCGACATTCCGACAAAATATTTGAATAAATTATGAATGCTTTGGTACTGTTCGTTAGTTTTAACAGCTCCGTGCTCCTCTATACCTCGTCCATACAGAATCCCCTATTGCAAGCCTTTTTTTCTTAAAAAGGACGTCATTTCACGATCTAGTTTCGATAACTCCGTATTCTGGGATGAAATGATATCGCCGTTCGAAGCCATCATTTTCTCATAGACCTCATACATGTGCCCAAATTGCTTTTGGGCTTCCTTCAATGTTAATGTCTCATCCGCTTTCAGCGCTCTCACTCCACCGAGCTGCAACCTCTGTATGTACTGGCTTAGTTGGTTCATGAAGCTAAGTGAACTTAACTCCTCTTTCCCCCCTGCTGCCAAAATCAATCGCTCATGCGTGTATTCCGCTGAGTACAGTGCTCGTCTCACTGGATCGAGCTCATTCGTACTTTTACTCTGAGAGGCTTCTTCTAGACTGCTCTTCAATATTTCCATTTGAAATAAGGATACTTGGAACAGTAAATGTGTGGCATCGTGATCTTCCTTTTGATGACCTAACATTTGGACGAGTTGATAAATTGGCCAAATGATGAGAAAGAGAACAACGACATACAGCACCAATTTCCTAATGATTTTATGCTTCAAGCTTTTTCCCCCACCTCAAGTGATCTGGACATGTATCGCCAATATCATTGTATGGGTATCTGAACAAACAAATAACCACGGATTTCTCCGTGGTTACCGTTATCTTTTGCAGAATTTTATTTAACAAGCTCTGCTTGCTTTATTTCAGGAGTTTCTACTTGTAGTTCACCCATTCCGCGAACAAGTTTCTTCGCATAGAACGTTTCTGGTTTTAGTACGGACACCATAAAGTCGATGGCTAATTGAGGGTCGACTGTCTCACCGCATGTATAACAATCAAGTGCGGCAAAACCTCTCTCAGGATAAGTATGAATGGAGAGATGACTCTCGGACAACATAACAAGAACTGTTGCACCTTGTGGTTCAAATTGCTTGGATTGTACAGATAGAACAGTTGCTCCACATACCTCGGCAGCTTCAACCATCTGAGCTTGCAGCCATTCTGCATTGTTCAGAAGTTCAAAATCTACCCCCCAAGTATCAACAGCAACGTGTCTTCCGAAAGTTGAGTATTCTGTTTCCATCTTTCGGTTCCCCCTTCCTAGGAATAAAATGTGTGAAAAAAATTTCATCCGCTAGGACCTACGTCATTCACTTCCCGAGGGTATAATCTCTCGCAACATTCAATGTCCTGAGTGAATCCTGGTTCCTATATTGTTTCAACGAGAATAAAAATAACATCTATCGACGATAAATGCAATAGTTTTTTTTGTTAAAGGCTAACTGTCACATCGGCGCCATATCTAAATTATGTCGTAATGCCTTTGCATGTGCCTGAAAACAAAGAGAGACCCAAAAATGGGTCTCCATAAATATAGCATGTATGGGTGATTATGCCTCCAAAACAAACAAACGATGTGTAAGCTCATTGAGGCGAATGTCGATCTGTTGGTGTTCATCCCTAGCCTGCAGCATGTTACGCATATCAAGAAGGTGATTGATTTGATCGTAAATCATTTCAATTTCTTGCTCAACTTCTCTCTTCTGGAACATCATCTGCATGAGGCCAATGGTATCTTTGTGCTCATAGACAATTGTTAACAGTTGACCTTTGATTTCCTCGATCTTCACAACGGTTCCGCGTTCATAATAATAAACCATCGTGTAGCTTGGGTAAATCCGATTCACTTTAGCGCTGCCTTTGAATTCCGATACTGCTTTACGCATTAAATTTGCTAATAAGGTATTACTTAATCTGCAGGATCCTGTGCATTCATATAGGCCCGATTTCTTTTCAAATGAGAGGACGATTTCTTGACCTTCGCCATCTTGAAAAACAACTTCTTGATTCCCGTTTTCCAAAACTTTGACTTGCAGTGTCACTTGATGGTCCACAAACATTTGAAAAAACTTCAACATATCGGCTTCTGTTAACTGGAGGCAGGTTTTGACATATTCAGTCGCTAACCTTTGTGCCATAAAAATCCCTCGATTCTTTGTTTTCAAGCCATTAACTATTACCTTGCTTATTATTATACTACAAGAGACACGAATATTCCTGCCGGCAAATCATGATAATCAGCCAAATATTCTGAAAAATGCTTGATAAACTGGAATGCCATCAAATTTCCCCCAGTTTACCTCGCTTTCCCGTATGCTTCTTTTTGATTTCCTCTATCTTTGATCGTTATCCTTTACAATACGCAAAAAACCGCCCTGTGATTAGGACGGTTGCGGATCGTTTACGGCGCTAGTTAGTACTTCTTCGGTTTGAGGCTCCGGTTCGCCATAAGCAATCGCTTGCTCTAGAATTCCCCACAGTTCGTCTTTGCCAAGCCCAAGCTCAGAAGAGAACATCAGCGGTTGAACCCCTTTATCCATCCCTAATGTTTCACGTACAATCTTCAAATGTTTAGCCCATCTGCTCTTAGGAATCTTGTCCGCTTTGGTCGCAACAACAAGAACAGGCACGTCCATGTGGCGAAGCCATTCGTACATCGCCTGATCATCTTTGGAAGGCGGATGTCTTAGGTCAACTAACTGCATCACAAGGCGCAAAGGCTCACGATTCAATAAATAGCTTTCAATGAATTTGCCCCATTGCTCGCGCTTGGTTTTGGATACCTTTGCGTAGCCATAGCCGGGGAGATCAACGAAATATAAGTCCTGATTAATTTTATAATAGTTAAGAGTTTGCGTCTTGCCCGGTTGTGAACTGGTTCTAGCTAAGTTTTTACGAGAAATCAAACAGTTAATGAGTGACGATTTCCCAACATTAGAACGCCCTGCCAGCGCTATCTCTGGCAAGGCATCCTCTGGATATTGGCTAGGTCCAACCGCGCTGATAATAAATTCAGCTTGATTGACTTTCATGAATATTCAACTACTTTCTAAGTCGATCCGACGTTCGCCGTCGGCTTATTTTTGATAAGCGCGTGTTCCAGCACTTGATCCATGTGACTGACAGGTATGAACGTCATCTCTGTGCGGACACTTTCTGGAATTTCGATAATGTCTTTCTCGTTGTCTTGCGGTAAAAGGATTGTACGTATCCCCGCACGATGTGCCGCAAGTGCCTTTTCCTTCAAGCCCCCGATTGGAAGTACCCGGCCGCGAAGCGTGACCTCTCCAGTCATCGCCACTAAGCGTGAAACGGGAATGTTCGTCAAAGCAGAGATTAATGCGGTAGCCATTGTAATCCCCGCTGATGGACCATCCTTCGGAATAGCACCTTCAGGAATATGAATGTGTACATCATTCTTCTCATGGAAATCTGGGGCAATGCCCAGGACATCAGCTCGCGAACGCGTATAACTGAAAGCTGCTTGCGCAGATTCCTTCATGACATCACCAAGTTTACCCGTTAAGGTTAACTTGCCAGTACCAGGCAGTACAGATACCTCGATGACGAGTGTATCTCCCCCAACTTCCGTCCAAGCTAGCCCTGTAACAGCCCCGATCTGATCCTTCTCTTCTGCAACATTATATTTGAACTTAACAGGACCTAAATAGTCACTTAAGTTATCTACAGTTACATGAACAGGTGTCTCAGGGTTTGATACGATCTTCTTAGCTGCTTTGCGATTCATACCTGCAACTTGTTGCTCTAGATTACGCACGCCTGCTTCTCGCGTATATTCGCGCACAATCTTCATCAAAGCAGCCTCATCAACGACAAGTTGCTCTTCTTCAAGACCATGATCACGTTTCTGCTTAGGAAGTAAATATTTCTTGGCAATTTGGAGCTTCTCAATCTCCGTATAACCTGGAATATATAGAACCTCCATCCGATCTAGCAGAGGACGAGGAATATTATGCACAGCATTCGCCGTAGTCACAAACATCACGTTGGATAAATCAAAAGGAACTTCAATGAAATGATCACTAAAAGTGCTGTTTTGTTCAGGATCCAATACTTCAAGCAAGGCTGAGGCAGGATCTCCACGGAAATCCATCGCCATCTTGTCAATTTCATCTAATAAGAAAACGGGATTATTCGCGCCTGCATTCTTCATGCCTTGAATGATTCGTCCAGGCATGGCGCCAACGTACGTACGACGATGACCGCGAATTTCAGCTTCATCCCTCACGCCGCCTAGCGATATACGGATGAACTGTCTTCCCATGGATCTAGCAATTGAACGAGCAATCGACGTTTTACCAACCCCAGGAGGGCCAACTAAACAAAGAATCGGACCTTTGAGCTTCTTGACTAGCTTCTGTACGGCTAAGTACTCCAGCACTCGCTCTTTTGGCTTCTCGAGACCAAAATGATCCTCATTCAATATCTCTTCTGCTTTATCTAGGTCCAAATCGTCATCGGTCGATTTGTGCCAAGGAAGGCCTAGCAACCAATCAATATAATTACGAATGATGCCGCCTTCTGCTGAAGTAGCAGGCATTTTCTCCAATCGATCAATCTCTTTCTCAACCTTCTCACGAACCTTATCAGGAAGCTCGGCTTCAGCTAGCTGGTTACGTAACTCATCAACTTCACCTGCACGACCTTCTTTATCCCCAAGCTCTTTCTGAATCGCCTTCATCTGCTCACGGAGGTAGTATTCCTTCTGTGTTTTCTCCATTTGCTTCTTGACACGTTGACTGATTTTGCGTTCGAGCTCAAGCACTTCCCGCTCATTGTTCAAAATATTAAGCATTTTCTCGAGCCGTTCACGTACGTCAACGGTCTCGAGAATATCTTGTTTATCTTTGATTTTAAGCGATAAATGACTACAAATCACATCTGCTAAACGGCCTGGCTCATCAATATCAGATACCGCGGCAAGCGTTTCAGGCGTGACTTTCTTGGAAAGATTGATGTAATGCTCGAATTGACTTAGCACACTTCTCATCAAAGCATCAATTTCAGGATCTGAAATTTCTTGCTCTGGCAACTCTTTTACGGTTACTTCGTAATACTCGTCATTCGTCAAGTACTCTACGATTTCAGCACGTAAAACACCCTCTACTAAAACGCGAATCGTACCATTCGGTAATTTGAGCATTTGCCGCACTTTCGCGATGGTTCCGATGCGATAAATATCCTCTTTGGTTGGTTCTTCTATGTTGATCTCTGATTGAGAGCAGAGGAGAATCATGCTGTCATCCACCATCGCCCGCTCGAGTGCTTTCACCGATTTTTCTCGCCCTACATCCAGGTGTAGAACCATGCTCGGATAGACCAGCAGTCCCCTAAGTGGCAATAACGGTAATCTGCGCACCTTCATTTTTCCAGGCCCCATCCTCTGCACCTCCAATAATAGGGATCCTTGAACCTTCGTTCAAAGTCTCACCTTGAAATAAAGTAATAGTAGGTTTCACAATGATAAATCGGCTTTATTATAGATAAACGCACTCGTCCAGAGGACGGTGTAGCCGTTTATTTTATCTATGTGGGATTTTCTCCCTACGTTGCCCTTTACATTTTAACAAAACTCTAAACAAAACACCAATTGAGGGCTGACGCGCCATGTAAGGTCACGAAAACCTCTCTTTAAGAGTCAATTGTATGCTGTGAATTGGCATGTAGAATGGGTAAAGTTGTAGCTGGAATCGTTCTCTCCATAGAAAAAGGTAATGGAATCACATTATCATGAAGCTCAATCCCGAGTGCAGCTGCAAGTACTTCTTCAATTGTTTCTGCTGCGACAACTTCAACACCAGGTAAATCAGCAAACAAAGCTTGCCAATTTTCCTTTGGAATAATAACACGGGTAGCTCCCGCTTGGAATGCCGCCTCTACTTTGGCTACTACACCGCCAACAGGCTTCACTTTCCCATGAATGCTCATTTCTCCCGTCATGGCTAATTTGTTATCTACAGGTATTTTATGTATGGCTGAAGCGATCGCTGTAGCCATCGAAATACCTGCGGATGGTCCATCAATCGGCACCCCGCCAGGGAAATTAATATGCAGATCATAATCCGACGTATTAAAACCTAGTTTACGAAGAACAGTCAGCACATTTTCCACAGAGCCTCTGGCCATGCTTTTACGACGAATGGTTCGGGAACCCCCGCCCATTTCTTCTTCATCAACAACACCTGTGATATTGAATTTCCCTGTACCTGCAACCGCAATTGGGATCGCTGTAACTTCAATCTCCAGTAGAGTGCCCAAATTGGGACCATAAACAGCTAAGCCATTAACAAACCCTATTTGAGGCTGTGCAGGCACCTTCCGCTCTGGTCTAGGTGGTATTTGTGAAGAATTCACGACCCATTCAATGTCAGCTGCTGTGATCGAATCCCGCTTATCGGTTAGAGCAATCCCTGCGGCTAATTGAATCACATTGACTGCCTCGCGGCCATTTGTTGCATATTTCGTTACAACTTCAATGGCATCTTCACATTTCTTGAAACCAATTTTATCAAGCGCTTTTCTTGCAATTTCTCCTACTTCACCAGGCAAAAGTGGTCGGAAGAAAATTTCCAAACAGCGTGAACGGATGGCAGGAGGAATTTCACTCGGTGTGCGGGTCGTCGCACCAACCAAACGAAAGTCTGCCGGTAGCCCATTTTGAAATATATCATGAATATAGCCTGGAATATTCGCATCCTCAGAGCTGTAATAAGCACTCTCTAAGAACACTTTACGATCTTCAAGCACCTTTAATAATTTGTTCATTTGCGTCGCGTGTAATTCACCAATTTCGTCAATAAACAAAATTCCCCCATGCGCCTTAGTCACAGCACCTGGTTTCGGTTGCGGTATTCCAGCAACACCCATCGCGCCTGCTCCTTGATAAATAGGATCATGTACGGATCCAATCAGCGGATCAGCAATACCACGCTCGTCAAAACGAGCAGTCGTAGCATCTATTTCTGTAAACTTAGAGTCAGGTCGAAAAGGAGATTCTTGATTTTTCTTCGCTTCTTCTAATATGACGCGCGCTGCAGCAGTTTTTCCAACGCCGGGAGGGCCGTAAATAAGCACATGTTGAGGATTCGGACCACATAGTGCTGCTTTCAGAGCCTTCAATCCTTCGATTTGGCCAACGATATCCTGCACAGAAGAAGGTCTCGTTTTCTCAGACAGAGGCTTGGTAAGCGAAATGGATCGCAACTTGCGCAATTTCTCTAGTTCTTTCCTAGACTCTCTATCCACTGCAGACTTGTTCGTCTGTTGATTTCGCAGTAAATTCCAGAAATACAACCCGATTACAACTGCAAAAAACACTTGAATGACCATTAGAATGATACTTAAACTCATGTGTTGAACCTCCTTAAACACGTCATCTTCGATTAGGTACGTTTAAATGTGTTGCCTATCTGCTTTTGTTAATTTCCATTATTCCCGTGTAAAAGAAGGTTAATCCAATTCAAGCAAACTTTTGCATCACGTATGATAGCCCCCTTGCTGTAGAAGGATAAGGGTAGTTATTCTTGCAAAAGGATGTGGCGGGATTTGAAGAAATACTTGTTGATTATCCTACTTACGCTATTTCTTTGCGTGCCTAATTGGCAGTTAGTTTCAGCTGCTCGTAATGATCCCCTTCTTCCATCCGCGGACATTATTCTCGACGTAGGACATGGTGGAATCGATAGCGGAACCATGGTGGGCAAATATGAAGAAAAAGATATGAATCTAGCTATCGCTAAAAAGACGTATAAAGCACTAGTTAAAAGAGGTTATCGTGTTATCATAAATCGCACCGAAGATTACGCATTAAGTGATGATAATAGATGGTCATTTGGAGGCAGACACAGAAAAGATCTCGCACAACGCTCTGGTCTAGCCAATACCATTAAACCGAAAATCATGCTCAGCTTGCATATCAATTGGTCCAAAAAATCAAACACACGCGGTCCCCTTGTCATTTATCAAAATCAATCTGACAGTATTTTATTGGCAAGCTTGCTGCAAGACACATTAAATAACGTTTATGGGATGGAAGAACTCCCTGTGCTCGGCAAAAAGTATTTTGTACTCCGGTTTACAAAATGCCCTTCCGTCATTGTTGAACTTGGGTTTTTATCCAATAAAACGGATCGCAAGCTGTTAAACGATAGTCATCATCAAGCAAAGCTTGCCAAAGCGATTACACATGCTGTCGATCAATATTTCTCTATGACGCAACCGAAGTCGTAAATCTGACCATTATTTGACCATTTGTGAAATAGGAACAAAGGTTGCTTCCTTCTGAATACTTGGAATAGCTTCATGGATGACATGAGCTGTTTTCTTCCCAGGAGGCCCAACATGACCAATAGCAATAACTTCATCTTTTTCATGGATGAGTTTCTTCAGTCTGACCATTTGCTTATTAATATGACTATACGTATACAAATCGTCGAAGAAAAGTTGATTGTCCGCATGCGGTACGCCGCGTGAATCTGCAATCTTTCCAATTAAGCTCTTAGGTGTGGTCCGGCTGTCCAGTAAGATTAGATTTCGATCTTTGCAAATCTCGATGAGGATCTTCATGACTCTTTCGTCCGCGGTCGCTTTGGAACCCATATGATTATTAATTCCTATGGCATAAGGAACATCGTCGATTGCCGCAACGATCCGTTTATGTATTTCTTCGCTGGACAAGTCCGTGGTGATTGCGCCTGGACCCAGCCAGCTCTTCTTCCCTCTTACAGGCTCCATTGGAAGGTGCAGTATGACCTCGAGTCCTCTGTCATGAGCTAACTGTGCGTCCTGCTTCGTTGAGGGCAAGAAAGGCATAACAGCCACTGTAAATGGAATGGGCAGCTTCAGCATTTCCGCTGTCCCCTCCATGTTATTGCCAAAATCGTCAATGACGATGGCTACTTTCTTCGTAATCGCTCCCGTCGGCTGTTGCGGGATTACATCAGGTTCGGCATGTGTAAAACTTGGATTCGCGATCAAGACAGTCCCTATGATTAGGGTAAGCGCTACCTGTCGATATAATGCAAACGTTGGAAATAACTTCATCCTCTTCTCCTCCTAAAGTTTCCTCAGAAAGTCTAACTACCCATTGAGCATGCTTTCCAGTTTTACTCATTATGCTTCACTTCCTATTCAAATATGCGCTACGACATAGGCATGCAAAAAAACCGTTAAAGACTCATCGTTGAGTTCTTAACGGTTTGTTATTTCTATCTACTTAGTGCTGCTTGCGCCCAGGGATGACCCCAGTCTGTTCGTAGGAAGCCACAATAATATCAATTTCTTTTTTCAATTCAGCAAGCAGTTCAGCCTCAGGCACTTTACGAATCATTTCTCCATAACGGAACAACATACCTTCTCCACGAGCCCCTGCGATGCCAATATCCGCTTCTCTCGCTTCACCAGGCCCGTTCACGGCACAACCCAGTACAGAAACCTTAATCGGCACTTTGATTTTGGCAATATAATCTTCCACTTCATTAGCGATCGAGAATAAGTCAATATCCAGACGACCACATGTCGGACAAGAAACTAATGTAGCGGCGTTCGTAATTAAACCGAATGTTTTGAGAAGTTCTCTTGCAACTTTAATTTCTTCAACAGGGTCAGCACTCAGAGAAATACGAAGCGTGTTACCAATACCCATATTAAGCAAAGTTCCAATCCCCGCGGCGCTTTTTACAGCACCAGTAAAGAGAGTCCCTGCCTCTGTAATACCAAGATGAAGCGGATAATTAAACGCCTTCGCAGCCTGCGAATACGCCGCAATGGCCATAGGGACATCAGAAGCCTTCAAGGATACGATGATATCATGGAAATCGAGTTCTTCCAAAATGTTGATATGGAACAGGGCGCTTTCTACCATCGCTTCAGGCGTAGGATAGCCGTACTTTTCAAGAAGATGATTCTCAAGGGAGCCCGCATTAACGCCGATACGAATCGGGATGCCACGCTCTTTACATGCCTTCACAACCGCCTCAACCTTCTCACGGCGACCGATATTACCTGGATTAATACGGACTTTGTCAATGCCGTTCTCAATCGCTGCAAGAGCCAAACGATGATCGAAGTGAATATCAGAGACCAACGGAATATGAATTTGTTTCTTAATTTCCTTGATAGCTTCTGCAGCTTCCTTATTGTTGACCGTCACACGCACAAGCTGACAACCTGCTTCTTCTAAGCGAAGAATCTCTGCAACTGTCGCTTTGACATCAGCGGTTTTAGTTGTGCACATGCTCTGCATGATTACTTCGTTGCTGCCACCGATCGTTAAATCACCTACCCGAACGGCTCTGGTATCTCGTCTATGGAACATTTTGGTTTCTCTCCCCATGACACCAAACATCCTCCGCTCCAATTCCCAGAAATGGAAATCGGATTGGAGGCTGTGTGTTCATTTATAAAATTATAGGTTAAGCACTTTCTTCCTTCTTCTTACCAGATGGCTGTGCGCCTTCCTTGGTAGTCAGAACAGGCGTAATCTTGTTTTGAACCGTTTCTTTGGAAACGACACAAGAAGATACATCCGTTCTTGAAGGAACTTCGAACATCACATCAAGCATAATGCTTTCAATGATGGCCCTTAGACCACGAGCACCGGTGTTCCGTTTAATCGCTTCTTTGGCAATCGCATCAAGTGCTTCTGCATCAAATTCAAGCGAAACATTATCCATCTCGAGCATCTTCTGGTACTGCTTCACGAGCGCGTTCTTAGGCTCGGAAAGAATACGCACAAGCGCTGCTTCATCAAGCGGCTCTAGTGTTGAGATAACCGGTAAACGACCTACGAACTCCGGAATCAAACCGAATCTCAATAGATCCTCAGGAAGGACCATTGATAGGTATTCACCTGGTTTCAAATCAACCTTCATGCCATCTGTGCTAAAGCCAATTACTTTTTTACCGATTCTGCGTTTGATAATCTGCTCTAAACCATCAAATGCTCCACCACAAATAAAGAGAATATTCGTCGTGTCGATTTGAATGAATTCTTGATGCGGATGCTTACGTCCACCTTGTGGAGGTACGGAAGCAACTGTGCCTTCAAGAATTTTGAGAAGAGCTTGTTGTACACCTTCACCGGAAACATCGCGTGTAATGGATGGGTTCTCCGATTTACGTGCAACTTTATCAATCTCATCGATATAGATAATGCCGCGCTCTGCTTTTTCAACATCGTAATCAGCTGCTTGGATCAGTTTCAGCAAGATGTTTTCGACATCTTCCCCTACGTATCCAGCTTCTGTTAACGAAGTTGCATCAGCAATTGCAAATGGCACATTCAAAATTTTCGCAAGTGTTTGCGCAAGAAGTGTTTTACCACTACCTGTTGGTCCTAGAAGGACGATATTACTTTTTTGAAGCTCAACATCTTCAAGCTTGTTCTGCGAGTTGATCCGTTTGTAGTGGTTATACACGGCAACAGCCAAGGATTTCTTCGCTTGTTCTTGACCAATAACGTATTGATCCAAGATATTACGAATTTCCTTTGGTTTCGGAACATCTTTCAGATCCAATTCTTCTTCATGCCCTAATTCTTCTTCCACAATCTCCGTACAAAGCTCTATACATTCATCACAAATGTAAACTCCCGGTCCGGCAACAAGTTTACGAACTTGGTCCTGGGATTTTCCACAAAAGGAACATTTGAGTTGGCCTTTTTCATCGTTAAATTTAAACATGGGATCACTCCTTTATTTCAAGTCGTTTCGAGTGATAACCTCGTCGATTAACCCGTATGCCTTCGCTTCTTCAGCGCTCATAAAGTTATCCCGGTCGGTGTCTCTTTCGATCTTTTCAAGCGGCTGTCCCGTTCGGTCCACGTAAATCTGGTTGAGTTTATTCTTGGTCTTGATAATCCAATCCGCATGGATTTTGATATCGGTTGCTTGACCTCTAACACCGCCGAGCGGTTGGTGAATCATTACTTCTGCATTCGGCAGCGCGTATCGCTTACCTTTGGCTCCTGCTGTTAACAGCAAAGAACCCATACTTGCAGCCATACCTACACAAATCGTAGATACATCCGGTTTAATAAACTGCATGGTATCAAAGATACCCATTCCAGCCGTAACAGACCCACCAGGTGAGTTGATATATAAGTGAATATCTTTTTCAGGGTCCTGGGCGGATAAAAAGAGCAGCTGGGCAATGACCAAATTAGCCACATCGTCATCAATAGCGGTCCCGATGAAGATTATGCGGTCCTTAAGTAAACGCGAGTAGATATCGTAGGAACGCTCCCCACGAGCCTCTTGTTCTACAACCATAGGAATAAGACTCATTGTACCAACTCCTTTTGCGGCAAGCGCCATGTTCTCTCACTTGAGATTTCAATTACAGTTTAACACGATTGGGCAACAATGTCATTTTTCTGAAATCACCTATGTAAGCGGTAATGCTTATGTACTAAGGCGTTTAGACGTAAATTAGGGTAAAAGAAAGGCACGTTGCTTGCGTACGTGCCTTTACTTACCTTATTTACACGGCTGCGGAAACATGCTTGCTATTTTGAAGCAAGAAATCAACCGTTTTTCTGATTACTAGATCATTGCTAAGACCTTCAAGAGATCCGTTGGAAGCAAACAGCTCACGAAGTTCAGCTGTTGATTTTTGGTATGATGGTGCATATTTCTCAAGTTCCGCGTCAACTTCTTCGTCGGAAACTGTGATTTTTTCTACAGCTGCGATAGCTTCAAGAACAAGGTTGTTACGAACACGCTTCTCAGCATCTTCTTTCATTTGTTCTTTCAATGCGCTCTCATTTTGACCGGAGAACTGGTAGTAAATCTCAAGCGTCATGCCTTGGGAGCGAAGACGTCTTTCGAATTCTTTTACCATGATATCAAGCTCAGCTTCAACCATCGAACCTGGAATTTCAACATCTGCGTTAGCAGCAGCTTTCTCAACAACTGCAGTTTCAAGTGCAGCTTCGGAATCTTTCTCTTTGCGCTCTTGCATACGTTTTTGAAGCTCTTCTTTGTACTCAACAAGTGTATCGAACTCACTTACGTCTTTTGCGAACTCATCATCAAGCTCAGGCAGGTTTTTGCGTTTAATATCGTGAAGTTTCACTTTAAACACAGCTGCTTTGCCTTTCAGATCTTCGGAATGGTAGTTTTCAGGGAAGCTAACGTTAACTTCTTTCTCTTCGTCCTTACCAAGACCAACAAGTTGCTCTTCGAATCCTGGGATGAATGAGTTGGATCCAAGCTCAAGGGAATACTTCTCCGCTTTACCGCCTTCGAATGCTACTTCATCAACGAATCCTTCGAAATCAATGATAACGACATCGCCGTTAGCAGCTTGTCCTTCTTCAAGAACAACCAATTCAGCATGACGTTGTTGCAAACGTGCAAGCTCTTCATTCAATTCTTCTTCAGACACAGTAGCGTTAACCGCTTCTACTTCGATACCTTTGTAGTCACCAAGCGCTACTTCAGGCTTAACTGTTACTTTAGCTTTGAATTTCAAGACTTGACCTTTACCAAATTGCTCAACATCTACTTCTGGACGATCTACAGGCTCAATTTTAACCTCTTCAATCGCTTCAACGTAAACTTCTGGCAAAATGATATCTAAAGCATCTTGATACAAGCTTTCAACACCGAATTTAGCTTCAAAGATTGAACGTGGCACTTTCCCTTTACGGAATCCTGGAACATTTACTTTCGCTGATACCTTTTTAAATGCTTTATCCAAAGCATCTGCTACACGTTCTGCCCCAACTTCAACTTCAAGAACGCCAACGTTCTTCTCTATTTTTTCCCAACTTGCTTTCATTTTATGCCTTCCCCTCCAAAAATGTACCATGACATATATTTTTCACGTTAAGCTCATTATAACCATTCTATTATACCATATAACATTTTCATTTCAAGCGAGCTTTGTTCTTAGCCAGGATCCGGGCTAAATTGCTTTACAAAAGCGGTCAGCACGTTGTGCGCGCGCTTCCACTGAAGTGTCATCGCATCCACGATTCCATAAGTCTCTAACAGCTCATCCCGATCAACCGTACCAAACAATTTGTCTTGCAAAATCGCATGCAGTGCTGAGGCCCACACATCTACCGCGCTTTCTTCTGCCCTTAGCAGCTCCGTGTAAATCGAGGTGCCATATGCATAGGCAAGAAACTCCTGCCAAGTCTGAGTCGCAAAGTAAACAAAGTCAGGTTGGCTTATTTCACTAATGTCCCCGACTCTGCGAATCATATCACGAATTCGTAATGGAAAATCCTCCGGTGTAAGCGGCGTCTCATCGATTTCGACGAGAACTGTTCGGCCATTCTTAGGAAACTCAATTAAGCCGTGCTCTCCCATTTGCTTAAGCGTCTGTAACGCTTTGAATTGAAGATGCGGATGTCTAGGCCTTTCACAAAGCCATGTCTTCACATATTGGCTAACCTCAGGTTGCTCAATAAAAGCAAGCTGCTCCAATGCGCTTACTTGCCCCTCCAGCGAACCTTCTTGCAGCATGGTTTGAAGCTTCAACACAAAAGCACCATCATCCGAAGCTGATTTATCCTGGATATACTGGCGCAATAAGGCGGATTCTTCTTCCGAATCCTCTTCTTCTGTCACGGATGATGAGAACATCGTTTCCGGAAACATGGTGAGCAGCCAGTGGCGCAGGGCTTCCCATTGATCAGACTTGCTCGCATCGACATTAGGAAATTGCAACAAAAAAGTGAGCATCTCCAGTGCTTCTTTATACTGCTCCGAGCGCAACAGCTTCATTAGCTCGTCTTCATAGAACTGCTCTGTTTTAGGAAAAAGGATGACATTATTGGTCGTAGGATCTGATATAGGGATCACCTCTGTTCGTGGTCTCGCTTGTGCCAGTTTACTCCATCATCCAAATGATTGCAAAAAATTTATAAAATGAAGTTGACTCGCATTATACGTTATGATATATTAACTCTTGCTTCGCCAAACGGATCTCGTCCAGGCGGTAAGAAGTGTCATAGGTCTCAGTAGCTCAGCTGGATAGAGCACACGCCTTCTAAGCGTGCGGTCGGGGGTTCGAATCCCTCCTGGGACGTCAAAGTAAGAGGAAGAGCGCGAGAAATCGCGGTCTTTTTTTTATTCCAAAAAAAAGCACCCCGCTGCATTTGCAAGCAAGGTGCTGATATGACTGATAGATTCCTTCGCCTACACGGATGGCCTATTTGGCTGATGATGACCCGGCTCCGTTGAATCGAGATTCGACTGAATACGGGATGATTGCTTCGAGTGATCGATCGCACTTTGTGTTTTCTGCATCATACTTTTCTTTTTACCCATGGTAAGCAACTCCTTCTATTTATAGAATGAACGCCACCTTAGTATGGAGGGTTTCCGTACAGACTATGCTGGTTATCGTTTCCTTCTCTCTAGCATCAGTCAGGAAAGCATATACTGGAGAGTAACAAAGAGCCTGTAGGGATATCCCTACAGGCTCTTGCTCATGCCAAACGACGTTAGTGCATCTTGTGAGGCAAATTCTTGCCTGTATGACCGTCACCTTGTGTCCTTTTATTCTTCTCGGCTTTCCTCTGCTTCTCATGCAGCTTGCTAATGAAATGACTATCCATGAGCACTCGCCTCCTGAATAAAGAATGGCATTACCCTAATAGAATGTCACGCAAGGTCCGTATTTAATCGCATTGCCAAATTTATTATTGCGCCTCTAAATTCAACATCGGTTAATGCTTTCTCGTACAAAGATTCAAAAGTTGCTCGATTTTGGATAAATTCAGGCTCGGATTTAATGGCTGTTTGCGTCCAGTTAATCAATACATTCTCAGCTTGTATGAGTTCGTTATAAGCGCGATGCAAGCCAACCTTTTCAATAATTTCTTCCATTTCAGCTTGACCCAATTCTACGCCATCTTGTTTTGCATTTTCAATTCGAATATCCGCTTGCGCGCTAATTTGCAAAAAGTGCTCTTTCGATGCTAAATAATCAACTTGAGCTCTTGAGTATTTTATTCCCATTGTCATCACCTTCGTTTATATAATGGCAGTACTTGGATTGATTGTAACAGTCTTGTCAACAAAACACAAAAAGCACGGGCTCATCTTCCTTTTGTCATGTTCTGGACAGACATTTAATACCTTCCATTCGCATACCCTTTATCATTATGCTCTCTTCAAAAGAAAGGAAGGAACGTCTATGTGCGGAATAACGGGTTGGATAGATTGGCGGAAAGACTTGACCGGGTACCCGTCCATTCTAGAAAATATGACGGAAACGCTCCAACTGCGCGGACCTGATGCCTCTGGTACCTGGATCTCACAGCATTGTGCCCTCGGACATCGACGTCTAAGTGTTATGGATCCTGAGAATGGCGCTCAGCCCATGGTCCGTAAACAAGGCGACTATACGTATACCATCGTATATAATGGCGAACTCTATAATGCCCCAGAGTTAAAGAAAGAGCTCGAGCTTCGCGGCCATCAATTTCGCACAACGTGTGATACCGAAGTGCTGCTCGTTGCTTTTATGGAGTGGGGGAAAGCTTGCGTAGATCGTCTGAACGGCATCTTTGCTTTCGCAGCTTGGAATGACCAAGAGCAGTCACTGACCCTGGTACGGGACAGACTCGGTGTTAAGCCTCTTTTTTATTCCCATCAGGATAGTGTATTATTATTCGGCTCAGAACCAAAAGCCATTCTAGCTCACCCTGATTTTAAAGCTGAGGTTGGCGCCGAAGGCTTTGCAGAAATATTCGCTGTCGGACCGGCTAGAACGCCTGGACATGGGATTTATCGCAACATGTCAGAGCTGAAGCCAGGTCAATTTGCCATTTTTGATCGGAATGGCTTATCCATTCGAACGTACTGGAAGCTCGAAAGCCATCAGCATCCTGATGATATCGCAGGTACAGCTGCGCAGGTTGGGCAATTGCTTAATGATACAGCAGAGCGCCAATTAGTTTCAGACGTCCCCATCTGTACACTTCTCTCTGGAGGACTTGATTCTAGTGCCCTCACCGCGCTGGCTGCGACGCATTACAAAAATAGCGGGCAAGGACCGCTTCATACCTTCTCCGTGGACTACAAGGATAACGATAAGCACTTCAAAGCGAACCTGTTCCAACCGAACTCAGACGCACCTTGGATAAAAAGGATGACTGAGCATTTAGGAACGGAGCATCATTACATTGAGTTCGATACGCCGGAGCTTGTGGAATCTCTGAAGACAGCCGTGATCGCCCGCGATACACCGGGCATGGCCGATGTCGACGGGTCCCTCTATTTATTTTGCCGAGAAATCAAAAAAGAAGCTACGGTTGCAATCTCTGGAGAAGCGGCTGACGAAATATTCGGTGGATACCCTTGGTTCCACAATACAGAAGCACTAGAAGCGAACACGTTCCCCTGGTCACTCAAGCTAGCGAATCGGGTCGACCTGCTCGCCTCAGACTTCGTCGACTGGATTAAACCTGTCGAATATGTCAGCAATCGATACCAGCAAGCCTTAAGCGAGGTACCTCGTTTAGCTGGGGAAACCAAGCAGCAGAATCGGATGCGAGAAATGTCCTATTTGAATATCACGCGTTTCATGCCTACGTTGCTTGATCGTAAAGATCGCATGAGTATGGCCGTTGGCCTCGAGGTACGCGTCCCCTTCTGTGATCACCGTCTAGTTGAATACGTGTGGAACATTCCGTGGGAAATTAAAACATCCGGAGACAGAGAAAAAGGCATATTACGTCAAGCATTAAGAGGTGTATTGCCTGAAGATGTGCTGACGAGGAAGAAAAGTCCATATCCGAAAACACACAACCCGAATTATTTAACCGCGGTAAGAAAATGGGTTTTGGAAATTCTGGATGATCCCTCTTCCCCTATCTTGCCTTTTATTGATGTCAAAAAGATTCGCGCACTCGCCAGCTCCGAGTCCAACGATTTCGACCTCCCTTGGTTCGGTCAGTTGATGACAGGTCCTCAGCTATTCGCTTATTTAGCTCAAGTGGATATGTGGCTAAGAACTTATAAAATCTCGATACGATAAATGAGATTGCAGTGAAAATAGAAAAGACCTGCGTCCACGCATTCACGTGGTTGCAGGTCTTTCTGTGTTTTAGTTCGTTTGATCAGGAAGCTGATCCAAAAACATACGCAAGGCTTTGGCGCGATGACTCATTTCATTCTTCTCTTCCATCGTCAACTCAGCCATCGTTCGGCCCAGTGATGGAATATAGAATAATGGATCGTAACCAAATCCACTTTCACCGCGCTCCTCATGAATAATAAAGCCTTGGCAGACATCCTCCGCTTCGATCACTTCATTCGCAACGGGATCAATTAAAGTGAGTGCACAAACGAAGGATGCCTCACTAAGTAATGGAGGGTGGCCATCCCCTGCGCTCAGCTCGATCCGATCTTCCAATTCATGCAAAGCTTGAAGTAGTCTGGCATTATTGTCAGCATCCGTTGCGTTTTCTCCCGCGTAGCGAGCCGAATATACACCTGGATCACCACCAAGTGCCGTAACGCACAAACCGGAATCATCAGCAAGTACAGGTACATGAAGATGCGCAGAGATGATTTGCGCCTTGATCCGCGCATTCTCAGCAAAGGTCTTCCCACTCTCAACGATTTCTGGTAAATCCGAGTAATCCGCTAAGCTTCGAACCTTATATCCTTTAGCTCCGAAAAGCTTGGCGAACTCTTTCACTTTACCTTCGTTCCGCGTTGCAATGACGACAAAATTACTTTGTAGCCGCATGCCCAGCACCTCGAATACGATCTGCGATCGGCCCTAGCACACCGGATTGTACTTCGATCATCGTGTTAATCCCCGATTCCGCTAGCGCCAGCAATTCATCAAGCTCTTTACGGGAAAAAGGAGCATCCTCGCCCGTTCCTTGAACCTCAACGAATTGACCTCGCCCCGTCATCACGACGTTCATATCCACTTTCGCTTTGGAATCCTCTTCGTAATTAAGATCCAGCTTCGGAATATCCCCAATAACGCCAACACTGACAGCAGCGAGGAAGTCGTTGATTGGGAATTTGGCTAGGTTCTTATCATTAGCAAGCTTGTTGATTGCAAAAGCCATCGCTACGAAAGCACCCGTGATAGACGCTGTACGCGTACCGCCATCTGCTTGAATCACATCGCAATCCAGCGTAATGGATCTTTCACCTAGCGCTTCTAAACTGACAACGGAACGTAATGCTCGACCGATTAGACGTTGAATTTCCATCGTGCGTCCACCGAGCTTACCTTTTGCCGCTTCACGCTGATTACGAACTTGTGTTGCCCGCGGCAGCATCGAATACTCCGCTGTAACCCAGCCTTTCCCTTGCCCTTTCATAAAAGGAGGAACACGATCTTCTACCGTTGCTGTACAAATGACTTTCGTATCCCCGACCTCAATGAGGACCGAGCCTTCTGCGTGTTTTATATAATGAGGGGTTATTTGCATAGGTCGCAGTTCTTGATCCGTTCTTCCACCAATTCTCATAAATGTCTTTCTCCTCCTGTAGCTACATGTAAGGCTCTAATCCTTACGCCCCATTGTAACAAACTCATCAAGGAAAAGCATCCTACCACTAGTCAATATGAAAAAAACCGAAAAAACACCAGGGACTCCACCGTTAAGAACGTTGGAATCACCTGGTGGAACGTTGGGTATCAATACGATTAAAGCTTGATCGCAGGATTAATATGCGCGGGCCTCAGGACAGGCTTACTGTAGTTTTGATTATCTGTAGACGTAATTTTCACAGCGCCATCCACCTTAATTTGTACCTGTTTAAATGTTGTGTTCTCAGTTAAAGACAAGATGACGGATTGCAACGCATCCGCTGAAGCTTTCTGATCCGTTCCCAGCAGCTTGTTGGAGAAGTCCACGGTGATGAGACCCTCGCTTGGCTTAATGCTCTTCAACTCTGTCGTTGCATTGAGGACAGCAGCAAGTCCTTTCTTCTGATCTGGCCCTTTAATTAACTGCTCGACAACAGCTTTCGCAACATCGTCCGTTCTCTTTATAAGTCGAGTCACAGGGACATAATATTTGTAATTTTGATCATTTTGATTTAGGAAATAGAGTGTAACCGGAGTAGCTTGACCAAATTCGGTATCCTCTGCTTTCTCCAGATTGATCCCCATCGTGCGCGCCAATGGTGCATCAAGTGGTGTTCGGCCCTTTGGCATCTCTTTCAGGTCCTTGCCATCTACACGCAGTTGAACCTTATCGATCGTAGGGAAGTTCGTCAAGTTCCACGTGATAGCCTCAAGGAGCTTGCGCTCATCCTTCACATCGTAGTTGAGAAATTCTTTGGAGAAATCAACCGTAGCACTTTTGTCTGATTTTACATTTAAACTAATAACCTTAGTCCCCTTCGGTAGAAGCGCTTGGAAACCTGAAGGCAGCTGACTCGTTTCTGGTCCGCCGTCCACCATGTACTCTAATGTCGTCTTAGCAACAGAAACTGTCTTCGGCAACGCTAGACTTAACGGTGTCACGAAGCCTTTGGCATCTTTGACATACACCGTCATTTGTGACGTAATATCTTCAGACATGTCGACTGTAACCGCAGCTGAAGTCGTCTTCACATCTACGTCTGTACCCGCCCCAGGAGGTGCATCGATGTCACTCTTCTTTCCACTGCCCAAAATCGAACATCCCGTGGTCAGTAGAACAATCACCCCCGCTAAAGCGGCTGAACGAATCCAATGTTGATGTTTCATTTGCTTATTTCCTCCTTCGATTTTTGCTATTCGCATGGCCTGTACGATGCTTTTCGTATTACTATGTATACGGGGCTTTGTCCGATTTATAACTACTTTTTGTCCACCTTTTTATGAATCACAAAAAAACACAATGACGAAATGAATGATTACCAATTTTCGTCAATTCGAACTCATATGCTATACTGAATACCAGCGTGAAACTGAAATAAAAGACCAATATCAAGTGCAATAACTACTTTCTGATATTGGATGAAGGAGGTCTTGTTATGAGAACATTTCTAAAGGAAAAGACCCTCATTTTCAATGAATTTCGAGAAGAGGTTTTCAGTCATTATCCACAAGCTGTCATTGAGGAAGCTGTTGCTAGATTGCTTGTTGAAATAAAAGGCATCAAGAAAATCCCCACCGATTTAATCACAACCACGCTGCTCGGGGTATTAAGTAAAACAGAAACATTCAACGTCATGTCTACACTCATGGAGCTTCAAAAAAAGGTGAAACATGATGCAGAACTGCTAGCTAGCATGAAAGACCCTGCCTATAATGTTCATCGCACAATTGCGATGTCCATTTGCGGATTATACGGGAGCGGTGCGATCTCACTATTCGGTTTCATCGACTGCAAATTCCGCTTCTTTTTCCCGACGAAAAGACCTAAATCTTTCATCTCCAAGGGGATCTGTGCGATTGTCGCATCAACCGCAAGTGTCATTATTTCGGATAGCGTGAAGATGGATTACTCCAAACGCAATCTGCAAATGCTTGAGGCACGCGGTGTTCTCCTGGATGATATGGTCGAGATCCTTGACCAGTTGCAACGTCCTTACAATCCAGATATGCCACGCAGTCTCTGTGAAGAGCATATTCTGGCGGTACTTCGCAAACAGCAAACCTTTCATGCGCTCCAACTCGCGATCAAGATTGATACCGCTGTCGAAGCCAAGGAATTCAACCCTCAATACAATCATATTGTAGGGATGGACGAAGGACTTTTCGGCGTCGATGAAAGTATCGCAACTGCCGTTCCTCTCATGTACGGAACCATTGCGCTCACGAATTTCGGCTATCTCGATAAAGCCAAAATCGGCATTATCGAAGAGCTCGATAGTGATCACGCAGATGGTAAATGCAATACGTTTATCGATGATATGGTCTGTGGGATTGTTGCGGCAGCTTGTGGTCGGTTAGCGCATAACCATACGCCAACGTATAGTAAGCCGTTGAAGTAAGCGGATGAGCGGCGGTTGAGTGGGCACCACTTCCACTCCGACAGGGCTAAAATTGCAGTCTCCGAAGTGCATCGGCACCCATATCCGCTCCGAGGCGTCAATAATTGCTATCTCAGCCAGTTCCCTGCTGACTAATTTCATAAACATGAAACAAAAATCCCCCTTCAACCAATAACGGTGAAGGGGGATTTATCTTATTTAGATATCGCGACGTAGGTCACGCGATCTGCTTGCGGATCCACCTGCTGGATGCGGCCCTCGGCCTCCAGCAGGATCAAGTGCGCGATCGTCTCCGACAGCGCGAATCTCAGCTGGTGCACGCTCAGTCTGTCGCCGAACGTCGCCCGGCACACCTCATAAGCGCTCTGCGGCGCGCTTAACTGCCCTTCCATGAGCGCAAGCCGCTCATGGTGATGGCGCACGAGCTCCTCTGCGCGCGCGCCAAAGCCCTGCCATGGCTCCCGGTGCCCCGGGTAAGCCATCACAACCGGCAGCCTGCTGATCTCCTGCAGGCTGCTCAGGTATGCGCCGAGCGGGTTTTCTTCCACCTGCGGGAGGAAGGAAACGTTCGGCGATATTTGCGGCAGGACGTGGTCGCCGCAAAACATCACCTGCGCCTCAGCGTCGTAGAAGACGAGATGCCCCGCGGCATGGCCGGGGGTCTCGATGGCTTCATAGACGCGGTCGCCGAGGCGCACAGGCCCTTCACGCAGCAGGGTAACCTGCGGCTGCGGGGAGACCAGATCGACGAAGCTCACCATGTGCTTCGTCATCTCTTCCAGCCCGGCTTCAGGGAAGCCATGCCGGGCGAAAAGCTCGAGGAGCAGCGGAGACATCAGCTGCTCCAGGCCCCACAGGAGCTGCACCTGCGCGTATCCGGTCTCCGATAGGAGTACCGGCGCGCCCGTGCGCTCCTGGAACCAACCAGCCATCCCGTAGTGGTCGGGATGGTGGTGGGTGAGCACGATTTGTTCCACGTGCTCATACCCGATCCCTTGCTCTTTGAGCACTTGCTCCCAGAGCGCTTCCGCTTCCGGGGTATGCAGTCCTGGATCAATCACAGTGTAACCGTTACTGCCACGAATTAGGTAAGCATTCACCCAACGCAAAGGAAATGGCAACGGCACCTTCACTTGTGTAATTTCATCTGTATGTACGGTCACGACGTTCATATCCCAGTAGTCATCCTTCCTTATGTCCAACAAAAATCATCCGACTCGAAGTTTCTGGCGAATAAGCCTGACCTTCATAGTCACCATAGACATGATCAATATGTAATCCAGCTTTGACCAACATCGCCTCAAACACCGGACGCTCGTACAATTTCACCTGCTCCAAATAATGCCGATCTGGTGCACCCGCTTGCGAAATCATAATCCGTTTGCGCACACAACCGTCTTCGATTGTTCTCGACTCACGAATGGTCAAATCCTCTTCCTTCCGTTCGGACTGCGCGACCAAGTTCGCTTTCACATAAACCGGATTCAGAAAATCAATAATGAATCGACCTTCTTTTTTTAAAAGCCGATACACCTCATGAAGCACTTTCTCATTCTGCTCATCTTCATCAAAATAGCCAAAAGACGTAAACAAATTCACTACCGCATCGAACGGCTCACTTAGCGGCACCTCCCGCATATCACCGTGAACCCATGTCACTTGCTCTTCTCCACCCTGCTTGACGGCTTCCTGTAACAGTACTTTCGACAAATCAACGCCAGTTACGGTATAACCAAGCTCCGAAAGCGCCAACGAATGCCGTCCCATTCCACAACAGAGATCCAAAAGACGAGCCCCTTGCTCCAAGTCCAACCAATTCACCATTTTCTTCACTTCATGGTAAGCACCCTGCATATCTCTATGTTTATACACAAGTAAATAATCATCGCCAAAACTTTCTTGGTACCACGCCATCTTTTCAACACCTTCAGCTTTGTGATTAAATTTCTACGATAAAATGTTATAAGAGCAGCCGTTTTTTCATAATCCGCAAACCCTCTAGCACTTCTTCCTTGCTAAAATTCCCAGCCTTCAACTGCTCGTCCTCAACCTGAAGCAGCTTTTCGTAAAAAATCAGACCTTGCTTTGGCAGTTCTGACTTCTCCGGGTGATCCTCCATATAATGAAACAAAACATCTTCAACCTTCGCATAATTGCTTTGTTTCTCATAATGTAAAAAAAGCTGCCTCTTCATCCCCTCTGGGATCTCCCAGCCTTGAAGATGATTCAAGCTCGTAACCAACCGAGAGGCAATCTCATTATTAACCTCATCCGCGGACTCAACTTCTTCCGACAAAGACAAATGCAAAAGTAAATCTAAGGACTTCAGGTGCGCCCAATAGGCCTCCCCATCTTCCTCATGCTGCTTCAACAGCTCACCTTGCCCCACAAACATATCGCTAATGACTAACGCCTTCGCTGTATCTATGCTCCCTTGGTAGGATAGCAATTCCAGAATATCCTTACTGGACAAAGACTGGAGGGAACGGATATTCAAACCCAATAAATGACGACTTGCTTCATCTAACTGTCTCTGCGCATCTTCAATCGGGATATGTTCCTTGTTAAAAAGAATCCGATGCAGCACCACCGTCAATTGTTCAATCTGCCGCATCAAATAATCACGCCTGAACATCCGAAGCAGCTCCTCTCGGTTTCAAATACACCTCAATTCAGCTTACCACGCCTCGCGCTGAAACTCAAAAATACATTCCGCCTATTTTTCACATATACCGCACCATTGACATCAGCCCTTCATAAACTAATTTTGACTGTATCCCTTAACCTTGTAATTCCCAATACCCGAGCAAGGAGGGGTGACACACATCCATGGGCATAATTCATAAATCCCTTGTATTCCTCCACTTTCCTATGCAGTATCTTAAAGCCTTGTCCAATAACCCTTTGGTGAGTGGTAAAAGTGGATCACTCTTTCATGTGAGTTCATCTATTCTTAATGTTTCCCACCACGTTTTGCATCAAAAGTTGCATCAAAAACAAAAAAAGCTGGATAAGGGATTTCACTCCCTTTCCAGCTTTGACTCATGATATTTTCTGCCCTTCAAACCACGCGGTAAATGCTTTCTTTGGTATCTTATAAGTGCGACCTATTTTAACCACATGGAACACCTTTGAATTAACTAACTCATAAGCTGCTGATTTACTGATACCAAGGAATGCTTTGATGTCAGCCACTTCTAATACTTCTGGGAGCTCTTCGATTGTTTTCACATCCCATCACCTCTATTATTGTTTATTCCTGAAATCCTTTGTCCTATTCGTTCAATTTTGGTGAGTTACTCTTTTCCACATCAATCCTCAAATTCAACGCCAACTTGTATAAAGCGGTCTTGCGGATCTTGGTGTACTGGTCTTTACCAATCGCTGGATTAAACACGAAGTTGTAAACTTGGTAATCTTTGATAGGTTCACCGTTTTTATCATAAGGCTTGAGGTAGCGCTCCTCGATAAGTAGCCTTTCTTTTGGTGCCAGGTGCCTCACTGCTCGCTCCACTCTTTCACAGAATGCCTTACGCCTCGCTTTTTCGTCTACATTATATATAGCGATATTTGAAGTCTGGTCGCTCGTTACATTAGTGGGTCCGCTAGGACGATCCTCATAACTAGCCGTTAACGTTGCTTCCCTCTCGACGAATTCCATGTACTTACACAGGTGATAGTGTTCGAATACACCCATAAGTGCTTTCTTGGTCTCTCCACCGTCCAAGTCAGGGAAAATATCATCTCCAAAACTTAACTGCACCTAGAATCACTCCTTTAGGTAAGATAGGTTCTCGCTTCGCCTTGTGGCATGTTTCCGATAACGGATATCTTCCCAGGTAGTGCAGCCATGTATATATCGAACATTTGCTTTTGCTCTATCGTCATTCCTACGGGATATAGAATCCCTTCTTTAATGTAGAATAAGGCAAGTCCATCAGGTATTTTACTCATTCGATCCCTTCCCACTCCTTAGGGAGCTATTCTCCGTTACATTTACTTACGGTTATGTTATTTTTGGTTACCTTGCGGGCATAGCGATATTATCAACTACGCCCACAGCAGCTGTTATACGTCCTGGCTAATGTTTGAGGCAGGCGTGGATGTAGTACTCGGTTACTGTTCCGCTTCTGCCGGCTAATGCACCTTTAAGAATCGAGGAAGATTTGTTTAAAATTGGTTTCATTTGTTTCTCCTCCACTATCATTAATTTAAATTCCTAGGGCATAATATCCTCGGAGGTGAACTACACAATGAAATGCATTTACTGTGACAACGTGAAGCAAATAAAAGGATTAAAACATTTATGCTTCATTTGTGGCATCACCAAGCCCCGTATTTAACAGGAGGGAAGGATTTCGATGGATCAAAAGGAATTACAAGAATTACATAAAAAACTTGGCCGCCCTGTAAGTTGGGCGATGACATCAAACGAGTCTGAGGAAACTTCCAGTGATCAAGTTGAACATACCGATGAGGAAGTCCCTTCCAACTATCAAGCAATGGGTGAAAGCTATAGTGACACAACTAACTTTGAAGTAAATAAAGAACCCGGACGGTTAAATTAAAGGATATTACCAGAACGAATTGGAAATATTTTGAATAAGATGTGTTGCTACTCTAGGTTCCTTCTTTCCCTTTCTAAACACCTCTTTCTGCGGGGGTGTTTTTTGATCTTCAATATTCATTAATTAGTTGTTTTATAGCTTCATTTTATAAGTCTTGAAAATGCGGAGTGATTCAAATAATGCTTTACAATATTATTTTTGGTTTCATACTACCTTGGGTTTTAGTATTATTCTTGATTAGAAAACAACCTGTCTTATTCATTATCATTAGCCCTATAACTGCGGTAATTTCAATGTTAATAAATACGATAGGTTTTTATTTTGGATTTTGGAACTTGAAACCCCACTTCGAGGAAAACCCAATAATTTCTGGAATCCCTTTTGATATGGGACTATACCCTGTTCTTGGTTCACTTTTGGTTTACACACTTTCCAAACGAAATGTTCGACTACATCCAATCTTCATAATTTTTATGTTCAGTTTATTTATAACTTTTCTAGAATATTTAGCCTTTCACTTTACATTCGTAACTTACGGAAATGGATGGAACATAGGGTGGACATTTATTTCCTACTCAATTGCGTTTCTTTGTGTGACATCAGCATGGATAGTTGCAAAAGTACATATTAAAGTGGTGATATGAAATTTCCAACAAATGTTCATTAAAGATTAAAGGCTCCTACGGCGATAGTCATTTTAGAACTTCTTAAGTAACAACTGGAAATATCTTGAATAAAGTGATATTACTACTCTAATTCCTTCATTTTCTTTTAAACACCTCTATCCTGTGAGGTGTTCTTTTTTCATTACATTCCAAGTTCCTATAATTTAAAAGGAGGCGATAATTAACTCTTCATGACGAAAATATATCAAATGATAAATCAGCAAGAAATTATTGAAATCATTCAAGCTTGTGTTGAGAAACGACAATGGAATGCTGCTGTGAAGTTAATCGAGCTTCTACAGAATATGGAACATGAAAATAAAAACTCACTGTTAATAGAGATAAAATCATCATCTTAGCAACTTCTGAAGAAACAATTGGAAATATTTAGAATATATTTATAGTACCCCTTCAGTTTATAGCTTCATCCTTCAAAACATCTCTTTCCAGGGAGATGTTTTTTTACTTTTCCATGCTCCTCAATATTCAAATGGTGTTCATTTCTTAGTACTATAAATAGTTAGTACTTATTTACACTTGCACTCGATGTTATGATTTGGTAGAAGCGATTGTTTATTAGGTTTTGTGGCACTTTAATATTTATTTGAACACATGAGGAGGACTTAAAAGTGCGATTATTTAACATAATCATCTTCTCTTTGAATCTAATAATTTTATTTTTACTTTTTTACGGATTTCCAGCATTTACAGCGGGTGTCGCGTATGGAACTGTTTCGAGCAATCTTAACGAAATGTTGTCAGAGTATTATCCCTATTACTTAATGTTTCTCTTATGTTTTTCATGCAATTCTTTGACCTTGTTTAGAAATATAAATAAATCAACTTTAAAATGTATTCTAAGTATATTTGGTGTAATTCCAATAATTTTTGCGATTGTATATATCATTATTTTGTAAATGAACTATCGTCATACTTCATGTATTTCAAAATATGCAATCTTTGTTATGATTTGATTGAAAGGATGATGACTAAGTATGAAAGAGAAAATACTCATTACAATCAGTTGCATGTTACTTGCTACAGGGATACTACTTTGGTATTATGCAATCCATAGTCCCCATGTAGGATTCGACAATCTGGGATACGGCATTATCGGCTTTGCCTTAACTGTACTTGGATTGATCTCGACAATAGCGTCATTAATTTACTCATCATTAAAAAAGTATAGATGATGTTCCTCAATATTCATTAAGTATCCAACTTCTTCCCAGACAGCTTTTTCTTATAAATCATTCCATTCATCACATGATTGAGCTGCAGCTTACTAATTCCCACCTTAGCCGCTATAGCCGTTCTGCCCATCGTTTCTCGATTGTCATTTATGATTTGCATCTGTTCTTCGGATAGTTTTATCGAGAACATTTCCTCTAATAACACATCCGGGCCCTCATCTGGCAAAGTCTCTTTGGCAGCGTTCCTTATCGGAATGATCTCGTAGATGATCTTATTGACTGTATAAACGAATCTTCGCTTGCTACCCGTCCTTATTACTATTCCGTTTTTCATAAGCCAGCTCATGCGACCAGCCATATTTTGTGATTTCATTCCAGCTAACTCTTCAGCTATCTGAGATAGTTTCTTCCCCGCCTTCAGTCCTTCATAAATTGCTGCTTCAAGGGGTAGGAGCTTCATTTTCTCCATATTCAATATCCAGTCGCTTGCCGCTCGTGATTGACTGCGTTCTTATCCATGTACGCCTGCTCGATCTGTTCCCATGTGAAACCAAGCATTTCTCCTAGACCTAAGAATTGAGAACAAATCCGCATGTAATCTCCTTCGTTATGTTCATCCTCGAAACTCCCGACAGTCCAGAATAATCGATTAAACTGTTTAATTATTGAATCTGTCTTGAATGCGTATATACTTCGTTTGAAAGCAGGAATGCTCTCGTCGTAACCTTTATGCAATCCAATCGACAAAATGAAGTGCAAGCAGTCAACGTACTCTGTGAGCATCTTCTCAGTACGCGGTTCCAGGTCCTTACTCCAGTACTTAAACCCGCGCCACTCATTCGCACATTCACCTAGCTCCACCTGAAGCGCCAGGATCAAGTAAGGCAGTCTATCCATGCCCTGTAAGCCCTTTTCCTCGATGATCTTTGCATCCAATACCTTTTGCATCTCGAACATTTTTGTTAGGTTCTTCATACAACACGCTCCTATTAATTTCTTTGATCCCACAGCAACCGAGCAATCATCGTTATTTGGTCATAGTCATGTACCGGCTGCCAGCCGCCATCTGTCCAAACATCTATCTCAGCCCACTTCTTGCCTTTAATGTTCCAAGTAAAGTTACTTGCCCTGTACGTTTTCTTTCGGATGACAATCACGGGTAGTAGTTTGATCTCGACTTTGGGCTTGTTCATTCCTGCAGCCCTCCTTTATAGGAGCCCCCGCAACGCAGGGGCAATGACTGATTAGAACGGTAGGTCTTCCTTATCAATAAAAGTCAGGGGCTTGTCATCATCCTGCTCACGTTCCTCCTGAATAACTTCACTTTCCATCGACTGGATTTCACGTTCATCTTCTGATGGTTCGCCATCATTCTCTTCTTCAGCAGATTCCTCAGATTCTGATTCCGACTCTTCCGCGTCTTCCTCATTGATCTCGTCGAATTCTTTCTCCCCTTCTTCGCTCTCTGTCTCCACATCCTCAATCTCCAGTTGCTCGCCTTCGTCTTCTGACTCCTCATCTGGCTTAACTGACTGAACAACGCCAGATCCATCCACACTTGCTTGATATCCGCGACGTGGTTCGAGGTAGTCGCTAACCTCCGTCTGCGATACACCAAGTGCGATAAAGAACTCTTCGCGCTTAGCCAAGTTTTTCAATTGGTCGAGACTAACACTTGATGGGATTACAAGGACGATTTCCGTTGCTTTGCTGCTAGTAATTTTCTTGATTGAAGCTGTTGTCAAAATTGTTTGTGTCATATAAGATCACTCATCCTTTTGGTTTTATTTTTTATAACCATTCTCCGCACAATGTGCATTCACAATGATCTGGTTGCATGACTGCCTCACCTGGAATGTAACTCCATACCTCATGAATCATTGGTTCAGGATGATGGCAATTTGATTTGAAGCGCTCAAAACGTTCTTCACTATATTTATTTTCGTAATTGCATCGAGCACAAAAGTGTTTTGTAATTCCAATGATCCCATCATCGCCACAGTCGTACACTCTCCGCTTCGTGTAGTAAACGTGACCTTTTAGAATCGGTTTGCTGCATGTAAGACAGCAATTTTTAATTTTCCGTGGTGCTATGTGGCGTTTCACTTAGGCCCCTCGCCCCTTGGCTGCCCGTTCCACTCGGCTTCCATAAGCTTCTTCTGTTTGTTCTCCGCACGCTTCTGCTTGTCATACTCCTCGATGGTGATCCATCCTCCGAACTTCTTCGCATATTTCATTACAACAAGCGGCGGGAACTCAGGGAACTTGGCATCGAACATCTTCCGTTTTAGAGGAAACTTCTGATCTTCGGCACCTTTAACATCAATTAACATTGTTTTTCCTGTAAAATAAGTAACCTTAAAGTCAGGCGTATAAGTAATGGCTTGGTGCTTGATTCCTTCTTTCTCGAACTTATCAAGCAAAGTGAATTTCGGCTGCATCTCGACAATGATTGATCGTTCCTTGATTAAAGGAAGCAACTCATCAAGATAGTATCTACCCTCTAAATAGGAATCAAATAGGACATGGAGCGTTTCGTCATAAGACGTTTCCTTGAATTTTTTGAACTGCTCTTTTGTCACTTTAACTAGTGAGCCTGTAGCAAGGGTTAGGATGGCATTATTGGCGTTATATTTGTTGATTTTGACCTCTTCAACTTCTTTTTTCTTCTTTCTGGCTCCGAATCTCATTTCACACCACCTTTGTTTACTAAAACCCCGTTTTTCGTAACTGTCTGGGCATTCAAAGGAGTTATCCGTTTAATCAGCCTGGCTATTTGCAAGTAATATTGACGATGCTCATAAGGCATTCTGTTGGCGTAATACTTCAACGTTTCTAACCGAATTGTTTCGTGGTGATCAAGGCATAAAGGGAGTAATGCCCATGTCTTTCTTCCGACTGCTGTACATTCCGGGAAATTACACACTGGTGCTGTTCTGAATCTGGTCATGCTCGCTTCCTCCTTATCTTGGTTTGAGTTATGTTAGTGTGTGACTTGGACTGCTTGCGGCGTCTGAGCTCATCCTGAGCAACTTGCTTGTGAACTAAGGCGCAGCCCGTATCGTGGAAACCGATTTCGTAGAGTTGGGAGAGCGTGGCTTGCTTCCAATTCATTCAACCTTCACCATCCCAGTCCGGATTTTCTAGCAATGATTTCTTCGAGCAATATCTCAAGCGTACTATCCACGGTGAGAACCTCTCGACAGTCATCCCACTCCTCGCGGATTTGTACAGCCTTCACCTTTACCGTTTCAATCATGTTGCTACTGATACGCGGGTGACAGGACATCGCTTCATGGGTGTGCTTTTGTCCAAGTTCATACGCTCGGGTGTGAAGTTCATTCATCGCGTCACAGAAGTGATCAAAGTTCAAGCCTTTCATACGCTGCCAGAATTTCCGCTTTACGATGTCATCCATTTTTCTCAACACCTCACATCAACTGCATTTCGTATTGGTATTGCGATTGATAAGGCCTCTTTACTTTGCAAAACTCTGGTAAATTTGCTTCAACCAGTGCCTTAGCAAATGGTGGTGGGACCGCGTTACCACATCGTGCTACTTGTGCAGATTTAGGATACTTATTACCATCCGCGTCTCGATCAATAATGTACTCCGGCGGGAAACCTTGTGCTGGGAAGAGCTCATGCGGCTCAAGCATTCGCATTCCAATATCAACAATCTCGTAGTCTTGGTTGTGAATAGTCACTAACCCAAAACGATCTTTTGTAGGAATGGTGTGTAATGGTTCTGTAAGCCCCTGTCCGATACCCGCACCATAGTACTTGATTAAAAAAGCTTTCACTTCTTCGGCGTAGTGACTTACAACTTCACCTGATTTAACCAATTGATTTACTACCAAGGCATATCTATTTGATGTATCCAATGTAAGAATGGGGCGGTCTAATGTTTGCCCTCTAGCCTCATGTGACGCGGTTTCGCTATGATATTGGGCTAAAAATGCGGTAACCAGTTGGCTTTTGTTAACGGCAGTTATTGTCCCTAGTGGTTCATCAATTCGATGTCCAACAGATGTTCCAAATTGCCTACCGATGAACACTAATTGATTCTGTTCAACAACATATGGATTTGGATTTTCAATAATAAATTTCTTTATCCCTTTAGCAATCCGTCGCATTGTCTTTTCAACTAACGGCTTTTTCCGCTCGAATATAGAAGGACAAGGAATCGACCAATCAATTACTTCAGCTACAGTCCTCCACGGTTTCTGTCTATTCTGTTTAACGGGTAAACTGTCAGGTATGCCGTGGCTCGGCTCTGGCCAGCTAATTGGGTTACCATCACACCTAGCCACTAGAAAGAATCTTCTTCGTGCAGTAGGAGTTCCGTATTCATAAGCGATAAGCTCTCTCCAATCGACCTGATAGCCTTGTCTTTTCAGTGCATTAACAAACGCTTGGAATGTCCTGCCCTTCTTGTCGGGATCGGGAAGTCCATCTTTCAACAAAGGACCCCACGTCTTGAATTCCTCCACATTTTCCATCATGATCACCCGTGGTCTGACAGTGGCTGCCCACCTTACAGCAACCCATGCCAGCCCTCTAATAGCCTTCTCTTTTGGTTTCCCACCCTTAGCTTTACTAAAGTGTTTGCAATCAGGGGAGAGCCAGCAAAGCGCTACTGGCTGCCCTCGTACAACTTCTTTTGGAGATACGTCCCAAACTGACTCACAGTAATGCTCAGTATCAGGGTGATTTGCTTTATGCATTGCGATAGCAGCTGGATCGTGGTTGATAGCGATGTCAACGCTTCGCCCAATCGCTAACTCAATCCCCGTCGATGCCCCGCCTCCGCCGGCGAAGTTGTCAATGATTAACTCTCTTGAGAGTTGTTTCAATTGGTTCACCTCCTGAATACCTCATCTTCTCAAGATGACTGTCATTCCGCTGCCGAATGAACTCCTCGACGTACAGGTTCACATCTTCGTCAACCAATGTCTCTTTACCAACTGTTCGAAGCATACTGACAATCCCTTGACCTGCAGCGAAGTATGCCGCGAGCGCCGCTTCCTTATCTACTGGAGTGACCGTTAACTCATCGATTAGGTCGTCCAGCGCTTCCAGTGTCTTTCGCCGTGATTTCTCTTCGTCATGTCCTGTTTCTGAGTTGCTCAAGTGGATAGTTAATTCCATGGCCTACACCCCAAACTTTGATTCGATGAAAGATTTATAATCCTTAATGATTGCTGTAAGCTCGTGTAATTCGAGTATTGGTTCGTGCGGAATGGATACTATTTTGTTGTGTAACAATTTAATGAATGCTCCCGAAAGGCTAGTGTGGTTCCCGCCTTCAACTGTGACGAACGTTTCTTTTTCCCCGACGACTTCACCCGTTTCCTTATCCTTCACGTTCACCATCGTGCGTTTGTCGATCGTGAATCCTAGGCCACCACTGCTGCTAGTAATATAAATGTCATCTTCAATGTGCGTTCTCATTTAACTCACCCTTTCTACATCAATCCGTGCCGCCAAACTCATCTTCAACAGGCGCGATCTGATCTTCTTGTAATTCTCCGTTACTTTTATTTACGTCCGCGACACTTTTGGTTACCTCATGGGCAGACTGATCCCATCTAAAAAGCTTTTTGTTGTTCCTGATGTGAGCGATCAAGGTTTAGGAATTTCCCATACTGCTTCATGAAGGCCAGTTCTACGGTGCCTAGCGGTCCATTCCGATGTTTAGCAATGATTATTTCGATGATATTTTTCTTATCGGACTTCTTGTCGTAATAGTCATCTCTGTAAAGGAAAGCTACAATGTCCGCGTCTTGCTCAATTGAACCCGATTCCCTAAGATCAGACATCATTGGCCGCTTATCCTGACGTTGCTCAACACCACGACTTAACTGAGAAAGAGCGATTATAGGAACATCCAGTTCTCGAGCAAGCTGCTTCAGGGTCCTCGATATTTCCGACACCTCTTCTTGCCTGTTGCTGTTACCTTTTCCGCCGCTTCTACCTTGGATTAGTTGTAAGTAATCAATGAGGATTAAACCAAGACCTTTTTCCTTTTGAAGCTTCCTGCACTTGGTCCGAATATCATGGACTGTGATCGTTGGAGTATCATCAATAAAGATATTGGCTTCAGACATCAGACTCATCGATAAACTCATCTTCTCCCAATCATCACCCTCGAAAAATCCTGTTTTCAACTTCTCTGCATCAATGCTCCCGACCGTGCTCATCATACGTGTCACTAGCTGGTCCGCACCCATTTCAAGAGAGAATATTGCCACAGTTTCCTTTAGATTCACACCTACGTTTTGTGCCACATTTAGAGCGAATGCTGTCTTTCCGACTGATGGGCGGGCAGCAAGTATAATGAGATCAGAGCGTTGAAATCCTTTCGTCATCTTGTCGAGATCGATAAATCCAGATGATTGACCCGTCACTCCAGCGCTTTGCTCTCTGGTGTTATACCGATGTTCTGCCTGATCCCAAACGGTCATTAATGTTTGTTTCATCGTTTTGAACGTGCTGACCGGAGTGGATCTATCCTTCAATACACCGAATGATTTTTCAGCTATTGCAACAAATGCTTTGAAATCCTGCTGTTCTGCTGCTTTCTGAAGCAATTCCGATGATACTTGGATAGCCTGTCGCATAAGAAACTTTTCTTCTACACGATTCACGTAAAACTCAATGTTTGCCGTTGTTGACACAGCATTCCGGAGTTCCATAAGATAAATTACGCCGCCTACAATCTCGAGCTCATCACTATCTTGGAGCTGGCTCGTTACAGTTACGAAATCAATTGGTGATCCTGCTTCGTTGACACTAGCCATTGCCTTAAAAATTCGCATATGGTTTTTATCGTGAAACTCTGCCCCCTGTAAACGTCCCTTTGCTGTTTCAAAACAACCGGTTGTTTCATCCAGAAGAATTGCACCTAACGCTGCCTGCTCTGCTTGAAGGTCGCAAGGAATCTCGATCCCCAGTAATTCCTCGATGTTCACCTTCATGTTTCCTCACCTACCAATTTGGATCGAACGTTGTTCCAAAACCCTTCTGGAGGTGGCTTGACGTCCGCTGCCCAAGCATCCAATAAAGCAAAGCGCTCTGCAGTTTCTAACTTTAATTGCTCATGTTCTCCAACAAAATCCCTGTCTCTCCGGATGATATTAGCTATTTTAGGAAAGTAGTCGTTTGTATCGATATGGTGATCTAGGTTTTCAAGAGCTTGTTCGAAAGGTATTGGCCGTAATCTTTCAATCCAAACAACAAGCGTCTCTTCCTCAATCTCAAGTTGGTTCGGGTAAGCTGCCGAAGCTTTGTACAGGAGGAACCTGGTCTCCTCTTCCGTCATGGGCTTTTCCTCCTTTACCTAAGAGAAGATCTTTATTCTTTTGAAGCTTGGTTTGTTTTGAAGCAGGCGGAGGATTAATCTCAGCCAGCGCCTTTCTTGTTTTAGGATAAAACGAGTAAGGATCTCGCTCTGTTAAGAATTTTTCAAAATGACCTTTTTCGAGGAAGTCATCTAAACCCCATTTGGTGTCTAACACATAATCCGGGCTGTGGTATATCTCAGCATAATTTGATATGACTTCTTTTAACTCTTCGGGAGAATAGCTATCTAACTTCCACGAGATTTGCATTTTAATTCTTGGATTTAATAATCGATGCTGAACGAGGTTCTTTGATTTCCAGAATGTGAATATTTCCTCTATAGGTTTTTTCACTTCTTCCTCCTCCTTTCCTATTAAATCTTCATTAAAAGGACTATATATAATATCTTTTAAATTAATATCATTCTTTACATTCTTATTATTGTTCCGCGGTTGTTCCGTGACTGTTCCAAGTTGTGTTCCAAGTTCAGGTTTTGTATAGTGCCCAAACCCTTGGTATTGCTCATAATTTAGCACTGTGAACACTGTTCCAAGTTCATGTGTTTTCGTGCATACTCTCTGCAAGCGTACTAATCGCTGAATTGTTCGATTTATGGTAGAAACTGAGTACGTTTTTACCTGTCGATTCTCGATATATTCCAGATCATCTTGCAGCTTTCGAGTTGAGCGAAGCCATTGTCCACGCTGTAAAATCAAATCATCTGCTATCTTCACTTCGGAGAATACTGCATTGCCATAGATCAGAAAGAAGAGGCGAAATTCAACGATGTTCTTCCAGATAGGATTACCGAACAACTCACGACTTGTTAGAAATGCGCCTCCTTGCGGATTTGCCATTCACCTCACCTTCAATTCATTGAACTGCTGCTTGATCCTCGCGGATGATTTGAGTTACTCTTTCGAAAACCATCTTGTCAAAACAGTCTGTCGACTCTTGGTAATCATTAAAATCGATTCGGGACCATTTGGCGCGCACATCACTAATTGCTACTTTGATCTTGCTCTCAACGGTTTCAACTGTGTAGCCGTTGAGAATAGCAGACAACAGATTGTTCCATCCGTTTGTTTTATTGAGAGATTCTCTCGCAATAACTGCTACTTTACTTTGTTCACTCCGTATACAGTCCATGACTCCCCAGTTGTTGAGATAACCGAATAGTTTGTAATACTCAATCGCTTCAGCAACTTCCAAAGGAATTACAACTAGCTTCTGTGCTTCTGCCTCTCGCTCGATTTGTTGAAGAAGCAGGACCTTCTCCTCTTCAACGTCTCTAATGTGCTCCATGAGACGGCTCACTGTCTTACTTTCGAAACTTTTTAGCCCTGTATTCAGCGAGAATTGAATCCCTTTCAAGAAAATTTCTGAGAGCTTCATCTATCACACCTCCTATTTATTTGCCTGCCACATAAACCAACTTCCCAGTTAGCTCCTGCACTTCTCGTTTGAATAACTCTTTATCGCTGTTTGTGTCACTGAGGTGGATCAACCAAATCTCCTGAACCTTACTCAGGTCATTGGCTTTTAAAAACTCCTTCATTGTTTCGAGACTCATATGAGACTTAACCAGGCGCTTCTTCATGCCAACCGGAACACGTCCGGATTTGATGTTCTCGTTTAATATGTTCATGCTGTAATTACACTCAATAAGCAGATGCGTGAGCCCGCTGAACTGATATCGGATGTAATATGTATCCGTCGCGAATAACAATTTCTCTCCGACCGAGTTCATCAGCAGGAACCCTAGCGGCTCCGACACGTCGTGCTCAGTATCAAAAGGGAGAATTGTCCATGTGCCAAGTTTAAACTGTTTCTTAGCCTGCACAGTGATTACTCGGTGTCCCGTTAGCCCTGCAGCTTCCTGCGTTCCCGCTGAACAATATATGTCAATTCCCGCCTTCATGAGATCATTCGCCGATTTTACATGATCACCATGTTCATGAGTGAGTAGGCACCCAGAAATGCTCGATAATTGATAATTACAACCTTTCTGAATATCCTTGAACCGGATGCCCGCCTCCAGAAGAAGAGGCGTCACTCCGTCCGTCACTCGATAAGCGTTGCCCGCGCTACTGGAGCCAAGTGGAAGGATATTAATCATTAGAAATCAGGGCCGCCGGTAGGTTGCTTACTTGCTTGTGGTTCTGGATCAGCATCCACATGCTCAGGCTCAAGGATTTCATGTTCAATATCGATTGCTTCGCGGTTTGCATTTTCATTAATTTCTTGTGCAGCACTACCATCGGCATATTCCCCCTCGGATTGCTTCATCTGTAGGTAATCATCATCAATTTTCTGACTATCAATAGTCACATCGCCGTGAGCTGCCCGGAATACTGTTTTATATACCATCTTCTCGTACCAACCATCGACTACTTCCTTGCCTACCTTCTTATTGTTTTCCCAGATGTCTTTTTCTCCGCCCCAGAACTCAACACTTGCATGCTTCGGCTTTCTCTTCTCGATGTCTTTTAGATTCATTACAACGAGCTTGTTTTTTTCAGGAGTCGTTTTGTAATCGTGATAATAGAAACCACCGATAATGTTCCCACGATCAAATTCATTTGTAATTGCAAATTCATAAGTTTCGATTTGATTATTTCGATCTTTCTTTATTGATTTGAAATGATCCGTCGAGTAAACCACTTCTACAATTACATTGTCCGGAACGTTCAAACCATACTTCACAGCTTTCAATTCCATGCCACGGTACCCTTCGATGAACACGATATCGTATTTGTTTAGGGTGTTATTTTTAAAAGGCATCATGCTGATGTGATTAGGCTGAGCAGGGTCAAAGCCGATTCTAGCTCTGGCGATTACATCACGTGACAGCTTCTCCATGTTGACGTTAGCCCATGAAATTGCGAGTTGATCCTTGTTATTGGTTTTCTTCAAACGCTTCTCTTCAGCCATTCTCAAAGCACTATCAACAGCCACGAAATAATTTTGAGCAAGTCGTTTTTGAAAGTTTGTTAAAGCTACTTCACCGACGCTGGACCCGAATTCATTGACTACCTTGTTCATAAAACGTTCCGATTGGGTTAATTCCTTTTGGGTAATTTGTGTCAATTAAATCGCCTCCTGAATAGTTTTAGTTTCCACCCGTAATTTCTTATCCGTAGCACTAACGATTAATCGAATCTGCTGACCCTTCGTCTCAATCAATTGCGTGACGGCCTCAGCGTTATCGATAAAGATAGGTGCGACAATGCCGTAGTGCTCCGATAAGGTGTTAATGATGTCTAGGCCGCCATTCATTTGTGCTGCCCTGTTCAGTCCCGTTGAGTAAGGCACACCGCCGATCATCGCTTCACAAGTCTCATCCAATCCACCATTGATCTGTTGCTCGAATAATTTGAATTTCACTTGTTTGAACTTGCTGTTAATCTTGGATTCAAGCATGCTTACCTTAGTTCGAATGAACTCCTCAGTTAGGTAGAGTTCTTCTTCTAACCGCTCGTATTCCGCTGCCAGCTCTCTCTCCTGATCCTTCAAAGAATCAATCCGTCTATCGATTTCAGCAATCTGAGACATTTTCGCTCTGCTTTGCTCTAGCCTGTCAGCATCTAGCCGTAGCTTGGATAAGGTATCTCTTACTTGTTCAATGCTGCCTAGGGAAGCCGAACGCAAGCCAAGTATTTCCGACTCAACTGCAGATTTCTCTTGTAGTTTCTGGACATAAGCAGGATCCTGCGTGACATCCTTAATACCGGATTGGAATTTATTTAACTTCTCATTGGCACTAAGTAGTTCACCTGAGAAGATGGATGATTTTTCTTTAAACTCAACTAACCTGCCGTTAATATCTGTGATTTCTGCTGCTAATCGTTCCCTGTCAGCTTTGAGGCTCTTTCCTTTTGTGGATATTTCAGATAACCGTTCAGATTTTTTCAGGTTAAAATCAGACACTGCTTTTTGGAATGCTGCAGTAACTTGTTCGATAGGCAATGATTGACCGCATGACGGGCAATTCTCTTCAGAATGAACATGCTCGAGAACACTTGCATTGACTTCGGACCATTCAGTACGAAGCTTTACTGCCTTCGCTTCATTGTCATTAATGATGTCCTGCTTGCTTGCAATGCTCCTCTCTGATTGTTTAATCTCAAAATCAAGATCACTAAGTTTAATCTGAATCCCCGAAACCGTCTGGCGTTGTGAGTTCACTCGATCCATGGATGAAGATTGAGCATTATTTTTAATCTGCAGCAACTCTCCCTCAATCTCACGTAGCCGTGTTTCTTTAACTGAAATTTCCCCACCGGTCTGAATTCGGTGTAACTCGGACTCTTTCGCTTCAATATGCGTTTTCACCGCAGCCAGTTGCTTACTGATCTGTTCCGAGTTGAGTTCAGCCACATCCGGACGTGAGCGTCTTGCTTCATCAATGCGAATTGGAATCTTCTTTATCTCATCATTAATGTTGGTTCGCTTCGTCATGATTACCTTGCGATGGTCCTCTATGCTTCTATCTCCCAGGATAGCTGGCAGTTTAGAAAGTGCTGCGTTGCCTGAGATTACGTCATCATTCGAAACATCACCACACACTTCAAGCAAAGTCTTGCGGCGCTTCTTCCAGTCCAGCACCTCATTAAAATATGAAGGATTGGTAAGTAGCTTAAATACTTCCTCATTCATGATGCTGTCCACGAAAGCCGTATATTCGGTTTTCTTCACTGGCACTTCGTCGATAAAGTAATCCGTCTCATGCCCTGTGAATTCATCCGTTGCGGATCCGCGCTTCTTAGTCCATTTTTCCTTATACACCTTGCGTAGTGTCTTTGTTCTACCATCAATCGAGAGTACACCTTCAACTTCATGTTCCAGTCCTGAGAATGCTTTGTTATTGGAATCCAATGTTTTAATATCGAAATCCTTTTTGTTCTGACTGTCCTTATCGAACAGAAGCCACGTAAATGAATCAAACTGTGATGTCTTGTAAGTGGCGTTGTCACCAAAGATATTTACATCACTTCCAGCAGTATCTAAGGTGAATTCACGGATGCCTTTAAAATTACGCTGCTTGAGTTTGAGCAAAACAATTGCAGACATTGATTAATTCCTCCCTAATTTAAGTTCTTCTTGCTTTGACCGTGCGTTCAACTGATTAAGTTTCCGCTGTTTGCGTATCATAATTTTTAAAGTCCTACACGTTCCTTCAATTTTTTTTAAGTGATAGGCAACTGTTCTAACATTCACGGACAACATAACGGAAATCTCTGTAGTGCTGTATTCTCGGTGGACGTAGAGGACAAATACTATTAACGAAAGGCTTGCCACTTCATTTTTCATAGGACGTAAGCGATGAATACGCCGAGTGCTACCCAGAATAATGAGGAAATGATAATTCCATTGATTATGCCTCGTGCTGCGCTGAGTGGATCATCCTCTTCTGCAGTTTGAATTAATGGATTTTTGACTTCTTCCATATCTGGGTATCCCACTGACTTCATCCATTTAGTTTCAATAAGGCTTTGAACGGATGCGAGAGCAAAAGTAAGGATTATAGATGTTTTAATGTCTAAGGGTCTATAGAAGCCGAAAGCGATCACAGCGGCCACCCATATACCAGAACACCAGTGGCAGACGAGCATCTTTCCTATAAATCTTCTGAGCACACCGCCCTGCACGGTATATGTCGGAAATGGTTTACTCGCAAAATTACGAATGACGAAGTATCTTCTTATTGGTTCGAAAATCTTGTCAATTACCAGAAGATGCGTTAGTCGATATACTGCAAGGGATAGGATAATGAATGTTAGAAGGTTCATATTACCTCCGATTGGCGCGACGTGCAGTACGAACGGATTGACGCTTATTCTTACGTGCCTCAGCCTCTTTAAGGGAAATTGGTTTGCGATTTACCGCGGACAACCCGGCTCGAGCCACTGCTACCTCGTAGGCCATTCCTGCTTGTTTTGCGATGTTCAATGCTTGATTTTTCATTTATAATTTCCTCACTCTCATTTAGTTTTTAATCCAACCTAATCGCATAGTCGTAACCAACATCTCTACCATTGGCATGGTAATCACTGCACTCATAACCGTGAATCTGTTTAAACACTTCAATCACTGGCTTTGCTCTTTCCTCAGCATCTGCACCGTCGAAGTAAGCCCATGGTTTGGTTCCCGATTTGCCTAATCTACCGCCTGCTTCGTATACGGCTTTAGCGACTTCTGGATGAGCACTAACATTAGTCGGCATATGTAGTAACCCCACTCAACCCGAACGCCTCATTCGCTTCTTGAAGCTGTCCCGCGATCATGTCCGCATCAGCTTCATGTAGAAGTCCACTGTTTAAGATGTTGTGGAGCTGGTTAAGATGGATAGCATCACTGACCATCATGTTCTGCATCTGGCTGCACCTCCCTGAACTTCTCGGCCATCAAACCGATAAAGTTACCGTTCGTTGGCTTTTCATGAAATAGGTACAACAATCCACCAGCATTAAATGAAATTTCAGTAGCATGCCGCATCGCTCTCTCGACCTTGGATGGAGTCGTTTTGTACCGTTCAGCAATTTGCTTGTATAGATTCGACATGCTATCGAGCAGTGACTCATCCCGACTCACTTCTGAAATTGCTTCACGCAGAAATTTGTAACCCTTGATATTTACAGGAATACCGATTTGGTTAAGAGTTGCGGAAATGTCTGTTCTAATGTTCCTTGCTGCTATCTCTACTTTCTTTGCGATAGTGGGTTCAGATGGGACGAACATTTCAGATAGTAGCTGCTTTAGTTCTTCTCTAACGATTTGCCGCAATTGATGTTCGGTCATCGTACTTATTCCTCCTTAACTCATTTGTAATTCCAGTTCTTCAATTTGCTCACATACTTCTTGGACCCATCTCATATCACCGAGGACTTGTGCCTCTAGAGCTAGGTTCTTTAAGCCATCGTGTTTCCAGACAAGTTCGAAGTTCTTCTTAAGCAGCGGAATGATTTGCATGATTGTGACTGAATCCATATGTAGAATGCCTTCTTCATCCGTGTTCATTTGCACAATTACGGCCAGCTTACGGTGAATGTCATGAATACCAATCATGAGAACAATCCTCCCTTAGCGATCATGTAGATGAAAGCAACTCCAACAAGGATTACTGTATACGCCTGGCTGTCTGAGTAATTCGAGGCTTCAAAAGTAACTCGGTCATTCCGATCAATATCACGGCCATTAATTTTTACTCTCATCCTTACCACCGCTTCCCATGAATGATTGCAGCAGCGTTAATTGGCATGAAATGAATTCGAGTGTTGTTGTATCGGCATCGTCGATTAATAGTGTGAATTGCTCAATGACTGATTCTTTGGTGAGGTTCTTTCTTGCAGCTTGTCGCTGTAGTTCGATTAGATGGAGCATGTAGTTTTCCTTCACTGCATCACACCTTTTCAAAAGATAATTACATGGAAATTATTAATGTAATTTAAAATGACTTTGATGGCATATTAAACAAACCACTTCCTAAGGAAGTTGCAATATACAGGAACGAATGTTCCGTGTTGCGATATTCTTAATATCAAATTATAATCAGAATGTAATTATAAATTGCGTGACAGTAACAAATAATTATGGTTTAACTAAAACTCTTCTTTAGCTTTTGAAAATACATCTTCGCTTCTTCTACAACATCAGGGAATACCTCTTCTACAGTTCCCCCCAGGTAAAGAGCATACACATGCGACATCATTAAGCTCGGATCGTTAGTTCCGTTCTCTGTCGAACGGAGTGTAACAACAGATACATCTAATTCACTTGCCATCTTGCTTTGAGATAGGCCCTTAGCGAGACGGAGTGACTTGAACCATTGCCGTGGTTTACGTACTCGCTCACTCTTCTTGGGTGCCGACTTCGACCTTCTAGGTGCTTTTTGATTTTCCATTTTCCACCTCCTGTCCTATTCGTAAATCGAATATAACACGGAATTTAAAATTGTTCAATATAAAATTATGCAATTTATAATTACATAAAAAATAATAACGCAAAGGGTGAATTATAATGTCATTAGGAGAACGAATTAAAGAGCGTAGAGACAGGCTTGATATGCTTCAAGAACAATGTGCAGATTCAGTTGGTGTTACAAGAGGCGTCCTGTCATCATACGAAAGAAATGTGAGCATTCCACCAAGCAATGTTCTTGGTAGATTAGCAAAAGCATTAAACACAAGTACAGATTATTTACTCGAGCTAACTGATGATCCAACACCATCTATAAATAAAAACGAAACACTTACTGAGGATGACGTTAAGAGAAGAAAATTCATGATTGACATGGAGGAAATACTGAGGAAAAGCAGCGATCTCGATGATACAATGATTGCTCACTCATTACGTATTATGGAGGTTACTTTCTTAGAGAGACTTGGGGAATCGAAGAGGAAAAAGTGATTTGCATATAATTCGAATACATCAATCTTCAAGAAATGTCCGTATTGAGAACCATGTATTCAAAAGGTGTGCCTCCTGTGGCTCACCTTTTTTATTTATACTTTTCTTAATTAGTCTAGCGATGTGTCATTAAGCTAACGGGCAGTTTAGCGCAACTTTTACCCTCATTTCCCGTTAAATTTACAGAGACTGCGTAATACCATTTTAATGGGAGGTGCTTTATGCGATTGGCTTCTGCATTAGACACTGAGGAATCTAAAGAAATCGAAAAATGGCTGGAGCAAGATATTTTTCCTGAAGATTTCCTTGAGGATAACCATTTCGACGTAAATAAAGTACTCTATTCAGTTGATTTAAGGGGGCATTTTACCACAATCCATTCCATCATTCACAATTGCCATCCTGCAAAATTTTCCCGAGAAGAATTAAATATGGCATTGCTAAAAGGATGTAGAACAATTGGATTAGACGAGAGATGCAATTATTTTAATGTGAATGTTCATGATAATATAGCAAGGATAGTAGAAAGTATAGGTACATATAATTTAGATTCCCAAGAAGATAAAAGACTTTTGTTATTCCCTTTGTATTACTTATTGACTGAGAACAGTGCGAAACAAGGCGGTACTTCCTATACAGGGCTTATCGGAAAAGCTAAAGATTGGATGTTATCAATCGAATATGAGTTAGACATTATTATTAAAATCCATGGAAACCAAAATTTTTGCGACTTAGTTGAAAGTTATTTATTAAACTAACGAGGAACGTTTGTTGAATAATAACATATATAGGCAGGTGCTGAGGCAACCTGCTTATTTTATTGAAGTGAGAGGACAATAAGGATGAAATATATATTTAAAGTATTAGTCGCTCTTATACCAAGCTTAATTCTAATTTTCTTTTTACTTAACTATTTTCCAAACACAGGATTAGGTAGTATCATCGCACTTCCGTTTATTTTTGTTATAAACGCTGCCTTAATAATTATAGGAATAACCTTTATTCATCGATTGAATCAGCCTCTAATAACTGCTATTTGGATATTGATATTAGTATTGACATTGGTGGTTACCATTTTGATCTATCCTCAAGAATATGGTCCAAGCGTATTTATTCAATTGTGGAATAAGACCCCTATAGGGCGTTAAACTAACGGAAACGATAGCTCAACCGACTACAGACTGCCGATATTAACAACTAAACTCTGAGGGACTGGCGAGAAATTATTGTGAGGGAGGTTTAAGAAATGTATTGCCCTTATTGCAAAGAAGAACTGAAAGTTAATAATGAAGAGTTATATTGCAAAGCTGGAGATAGTTATTTTTCAAAGCATATGGAAAAAGTTTTTAATGTAGCAATAGATAATTCTAAAGATGTTAAAGTACGGATACCAAAAGTTGAAAATAGTGAAGCAGGAAGATTCTTTTGTGTGAATTGTGGAAGCAAAATGATGAAAATTGAATCTATGCATGAAGTTTGTACATGTTGTGGATTCGAAATAAATAAACGTACGTTCTATGAGATTGTTGAAATTAATCCCCATCGTTCATTCAGGTGAAAGAATCAATTTAAAGAATGAAATTATACTTTATTGAAGTAACGAGGAACGATAGCACATTAAACAGGGAGCAGTTTGCCGCGGCAACTGCTCCCTGTTTTCGTTAAAGTAACGGGCAGATTTACTTAGTGAGTTTTTCCGATTTATGGCAAAATTTTTCTAAAACTTAAATTAATAAATCATTTATACTTAACACCTTTGTCGCACCTTTTTTGCTGCTATTGTGGTGTTTCATAAGCATAAATAAAGTCGTGTCGCAAATCTCATGATCTTCCTCAAGATCATTAAGAAATATCTGGTAACTACCAGTGCCAACCTCACTATATATTCCGCAGATATTCCCAAGTGGCAGTTGAAGAACATTTACGTTTTCAAAATTAATTTCTGCATTAATCTTCTTCCCTTTGTGCAATTAAATTCATCCCCTGTTATGTATTCTTTTAACGCCTATGATAGACTTATAGAAGCTTGCTAATTCTAAGCATACACGAACATAGGTTCTCTGAATTGCCATAATCAGGCCAAATTCAGTTAGGGGATTCCTGCAGTAATACACGGTGAGTCTGGGTTTGTCAATTATGGGCTCTGGTTTTATTTCAGTTATCTTCAGGGCCGGTCACTGGAGCTTTTGGTTTTAAATGGTGCATTAAATTTTATGAGTCACGCTGTCAACCGCTGGAGTAACATGCAATTCGAAAAAGAGGTGCGTTGCGCTTTTGAAAAATGATTTAGATTTTTCAATCATGTCATTATCTGCATAATCAATTGTTGCACCTAACATTTGAGAAAAGAGATCTACTCCAGTTTTCAACATTACAAGCTGATTGACATAGTCCTCATCCAAACGTTTTTCTACTGTTCCTTTTTCCATTCGAAACATTCCCCTCTGTTGATAATAATATTTATGTAGTGCATTTGTTAAATCACTTAAGTACAGATATTACATTTACGCCAAACTTTCGATAACCACCACCCTTCAAGAAATAGAAAAATGACATGCTAAAAACTACTACACATTCAAAAAGCGGAGAAATGGTTTGTCGTAAATCTCAACAGAACTTTGACACACTTATCCAATTTATTGTTTTGGTCCTTTTTTACAGACCTATCCAATTTGGATTAGTGAATAACTTTTCATTTGCGGTGCATACCGAGTCTCGCGATATGCCCGTGTCATTTGTTTGTTATTTTTGTCTTGAAGTTCTGAATGAACTTAGACTCTCTTTATCAGTTGTTTAAATTAACAATGATATAGCCAATATTCATATGATCGAATATTGTATGGTCTTTGTTTGAGATTTCGCTAACCCTTGATTCCCTACTACCTTTTGAATATTTAGTAGTTCACATGTCATTGTGAGTGGTGGTCTGATCAAGTAAGTTTAAAACGAATTTTTTTTAATTCCCCTGTGCGTTACTCAGGTAACAACGCTATTCTTATTTCTTTAGACCTACTCAGGTCGCATCCGAATAGGATATTCAAAAAAGCTCACCAGCTCCGTTTTTGGTGGCCTAGAAGGATTCCCAACACATTATTCCTATGGTATAGGAAGCAAGGTTGAAGTAACTCTTCATCACACTAACAACAATTCTCTAATAATCCATAAATAAAAAAATCAATATAAATCATCACTAACTAATAAGATTAATCTTTCAAATAAAATAAATTATTCTTACTTAATAAT
>NZ_CAKMMW010000014.1:0-194387 GCF_927798215.1 Paenibacillus allorhizoplanae
GCTAGCTTATCCCGAAGGATAAACCCGCTCGACTTGCATGTATTAGGCACGCCGCCAGCGTTCGTCCTGAGCCAGGATCAAACTCTCCATAATAGAAAATCTGAAATGCTCATTTGAAGCTAGCGAGATTTTGCAATCTCAATTGTAGTCACTTACGTGACTGAATTTGCTGATATGCTTCATTCATTTGTTCAGTTTTCAAAGAGCTTTATTGCGTTACCGTTTAAAGCGTTAATGCATCGCTCTTGCGGTGACAAGAACATATATTATCAGGTTTCAAAATGAAATGCAAGCATCTTTTAAAATCCATTATCTTACAGCTTTGAAAAGCCTGCAGTTACTGCGTTTCGACGCCAAACATCCTTCCTACCATGCAAATGTACGCCACCGATCCAGTCATCGATCCCGTTCAGGAAGATATAATCCTGCTCACACGTAAGAATAAGTTTACCCATTTCTGTTATCTTTACTCTGTAATTTTCAAATTGCGGCGGCCATGCTTCATTGTACCTTGGCAGCCTTTCACCACCGAGGACTTGGATAAGGGGATGTTCGCAATGCCACAGCCCATTCAGGATGCCAAAGAATTGCAGATCTCCTAAGCCATAGTGACTTGCTTGCTCAGATATGGTTTGAAATAAGGACAAGACGGACACCTCGTCATCCACTATCAGCTCAAGTGTCAGCTGCTGAATGGCGGACAAGCCATTTTGCATGGAAGGAAATCGAGCTATATGGGCCTCTAAGGCCTTTTTAAGAAAAGGGAGTCCTGATAAGTCTTCATCCAATAACGTAGCCATAAGCATAGGCTCGGGAGCCGAATAGGCTGTCCAGACCTTGCAGGCAAGGGAATGCTGATTTTCGCTCACAGGCAACCAAGTACCATGCAGATATAGAATTTGATCCACGGTTAATTGCCCCAAGCCATAGAAAGGATCTATGCCAGGGAAGCCATCAATGCAGATCAACGATAGTTGGAAGGGACGACGAGTTACCTCATCGATTCTAGAGAGCAAATAACACAGCATCAATTGATCATATAAATCATGTTCGAACCATAGGACAACCTCGTCCACTTCATCCGTGAGGGTATCCAGCTTCGCTTCCTGCTGAATGGTCTGCGATTTAAAAGTGTCCTCGGGAATGCCATAACGATTATTCATATAAGTTGCTCTCATAGATAAAAGGGCACTATGTGACATCTGCATGCCGATAGGTCCCTCATAGAGCGACTCGTGCCATACCAAAATCTCACCATTGATACCAGATGCTCGCAGTTTATCGCCAAATGCGTCTCCGTTGACGATATGCAGGGTCGTTAATGGCATGGCACCGTCACCTCTCTTCTATATTGATTAAACTTCACCTAGCAGTTGCAAAAGCTCCTGCTCATCTTCAATGATTCGAATGCCTAGCTCCTGCGCTTTGGTCAGCTTGCTGCCTGCGCTTTCGCCTGCGATCACGATGTCGGTCTTTTTGGAGACACTGCCGGTGATCTTAGCACCTCTGGCTTCGAGCTTCTTCGCACATTCGTCCCGTCCCATCGAGGAAAGTGTTCCTGTAAGGACGATCGTTTTGCCGAAGAATGGGTTATCTTCGCTGGCCACGATGACCGGGGCTTCCTCTGCAACGGGGTTCACGCCTGCGGCTAGCATCCGCTCAATGCTGGATACCATCACAGGATCACGGAAGAACGAGTGAATGCTCTCCGCTACGATACCACCCACGTCTGGGAGGGTGATCAGCTCCTCTGTCGTTGCTTCCATGATGCGCGAAAGGCTGCGATAGTGATCGGCTAGCACTTTCGTGGTGGTTTTGCCGGAGTTCGGGATGCCAAGTGCATACAGGAAAGACGCGAGATCGCGGGACTTGCTCTTGTCGAGGGCGCTGAGCAGATTACGCGCCTTCTTCTCGCCGAAGCGATCGAGCTTCACGAGATCTTCGAATTGCAAGGTGTACAGATCCGCAGGATCACGGACATCCAGCTCTTGATGCAGCTGTGAGGCGGTCATCTCGCTGAAAAACTCTATGTCCATCGCATCGCGCGAAGCAAAATGCGCCATCCGGCCCACAAGCTGCGGACTGCAGCCGAGACGGTTGAGGCAGAAGAGATGCGCACCACGCATCTCCAGTTCACTGCCGCAGGACGGGCAATGCGTCGGAGCAACGATCTCCTCGCCGTCATTCTCCTCGGTAACCTTGCCGAGAATCTCTGGAATGACGTCATTCGAACGGCGAATGTAGACGAGGCTGCCGAGGGCGTGTTTGAGGTTTTTGCGCTCAATGTCCCCGACATTGTTGAGCGTACAGTTCTGCACCGTCACGCCTGCGAGATCAACGGCTTCTACGCGGGCTAGAGGTGTGATTTTACCCGTGCGGCCGACTTCCCAAGATACACTTTGCAGGATGGTCGTCGCCTCTTCGGCTTCAAACTTGTAAGCAATCGCCCAACGGGGGAATTTATCTGTATAGCCGAATACTTCTCGCGTGCGCATATCCGTCAGCTTCACGACGCTTCCATCAATAAGGAAGTCAAAGCTGGATCGCTCCTCAGCGATGCGTTCGAGTTCACTACTTACCTCTTCGATGGTGGAGAAGTACCGCGTGCGGTTACTGATTTTGAACAGGTTATCCCGCAAGAACTGAACCATCTCCGCATGATTTTCAAATTGAAGGTCACTCGAGTATCCCACATTATAGAAGAAAGCGTTCAGTTTACGCTCTGCGGTTAACTTAGGGTTCTGATTACGCAGGGCACCTGCTGCGGCATTACGAGCGTTTTTGAGCGGCTCTGCGGCCGTCTGATTGTAAGCTTCTAGGACAGACAGGAACATGACGCCCTCGCCTTGTACTTCAATCGTCCCTTGATCGTAAGGAATTTCTAACGGGATCGATTTGATTGTTTTGACTTGGGCCAAAATACCCTCGCCAATTGTACCGTTCCCCCGCGTAGAGGCTTGGACCAGCTGCCCCTGCTCATAGGTTAGGTTTAGTGTAAGCCCATCAAACTTCAGCTCGACCACGTAAGTCGGGTCTGGCAGCGGTGTTTCAGGGTTCTTGCTATTGTAATCCGCGATCAGCTTAAGCACGCGTGCATGCCAAGTTGCTAAATCCTCGGCGTTTTGCGCTTTGTCCAGGCTCCAGAGACGTGCTAAATGACGGTGCGGTTCAAAGCCTTTGAGGATGTCCCCACCTACCCGATGGGTAGGGGAGGACGGCAGGGTAACCCCTGTCTCCTTCTCCAGCTCGGACAATTTATCATAAAGCGCGTCCCACTCTGCGTCCGAAATCGTAGGCTGATCCAGCGTATAGTAGTTGTGGTTATGCTTGTTAATTTCTTGGATGAGGGTTTTCATTGCCGCGAGTTTATCGGTCATGGCGGACTTCCTCTCTCAATGAGAATATGTGTGTGACAAGGGTAAGACAAGGCAAGGCAGAGCGCTCCTACACTTTCGTGATTGGAGCGAACTTCGCGAGCAGGCGCTTCAAGCCAACAGGCGCCGGGAAAGCAATTTGCAGCTCGGTGTCATCACCCGAGCCCTTTACGGACACGACGGTGCCGACACCCCATTTGCCATGCGACACGCGGTCGCTGGCTTTGTAGTCCGTCACCCCGCCGCCTGCGGCAGGCTGCGGAGCCCGGAACGCAGCCGGTCGGGGCGCGGCCGCAGGGCTTGGCGCAGCAGTCGCGCCAGCGGCAGTGCCCGTTCTAGGCCGTCCCCCGAAGGAGGACGGTGTGCCCCAAGCAGACGAGCCGGTGGTGCTGCCACCGCGGCTCGATGCAGCGGCGCTGCCGCCGCTGCCCCAGGACGAGGTGCCGCCGGAACGGCCTCCTCGTGAGAAGCCTCCGCTTGCGCCGCCAGCGGAGACGGTTTCCAGGAGTTCCTTCGGAATCTCCTGAAGGAATCGCGACGGCGCGTTCGCGGCGGTACGGCCGAAGAGCGTACGCATGCGCGCGCACGTGAGGAACAGTTCTTGCTCGGCGCGCGTAATGCCCACATAGGCCAAACGGCGCTCCTCTTCAAGCTCTTCGTTGTCGGCGAATGCACGGCTGTGCGGGAAAACGCCTTCTTCCATCCCGATGATGAACACAACCGGGAACTCGAGTCCTTTGGCGCTGTGCATCGTCATGAGGACAACAGCATCCTGCTCTTCTTCGGGTTTATCTTTATCTAGTGTATCAATATCCGCGATCAATGCTAGGTCTGTGAGGAAGGAAATGAGGGATTTATCCTCATTACGCTTCTCAAAGTCCATCGTCACGGACAGGAACTCTTCAATATTTTCGAGACGAGCCTTGGATTCGATGGTGTTCTCGCGTTGCATTTCTAAACGGTACTGAGACATTTCAAGGATTTTCTCGGTAAGCTCGGTTACGGACAGGTAGTCCACCATGCGGTTGAGGTTATCCACCATCTCGCGGAAATCAGCAAGGGCATGCTTCGCCTTCGTGTTGATCTCAAGAGAATCAACTTCCTCTAACATGGCAAATAGGGAAATCCCTCTACGTCCAGCCATTTCCGCCACTTTATCCAACGTCGTACCGCCAACGCCCCTTTTCGGCACGTTCACGATTCGGTTCAAGGAAATATCATCGTTCGGGTTGGAGATGAGTCTCAAGTAAGCCAAAATATCCTTAATTTCTTTACGATCATAGAACTTAACCCCGCCGACGATGGTGTAGGCAATATCCGATTTAATCAAAATTTCCTCGATGACCCGGGACTGAGCATTCGTACGGTATAGAATCGCGTGATCGCCGAATCTTTTGCCATTGGACTTATTCTTATTGATTTCATTCGTAACGAAGTAACCTTCTTCATACTCGGTATCCGCTTGGTACAGCTTAATCCCAACGCCACCTTCTTTATCTGTCCAAAGGTTTTTCGGCTTACGACCTGTGTTGTTCGCAATGACTTTATTCGCAGCCTGCAAAATATTCGAAGTTGAGCGATAATTCTGCTCCAAGAGGATCGCCGTTGCATCCGGGTAATCCTGTTCGAAATTGAGGATATTGCTAATATCCGCTCCGCGCCAACGATAAATGGACTGATCACTGTCCCCGACGACGCAAATGCGTTTATGTTTGGACGCGATCATCTGACACAGCATATATTGCGCTCTGTTCGTATCCTGATACTCATCCACATGAATATATTGAAATTTGTTTTGATAAAATTCCAGCACCTCTGGCACTTCTTTAAATAAATGAATGGTCGCCATAATCAAATCGTCGAAATCCAAGGAGTTGTTGGCTCTTAACTTCTTCTGATACAGGGTATAAATTTTTGAGGTCAACCCGTCAATGTAATCACCGATTTTGTCTTCAAATTGTTTAGGAGAGATAAGTTCGTTTTTGGCAGTGGAGATGGCTGCTTGGAATGTTTTGGGCTCGTATTTCTTCGTATCAATGTTGAGTTCTTTGCAGCAGGTTTTGATGACAGATAGTTGGTCACCAGAATCTAGAATCGTAAAGTTCGAGGAAAAGCCGATCCGATTGATGTCTTTGCGCAGCATGCGCACACACATGGAGTGAAACGTGGATACCCAAATGTCGCTTCCACTGCCACCTACCAGCTTGCCTACACGATCCTGCATTTCGCGCGCTGCTTTGTTCGTAAAGGTTAGCGCTAAAATGTTCCACGGCGCCGCTTTGCGCGTGCCAATCAGGTAGGCGATCCGATGCGTGAGCACGCGCGTCTTACCGCTTCCTGCTCCAGCCATAATTAAAAGAGGGCCGTCCACGGCTTCTACAGCTTTGCGCTGTTGGGGATTCAACTTTTTGACAGCTTCTAAAATATTGACAGTTTCATTCACGTTAGAGTTACCTTCCATTTCTATTAAAGTTCGCATGCACGGTCTGAAGCGCCTGCTCCAAGTCACTATATATAATGTTGCCGACCACAATGGTATCTGCCGCTTCGGCTGCTAGTTGCGCTTTCTCTAGCGAGTCAATCCCACCGCCATACAATAAACGGGCATTCTCGAGCACCTGCCGCGTCCGACGGACGAGCTCCATATCTCCGAAGGTGCCGCTGTATTCCAAATACACAATCGACATGTGAAAAAGCTTGTCCGCCATACGCGCATAAGCTGCTACGTCCTTCGCATCCAAGTCGGTACGCGCTGAGGTCAGCTGGGCTGCCGTCGCTTCTTTATTCAATATAATGTAGCCTTCGGCTACGATCTCATCCCAATTCAGTAATGCGCCGTACTCCTTGAGCGCCTCGTGATGTTGACCGACGATCCATTTCGGATCATCTGCATTCAGCACAACGGGGATCAAGAAAAGGTCAAATCCCGGTACGATCGCTTCCTGATTCGAAATCTCTAAGACAACAGGAACCTCATATTGACGGATTCGCGATAGAAGATCTACCGTATTATCGAACGTCACTCCGGAGGAGCCACCTACGAGAATCGCATCTGTACCCGATAAACAGAGCCGATCCAGCGCCTCATCTGAGATGTCCCGGTCTGGGTCGAGCTTAAATACATGTTTCCACTTACGTATATCGACGATCAATTGTTTCCCTCCGATTAGGCGGCAGTTCTGCCATACTATCAACAGTCTATGCTACGCATTCTGGTGTGTCAAATGACAAAAGACGGGCTAATCGCCCGTCTTTTAGAGGAATATGCAACTGAACGTATCCGATCTTCGTTGAAGCTACATTTGCGCCCGAATGCGTACAAATGTTCGTTATTTCACGACAATGTTGAGAATTTTCTCTACATTGATTTCTTTGTGGTCATTTTGCTGAAGCTCAAGTTTAATTTCATGGGCACCTGTTGTTAAATTCGTGAGGGTTAATGGGCCTGTCTTGCCGATCATCGCCTTTTGCTTACCATCCACATACAAGTGGAGATGTCCTTCTCCCAGTACATTGGCTTTATTCATGTCTTCTTCAGATAATTTGAAATTGGACGTTTGGTACGTGATCGTGACATTCTTCCCATCTACTTTGTAGCTGGCATCTATCGCAGGCTTAGCACTCGTCGTAGACGCCTTCGTTCCTGCTCCTGTTCCTGTTCCCGTCTCCGTCTTCACTTGAACCGTTGTCGTCGTACCCGCATCCTTTGTCCCAGTTGCTACGGACGGGATGACCTCATCTTTGGAACCGCACGCCGTTGTTAATGCTCCCAGTACCACTAAAGTAGCCGCACCATATACCCATGTTTTTTTCATCAGCTTAAGCTCCCTTTTTCCTAAGTTTGGACATCCTATGTTCCTTATATATGTGTGCCAAGCCGTACTCATTCCTGAATTAGAAAAATAGTGGGACAAATTAGAGGAAGAAAAAAAGACACCCTGCCCGAGGAGGACAGGATGTCTGATTATCCGGAAACGATCTACTCGTGATTACACTTGCTTAGAAGTTATATTTCGTACCTTCTTGCGACCTATTCGTGTAGGAGTTCCCTTCGGAACCGGACGATGGCATGCCTTGCTGAGTACGGGAAACAATACGTGCTTGCGCACCTCTGCCTGCCCCCGTTATACCTGTATTCTCATTCGCATGGTTGGAAGAAGCAGCATATCCCAGAGATCCACGACCGTAGCTTGACTGATCATGGCTTTGATCTTGGTAGCTCCTTGTTGGAGTTTGGTTATAAGAAGAGGACTGTTGCTGAGACTGACTAGGTGTATATCCTTGGCCTCGACCTTGTTGATTATTGTATACCGCATTCGGATACTGGTTAGCATAATTCACTGGCTGGAACGAAGGTGTAGGTGCTGCCGTTGGCGTTGGCGCTTGGTGCAGTGCCGCAACTTGGTTCTGCTGTTGATTTGTTTGTCCTTGTTGCTGACTGTATGGCTGTCTTTGTTGGTACGACTGTTCGGACTGCTGGGACTGTGTTTGGTACGATTGATGCTGTTGTGATTGTGATTGCGGCTGTGATTGTGCGTACGACTGATGCTGCTGAGACTGTGCTGATGACTCCGAACTCCGATCTTGCTGATCAAAGCTTGCTGACGCCGCTCTGCTCACATGCTGCTGGACGATGGATTGTACTTGTAACGCCGTCTGACTCTGCTTCTGAATCTCTTGCTCAATCATCTGCTGCTCAGCCTGTTGAATCTGATAACCGCCAAGACTCTGAATTTCTTGAAAAACAAGCGCTTGGTCATCTAATGTTTTTTGTAATAAGGTTTCGAAAGTCTGTCGAATGCTAGGATTAGCAGCTTCCAAGGCAGCCGTTGTGTATTCACGTGCACTGCGTTTCAATTCAGACAGGACGAAGTTGGCAAAGTCCAGATCTTCTAAGTCTACTTGCTGCTGTTGGTGCTGTTGTTGAGAATTTTGCTGATACATGCGTCTTGCACCTCCTTGTAGGTTCGAATTAGTGGGTCATTCCGGATTGTTGTTGCAGGGCATTGATCAGGATACTCATATTTTGCAAACGCTCTTGCGATAGGTGAGACAAGGTTTGCTTCAAGGACTGACTTTGGCTGTTCACCGCGCCTTGTACACAAAGCTTCGCTAACAATTCTTCATTCTTGAACGTATCCGTTAGATACGAAAGTTCTTTACCTGAAATAGCTTGGTTCTCTTGCGTGTTATACATGTGCATGTGACCTCCTTTCCTCTCTTTTATTTTTCCCAAAAAATGCCGTTTTATGTCGGATGAACAAAAAAACTGCTTCACCACTTTAAGCTAGGATGGTGAATATGTCGCTAACACTGGATATATCCAGTGTTTTTCACTTTCTTAGGCGAAAACAGACCATTCCATTGGACTTTTCCACTAAAAAGGACATTTTCTATGGTGAAATCTAAGATTTTACTGGATTTATCCAATGAAAGTCTCATTTTCAGGTCTGGAATGGGGATTTCACTGGATTTATCCAGTGGCAGGGGGGAGGAATGGCTGGAGGATGACCAGGTGGAGAAGATGGAGAGTTGAAGGAGTTAGGGCAATGGAGAAGAGGGAGAGTTAAAGGAGTTAGGGCAATGGAGAAGATGGAGAGTCAATGGAGTTAGGACAATGGAGGAGATGGAGAGTTGAAGGAGTTAGGGCAATGGAGAAGAGGGAGAGTTAATGGAGTTAGGACAATGGAGAAGATGGAGAGTTAATGGAGTTAGGACTATGGAGAAGATGGAGAGTTAATGGAGTTAGGGCGCTGGAGAAGATGGAGAGTTAATGGAGTTAGGACAATGGAGAAGATGGAGAGTTAATGGAGTTAGGACAATGGAGAAGATGGAGAGTTAATGGAGTTAGGACAATGGAGAAGATGGAGAGTTAATGGAGTTAGGGCGCTGGAGAAGATGGAGAGTTAATGGAGTTAGGGTGCTGGAGAAGATGGAAAGTTAATGGAGTTAGGGCGCTGAAGGCGCTGGACTTCCTAAAATAGCAGGTGTTAGGTGAGTTGTCTGCGACCACCGGAGGCCTACATGAACAAAAAACTGCTTCGCTACAGTTTAATCCCTGTAGGAAGCAGCTTTCGATTAGGAAGCAGGCTGAGCGGTTTTGCCCGCATACGCATCTGCTAGTTTTTGAATATCCTCGGCTGCCAGCGAGTAGGCCCACTGCCCACCCTGCTTGGCTAACCACACTTGTTCTCCGCTCAATTTACCCTCATAAACATCGGTAACGTCTTTCCCGTCTACCGTCATGGCAATCTCCAATTTAAGCTCTCCACCTGTTGTCGGCGTCCCAGCTGCCGCTTGCGGTAATTCGCCAGTATGCAAGAAGATTAATTGATCGAGCAGCGGACTTGCCTCCGTGCCCTTCATCTCTTTATCCCCAAGCTTCCAGCTTGCGTCCGCAGCGACTTTATCTTTATCTGTCTTAGAAAGCGTCCAGGACTGGCCCTTCCATGTCAACTTGACACTTTGTACCTTGTCGTTCTCTTGATGAATAGGACTTGTGTCGGCAAAGTCGACCGGCGTTTTGTTCAGCGATGTCAACGATTGATCGCTGACTTGATACACGGCAGATGAGCCTTCCACTTGTACGTAAGAGAAGCCTTCGATCGGCAACGCAGTCCCTACGAGCAAGCCCTGTTTGGAACCGTCCTTCAAGGTGACTTCATAGGTGCCCACTGGTTTATCTAAGCCATATTCGGCTAGATTCGTTGCTTGATCCTCCACAAGCTTAGTCGACGTTACCAGACCTAACATATCTAACCATGAGTCAACTTGATTCGAATTGATCGGCGCAGCCGCTGGCTTTTGCATATCCCAACCAGTGGTCGTGCGGCTTAATTCAATCTGCTCCTCCTCCGTTTTCACGGTGACAGCCTTCACATCTTCTTGTTTCAGGATTAGAAGGGACTTGGGTTCATCTTTCTTCTCTTGAAAGAAGTCTTTGCTTGAGGCGTACCAGAAGCCACCGATGCAAATGACGACTAACAGAATGGTTGGAATAAACCGTTTCATCCTCTTCTCCTCCTCCACCAGATCAAGCCGCCAATGACAAGGAACAAGAGTGGTAAGAACACGATGGTGATGAGGAAAATCGTATTCGCTTGGCTAGGTGTAATCATTGCCTGTTGATACGCATCCCCTTGTCGTGGACGGATCGTAATTTGATCTTTCTGTTCTTGCAGCCAGCCAATACTGTTCAGAGCAAAGTCCTTATTCCCTTGATTCTGAATATCTTCATCCAACACGAATGTAGAACCACCTAGAATAACAGCTTTCGGCTTGTTATCTTTGTCTGAGATGGCGTAACCCAAGTTCAGCGGACCCTTAACATCGGTTACATCTTGCTTCGTCTTGTTCTGTGCAAGCAGGTTAATGTCCGTTTCACCGTAAGCTTTATCCGTTGTTGTTAACAGCAAGGATTTGGTATAGTCCGGCGCACTTTCATCCGCATTCAAGCTAACAGCCAAGGAGAGCATGGTAATCAAATTATTGTTGGACAATTTGTTCGTAATATCGTGTGAGCCGTACTCTGGAATGATCGTTAACGGGTCATACAACGACGTTTGTTTCGTTTCAATCGCAATCGCGTGCTGATCCTGAACACCGTAGGTTTTCATGATGGCATCGATATTTTTCCACTTCGTCGTCATATCCTTATTGAAGCCCAGCGCGATATAAATTTTACCTTTACCCTTCAAATAGGTCTGAATGAGCTCTGCTTCTTTGTCGTTAAGATCGTTGGTCGGTCCAAGAAGCATGAGCATTTGCGCATCATCCGGGATTTTGCCTTCTACGTAAAGATTCAGATCTTTCACGTCGTAGTTGGCAGCAGCCAGGCTGCTTTTAAAAATACTCATAGCAGACGCCGGATACTCTTGATGACCTGACAGTAAGTAAACCGTATGTTTCTCCGTGGATGTCAGGCTTTGAATCGCTTGTGTAAATTTCTCTTCACCTGAGAATGTGTAGGAACCATCCTGTTGTCCCACAAACAGTTCATAGAAGTTGATGTTTTGCTTTTTGGTTCCCAATTCGAAAATAATCGTTCCGCCTTGGTCCACCCCATACTGCTTCGCCATCGAAGGCTGCTTCAGCATATCGTACTCATCATACGTAATTTTACTGCTTTGCTTCTTATACTCAGCCACCATATCCGTAACTTGACGTGTCACAAAATCATTGCCATCTCCACTGTTTGTGAAGGCGATGACGTGAATATCTTGATTGAGATTTTTGAGTGCAGCGGTTGTTTGCTCTGAGAGCGTGAAATTTTTATTTTTCGTCAAATCGACCTGGAAGCCCTTAAGCGAGTGAAGGAAGATTGTCAGAATAATGAAAATGCCGATAACCGCGATTGATAGAACCGTCGCATTAGTTCCCCGTATCCACTTATTCATTCCGCTCACCTCCAACGCTTTCTTTCAAGGACTTGTATACAAAGAACCAGGAACACGGCTGTTAATGTGATGTAAAAGAGGATGTCGCCGCCGTGAAAAACGCCTTTTTGGAGATTTCCTAAGTGACCGGTCAATGAGAATTGACCTACGTAATCCTTCAATTTACCCGTCATAGAGCTGCTAACCCAATCCAATAGCCACAGCAACAGCAAAATAACAAAGCCTGTAATCCCCGCAACCATCTGGTTATTCGACAAGCTGGATGCAAACAAGCCAATGGCCATCATCGCGCAGCCTAATAGGAACATGCTGAGGTACGACAACCACGTGACAGGCATATCCAATGTACCGAAGGAGGACATAATGAGCGGATATACAAGGGAGATCGCCACTAGGCCGACTTGTACGATTAGAGCGGATAGATATTTACCCAGCACGATTTCGCTAATACCGGCAGGTGATGTCAGAAGCAACTCATCCGTACCCTGACGAAACTCATCTGCAACAAGACGCATCGTTAGTAGTGGGATGATGAAAAGGTAGATGAACGTGGTATTGCCCACAATGGAGCGCGCGTCCACGATTGGTGGCTGTCCAGCCACGAAATTCACGTAAAAGAAGAAGCTCGACAACAGCACATAGAAGGCAAACGCCACATACGCAACTGGCGAGAAGAAATACATTTGCAGTTCTTTGGAGCAAATGGCCCAAATTCTACGCATCGGTGTCACCCTCCTCTTTGGATGTGTCCGCTGGCTCGTCCGTCGTCAACTTGAGGAAGATATCCTCTAAGCTGAGGCTTTCCCGCTTCATCGCTAAGATCGGTAAGCCTGCGCTTGCGAGACGGAAGAATAACGCTTCGCGGATGTCTTCTGCACGATCTGCGGAGGTGACGAGGAGTTTGACGGACTCGGCTGGTGCGGATGAAAGAGCAACTGCGGGAACATCGGTTGCTTCGTCTGTAGCAGACTCCGCGGATTCCAAAGATTCAAGGGCAGACGCCGCCGGTGCTGCTGCACCCGCTTCCGGTGCGTCGACTTCTTTGACTTCGCCGATGGAAGGCAGGCTGCGCAGCTCGTGCAAGATTCGCTCGCGAGGTCCCTTGACCTCGAGCGACACCTCGAACGTCTCGCCCATCGTGCGGCCGAGATGCTCAGGGCGCTCGTCAAGGACGACGCGGCCTTGGTTAATGATGAGAACGCGGTTACATATCGCGTTAATTTCAGGCAAAATGTGCGTGCTCAGCAGCACGGTGTGGTTCTCGCCCAGCTCGTGGATGAGCTGGCGGATCTCGATGATCTGCTTGGGATCGAGGCCCGACGTGGGCTCGTCCAGAATAAGCAGATCCGGTTGGTGCAGGATCGCTTGCGCGAGTCCGAGGCGCTGCTTGTAGCCTTTCGAGAGGGAGCGAATAATTTGCTTCTCGCGACCTTGCAGTCCAAGCTTGTCGATGGCTTCGCCGACACGGAGTTTTTGCTCGCGCGCAGGCACATCGCGCAGGTTGGCGATGAAGCGCAGGTAAGACTGTACCGTCATCTCGGGGTACAGCGGTGGTGTTTCCGGCAAGTAGCCGATCTTACGGCGCGCCTTCTTCGGGTTGTCGGACATGGAGTGACCGTCCACCCATATTTGACCATGCGTTGGATTCAGGTAACCTGTAATCATGCGCATCGTCGTTGTTTTGCCAGCACCATTCGGCCCTAAGAAGCCGACGATTTCACCGCGCTGCATCGAGAAGTCGATGTTATGCACGCCGCGATCATTTCCGTACAGCTTGCTGACTTGTTTGACCTCTAGCATCCAAGATCCCCCATTTCTATGCGTTCGTATTATTCATCATCACTATACGGGTGGAACAATAAACCAACCTTAAGCAAATCTGAAAAATAGATTAAAATAATGTGTCTAAATTGTGAACAAGTGGATGTGTATACTCTAGCTTTATTCCGCTAGTGCGCATGATGTCGGATATACTCGAACAACAGCTGAATGTTGTCCATCATACGGTTGAACCCATCCGAGATAAGCGATTATTAAAGCGTTTTCATTTCGTGTTATCGCTCATTATAAAGCCCACTGCAGATCGGATACTATGCACTTATTTCAATAAAATGTTCACTATTTCAATACACCCTACATAAATCCTATATAACTTTCTGAGAAATAAAAAAGAGGTGAGCTTCTGCTCACCTCTCTAAGGAATACCTATGATGTTCCAACTATTTATTTAACCAAAGTACCCTTCGTTACACCCAACTGGTTCGTTGCCTTCAGTGAACGCCATACTTGCGTTCCGCTAATTTGGCCATCGATTGCTTTGCGATACAAATCAAGAATTTCCGTTACTTTCTCCGGTGTCTCTTCCAAGAACTCTACACGGAACGAGCGGATGCCCAGATCCATGAAGTGGTTCAAATACTCGGCACCAGACTGATCTATCGCGTTGTAAACGGTATTCCGACAGCCTTCATCTACGCGAACAGGATGAGACATACCCACACGGTCCTGCAAAGAAACACGCTTCTCTTCACATGGACGACCACAGTTCGTGAAGTCTGTTCCTTCACTCAGGAACGTACAGTACACGCAGTGTTCCGTGTGGAACATCGGCATGTGCTGATGAATGACGACTTCGAGCTTGGATGTTTCCGCGCGGCGAAGCAAGTCAACCATCTGCTGAATGTTCAAGTCATACGAAGGCGTAACCTTCGAGAGCCCGGCAGCCAAGAACAAATCTGCGGCTTTATGGTTGGCCACATTCAAGGAGAAGTCACCAATCAACTGTGGTTGTGGTGCATCTGGATTCTCAAAGCGATGCTTCAAGAAATAGTAGGCTGCACCCGTATTACGAATCAGAACTGCATCTGGCTTAAGCTTGAGTATATTGTTAAAATAGCCCGTTTCCCCTGGCATATGAATCCGTGGTGTTACGAGGGCAATTTTGCGCCCAGCGGCATGAACGGCTTCAACAGCGGCAGGGAACTGCTTAATAAATTCAAAATCAGCATAAATCAAGTTGACGTCCGTTGTCGCCAGCACAGCCTTCACCTGATCCAAGCTACGGCAAAGTGCGGTCAACTCAACGCTACTACGATCTGCTTGGGATAGAGTAGGTGCATTCACAGCCGTAACAGCCGCGTGATGCTCGGTCACAGCTACCGGCACGTCATCATACACGCCGACTTCTCGCTTGATGTACGCGCGCGGCTTCTGCCGCTCGTCTTCCATCAGCTCGACAGCCATGCGGCGCATGCCGTTCAGCTCACGCATCGGCACGATCAGCGCGCCGTCCAGCTGGACATCCAGCTCGGCAAGCTCATAAATCGTGCCGCCAAGACGACCGAACTGCTCGGTGAAGAGCTGTTCGTCCATTGGTCTTTTTTCCGCTTGAACTAGCGGAAGCTCGGACTGTACGAAGACGGTGTGACCGCCTTTCACATCCGTCCACCAGCTCTTCAGCGTCTCGCCAAGGACGCCGGTTACTTTTACGCTTACCGGGAATGTACGGTAAGGCTTATCCGTCTCGAACGTCTGACGCAGACGTTTGTCGAGCGCAGGATCGTTCGTCTTCCAGATACGGTCGCCAACGTGCAAACGACCAAGCTCTACATCGTTGCGTCCCATAACGATTTCGATCAATCCACCCTCGGCTTCGCCTTCGAGTTTCTCTCCTTTACGGCGCAAATCGTAGATGCGTCCGCCCTCTTCCTTCTTCGTCGGATCCCCCGCGTCGAAAACTAGCCCATCGCCGCGCTTCAGCGGCGCTTCTAGCTCACAGATCACCGCATCGCGCAGAATCTGCTTGATACGGCCCACGAATACTCCACGGCTCTTTGGAAACGTGCCGTCAACCAACTGCTTGTTGTTGGTTCCTTGCAGGAACCCAACCGTAAAACCACGTGAGAAGCTTTGCTGAAGCTCACGCACTTCCTCTTTGGACGGACGAGCGTCCAGCCCATCGAAATAACGATCAATCGCTTTGCGATATTTGCTCACGACATTAGCTACATATTCAGGGGTCTTCAGACGCCCTTCAATTTTAAAAGAACGAACACCCGCTTCGATCAGTTCCGGCACGATTTCAATCGCCGCCAAATCTTTCGGCGACAGCAGATATGTGACGTCACCCATCGGTTTTTGCTCACCATCGACCATCAGATCATAAGGCAAACGACAAGCCTGCGCGCACTCACCACGGTTAGCGGAACGGCCTCCCCACATTTCGGAGGTCAAGCATTGTCCCGAATAGGACACACAAAGTGCACCATGCACGAAGACTTCCATCGGAAGCTTCGCTTGATCACCGATTTGTTTAATTTGTTTCAGGTTATTCTCGCGACCAAGAACGACACGCTCAATATCGAACGGTTTCGTAAATTCAACCGCTTCCGGCGATGTAATCGTCATCTGCGTTGAACCGTGAATCGGGAAATCGGGTGAGATTTCACGAATCATTTTAACCAAGCCCAAATCCTGAACAATTACCGCGTCTACGCCCGCATCGACACACGCTTCAATTAATTGCTTGGCATCGTTCAACTCTTCCTCAAACACCAGAATGTTAAACGTCAAGAAGCCCTGAACACCATATAGATGAAGGAACGACATAATATCCGGCAGCTCAGCCATCGTAAAGTTATGCGCTCTCGCTCTCGCATTGAATTTCTCCACACCAAAAAACACGGCATCCGCCCCATTGGCTACAGCCGCTCGCAAACAATCCCAATCCCCCGCGGGGGCCAATAATTCTACATCTTCTCTGCGTATCGTACGCATGGCAGCAAATCCTTTCAATATCAATCCTCGGTAATCCTCAAACTCTTCTCTTTAGTGTAACAGAAACGATAGGTAGGAATCTAGGGCAGGGATATCTCCAATAAAGCCAATATCCGACAATACGGTCCGTTACCATGCCTTTAGAAGTTAACAAACCTATCTATGAATGCTATAATGGCAAGGATAGTGACCTTTATTGACAATTCCCCATGCTTCGACAAGGGTGAATTGCAACCTTTCTAGCAATCGAGGGATCCTTTTGAATTTGTCGAAAATTCGTGTAACCCAACTACTGATCGGGTTAAGCCTTGGCACCTTAGTCATCGTGCTAACCCTTCTATTTTTGCCAAAAGTCGAGGAAACTAAGCTTCTGTACGCAACGAGCGGAGATTCTTATGATATTGCCGCTTATAGTAATTTCGAGCAAACCTTGCAAGCAGGTGTTGAAATTGATAGAACTAGTTTGCTTGCAATCTCAACCCGTCAGCTTCGCAAGTACGACGCACTGTATTTGGATCCAGGGCTAGCCCAAGATGCTGCATGGTCCAAACAAGCGGATAAATTAATAGCTTTCGTGAAGCAGGGCGGACATTTATTGTTGGAAAATGAGTTTGCGAATCGGTTTCCGCTAGACTTTCTGGGTGCAGCTGGGATCGTTGATTTAAAAAAAGTGCCCATTAGCAACTTAGCCTTAACGCCGCAGACTTCAGATTCGCTAACGCTTGGCTATCCACAGGTACCTGTTAATTTACAAGGCATTCAGCAATCGTTTCAATTGTTTACTCAAAGCTATCTCAAACATAATGCCACGGATGATATGCCTGGATTTCACCTTGGCTACGGCTTCAATCCATCTACGGGGCAATCCGTTGTTAACATGTCGAAAGCATCCGATTCGAAGCAGCCTGTCTCCCTTGTCTTGCACAATCGTGTGGGCAAAGGTGCCGTGCTCATCAGCAGTAACTTCCTACCGAACCGTTACTTCCCTACGGGCTTTGATATGAAGAGCGGATTCGATCCGAAGTTAGGCTTTTCCCTGCTCGCAGAGAAATACCAAGCAGCAAGCAAGCCAACACCGGGAACGACTTACTTCAATAAAAGAGCGCTGCCGATTGAGCCATATTTTAACTTCGCTTGGACAGCGGCTAATATGCAGTATCGCAGTGAGTTGCTCTCCTATGTGTCTAAGGAAACGCTCGGGTACAGTATTAAGAAGAGCCTTGGGCCATATGGCCGTCCTGCGATGGCGTTTCAGAACCATTTCGAGGCGATGCCGTCGATCGGGCAAAAAGACGGCATTGCCTGGGCGGAGAAGCTGAAGGAGTACAACGAGGTTCCCTCGTTTACGCTCGTGCGCAACGCCTTCTACTGGGGTGAATGGCGCGAGAGCGTGACGGTGCAGCTTAACACAGGAACGAATGCGAAGCCTTCGTTTGTGGGTGAGCTGCCCGGCTCCGGCTACGCGAGCGGACTGCACGTAATGGCTGCCGGCATCCCCTTGCGGCAAGCCACGTACGGGCCGTATCGCGATCTGCAAAGCGCGATTGAACTGCCGTACCGCGCGTACCCTGCCGCTGCGGATCTGAACGGCGACGGCCGCACGGACTTGCTGGCCGGCAGCAGTGATGGATTCGTGTATGTCTACACGAATCTGGGCAAGGATGAGGCGGCTTACGTCAGCGAGCCGCCGCCTAAGGGCTTGGCGCTGCCCGACACGTTCGGCGCGCCTGCGAAGTTGTTGCTGGAGAGCGGCGCGCCGCTCCAGCTCGGCCCTTACAGTGCCGTTCACGCCGCCGACGTGAACGGGGATGGCCGCACGGACCTCGTCGTCGCAGACGAGTCCGGCGGGGTGTGGCAGCTGCCGCAGCTCGCTAGCGGCAGGTTCGGCAAGCCCGCGGCCGTGCTCGCGGGCGGAACTGCGCTGCAGCTGCCCGGAGGGCCTGCAGCACCGAGCGTCGCCGACGTGAACGGCGACGGCAAGCTCGACCTCGTCCTAGGCGCAGCCGATGGACGAGTGTGGCTGTATCAGGGCCGAAGCGCAGCGGCCCTGGATCTTACAGAAGGCAGCGTAATCATCACGCTGCCGCACCGCTCCACGCACGCCGCGCCAGCGGTGCGTGACATGAATCAAGACGGCCGACCGGATCTCGTGGTCGGCAGCAGCGATGGGGATCTGCAAGTGTTCCTCCAAAGCGCCGACGGCGCATGGACGTCACAAGGTCCCCTGGCAGGGACAACCTTAAACCAAGTCGGCAATAACGCGTTGGTTGCTGGACATTATTCCGTGCCTTTATGGCTGGACATCAATCACGATGGCAATGACGATCTCATCGTGGGTGGCATCGAATTCGGCTCTCCAGTAGCGATCGATGACCCGCACTTTCCTTATAAAACGGAATTAAACGAATTCATTGCGTATGCCAAAGATCAGCATTTACAATTAAATCCGCACACATTTGTACATAATTTTAAGAGTGCTGATGACGAGAGAATTGAGTTCAACCTGCATCAACAGGCTTTCGATAAGCTTGGCATTCCATGGTTACATCCTGGAACGAACCAGCACACCTGGCGCATTAATAATGAAGATCACGATCAAACCCTGCTTACCGAGAAAGGAAAAGGCATGTGGTACAACTTCGGATTCTTACCTTCCGAGTCACCTGTGCTTGCTCGTCCAGAATCGATCTGGTCGCTTCCCTTCCTTTTACAAGATGAGCAAGGAAAGACCGATACGACGATGCTCATTCATGCACCTACACCTGTCCTTAGGCCGGCTGGTGACAATGCGAACACAGATGTTTTCGAATCTATGGTAAAGCTGGATATGCCGATTGATTACTTCGAGCATATTGAATACCATTTCCCTGAACCTCAGAAAATTGCTAATTTAACGGAATTTGCTGATTACTTTGACAAGCTTCGCACGAAGCATGATTATAACTTTATGTCCGAAACACAGATGGCCAAATCGTTCTTATCCGCTATGCAAAGCGATGTGAAGATCAGCCAATCCTGGGCGTCCTACCTGTGGGATCGATTGAAGGATCGCCTCAGCGGTGGCAGTCCCCACTTCCACGCTACGCTGTCACCTGAAACATCAGATGTTTCTCTTTTAGCTGAAGAGTACGCGGATACCTTAGGCGTCACCATTGAAAAAGGGGATAAGCTCGCCCTATATTCCCTGCAAAGCAATTCAAACATCTATACGACGATTGAGAACAAGTTTTATCTCGGATTAGCGAAGAAAACTGAGATTCGCGTGGGCCCATCGTCACAACAGTTCCATGTTGTCCGTTCAAATGTTCCTTTTACCCTTACGGAGAAAGGAAATACCTATCAATTGAAGCTTGAATCAGCGGGTCTGCAGCAAGTTAAATTGTTTAGTCCAGTTGAGCTCAAAATAGCGTCTTCACCTGATGTTGCCGTCCTGCATGACGCCGCTTCCCAAACTTACACACTGACCCGATATGGGGATGTGACGACACTTACTTTTACCGGACCTGTCGCCAATGCGCAGTAACCCTATCCACATTTAATTATCTACTTATTTTTGAATCAGGAGGCTTTCCCCATGTCTACTTTATTAGAAGAGCTTGAGCAGCATATTCGCGAGCGTTACGAAATTGCCGAGGATGACGACGATTTCGATGTGGACGTTCATCTGTTCGATTATGGGTTTATCGATTCCGTTGGGGCGACTGCCCTCATCGCTCACATTGAGAAAACGTATAACCTGCAAGTAACGAACCAAGATTTGATGCTCTACCCGATGAACACGGTGAATGAAATTGCCGAATTTATTTCCAAGAAGACAGCGAGGTAAGCGACTCATGACGACAGTTAAAATCTCATTGGCTGGTCTTGCTGAAAGCCAGCACGGTCAAGTCAAATATGCCTCTGCTTTCGCTGATGAGCATATTCAAGAAATCCTTTTGATCGATGGACACATCATCATTACCCACAACTCACCAAACGGCGATGAAGGTATTACTCAGCGGGTCGAGCGTCTCATTGAGCGTTTCTCTCATGGCGATTTCGGGTTTAAAGAGAATATCCTGTTCGAAAATAAAGTCGACACGCCTTATGAAGGCGATATTATTGCTGAGCTCGCTGAGCGTAAAGCGATTAAGGTGCTAGAGCCCGGCCTGTTCATCTTCCGTGAGCCTTTCTCCAGCTTGATGCGTTTCCTTGACTACTCGTTCGTCAGCAAAATTGCGAGACGTTTCGAAGGTGTCCAAGAGGAACAATATCCTGCGGTCATCAATAGCCATACGTTGAACAAAACGAACCATTTCACTTCGTTCCCTGAGCACATTCATTTCGTGACGCATCTGCGTGAAGATCTCGATGTCATTGAGGCATTCTCCCAAACGATTCGCGAAGCTGGTGGTTGGGATCAAGAGAAGCCTTTGGCACTCGACAACAACATGGTGAAGCCTAACTTCATGATGAACCCTTCGACTTGTTACCACTGCTATGAAGGTCTTGAGAATGAAACCCTGGAAGGCGACGGCATTGTCGTGACCGCGATTGCGAAATGTCACCGTTTCGAGTCCAAGAACCATTCAGACTTCGGTCGCCTACTCGACTTCTCAATGCGTGAAATTATTTTCGTCGGTAAGCCGGAATTCGTGAAAGAGAACCGTTTGAAATCCATCGAGTATTTGAAAGAATTGGCCGTTGAATGGCAAGTAGACAGCTTGCTGGAGATCGCGAACGATCCGTTCTTCACGAACGATTTCCAAGTGAAAGCGTCTTTCCAACGTAACCAGGAGATGAAGTACGAGCTTCGCCTGAACATTCCGCATGTGAAGAAGTCCATTGCATGTTCTTCCGTTAATTTCCATAGCAACACATTCGGGAATGCGTTTAATATTAAAATGGGCAAACGTAACGCCGTTACGGGCTGCGTAGGCTTCGGTATTGAGCGCTGGGCGTTCGCGTTCCTTGCACAGTACGGTCTCGATGAGGGGCAATGGCCTGTTACTTTCCGTGAGCAGTACCACGCTTGGCAAGAGAAGGCTTTGTAAGTCTTATTTCAATTACCCCAGGGTGCTCGTGTTATACGAACGAGTCCTTGGGTTTTCATTTTAACCACTACGAAGATAATGAGTGATTCTATTGAAAGCAACCGCTGCTTTTCTCAAAAAAAATAGCTTTGCACTCGGCCTATTGCTCGCCATCGTCGTCTCCGACCTGCTTATCTCTTGGTGGAACCCGATGGCGTCTTCACGCCGTTTTTACAAAAACGACTTCACCAAAACGCTCTACCACCATAGCTGGTCCCATACGGGTCCGGTTTTCTTCGGTAATTCGGCCGTTACGGGTGCTTATATCGAAGAGAAGTCGGATAGCCATTTGGTCGAGATGGGGCTTTCCTACGGGAAGTTGACTGATCTGAAGGGCATACTGAAGAACAACCTCTATCAGGTGAAGGATGAGCTTGTCATCGGGATCGACGTGCATACGATGCTCGACCCTCTCGAAACAGATCCGACCTATCAGTGGTTCAAGCCTTGGTATCAGCCATATGTGTATACGTACCGCGATTACTTCCGCGATTCGGGTATCGAGTTTGCTCGCAATTTAAGTAAAGGCAGCCTTGCCTTCGAGCCTCGCTGGATTGATAAGGAGCTGTACCCAGGCCGCAAGGACGACGCTGCTCTGAAGACCAAGTGGGACGACTACGACAAGCGGTTCGGCGCCATGACCTTGAAGGATTTCCAAGACAATCTGGATGCCCTACAGTGGGTGCTCCAGTATGCGGACGAGCATAATCTCGCGCTGCGTGTGATTTGGATGCCGTGGAACAAAGGCTACTCCGATCCTCCCTATATCGCTTCACTGAAGGATGCCGTTAACACCCAGCTAAAGGCTGCGAACGTTCCCACGCTCGATTTGATGCACACGTACGATCCGCGTTATTTCCATGACCTTGTTCACTTGAACCGGGAAGAAGGCGCGCCGCTATTTACGAAGGAGGTTGACACATGGTTAAATTCCTTAGGAAAACCGTCGAAATCCTCATCTACCTCGTGATGCTTTACTTGGTTTTCATTTATTTTACCGGCAAGGGATTGTTCATCTACGAGAAGTTCTAAGATCTAGCAAGCGAGGAGTTCTTTAGCTATGTTTTATATGCACATGAACGCGATGGTCGCGATGAGTGGCATGATTGCCGTTCTGATGCTCACCCGCAAGTGGGCGGATAATAAGCGCATTTTGATGATCATATTCAGTCTGTGCTTTCTCCTGTTGTTTAGTAAGAAGCTGGTCGTTTTCTATGCTGCTTTTACGATTATTAATTATTTTGGGTTTGTGTATCTGTGCCGGACGACGATATGGCGGAAAGCGACCTTTATTTTCGGAATCGCCGCGAATATTGTCGGTGTCTTTCTCGGTGTTCGTTTTTTCGTTATGGGTGTTTTCAGCTCTCCATTGTTCGACGCCATCATTTATTTAGGACTCATTTACAACGTTCTCAAAGTAATTGATTCGTACTATTTCGCTTATTTCTTTGGAAAAGACGGCGAGGTCCCAGCCATTGATTATGCCAACTATCTGATATTCATTCCGACTTTCACTTCCGGACCGATTCTGAAATTCCGCGATTTTATGGCTGACAGCAAGAAGCCCTACACGGTAGATGCCAAGCTGTTTGAAGACAGTATAAAGCGTATTATTTTAGGCTTATTTAAAAAGATCGTCGTCGTCACCTGGATGACTGGGGTGTTCGACCACGTATTGAAGCAGGAGCTTCACACGCATCAATCGTTATTTCTGTTGGTCTGGTTCTATGCGCTCATCTACTTCGACTTCTCGGGCTATTCCGATATGGCGATTGGCTTTGGCCGATTAATGGGCTACACGATGCCTGAGAACTTCAAGAAGCCTCTCTTCTCACCTTCCATGACGCAGTTTTGGCGGAACTGGCATGCGACGCTGGGCGATTTTTTCCGGGATCACATCTTCATGTTCTTCTCGCGTAAAACTCCCTCCACGGCGCTCACAGCCAGTCTATCCATCCTGATCATGGTGCTGATGGGCTTATGGCATGGCTTTACGTGGTTGTACTTCTTTTACGGGCTGTACCATGGCATCATTATCGCGATTGAGAATATCTTCAAACTCACGACCGTGAATAAGAAAAAGGTGTCTAAAGCATACTTCTACTTCCGCTGTTTGGTGACGCAGACGCTCGTGACGTTCTCCGTTATCATCTATAGTTCGAATTACGATACCGTGCTTCGGATCTATAAAGGCTTGCTTCATTTTACTGGATGATAGTGGTATAATTTGATCTGATTGTTTTATCAATTATGGAGGTGTAATCGAATGAAGTTAGGCGTTTTTATGGTTCTTTTCGGTGGAAAACCTTTCGAGGAAGCTTTGGATTATATTGCTGCGAAAGGCTTGGACGCTGTTGAGATTGGTACGGGTGGCTACCCAGGTACTGCACACTGCAACCCAGCTGAACTACTTGCTGATGCAGGTAAACTGAAAGCTTTTAAACACGCGGTAGAGTCCCGCGGCTTGACGATTAGCGCACTTAGCGCTCACGGTAACCCTCTTCACCCGCAAAAACACATCGCGAAAGAGTTCCACGATGCTATTATACAAACGATTGAATTGGCTGAACGCCTTGAAGTACCTGTTGTTAACACGTTCTCTGGTTGCCCTGGTGACCATGAGGATGCCAAATATCCGAACTGGCCGGTAGCGCCATGGCCGAACGATTTCCAAGAGATCTTGGACTGGCAGTGGACGAACAAAGTCATTCCTTACTGGACAGAAACAGGTAAATTCGCAGCAGATCGTAATATCAAAATCGGATTAGAGCTGCACGGCGGATTCTCCGTACATACGCCAGCTACCCTTCTTCGTCTTCGTGAAGCTGCAGGTGAGGCAATCGGTGCTAACTTGGATCCAAGTCACATGTGGTGGCAAGGCATTGATCCTGTACAAGCGGTTCAAATTCTTGGACGCGCGAACGCGATTCACCATTTCCATGCGAAAGATACGTCACATGATTACAACAACACGAACCGTTTCGGTGTCACGGACATGCAGTCCTACACGAACATGCTGGATCGTGCTTGGCAGTTCCGTTCCGTTGGTTTCGGTCATGACATGAAAGTATGGGCAGATATTATCAGTGCATTGCGTCTGGTTGGCTATGACTATGTCGTCAGTATCGAGCACGAAGACGGCTTAATGTCCGTTGACGAGGGCTTCTCCAAGGCCGTATCGAACCTACAACAAGTACTCATCAAGGAACCACTTGGTGAAATGTGGTGGGTGTAATCGAATAGATCGCACACAAAAAGCCCACAGGCTAGATCTTCCGATCTAGAGTCCTGCGGGCTTTTGTTTACTTGTATGTACTACCAGCCTTTGATCATGATGACATCCATGAAAAGAAATACGAGTAGAGATACAGTTCCAAATCCAAGTGCAAACAGATTTCTTCTTGGGTTGATCAATTGACGGATAACGGCAATTGCAATCACCACTGTGAAGATCAAAACATAGATATCAAAGCTTGTATACGTGCTAGTTGATGCTTCAGCTGCTTCTGCTAATAACATGGTGAAACCTCCTTATAGTAACTCGGTGCAAGGCACACGTCCTGCTATTTTAATACTATGTTAGCTCGATTGGACACGAGATGCAAGTAGTTGCATCGATGTGTAACAAGTTTGTCACCTTTTGTTTGGGATTAGGCCTATTTGGCTAGCCATGCAGGCAGATTTCTTTAATATCCCTTGTACGTATAAAATGTCCATCTGTGCAACTATTTATTACTCTCCGTATGGACAACAAAAAGCCCATACGGGGAAACCGTGCGGGCTTTGTTCGATTAGAACTTAAGAGTATGCTTACACGGCTAGCGCATCTCGGTGATCTTCATCTTCCGGAACTTCGGTCAATCCGGCGTAAGATAGCTCTTTCTCTTGCCATGCTAGAAATCGGAATGGATCAATCCCCAATGCAGATACAATTTCCTGAAGCTCTAACGTCGGTTTCATTATTTGCCTCCATTACATGAATTAGATTAGAACTGCTATATCTCTCAATCATCAAGTCAATGGTTAAGGTAGAGGGAGATGTTCACTGTTACTTACTATTATTATAGGCCTACTTCTATCAGGATTGATAGAGGGTTAAATTGTCGAAGCCTGTATCATTCAATTAAGTCTTAGCAAAATTTTAGGTATTTACGTCACTTGCAAAAAGGAAAAGCTTGAAATTGGCAAATGAAACACCCAATTTCAAGCTTAATAGTTCGCTTTCTAGCTGACGGATCCTTCTAGGACCGCCATCCGCTTCGCATAGTCCTCTGAACGCACGCGATCCCGTTCCAGGATCGGCTTCAAATATTGGCCAGTATACGACCCGGCCACCTTCACGACATCCTCTGGCGTACCCGCCGCCACGATCAAGCCCCCTCGGTTACCACCTTCGGGTCCTAGATCGATGAGATGGTCCGCCGTTTTGATGACATCGAGGTTATGCTCGATGACCAGTACCGTTTCACCGCTCTCCACGAGGCGGTGAAGGACCTTCAGGAGACGATCGATATCATGGATGTGAAGCCCCGTCGTGGGCTCATCCAGAATATAGATCGTCTTGCCTGTACTACGGCGGTACAGCTCCGCCGCGAGCTTCACACGCTGGGCTTCGCCGCCTGACAGCGTGGTTGCTGGCTGGCCGAGGGTCATATAGCCCAGGCCGACATCCAGAAGTGTATTCAGCTTACGATGAATGCGCGGCAAGTTCTTAAAGAACTCGCAGCCGTCCTCAATTGTCATCTCTAACACTTCAGAAATGCTCTTGCCCTTGTACTTCACTTCCATCGTCTCGCGGTTGTAGCGCTTGCCTTTACAAATTTCGCAAGGCACGTAAACGTCCGGCAAGAAATGCATCTCGATCTTGATGATGCCATCCCCACGACAAGCTTCACAACGGCCGCCCTTCACGTTAAAGCTAAAGCGTCCTTTCTTATAACCACGAACCTTCGCTTCGTTCGTATTCGCATATACATCACGGATATCATCGAATACACCTGTGTATGTTGCAGGATTGGAGCGCGGTGTGCGTCCAATTGGCGACTGGTCAATATCGATAACTTTATCTATATGCTCTAATCCGACAATTTCTTTATGTTCGCCAGGTCGAACTTTCGCACCATTCAAATCACGGGATAACGTCTTAAACAAAATTTCGTTAATCAAAGTACTCTTGCCTGACCCGGATACTCCGGTCACGCAAGTGAATACCCCTAAAGGCACCTTAGCCGACACGTTTCGCAAGTTATTTTCTTTGGCGCCTTTCACTTCGATCCATTTGCCATTCGGCTTTCGACGAACCGCAGGAATCGGAATGAACCGTTTGCCGCTCAAATACTGACCTGTTAAGGAATTCTCATCCTGCATCAGCTCTGTTGGTGTACCTTGGGCAATAACCTGTCCACCATGAATACCAGCGCCTGGACCAATATCTATGATATAATCGGCCGCCATCATCGTGTCTTCATCATGCTCGACAACGATCAACGTGTTGCCCAGATCACGCATATGCTCAAGAGTTTGAATCAATCGCGTGTTATCCCGTTGATGTAGACCGATACTCGGCTCATCGAGGATGTAGAGGACTCCCATCAGGCTTGAACCGATTTGCGTAGCCAAGCGAATCCGTTGCGCCTCTCCACCTGATAATGTGCCTGCTGCGCGATGCATCGTTAAATAATCAAGACCAACGTTCACGAGAAAGCCTAGACGAGCTCTAATTTCTTTCAAGATCAAATTCGAAATCGTTAGCTCGCGCTCGTTCAGCTGTAGACCCTTAAACCATTCTTCCGCTTCTCCGATGGAAAGGGAAGTTGCGTGCGAGATGTTCTTACCGTTAATCGTTACGGCAAGCGTTTCAGGCTTCAAGCGGTGACCTTTACATTTCGGACAAGGCTTCGTACTCATGTAGGTCTGAATATGCTCGCGAATACCCTCAGAGAAGGTATCTTTGAACCTGCGTTCCAAGTTGCGAATGATGCCTTCGAATGGAACCAGCGCTTCTTTGGACGCACCCATATCATTCTCATAACGGAAACGGATTTTCTCGCCACCCGTCCCATACAAGATCACTTTCATTTGATCGCTGCTTATCTCAGATACAGGTACATTGCGTGGGATCTTGTAGTGTTCACAAACAGCGGCAAGAAACTGCGGATAGTAGTTGGAAGTACTGCCTGCCCACGCTTCAAATGCCCCCTCTTCAATCGTCAGCTTCATATCAGGAACAAGCAGATCCGGATCGACGATCATCTGACTGCCTAAGCCATCACAATCTGGACAAGCACCGAATGGACTATTAAAGGAAAACATTCTCGGCGCAAGCTCTTCGACACTGAATCCACACTCTGGACATGCCAAGTTCTGGCTGAATAGCAGCGCTTCTTTCTCCATAACATCGACGATGACACGACCATTCGCCAACTTAAGCGCAGTTTCCAAGGAATCTGCCAAACGTGTCTGTACATCATCTTTGACCACGATACGGTCAACGACCACATCAATGGTGTGTTTTTTATTTTTGTCGAGCTCAATTTTCTCGGAAAGGTCTACCGTTTCCCCGTTTACACGAACCCGCACAAATCCTTGCTTCTGAATATCCACGAATAGCTTCGTGTGCTCACCTTTGCGCCCAGAAATAAGCGGTGCTAGAATTTGAATCTTCGTACGTTCCGGGTACTCCATAATCCGGTCTACCATTTGTTCCACGGTTTGCGAAGTAATCTCGATACCATGGGTAGGACAGTGCGGCCGTCCAATACGAGCAAACAACAGCCTCAAATAGTCGTATATCTCCGTTACGGTTCCAACCGTTGAACGTGGATTACGGCTTGTGGTCTTTTGGTCAATGGATATGGCTGGTGACAACCCTTCAATGGAATCGACATCTGGTTTATCCATATTCCCAAGAAATTGACGCGCATAGGCAGACAATGACTCTACATAACGTCGCTGCCCTTCTGCATAAATCGTATCAAAGGCCAGCGATGATTTCCCCGATCCACTTAAGCCCGTGAGTACGACGAACTTATCACGCGGAATGGTGACATCAATATTTTTAAGATTGTGAGCTCTAGCTCCTTTAATAACGATCTGATCTCTAGACACAGATACCCTTCCTCTCCTATGTGAAACTGAAACCCACTTACTTAGGCGTCAGCTTTCATTTCCATAATCGCGTCACGCAGCTGTGCTGCACGTTCGAACTGTAGGTTCTTCGCCGCCTCTTTCATCTCAACTTCTAAGCGCTCAATGAGGGATGCTCGATCTTTCTTCGACATCTTAGCACCCTTCACATCAGCCAGATAGTCGGATTTCTGTTCGGCAACCTTGGTTGCTTCGATCACATCGCGGATTTTCTTGGCAATCGTCTGTGGTGTGATTCCCAATCGCTCATTGTTTGCTTCCTGTAGGGCGCGGCGTCGATTGGTCTCCGAGATCGCTTTCTCCATGGAATCAGTGATCTTATCCCCGTACATGATGACTCGGCCATCTGAGTTCCGCGCTGCACGACCGATCGTTTGAATCAACGAACGCTCCGAACGCAGGAAGCCTTCCTTATCCGCATCTAGAATAGCGACCAGTGAAACCTCTGGCAAATCGAGACCCTCTCTAAGGAGGTTGATCCCGATTAGCACATGGAAAGTCCCCAAGCGCAAGTCCCGCAAAATCTGCATACGTTCAAACGTCTTAATATCCGAGTGCAAATAACGCACTTTAATTCCAATTTCTTTAAAGTAATCCGTTAAATCCTCCGACATCTTCTTCGTTAAGGTGGTTACAAGTACGCGCTCATCTTTACGAACACGGTCTTGGATCTCGGCGATCAGATCATCAATTTGACCCTTGGTTGGTCGAACCTCAATAATTGGATCCAATAACCCTGTGGGCCGAATAATTTGTTGAATCATCGTAGGGCAATGTTCTAGCTCATAAGGTCCTGGCGTTGCTGATATATATAAAATCTGACTGACTTTCTCTTCGAATTCCTCGAAACGCAGCGGACGGTTATCCAATGCGGAAGGCAGCCTGAAGCCGTGATCGACTAATACATCTTTCCGTGCTTTATCCCCATTAAACATCGCGCGAATTTGCGGTAACGTTACGTGGGACTCATCCACCATGAATAGCATGTCGTCTGGGAAATAATCCATCAACGTATACGGAGTTGCCCCTCGCTCACGGAATGTCAGTGGACCGGAGTAATTCTCGATACCTGAGCAGAAGCCCATCTCTTCCATCATTTCCATGTCGTAGCGTGTACGCTGCTCCAGTCGCTGCGCTTCTAGAAGCTTACCTTGCTCCCTCAACTCAGCCAAACGCTCCTCGAGCTCTTGACCAATGTTCACGAGCGCGCGCTTCATCGTATCCTCGCCTGTCACGAAGTGAGATGCCGGGAAAATCGCAATATGATCACGCTGGCCAATAATTTCACCCGTTAGGACATTGATCTCCGTAATCCGCTCAATCTCATCCCCAAACAGCTCAACACGAACTGCGTGCTCACTGTGTGAAGCTGGGAAAATCTCCACTACATCTCCACGCACACGGAACGTGCCGCGAACAAAGTTCATATCATTGCGTTGATACTGGATATCCACTAGACGATGCAGGATTTCAGTCCGCGACTTCTCCATCCCTACTCGTAACGATAACAGTAAGTTACCGTACTCTATTGGTGAACCCAAGCCGTAAATACACGACACGCTGGCAACAACAATGACGTCACGGCGTTCGAACAAGGAACTTGTCGCCGAGTGACGAAGTTTATCGATTTCTTCATTGATGCTGGAATCTTTCTCGATGTAAGTGTCGGAGGAGGCAATGTAGGCTTCGGGCTGGTAGTAGTCATAGTAACTAACGAAGTAGGAAACAGCATTATGAGGGAAAAACTCTTTGAATTCACTGCACAGTTGTGCGGCTAAGGTTTTATTGTGGGCAATAATCAAGGTTGGTCTGTTTAGTTTCGCTATTACTTGTGCAGCTGTGAACGTTTTACCTGTTCCGGTTGCACCGAGCAGCGTCTGATGCTTATTGCCGGCTTGTATGCTTTGGACGATCTCCTCAATCGCTTGAGGCTGGTCCCCCTGCGGAAGAAAATCGGATACAAGCTCAAACTTCTTAGAGCTCATGACAAGTTCACTCATCCATTATCACCCTCATTGTCGAAATAAATCGAACTTTTATCCTATAAACTTTCCCATTCGACATTCCGATATAGAAGTCTATGGAACTTTTTCTTACATATATGAAGGATTGCAATATCTATCCAACATAAGAATGTTTGTTCTCGTTTTTTCATTATACTATTTTTGAATCATGGATGCAAACAGCTTTATGTGTTTTAGCCTTATACAAGGCGGTTTTCCTGAGTTTTTGGACCCTATTCTTTTTATGATAATTAGGAGTGGTACAGTCATGGATTTGACAACAGTATTAGGATTACTATTAGGACTTGCAGGTTTAATTGGCGGGTATATGTGGGATGGCGGTCATGTCAATTCATTGATCATCCCCAGTGCGATGCTCATCGTCTTCGGCGGAACCTTCGGTGCAGTCGCCGTTAGTTTCCCTGGCTCTATTTTAGCCAAAATCCCTAAAGCACTCGGCATTGCCTTTATGCAAGTCAAACGAGATCCTGCAACAACTATTAATGAAATTGTCGATATGGCCTCTGTCGCTCGTAGAGAAGGCGTACTTGCCCTAGAGCAGCGCGCCCAGGAGCACGAGAACCCGTTCTTGAAGGACGGATTGCTCATGGTCGTAGACGGAACCGATCCCGAGCTTACCCGACAAATTCTTGAGCTAGAAATGGACGCCATCGAACATCAAGTTAATAATATGTCGAAGGTATTCGAAGCTGGAGGCGGATATGCACCAACAATGGGGATTATCGGTACGGTTATGGGACTTATTCACGTTCTCGGAAATCTAGAAGATCCTTCTTCCCTTGGCCCAGCGATTGCCGTTGCCTTCACAGCTACACTCTATGGTGTTATGAGCGCCAACTTAGTTTATTTACCCATCGCTAACAAAATCAAAGTCCGTGGTAAAGAAATGGTCAATGAAATGGAACTCATGTTAGAAGGCATCCTTGCCTTGCAAGCTGGTGAAAACCCGCAATTAATTAAGAAAAAACTGAACTCCTTCCTCCATGATAAATCGAAAAAAGCCGTAGAGGAGGATGACGTTAATGGCGAGGCGCGGTAAGAAGCAAGAAGAGCATGTTAATCATGAAAGATGGCTCATTACTTACGCTGACTTAATTACGCTGTTGCTCGTATTTTTCATTATTATGTATGCGATGAGTAAAGTGGATGTTCAAAAGTATGCCGTTTTGGCGCAAGCCTTAAACCTACAATTCCAAAAAGCTGACTCTGTCTTAGATAAAAACCATGGTATCAGCGGCTCGATGACCCCTAAGCAAGGGGACGCGGACAGCAAAGATAAGGATTTAACGCATCAGAATCAAGATGATCAGAAAGAAGAGCATGACAAGACGAAGACGGAAGACAGCGAGAAAGAAAAGCGTGAGAAAGAGCTTCAAGATCTTCTGAAACAAGTACAAGCCTATATTAAGGATCAAAATTTAGAAGCGCAGGTGTCCGCCAGTGATACGGAACGCGGTGTGGCGATCACGCTCAATGACTTGTTCTTATTCGATTTGGGAAAAGCTGATCTCAAGGCGCCATCCTTCCCGATTCTGCAAAAGCTGGCTTCGCTCTTCCCAACCTTGAAGAGTAAGGTTAGTATCGAAGGACATACAGACGATTTGCCCCTTGCACCAGGCTCTCCCTATAAGGATAACTGGGGATTATCGTTTGCCCGTTCCCTCTCTGTACTTCGCTATTTCAGCGATACGGCTAATCTGGATGATCACAAATTCATTGCCACCGCTTATGCGGATACAATGCCCCAAGTGGCCAATTCAAGCGATGCCAATCGCAGCAAGAATCGCCGCGTGGAGATCATAGTCTTACGGAACGATATTGCACCAACGACGCCAGTTCAATAAGTTCGTCTGGACGAATAGAAGCCCTATTTCCACGCTTGTGGAGGTAGGGCATTGTTGTGTTACACGCCGACTATTCATACAAAAAAAGAGCCATCCTCACCCGTAGTTTTCACTACACTGAGGACGACTCTTCTCATAATGACTTCGTTGTGTCATTCGGCAATAAGCCCGTTAATTTGCTTCGCAGATAACTAAACAAGTGCATCGGACGCTGCTCCAAGAAATACAGCACATCCTGATCCGGTGCCAGTAGAATGCCGAGTTGATGATGATCACCGGCAAAAATCCCCCGCTTCAGGAAGCGAACCTCTCCTTGATCATTCAAGACTTCCAGTCGGCAGAAAGCGGAGTTGAGCCCCATGGCTGCATGCAGATCCGTCTTTGTCTTAATTTTGTATCCATTGACTTTGTGGATGATCTCCCCGACGCTGATTCCTAACTGCTGAGCTGGACTGTTCGGAACAACGGATAGCACCATAAGCCCGCGCTCTGAGTGGATGTAGAAAGGCGTCTGCTTCGCTTCTACCCATTGGTTGTAGAGCAGCAGTCCTTCATGAAGGGCTATGCTAAGGATCGCGACAAGCAGCACCAGTGGCGTCCAGTAGTGGGCAGCAACGGCTGTGCCTAGCAGAACGAGCCCGTACAGATAGAGCAGCTTAGCGCTAAAGCGTGCCTGTCTCTTCGGGAGCTTCGAAATCGTCAGCTCCGTGAAGCCAATCATCGCTGGGAATGCCAGCATCGTCCAACCAGCGCTTAAATTAGAGGCAAACAACGTTTGCCACGGCAAGCCCAGTTCACTACCTCCAGCCATCGGCACTAGGAGAAACAGAGGGACTGGCCAGAAGCCTTGCAGCTGCTGCGCGCCAATCATTTGCCCGCGCTTCCCTTCCAGGAACAGAGGAGTCGCCATTCGCGCACCTTGGAAACCAACGAGCACTCCCTCCAAGAGATGAAGCACGCCTACGATGACCAGCAGCGATGGGATATCTGCACTTGCAATGGTCTCGAGAAACGTGTAAGACTCACGTAGACTGTCTGCATTAGGAAACCAAGAGAAGATCACTTGGGCAATTCCTAGAATCCCTACTGCATAAGCTAAGCATAGGAATCGGATGCGGAATATCATCAGTACGACGGTGATAATCCAGAGCACGATCACGACATTCAGTTGTATGTTTACTCCGACGAAAAGGAGTAGAACGGAGGCTCCTAGCCCGCCTAACCAGCCCCACAGCACCACACGCCACGTTTCATTCAACAACGAATGAAGCCGCGTGTGAAACAGCTTGCGTTCTAATTGGATTTGCTTCCTGTAATGTAACACGATAAAAACAATGCCTATATAGTAGAAAGGATTCGTAAACAACTGCCCCACAGCCAGCAGCATTCTGTCCAATAATTGAAACCACACATCCATACGAATCTAGGCTCCTTGAAAAAGAAATAGGAAGGCTGCCTAAGCAACCTTCCTACTCTATTTCGACTGTGAAAGCTTATTTCCTGCCGCTCCGCACAATTTCCATTAACTAACGGTTATTATTTTCCAAGTTGTTTCTGAATTTGAAAGACAGCTGCTTTCAATTGCGAGTCATTCTTCGGGTCACGAATTTGCGCTAAAATCGCTTTTTCGATTTTGGCCGCTGTATCCGTATCAACTTCGCCGGTCACCGGCAAATCATTGGTCCGTTGGAACGCTTTAACCGCGAGAGCCGTTTTGTCGTTGAAATAGCCATCTGTTCGCTCCGGATTGAAACCAATACCAGCCAGCATCAGCTGCAAATTCTTCACATCATCGCTGTTGTTGTCTAGTTTCAACACATCTTTCTTCGTAAGCGGTGCTGCTTTGAAATAGGCTGGTTGCTCGATCAGGATATCCGGTGTAATACCTTTTTTGTGAATCCAGTTGCCATTTGGCGTTAACCATTTGTAGACAGTCATCTTAATGTTGCTGCCATCGCCCATTTCCTTCTCGAACGTGACTTGAACCGTTCCTTTACCGTAGGACGTTTCACCAACAATCTTACTGCCTACTGCTTCTTGGAATGCGCCTGCAAGGATTTCCGATGCGCTGGCACTTCCTTTATTAATCAACACGGTTACTGGATAATTCTTACCTTTACCTGTAGAAGGTGTTGGCTCACGTTTGCCGTCCCGATTCTCCACTTGGAGAATGGAAGCCCCACTCTTCACGAATGGATTCACGATATCGACAACGACATTCAGAAGACCGCCTGGATCATTACGAACATCGATGACGAGTCCCTTCATCCCTTTGGCTTCTAAGTTTTTCAACTCTTCAGCAAAACGAACGGCCGTGTTCGAGGAGAACTGACGAATCTCAATTTTGCCAATCTGATCCTGCATCATTTCACCGTAGACCGTTTCAACGTCAATATTGTCTCGAACCACGATGACTTGAACCGGATCCCCAGTTCCTTGACGGAGTAAATCCAGCTTAGCTTGCGTGCCCTTCGGTCCGCGGATTTTCATAACCGCTTGATTCAATGTAAGCCCGTCCAATTTGTCGCCATTCACAGAAAGGACAACGTCTTTGGATTGAATGCCTGCTTTCTCGGCAGGTGAACCTTTAATCGGTGATACAATGACGAATTTACCATCCTCAAGCGATACCTCAGCCCCGATGCCTTGGAAAGAGGACGTAATGCTCTCATCAAATTGTTTGGCTTCCTTCTGATCCATATAAACGGAAAAAGGATCCTCTAATGATTCCAACATCCCATTGATAGCTCCGTTAACTAATTGATCATGATCAGGCTGTTTCAAATATTTGCTTTCAATTAGCTGAAACGTTGTTGCGATCTTGCTTAAATCCTTGCTCGAAAGACCAGACGAAGCAGATACTGAGGTAGCTGAACCTCCTGTTGATTGCTCCTTCTGCCCCCAAGTAAAGGAGGGATCTACAATCGTTAATGTGACAATACTGCTTGCAAACATAGCTAACAGAACAAATACAATGACCGTGCGACCTTTGAATTGCAAAACCGATTCACCGCCTTTTTCCTAAAACCGAATTTGAGTTGGCCTGTTTGTAGTATATGACAAGCCATACCCCTTTTATAACCAGTTTGTCCTATCGTAGGTATGGTTTAGGATCGGTAGGGACTTCATTTTTCCTAACTTCAAAATGCAAGTGATTACCCGTCGACTGTCCTGTGGAGCCCACGCCAGCAATTTTCTGGCCGCGCTTCACGACATCGCCTACTTTCACATAAATCCCATCGTTCATAATATGACCATATAACGTCCACAGCCCATTCCCGTGATCCACGATGACACAATTCCCGTAACCGTTCATCCAAGAAGCATAAATAACAGATCCATTCTCCGCAGCAAGAATTGGCGTACCTTTCGCCGTACCTAAGTCAATCCCTTTATGGTTCTCTGCTCGCCCTGTAACGGGATTAATCCGCGCTATGAAATCAGAGGTCATTGGCGCCTGTACAGCCAAAGGATATCCAAGCTTACCGCCCGAATACGTAAACGGTGATTTCGCATTCTGTGCTGCCCGCTTCTTCGCTTGCAAATCCGCCTCTTGCTTCGCCAGTTGCGTGATCATTCTGTCGCTTTCTTCTGAAATATCCTCGAGCTCTCTCTCCTGCTTGGAAAGGGAAGCTATCTTCACTTCTTTCGCTTTTTCCTTCGCTTGCAGATCGTCACGCAAGGCATCTGCTTCCGCATAAAGCCCCTTCACGTTCTCAAGCTGCTTCTCGGTATCTGCCTTCTTCAGCATAACCGTTTCTTTGTCTTTCATATTCGACTCTAATATTTCTTTATCTTGATTGACGATAGATTTCAAGGCTTCGACCCGATTCAAAAAATCAGAGAAGCTCGTTGCACTCAACACCACATCCATATAGGAAACGAAACCGTTCATATACATTAAGCGAACGCGGGATTTCAACATATTATCACGGCTCTCTACACGAGCCTCAGCTTCATCCAACTGCTTAGCGCTCTCTTCCAAGGCGTTCGACACTTGATCAATTTGTTCATTGAGCTGTGTCAGCTTCTTGCTCGCCTCATTCACCTGGCTGACAAGGGCATTCATATCCTTCGTTGTCTGCTCTTTCTCAGACTGAACTTTCGTGATTTGACTCTGGGCGCTATTGGCCTTCTGCTGCGCTTCCGCCTTCTGCTTCTTAAGCTGCGTCAACTGCTGGTCGATCTTGTCCGTTGCCGAAGCGGCATAACTAGCTGCATGAGGTATAGTCAGTGATATCGCCATACCTAATGTCAAAACGACAGGTAGAATCTTCTTCTTCAAGCACGTAGCCTCCCCATTTTCAAGCGATTGATGCTGCATGTATGGTTTGAATCTCTTACGTTCTGTCTCTAGGAATCTATGAATCTTTGAAAATGAGAAAACCGAAAGAAAAGATGAAAAAGGAGGCAGAGGAACGCTCTGCCCAGTTTTCATTCAAGGTTTCCTTATACGCGTAGGAACTTACGGACGGAAATGAGGGAACCCCATACGCCGATAACAATACCTAAGCCGATCAACAAAACAGTCATCGTTGGTGCAATATCTTCAAATGGTGTTAATTTAATCATCAATAAATTCAAATTCAAGGAGCTCAAATTCAGCAATTTCCAATAACCAGCAAGAATAATGGCAGTGGGGACAGCCGAACCAATGAGTCCGAGCAACGCACCTTCAATGAAAAACGGCCAACGAATAAAAGAGTTCGTCGCACCAACAAGCTTCATAATTGAAATCTCACGTTTTCTTGCCAAAATCGTAACTTTGATCGTATTCGCAATCAGGAATACCGCTGTAAAGGAAAGGAGAACAACGATACCAATGCCAATCCAACGTGCAATCTTCGTCACTTTAAACAACGCTTCCACGGTTCCTTTACCGTAGTTCACTTTGTAAATAGGCTTAGGATCCTTACCAACATTAAGCGCTGAGATCTGGTCGGCCACAACCGCCACATTCCGCGGATCATCCACTTCGATCGTGAATGCGTCGTTCAGCGGGTTGTTATCCCCCTCGAAGCCATCAAGGAGCGCTTTCCCGCTATCCCCTAACTTTTCGCGTAAGTAGACAAGTCCCTCTTCCTTCGAAACGAATTTAATCGTTTTCACTTCAGGGATCGCCTTGATTTGCGTTTCAAGCGCTGTGATTTGATCCTGAGCGGTGTTGACCTCCAGGTACACGTTGATCTCAACTTGTTGCTCAATTTGCGTAGCAACATCATTCACATTTAGGGTGATAAGTACGAAAATACCAAGAATAAATAGGGAAATCGCGATGGAGCTAATCGACGCGAACGTCATCCAACCATTTCGCACGACATTTTTCGTACCTTCTCGCAGATGTCGAGAAGCTGTACTAATCTTCATAGCCATATTCCCCCCGGATTTGATCGCGAGCAATAAGGCCATTCTCAATCGCAATCACGCGCTTACGCATCGTATTTACGATTTCTTTGTTATGTGTAGCCATGACAATGGTGGTACCGCGGAAATTAATTTCCTCCATCAATTTCATAATGCCCCATGACGTTTCGGGGTCCAAATTTCCTGTCGGTTCATCGGCGATAATGACGGAAGGGCTGTTTATTATTGCCCGGGCAATAGCAACACGCTGCTGTTCGCCCCCGGATAACTGGGATGGGAGGGAGTTTGCTTTGTCCTTTAGCTTAACGAGCTCAAGAACTTCCATGGTGCGTTTCTTGATTTGCTTCTTAGGTGCCTCAATAACTTCCATGGCGAAAGCTATATTTTCAAAAATCGATAATTTCGGAAGTAAGCGATAATCTTGGAAAATAACGCCGATATTTCGACGTACATAAGGAATTTTACGTTGTTTTAGTTTTTCTAAATTAAAACCATTTACGAAAATTTGACCTTTCGTTGGTCTTTCTTCTCTATACATCAACTTCATGAAAGTAGATTTACCTGCGCCTGAAGGTCCAACCACATAGACAAACTCATTGCGGTCCACTTTTACATTAATACCTCTTAATGCATGCGTCCCGTTGGCGTATGTTTTCCATACGTCCTGCATTTCGATCACAATATCACATCCTAATTATATAGATAGCCTATATCCATTCGACACAAAAGGTGAAAATCCTTCTAAAACCACTTTGAAATTCATGGGGAATACCGTCATTATACCATTTATTGTACATATTTTAGCCGAATCAGGATTATGTACTAAATTGGCATCGAGATTGATACATATAAAGAGACAGGCCGTATCACATTCGTATGTAAAGGAGTGGCTCTTCATGACACGCTCATTCAGAAACCCCATCCTCTATTTCTCGGTCGCTCTTGGTTTGTTCGTTACGTGCGGCACCGCACTCTACATATATGGATCTCAATCTACCTTCCCTGGGAATGTCACGATTGCTGGGTGGCGTGTTGGTGGCATGTCCTATGCCGAATTTCAGTCTGAATCCGAGCAGCGCCTGAAGCGACTAGCCGCTTTCCCGGTCTTTTTGCACGCATCCTATCCAGAAGTTCCAGCCAAAGAATTGTCACTTGGACAACTAGGCATTCGTTATGACAGGAGCCTTCTCACTCAATCCCTCCAACAATTAACTAGCGGATCTCCTTTCGAACGCGCCAAAGCCCGCTGGACCTTGCGTAATGCGAATATCCCTTTAAATGTCTCGCTGGATCCCATTCAACTTTCGGCCACCGTAAAGGACAGTTGGAAAGAGCTATATTCGAAACAGCCTGTTGCCGCCAAACGCATCCTCAAATCGCAAGATCAGGTTGATTACGAACCAGAGCGAAATGTGCTGCGCATCGATACTGCGCACTTACAGGAACAGTTACAAATCATCGCCCCTAGCTTGGGTACGCTAACGCACACCGCACCACTCGGGCTCTCGTTACCCATTTATGAGCAGAGCCCCTCTATCACAATGGCATCCTTGAAGCAGCAAGGTATCGATGGCAAAATTTCCGAATTCACGACCTCGTTCCCCCAATCAGGCGAAGGACGGGTTCACAATATACGAGCAACCGCTGCATCTATTCAAGATTACTTGATGGCACCGGGCGAAACCTTTGATTACAGTAAAATTATTGCACAGACGGAAGCCAAATTCGGTTATAAGGAAGCCCCTGTTATTCTCAATGGGAGTCTCGTCCCAGGAATCGGCGGCGGCATATGCCAAGTATCCACAACGCTCTATAATGCCGTTTTACGCAGCGGTCTTGAAATCGTAGAACGACGTAATCACTCTCTCCCGGTCAGTTACGTCCCTCTTGGGCAAGATGCCACATTCGCAAGCGGCTATATTAATTTCAAATTTCGTAACAATACCAATAGCTACATCTGGATTCGTACCATAACGACGGATTCTGCGGTGACCGTGAAACTTTTTGGACATCAAACACCAACAATCACCTATGACATTGCGTCCAAGATCGTAGAAACGATTCAGCCTCCAGTCAAATATGTGAACAATCCAAGCTTGAGCCCAGGGTTGGAACGTCCGATCAGCACCGGAAAAGTCGGTTACAAGGTTGAGACCTATCGAACCAAACGAGAAAACGGCACAATCGTGAGCAAAGAGTTAATCTCGAAAGATCAGTATTCACCTGTGCCTACAGTTATCGCGGCCAACCGTAAAGGTCTTCAAACGGAAGAGCCCGCTCCAAAGCAACCTATGGTAGAAGATGGCGTAAGTACGCTCGCTGTACAATGATAACCAATAAATGTGATGAAATCATGAAGGTCATGTGACTGTAGTTACTACGTCATTATGACTTTTTTCTTTTATGATAAGACTATGGAAAGAGTAGTGAAGGAGGCATAACGATGAGCAAAGTAGATTATTTCAAAGAATTAAACTATCGCTTGCGCGGACTTCCCGAGAAGGAGCGCCAAAATATATTAAAAGTATATGAGGAATTATTTCAAAAAGCCGTTGAAAACGGCAAGCATGAAGATGAGGTGTCACAGTCTCTCGGCTATCCGCGGGTACCAAACTGGGATGCACAGAAAGAGACACCACCAGTTAAAGAGGAAGCTACCAAGCGATCCATAGATGAGTTTGATGTTGAAGCGATACAAGCTGAGGAACTGCCTTATTCGAATGATGAGCTTGAAGAGGCAGCTATCCCGTATGTAAAGCAGCCCGATCCGGCCATCAGACCGAAGATTCCCGTACAAGCCCCAGAGACCTGGGTGCCGCCTGCCTATACCCAGCCACCTCAGCCGAATTACCAACCTATGTATAATACACCTTATCCGCCTCCCTATCCGACAACAAAGCCTGAAAGCGGGATTAAGGCGATCATTATTTCGATTATGCTCGGTTTCTTTAATCTCGTATTCGTTGTAGGTCCATGGGTTGGGGTTTGCTCTGCGTTGATTGGGTTGTTCGCCTCCGGATTCGCTCTTCTGATCGCCCCTGTTATTGGCGTGCTTACCAGCTTAGCGGGAACATCCGGGAGTGACTTCCAATTCATCTCCTTTACGCTGCTTGCCTGCTTTGGCTTAGGTATCATCATCACGACGCTAAGCAGTTGGCTGCTCAAACAGTTTTTCAAGCTTAGCTGGAAGTACATCCAATTCAACGCCAAATTGATTAAGGGGGTTTAAGCCATGCAACTTAAAGTGAAATTCTTCTTAGTGACCGGCTTTATCTGCCTGGCAATAGGCCTGATTGGAGCAGCTGTATCTTTCCAGTCACTGGACTTTGATACAGGCGTCGCTAACCTAGATATCGAGAAGAAAATAGCAGCAGCCAATATCGATACATTAATTATTGAAAATGATATCTCAGGCATGACGTTCGTTCCTAGCAATTCAGATGAAATCAGCGTTCGTTTAGTCGGCGCCGCCCGATCCGAGAATGCCCAGAACTGCACAATCGAGGCCGTAACAGAAGGTTCAAATACGTGGCGAGTTGACGTCTGTACGAATAGAAAAAATCACATTGATTTCGGATTTGATCTCACCGAATTCAAAAGCTTGTTCAGCGGCCAACGCCTTCGTTTACAGACAGAAGTTCGTTTGCCCGACAAGCTTTACAAGGCGATTACCGCCAGCACAGATACAGGCAGCATTAACTTCAAGGAAGTGAAAGCTGAGAAGCTAACTGCTAGTACAGATACCGGAACTATTACGGTTGACCGCTATGAAGGAAAAGCATTGAATCTACAAACAGACACAGGCAGTATCCATCTCAATGACGGGCAAGGTAATGTGAAGCTCAAAACCGATACAGGTTCCATCACAGCGAAACTTCGCGAGCTTGGTGATACAGTTACCGCTGAATCAGACACAGGATCAGTCCGCATACAACTAGATTCCGCACCCACAGATGCAACCTTTGATCTAAGTACAGATACGGGCACTGCTACGTTGGATGTGCCAGGTGTGAACGTTCAACAGCGTTCCGGCCATAATCAAGCCAAGGGCTCGATCGGCAATGGCAGCAAAAAAGTTACGGTACGAACGGATACAGGTTATGTAGAGGTTAAGGGTAGATAATCTCCCCTCTTTCAGATACGCATGTTTTTTCCAGAGGCTTCCTCTTAGGTCGATTTAGACCTTTTGGGGCAGCCTCTTTGCGTTAACAAAGCAATTACTTACATGTATATTATTTTGTCGAAGAAGAAGGAATTAAGTCACACGCCCACGAATATACAAAAATATACAGTTTTCCTCTATATTTATCCAAAAGTTAAAAAAACTGTATATACAAAGAGAGAAGAGGGTCAACATGAAAAATAGTAGAGAAATTCGAGAAGAAGCAAGAAAAGCATTAAAGGGGAATTGGCTTGCAGCAGTTGGACTGTATCTGATTACAATCCTGATCACGATACCCTTATCAATTGCTAGCAATCAAGTTGAAACAAACGAGCATTATGTATTATCTATTTTAATCACGTTGGGATCCCTCCTTCTTTCCGTTGTCATATCTACAACTGTATCAACTTACTTCCTCCACTTAGCTAGACAACAGAAGATTGGGTACTCTGACTCATTTGCATACGGAATTAAAAAGTTCTGGCCATTTTTCAAGTTAACTTTTTTAATGGGTCTCAAAATATTGGCTTGGACGCTTCTATTTATCATTCCGGGTATCATTGCTTCCTTACGATATTCACAAGCGATATACATTAAGTTAGACGATCCAGATGTATCTTCGTCGAAAGCCATTCGACTTAGTTCGGAGATGATGAAAGGGTACAAGTGGAAATACTTTTGTTTAGCACTTAGTTTTATAGGCTGGGTACTATTAGTTCCATTCACTTTATTTATCGGAGGATTATGGGTTGGCGCATATTATAATACCGCAAGATCGGTATTCTACGATATCCTGAACGCGGACAGATTAGTTAAACTTACCTAATAAGTCATACAATAAACTTAAACAGTAAAGCTCCTCCTAAGCATCCGATGGATGATGGGAAGAGCTTTTTTTAAGATAAATGGACTTCTCAGTCGGCACCCTATTTCAAAAAGGTCTGAATCTTCTCCAACAGCCGATTCCAATCAACCGGCTTCGTATCGAAATCATCGCAGCCGGCCTCAAAGGCCATCTCCCGATCCGATGCCATGGCATGAGCGGTTAACGCGATAATGGGAATTCCCTGCGTCTCCGGCGACGCTTTGAGCAGTCGAGTCGCTTGCCAGCCATCCATGACAGGAAGACTCATATCCATTAGAATAAGGGCTGGTGCCTCGGTCCGCGCTGCTTCTACACCTTGCTGTCCGTCTGTCGCCATAATGACTTCATAGCCTTTGCGAATTAAACGGCGGGACAGCATATCGCGGTTCATTTCGTTATCTTCCACTAATAAAATTTTATACATGGTCGTCCGTTTCCTCTTTGCGTCGAATACAGGCTTGATCCCCGTTGCTATGCTCATTCCTCGCACTTGCCATAAGGCTGCGGATCTCCTGCAGCAGCGTTTCGCGCTTAAAGCTTCCTTTTTGGATAATGTTTTTCACATACCCGTTCAGCCGCATCCGGTCCTCGGAAGCAATATCCTTCGCCGTAACAACGACAATCGGAATCCATTGCCATTCCTCACGTTTGCGCAGCTCCGTAACAAACTCAAAACCATCCATCCCCGGCATCATTAAATCGAGCAAAATCAATTGCGGAAGCGCTTGAGACATCATATTCAAAGCCGCGCGACCATCCTTCGCCTTCGAGACCTTGAAACCTTCCCTTTCCAACATTTGCGTCATCATATGACTTGTTGTCACATCATCCTCGATGACAAGTACAGCGTTGGTTTGACGCTCAGGGATATGCTTATCCAACACAGAGATTAATTTATCGATATAAACGGGCTTGGTTAGAAACTCTGCCGCGCCAAGCGCATAGCCCGTATTCTTGTCATCCGTCATCGACATCATGATAACGGGGATACCGGATAATTCCGGATCGTTCTTGAGCGTCGTCAGCACGGCCCAACCATCCATTCCCGGCATAAGTACGTCTAGAGATATCAAGGTAGGACGCAACTCTCTAGCGAGTCGAATGCCTTCTTCTCCATTTTGGGCCAAAGCAACCGTACAGCCTTCTTTACCAAGAAACCGCTGCATCAATTGCAGCACAGCTGGATCATCGTCAATGACTAACACCGTGCGATTATTTTGAATGTCGAACGGACTGCTCTCCATCACTTCATCAGAACTTCCAGCTACCTGACTCTCCTTTAAAGGCAACCAAGTGGTAAACGTTGTACCTTGACCGTACACACTATCAACGGTGATATGGCCACCCATCATTTGGCACAGCTTCTGAGAGATAGCAAGTCCAAGCCCCGTACCTCCGTATTTCCTGGTTGTCGAGGAATCGGCCTGTTTAAACGCTTGAAATAGATGCGTCATCTGCTCCGCAGTCATCCCGATCCCGGTATCCTGAATACTAAAGCTAATGCCCGATTGCCGATTAACCATCTCGTAACCTGCCGTCAGCGAGATTGTGCCATCCTTCGTAAACTTGCCTGCATTGCTCAACAAATTGAAGAGAACCTGCATCAGTTTCGTGACATCTGTTCGTATTTCTCCTTCAGGGAAAACAACCTCCAAACGGTTGCCGCCTGCCTCTATAAGCGGATTGACAGTCGTCAGCACATTGCGAATCAGAGTCGGGATATCACAGACTTCCAGATACATATCCATCTTACCCGATTCGATCTTGGAGAGATCCAGAATATCATTGATGAGTGTCAACAGATGTTTGCCAGCGTTGTGAATTTTCCCCAAATCGTCAGCAAATGCCGGTTCATTCATGTCTTCAGCATCTTCTTTGAGCATCTCACTATAGCCAATGATCGCATTTAGCGGGGTACGCAGCTCATGGCTCATATTCGCGAGGAACTGACTTTTGATCTGATTGGCCTCAATGGCCTCGTCACGTGCTTTGGAAAGCTCCGCCGTACGCTCCTTCACCAATTCCTCCAGTTGATCGTTTAACTGCATCAGCTCTTGATTCACGAAATAAATTTCCCGAGTCTTCTCCTCGGCGATCTGTTCGGCTGCCTTCCGCGCCTTCTTCTCCCGTTCTAGCTGCCTTCGAAGAACATCAATTTCGGATATATCCTGCATTTATTCCACTTCCGCTTTAGACAAAATAAACCGTGCCGCGGTTCCTTCCTCCAAGTTCTCACGTACCACATTAATCGCCTCACCATAGTGCTGAATGCATCCGTTAATCAGTCCTTCAGCCAAATCCGCAAACGGTCGCGAGGATCGGTAAATCATGATCAGCGTCCCTTCTACGGAAGTGTCATATTCGAATGCAGGCAGCTCCGCGCCTGGATAGAGCTTACGGACTTCAACGTGAATATAGCTGTCAACCTTTTGCAAAAAGCTGAATACCGTGCTATTTTCTTGAAGAAATTGCGGGTGCAGCTCGATGAGCTGGGTAAATAAATATTCACCGAAAGTGATAATCAAGTCTGTAACGGGGATGCTTGTCCGCTGGCTTAACTGCACGATAAGCTGAATCATTTCACTATGATCATAAGTACCTACGGAGGTATAGCTGCCGCCCGAAGGTAAATCCGAGCCTTCAATAATTTGATCCACGATACTTAAAGAAAATTTATTCTCCACCATTTCGAGAAAAGAAGTAAAAACCATGCCTTTCATCGTAACAAACTCCCCTTTGCTAATTAGAATAACTCTCTTTACGTACGATGTGCATGAAGGCATCCACCACTTGAGGATCAAAATGAAGGCCACGCTGCTTCTGAATCTCCGTCAAAGCTTCCTCGGTGGACCATGCCCGTTTATAGGGACGTTCGTGCGTTAGGGCATCATAAAAATCGGCAAGTGCCACAATGCGCCCTGCAAGCGGAATCGCTTCCCCCCTTAATCCGTTCGGATACCCTGTACCGTCCCATTTCTCATGGTGCGTTAAGGCAATCGTATGGGCCAACTGCAAGTCCGGGAATTGACTCCCCTGAAGAATACTTGCACCAATCGTCGTATGTGTTTTCATCTGTTCGAATTCTTCTGGACTGAATCTTCCTGGTTTCAATAAAATATCATCCGGTATGCCTAGCTTCCCCAGATCATGTAACGGTGTAGCTCGCTCAATCAGCGATGCTTCGTGATCCGATAAACCTAGTGAGGAAGCAATCTCCTTCGCCATTTGACCCACACGCTGCGTATGCTGCCCCGTCTGATCATCACGGAATTCCGAAGTTCTTCCCAGCAATTGAAGGATTTCCAGCTTCGCTTGCTCTAGTTTAACGGTCCGTTCTTGTACGCGCAGCTCTAATAACTGATTCTGGTCTTGCAGCTGCAAATGATAGAAACGTGTTTTCAATAAGTTCTTGATCCGTAAGACAACTTCTGTTTTATCTAAAGGCTTCGTAAGGAAATCATGAGCGCCCAAATGCAGGGCTTCCTTCTTAGCCTCCTGCGTCACATCTGCAGTAAGCACTAAGATCGGCAGATAATGACCTTCCTCCACCCGCTCCTGAATTAGCTTCAAAGCCGCAAATCCATCCACGTCAGGCATATGTAGATCTAATAAAATAATATCAGGTTTAATCTGTTCAAAAAGGACTTCTAGCTGTCTGGGATCCGTTGTACAGTGTAAATTGGAAAAACCTGCACGGCTCAGTATTCGCTCTAACAGGCTAATATTGTAGGCCTGATCGTCGATAATCAGAAAACGAGCGCCTTGCATCCAAATTTTATCCATCTATGCACCTCATTCCATCCTTGCTTGTAGATCTAATTCTAATGCATATTTTACCATATATATCATGCTGTGTGACTTTGTAATGTCGAAATGTAGAATAAAAAGCTGATATGGATGTCGTCGTTTACTCGAATTGTAAAAATTTTGTCGAAATAGAGGGATTACAATGACTATCAAGAATATATACAAAATAATACAGAAAGTAGGTAAATTAACCATATGTTAAAAAGTTTTCAGATGAACATTCAGATGAAGATTGTGACAACATCACTGCTTTTACTACTTATCCCCATTCTCATCCTCGGCAGTATCAGCTACTATGTATCTTCCAATGTCACGAATTCCTTGATCGAGAAAGACTTACGGAATGCCGTGCAAATGTCCATCCAACTGATTAAATCCTTCGATGATTCTGTTAAATCGGGGAGTATTACTAAGGAAGAAGCGCAAGAAAAAGTGAAAATATGGATGCTCGGTCCCAAAACCGATGGGAAAAGGCCGATCAATCCTAAGATTGATTTAGGCAAAAACGGGTATTTCTTCGTCCTTGATAACAAGGGTACCGAGCTTGCTCATCCTTCGTTGGAAGGCCAAAACATTTGGGATAAGAAATCGAATGATGGTCAACTTTTCATCCAAGAAATGATTCAAAAAGCAGAAAATAACGGTGGATTTACAACCTATATGTGGCCACTGCCTGGCGGTTCCACGAAGGAAGCCTTGAAAATTACCTACGCGGAGAAGGATCCACTGTGGGGATGGGTTGTCGCAGCCGGCTCCTATTTACAAGATTATAACGCCGGACAAACAGACATGTTGAATACGATTGTAATCACTCTTGTCATTTGTTTACTGGTCGGTCTATTGGTACTCATCCTCTTTGCAAGACATATCTCTAAGCCTCTCGTCCGAGTAGAACGTCAAGCCAGTCAGATTGCGACAGGCAATTTATCGATAGCGGATTTGAATGTGATGAATCGTGATGAAATCGGTAAGTTGGCTGGATCTTTCAATCAGATGAAAGCCTATATCAAGCAGCTCGTTTCGCAAGCAAGCTTAAGCTCCGGTGCCTTAAATGAGGAATCTAAGCAAGTCTCACATTCTCTGGATCAAATGGCACAAGCAGCGAACCACATTTCCTCTGTGATGCATGGTGTTGCAGCTAGTACAAACTCACATGCACTAAGTGTCATGGAAAGCTCCTCCGCTATGAAAGAATTGTCCGACAGCATTCAGCAAGTCGCATCCAGCTCTTCTATTGCCTTCGATTTATCAGAAAATACGGTTCTGGAAGCCGAAAAGGGAAATGCCTATATCCAGCAAACGAATGAGCAAATGCAGGTCGTTAGCTCAACCATGGACAACCTGTCTAGCATCATCGACTTACTGCGTGATCGCTCCCAGCAGATTGGTGAAATCGTTTCGATCATTTCCGACATCTCGTCACAAACGAACTTATTAGCCTTGAATGCTTCAATCGAAGCCGCACGTGCGGGGGAACATGGCAAAGGGTTTGCCGTAGTCGCTGGGGAAGTTAAGAAGCTTGCCGAACGCTCCAAGACGTCTTCAGAGCAGGTCACAGAGCTGATCGTTGGTATCCAAGATGATATCCTCGGAGCCGTTGAAACCATGTATAAAGGTGACCAAGAAGTCTCATCCAGTGTAGGGACGCTGAAGGAAACGGGGTTCGCTTTTGAACGAATTCACAGCGCTGTTAAGCAGGTGCTAGGGCAAGTACAGCAAGCTTCCTCGGAAGCCGATCGCATGTCAGCTACCTCTCAACAGATCATGTCATCCTTATCCGAAATGGAGAATTCCGCCAACCAATCGGCAGGTACAGCACAAACTATATCCGCTTTGACCGAAACACAGCTATCCAGCATCGATGGCATCTCAGCCTCGGTTAAAAACTTAAATGACATGTCAGCCCAGCTGCAGAATGTTATTCAACAATTTAAGGTATAGGGCGGTTCCCTGCCATTAGCGTAAAATAAAAAAGCTCTTCTCCTTCATCCTAGTGATGACGGGAAGAGCTTTTTTTTACGTGCCTATTCGAAAATAGTTTATTTACTTTTCTCTAAAAAGTCATGCAACCATGACTGCGATTCGGCCAACACTTGCTCCGCGCGACCAATGGCCTCGCTCACTTGATTGCTCGCTGTACCACCGAACACATTACGCGCATTCACGACTTGCTCAGGTTGAAGAACAGCATAAATATCGGACTCGAATAGCTCGGAGAACGTTTTGAACTCCTCGATGCTCATATCGAGCAAGTATTTTTTGTTTTGGATGCAGTAGAGCACCGTTTTGCCGATAACTTCGTGCGCTTGACGGAAAGGAAGACCTTTGTTCACCAGGTAATCCGCAATGTCCGTTGCATTCGAGAAGTCTTGGTTCACGGCTTGGCGCATGCGCTCCGTGTTCACTTTCATCGTGGATACCATGGGTGCAAACAATTGCAGCGCGCCTTGCAGGGTACGAACCGTATCAAACATGCCTTCTTTGTCTTCCTGCATGTCCTTGTTGTACGCCAGCGGCAGCGACTTAAGTACGGTCATCAGACCGAACAAGTTGCCGTAGACGCGGCCTGTCTTACCACGGACAAGCTCCGCTACGTCCGGGTTCTTCTTCTGCGGCATGATCGAGCTGCCGGTGCAGAATGCATCGTCGAGTTCGATGAACGCGAACTCGGTCGAAGACCATAGCACCATTTCCTCGCTGAAGCGAGAAAGGTGCATCATGATCATGGACGCGTTGGAGAGGAACTCCAGGATGAAATCGCGGTCACTAACCGCATCCAGGGAGTTCTCGTACACACGTCCGAACCCGAGCTGCTCCGCCACAAAATGGCGGTCGATCGGGAAGGTCGTGCCCGCGAGCGCGCCTGCGCCGAGCGGCAGCATGTCTACGCGCTTGTAGCTGTCCTGCAAGCGCTCAAGGTCACGCTGGAACATGCTGACGTAGGCCATCAGATGGTGCGCGAACAAGATCGGCTGTGCACGCTGCAGATGCGTATACCCCGGGATAATCGTATCGAGATTAGCCTTCGCTTTCTCAAGCAGGGCTTCCTGCAGCTTGATCAGCAAGCCAACGAACTCAACCACGCGCTTGCGCAGGTAAAGATGCATGTCCGTTGCCACTTGATCGTTACGGCTGCGGCCCGTGTGCAGCTTGCCGCCGACAGGACCGATCAGGTCGATCAAGGTTTTCTCGATATTCATGTGAATATCTTCGTTCTGAATCGTGTACTCTAGCTCCCCGCGGCGAATCATTGCTTGTACTTGCAGCAAGCCGTCTTTGATTTTCTCTACGTCTTCCGCAGGAAGAATCCCGCATTTGCCCAGCATTGTCACGTGCGCTAAGCTGCCTTCAATATCTTCCTCGGCAAGCTCTTTGTCGAACGTAATGGATGCTGTATATTCTTCGACCAATTGGTCGGTTTGTTTCGTGAAACGTCCACCCCAAAGCTTAGACACCTTGCATGACCCCTCTCGTTTTCACATACCTACACAAACTCTTATGGGACAACCTTATGGACAGCCCAAAGGCTTTCCACAAAGGGAAAGCCCGCGGCTGAGGCTATTTGAAATGTTAATTACTTCTTCGCGTTTTGTTCCACGCCGGAACCCACTTTCAAGCGCAGTGCATTCAAGCGGATAAAGCCTGTTGCATCGCCTTGATCGTAAGCCTTCGTTGGATCAGCTTCCATTGTAGCGATATCCGGGTTGTAGAGGGATACTGGGCTTTTCACGCCAGCGCCAATGACATTACCTTTGTACAGTTTCAAACGAACTGTACCGGATACGTTCTTTTGGCTCTCGGACACAAGCGCCTGAATCGCCAAACGCTCAGGTGCGAACCAGAAGCCATTGTATACAAGGGATGCATATTTCGAGATCAAGGAATCACGAAGGTGCATAACGTCGCGGTCCATTGTTAGGGATTCCATTTTACGGTGAGCGGTGAATAGGATCGTACCACCCGGAGTCTCGTACACGCCGCGGCTCTTCATGCCGACGAAACGGTTTTCAACCATGTCCACACGACCAATACCATGTTTCCCACCGATTTCATTCAACGTTTCCATCACTTCAAGTGGGGAAAGCTTCGTTCCGTTGATCGCTACGCAATCACCAGCAGCAAACTCAAGCTCGATGTACTCTGCTTGATCTGGTGCATCTTCTGGCGCAACGCTAAGCACGTACATGCCCTTGTTGGAGTCAGCAGCTGGATCGAACCAAGGATCTTCCAACATGCCGCTCTCGAAGGAGATATGTAACAAGTTGCGGTCTGTCGAATATGGTTTCGCTGCAGATGCCGTTACTGGAATGTTGTGCTTTTCGGCGTAAGCGATCATCTCTGCGCGGCCCGGGAACTCCTCGCGGAACTGCTCCAAACGCCAAGGCGCGATTACAGATAGCTCAGGCGCTAGCGCCGCTGCTGTAAGTTCAAAACGCACTTGGTCGTTACCTTTACCAGTAGCGCCGTGAGCAATCGCTGTTGCGCCTTCAGCGCGAGCGATCTCAACCATACGCTTCGCGATCAAAGGACGCGCAATGCTCGTGCCGAGCAGGTATTGCCCTTCATACAGAGCAGCCGCTTGGAACATCGGGTTGATGAAATCTTTCGCGAACTCAGCGCGAAGGTCGTCGATGTAGATTTTGGATGCGCCGGTTGCAAGTGCTTTTTCTTCCAAACCGTCCAGCTCATCCTTTTGCCCGATATCCGCTGTGAATGCAATGATTTCTGCGTCGTACGTTTCTTTTAACCATTTGAGGATAACTGATGTATCCAACCCGCCTGAATACGCGAGTACGATTTTTTCCTTAGCCATGTCTACTCTTCGCTCCGTTTCTACACTCTCATTTGAAATTTATATCATTGTCGCGGCCATGATAGCCTTTTGCGCGTGAAGACGATTCTCTGCTTGATCGAAAATAATGGAATGTCCGCCGTCGATGACGCCCTCGCTCACTTCTTCCCCACGGTGTGCAGGCAAGCAATGCATGAACAAGTAATCCTGCTTCGCATATTTCACCAAAGCCTCGTTGACTTGGAAGTTTTTGAACGCGATTTCCCGCTCCTGCTGCTCTGCTTCTTGCCCCATGCTAGCCCATACATCGGTATAGATGATGTCCGCATTCTCAACAGCTTCGCGTGGATCGCGCGTAACGAGCAGGCTTCCGCCTGTTTCAGCAATGTTTTCCCTAGATTGGCGAATCACTTCTTTATCAGCGTCATAGCCTTCTGGCGAAGCAATGGCGAAATCCATCCCTAGCTTGCTAGCTCCCATCATCAGGGAGTGAACCATGTTGTTGCCATCGCCGATATAAGCGACTTTGATGCCTTTCAAACGGCCTTTTTTCTCCAAAACCGTCTGATAATCCGCCATCACCTGACAAGGGTGCGCATGATCGGTTAAGCCGTTAATAACAGGCACTGTTGATCCTCGTGCCAGATCAATCACCTTGCGGTGCTCATAAGTACGAATCATAATTCCGTCTAGGTAACGGGATAGAGTTTGAGCGGTATCCCATACCGTCTCTCCGCGGCCCAGCTGCAGATCATTTTTGCTCAGGAAAAGCGCTTGGCCTCCCAATTGGTACATCCCCACTTCAAAAGACACACGCGTACGCGTCGAGGATTTCTCAAAAATCATGCCCAGCGTCTTACCCGCTAGCACGGCATGCGGCTCTCTTGCCTTCTGCTTGCGCTTCAGCTCGATGCCATAGTGAATCAGATATTCGATTTCTTCCGCTGTATAATCAATCAATGCAAGAAAATCCTTGCCCTTCAACTGGGCAGCCAGTTCTTCCTTGACCGTGCTATTCATGTGATCCAACCTCTCTACTGTAAACTTCGGTTAGACGCCGCTAATGGTGGATGCCTTCTGGGAGAGGACACCGCACACGACTTCTAATGCTTGATCTAAATCTTCTTGCGGTATCGTTAACGCCGGCACCAAACGAATCACGTTAGGTCCTGCTGGAATGACCAACACGCCTTGTTTGTGGATTTCGCTGATGATTTCGGCACTTGGCTGTGCACATTCAATACCAATGAGAAGGCCAATACCACGGATGCTTTTGACCAACGGATTACCCGCTAGCTTGCTCTCCAACTTCTTCACTGTGTATTCGCCTAACTGAGCTGCACGCTCTGGCAATTGATTGTCAATAATCGTGCTTAACGTTGCATGAGCCGCTGCTGTTGCAATCGGAGTTCCACCAAAGGTAGAACCGTGACTGCCTGCGCTGAAAGCTTCAGCCAAGTAACCTTTGCTCAACATCGCACCGATCGGGAATCCACCGCCAAGACCTTTGGCCAAAGTGAAAATGTCCGGCTCTACGCCATAATGCTCATAGGCAAAAAGCTTACCCGTACGACCTACGCCTGTCTGGATTTCATCAGCGATCAGAAGTAGATTATGTTCCTTACAAAGCTCAGCAAGCTGCTTCACAAATGTCGGATCCGCTGGCAACACGCCGCCTTCGCCTTGAACGAACTCAAGCATAACCGCACACGTCCGGTCGTTCACTAGGTTGCGAACAGACTCAATATCGTTATAATCCGCATAGACGAATCCTTCAGGAAGCGGAAGGAAACCTTCCTTTACTTTGTCCTGACCCGTTGCTGTTAATGTAGCAATCGTACGCCCATGGAAGGACATGTTGAACGTGATAATCTCGTAGCGGCCGTTGTTCAGCACTTTTTGCGAGTAGCGACGTGCGATTTTGATCGCAGCCTCGTTCGCTTCCGCTCCTGTGGAACAGAAAAACACAGCATCCGCACAGCTATTGTCTGTCAATAAACCAGCCAATTTTTCCTGATTCGGAATATGAAATAGATTACCCACATGCCAAAGCTGATCAAGTTGCTCGATCAATTTCTCTTTCACAACTTGCGGTGCATGCCCAAGAGCTGCAACGGCAATCCCGCTCATCATATCGATGTATTCCTTACCTGTATCGTCCCACAGTCGGCTGCCTTCACCTTTCACTAGCGTAATCGGATATCTGGCGTAGGTTGGAAATAACGAGCTTTTCCCTTGTTCTGTCATGTACATTCCCTCCTTATGGGGTTATTAAAATTAACGTACAATACGCGTGCCGATGCCTTCGCCTTTCAGCACTTTACTTAACACGTTCGGTTCCGAACCGTTCACGATAACCACTTCTTGCACTTGTCCTTGTATACAAGCAATCGCTGCACGAACCTTCGGGATCATGCCGCCATAGATGTCGCCACTTGTGATCATTTCTTCAATCTGCGCTACGCTGACGACAGGAAGCACTTGCTTCTCGCCATCCACAACCTTCATAATGCCAGGAACATCCGTCACCACAACCATTTGCTCTACACCAAGGTGGGAAGCGACAGCACCAGCTGCTGTATCGGCGTTGATATTATATCGCTGTCCGCCATCTGCACCAAGACCGACTGGCGCGATAACCGGAATGTAGCCCATACCGACAATCCCTTGAATTAGCTCCGCATTAACTTTCGTCACATCGCCTACAAGACCAACTTCATGGCTATTGGCTACCGGCTTCGCTTCGATCAAATGTCCATCCACACCGGACAAACCAAGCGCTCTCGCACCCGTCAACTGAATACGGCGTACGATTTCCTTGTTAATCTGGCCAGACAGCACCATCTCAACCACGTCGAGCACCGCTTCAGAAGTTACCCTTAGACCGTTCACGAAGCCTGACTCGATGCCCAACTTGCCTAACGTATCCGAAATAGCAGGACCACCGCCATGCACGATGACCGTAACGATTCCCTCTTCCTGAAGCTGACGCATATCTTCAAAAAAACTACTAGGCAGCGCCGCAAGCGTGCTACCCCCGCATTTCATGACAAAGCAATTGTTCTTCACTGCTCTTTTTCCTCCTTACGTCCGATATGCCGCATTAATGCGGACATAATCATAGGTCAAGTCGCAGCCCCAGCCCGTTGCTTTGCCTTCGCCCATATGTAAATTCACATGAATTTGAATCGTGTCTGTTTTCAAATAAACCAGCGCCGCTTCCTCGTCGAACTTCACGGGACGCGATTGCTCCAACACTGCGATATCGCCTAAGCGAATATCAACGGTATTCACGTTCACCGGCTGACCTGAGTAACCTACAGCCGCAATGATCCGGCCCCAGTTCGCGTCAGCGCCATATACGGCGGACTTCACGAGGCTCGATCCGATGATCGACTTCACGATCTTCCGCGCCGCATCGTCGCTCTCAGCTCCGATCACCGTCGTTTCGATCAGCTTCGTCGCGCCCTCGCCGTCACGTGCAATCGCTTTGGCCAAGTATTCGCCAACGTATTGGAACCCTGCCGCGAAAGCTTCCCAATCCGGGTGCCCCGGATGCAGGGAGTCGCCGCCGGCAAGCCCGCTTGCCATCACCACGACCATGTCGTTGGTGCTTGTATCTCCGTCAACGGTGATCATGTTGAACGTGTTATCTGTAATCCTGCTTAGCAACAGCTGCAGGTATTCGCTCTCAATCGCGACGTCGGTTGTCATGAAACCGAGCATCGTCGCCATGTTCGGGTGAATCATCCCCGAACCCTTAGCCGCTCCGGCAATGTGAACCTCTTTGCCGCCAACCACAACACGGACGCACGTCATCTTCTGCACGAGATCCGTCGTCAGGATCGACTGGCAGAAGTCTTCGCCGCCGTCTAGCTTCAGCTTCGCTGGCAGCTGCTCGATGCCGCTCAGCACTTTGCCCATCGGCAGCAGCTCGCCGATAACGCCCGTGCTCGTCACGCCGACGTGGTGCTCTGCCACGCCAAGCGCCTTCGCACTTGCCGCGCGCATAGCGCGAGCGTCGTCTTCGCCTTGCTGGCCGGTGCACGCGTTCGCGTTGCCGCTGTTCACGATCATCGCCTGCAGCTTGCCACTGTGGGCGATGCTTTCTTGCGTCACGCGCAGCGGTGCCGCTTGGAACGCGTTCAGCGTGTAAACGCCTGCCGCTGACGCAGGTACATCACAGAGGATCGCGCCAAGATCATAGCGCTCCGTCTTCTTCAATCCGCAGTGCAGTCCGCCTGCTCGAAAGCCCTTCGGTGTTGTTACAGTGCCCTCTGGCACGACAGTGAAGCTAACTTGGTCCGACATGGTCGTCTACTCACCTATCCTCATCTTCTTGTTATGGATATACCGGTGCGAACAACAACCCTGTCGTTTCGTCCCAGCCTTGCATAATATTTAAGTTTTGAATCGCTTGACCTGCGGCACCTTTAACAACATTGTCGATAACCGACACGATCGTTACACGTCCTGTACGCTCATCCACAGCGAAGCCGATATCACAGTAGTTCGAGCCCATAACTTCCTTCGTTGAAGGATATTTGCCAAGTGGGCGAATCCTTACGAATTTGCGGCCTTCATAGTACTGACGATACTTTTCGATAAATTCTTCAGCTGTATGTTCACCTGTTAGCGTGGCATACATCGTCGCCATAATCCCGCGTGTCATTGGCACAAGGTGCGTCGTGAACGTCGTCACAACCGGTTTCCCGGCAATGCGGCTCAGCGCTTGCTCGATTTCCGGGATGTGTTGGTGCTTATTTATTTTGTAAGCCGATAAATTCTCATTCACTTCGGAGTAGTGTGCGCCTAGGCTCAAACTTCGACCCGCACCCGATACACCGGATTTTGCATCAATGATAATCGTAGACGGATCAATCCATCCTGCTTCAACCGCAGGAATAAGTCCTAGCAGCGTTGCTGTTGGGTAACAACCTGGGTTCGCGATCAGATCGCTGCCCTTCACTTCGTCCCCGAACACTTCGGATAGACCGTAAATCGAACGCGCCAAAGCTTCTTCCGAAGCAGCCGGCTTTTTGTACCATTTTTCATAATCGCTAGCGGACTTCAATCTCAAATCCCCCGAAATATCAATCACTTTCAGGCCCGCCTCGATCAATTTAGGCGAAAGTCCAGCGCTCACACCTGCCGGAGTAGCTAGAAACACAACGTCTGCTTTACCAGCGATCAAATCAACATCAAGGACATCGAGAATATCGACGACCACTTCCTGCAAATGTGGAAAATGCTCCGCCAACGGCGCTCCTGCATTCGAAGTTGAAATAACGGATGTAATATGTACAAGTGGATGCGCCTGCAAAAGACGAATCAATTCCGCACCACCATACCCTGTTGCTCCAATAATAGCCGCTCTAATGCTCTGACTCATTCCCATGACCTCCCGATGTTCCGAAAATATATGTATTATTATACATTCGTATACATAATAATTCAATGAATTTTTTTGCGCTCTAGCTTTGGCCAAAATTGCTATTCAGCAAGGTATTTCAAGGCTTTTATCCGGTAAAATCGAATTAATTTTAGTTAACTGAATAGTCTGACTATATCGAGTTATATACACATTATGCATCAATTTTCGCAAGTCGTGCATAAAACTAATCGTAATCACCGCCATCGCTTCTTTCCGTTACCCATTCGCTCAGCCTTACTCATTATCCCAAAGACTATAGCCGGAAGGCAAATTATGTTAGTTACCCTTGAGTTATGCACATTTGTACACAGGCATTGTGTATAAGTCGGGGGATTACACACAATTTGCCAACAAGTTATCCACAAAAAAGACCATCAGGCATATTTCTCCCGACGGCCATCCACTACGCGTGGCGCTTAAACCCTTCTCCCAACACTTCATTCGTTTCACTCAAAATTACAAAAGCCTGTGGATCCACGGATTGCACCAGTGTTTTTAACCGACTAACTTCATTCTGTTTCACGACCACCATCATGACCGTCCGCGATTCACCCGTAAATCCACCCGATCCGCTAAGTTCGGTTAACCCGCGATCCAAATCGTACAAAATCGCCTTCCTTATGGCATCCGTATGATCCGAAATAATAAAGGCCACTTTGGCATAATTAAAGCCGAGCTGCACAATATCAATCGTTTTAGTCGTAACGAATAATCCGATCATCCCGTATAGCGCATTCTCTGGGGTAAACACTAGGGCCGAGCTGATAATGACAAGCCCATCGAATATGGCAACCGAAAAGCCTAGGCTTAAGCCGGAGTATTTATGTAATAATTGTGCTGCCAACCCAAGCCCGCCTGTGGATCCACGCCCTTTGAAGACAATACCCAGACCCAAACCTACACCTATGCCTCCGTATACAGCAGCTAACAGTGGATTATGCGTCGGCACGCCTAAGTGGGTCGTGACGAGTACGCAGAATGGGAAAATAACCGATCCTACGATGGCTTTAATACCGAATTTCTTCCCGAGCAGCCACAGCGCTAACAGCAAAATTGGAATATTGAGCGCCCATTGTGTGTACGCCGGGTTTATTTTGGTGACTTCCTGCAAAATGGTCGAAATCCCCGATACCCCACCTGTCGCGATTTGGTTCGGGTTCAGAAAGCTGTTAAAACTCGCTGCCATGATCAACGAACCAACGATCAGTAATATATATTCAAAAAGGGTATGCGTGGGACTTCCCATTGTGATTCGTGGTTCTCTTCTGGACACCCGTGGTCCTCCTTCGTTCGTTTACATGAAAAATCCTACACCCATTAGGTGTAGGATCAACGTTTATGACGTGAACCATGCACAGCCCGGCAAATCAGCTTGCTTGGCTTGTGGCAGGCTTATTCTGGCTTCCGTATTTGATGACGCAGATACGCGTCGATGAAGGTATCGAGATCCCCGTCCATGACGGCTCCAACGTTACCCGTCTCAGCGGAGGTTCTATGGTCCTTCACCATGCTGTACGGATGAAAAACGTAGGAGCGAATCTGGCTGCCCCACGCAATATCCGACTGCTCGCCGCGAATCTCGGCAAGGTGCTTCAATTGCTCTTCGATCTTCCGCTCATAGAGCTTGGAGCGAAGCATCTTCATCGCTTTCTCGCGGTTCTTGATCTGCGAGCGCTCTTGCTGACAGCTCACCACAACGCCAGTCGGAATGTGCGTAATCCGCACAGCCGAGTCCGTGGTGTTGATGTGCTGACCGCCGGCGCCGCTTGCGCGGTACGTATCGATCTTGAGATCCTCGGAGCGGATCTCACCCACGTCGGTGTCGTCTTCGATCTCTGGCATCACGTCACACGATGCGAACGAGGTGTGACGACGGCCAGAGGCGTCGAACGGCGAGATCCGGACGAGCCGGTGCACGCCCTTCTCTGCCTTCAGATAGCCGTAGGCGTTGAAGCCTGTGATCTGCAGCGTGACACTCTTCACGCCGGCTTCGTCGCCGGGCAAATAGTCGAGTACCTCGACCTTGTAGCCCCGCTTCTCTGCCCAGCGGCGGTACATCCGCAGCAGCATCTCTGCCCAGTCCTGCGACTCGGTGCCGCCGGCGCCTGGATGCAGCTCTAGAATCGCATTCAGCCGGTCGTACGGCTGATTGAGCAGCAAACCAAGCTCGAAGGACTCGAGCTTCTTGACGAGCGCCGCGATGCCGGTTTCGATGTCTTTGACAAGACCCGCATCGCTCTCTTCTTCTTCGAGTTCGACCATGACCTGAATATCCTCGAACGCGTTCGTGAAGCCTTGGAACTCATCCACGACACTCTTGATCACGTTGAGCTCAGCGATCGTCTTCTGGGCACGTTCGTTATCGTCCCAGAAGTCTGGCGCGCCCATTTTCTCCTCAAAATCCCCGATGGCTTCTAGCTTATGATCTAAGTCAAAGAGACCCCCGTAATTCGGTTAGTCGCTTCGCTGTTTCTCTTAAGTCTTGTTTCACTTCTGGTTCTAGCATGTCGTACACCTCGTTTATTCTGCTTGCATGTACCTAGACAGGTTGTTTAGTTGCTTACATGCCTTGCCCGTGGCACTGCTTGAACTTCTTGCCGCTGCCGCATGGGCATGGGTCGTTGCGTCCAATACGCTGCTCTTCATCGCGTACCAGCGGTTTTTTTCCGCCTGCTTCATTCTTCGTATCAACAGCCTGACCTTCCGCTACCGCTTGGCGCTCCAGATTGCTCTGTACGTGCGCTTTCATGATGTACATCGCGACTTCTTCACGAATGTTGTCGATCATCTCTTGGAACATCTCGAAGCCTTCGAATTGATACTCACGAAGTGGATCTGTACCGCCATATGCACGTAAGTGAATACCTTGGCGCAACTGATCCATCGCATCGATGTGATCCATCCATTTGCTATCTACCGCACGAAGCGCTACGACCTTTTCAAATTCACGCATGAATTCTGCGCCAATTTCCGTTTCACGCTCATCATACCGTTTGCTCACAAGATCTTTGATCAGCTCAATGATCTCATCTTGCTCTTTACCCCAAATGGTTTGATCGGTAATTTGTGCATCGTCGTGCAGCAAGTTGTTGTTCACAAAGTTCGCAACTTCTTGCAGTTCCCACTCTTCTGGGATTTGCTCCTCAGGACAGTGTGCTTTCACGATGCGCTCGATTACGGCACCGATCATACCCTCGATGACTTCGCGGATATTTTCGGACTCCAGCAACTCGCGGCGCTGTTTATATATAATTTCACGTTGTTGATTCATAACATCGTCATATTGAAGGACGACTTTACGCACGTCGAAGTTGTTACCCTCAACGCGTTTTTGCGCGGATTCCACGGCACGAGAGATCAATTTGCTCTCAATTGGTTGATCTTCTTCCATACCGAGACGATCCATCATCGCCATAATATTTTCAGCGCCGAATCGTTTCATCAATTCATCTTCAAGAGAAAGGTAGAATTGTGAGGAACCAGGGTCACCTTGACGTCCTGCACGTCCACGCAGCTGGTTATCAATCCGTCTGCTTTCATGACGTTCTGTACCTATAATATGCAAGCCGCCAGCTTCATGTACGCCTTGACCTAGCATAATGTCTGTACCACGGCCCGCCATGTTCGTAGCGATCGTTACGGATCCTGGTTGACCTGCACGTGAAACGATTTCCGCCTCTTCAGCATGATACTTAGCATTCAATACTTTGTGTTGAACGCCTTTCTTCTTCAGCATTTCGGAAAGCTTCTCGGAGTTTTCAATCGATACTGTACCGACAAGCACCGGCTGATTGAGTTTATGGCGTTCTAGGATTTGCTCCACAACAGCTCTGAACTTACCGTTCTCTGACTTATACACCACGTCCGGTAGATCCTTACGAATCATAGGGCGGTTCGTCGGCACGATAATAACTTCAAGGCCGTAAATTTTCTTCAACTCTTCTTCTTCCGTCTTCGCCGTTCCCGTCATTCCCGCTAGCTTGCGGTACATACGGAAATAGTTCTGGAACGTAATCGTAGCGAGTGTCATGCTCTCGTTCTGAACTTTCAGCTGCTCTTTCGCCTCAATGGCTTGGTGCAACCCATCACTATAGCGACGGCCAGTCATGATACGGCCAGTAAATTCATCAACGATCATAACTTCTTCTTCTTGAACAACGTAGTCCACGTCACGTTTCATAATGAAACGCGCTTTAAGTGCTTGTGTGATGTGATGGTTGATGTTGACGTTCTGATGATCGAATAAGTTCTCAATGCCAAAAGCTCGTTCGCCTTTCGCAACGCCTTCTTCCGTCAATGCGACAGCACGCACTTTGATATCGATTGTGTAGTCTTCTTCTTCTTTCAGCGTCGAAACAAAACGGTCTGCCGTAAAGTACATATCTGTCGATTTCGCGGCTTGTCCGGAAATAATCAATGGCGTTCTCGCTTCATCGACTAGAATGGAATCCACCTCATCGATAACCGCATAGTACAGCGGACGTTGAACCATCTGCTCTTTGTACAGCACCATGTTGTCTCGCAGGTAGTCAAACCCGTATTCGTTATTCGTGCCATACGTAATATCACAAGCATAAGCTGCTTGCTTCTCTTCATGAGACAAGTCATGCAAGTTAACCCCAACGGTTAATCCGAGGAACTCGTAGATTTGACCCATTTCGGCGCTATCCCGCTGTGCCAAATAGTCATTGACGGTAACAACGTGTACACCTTTTCCAAGCAAAGCATTCAAATAAACAGGAAGTGTTCCAACAAGCGTTTTCCCTTCCCCTGTTCTCATCTCTGCGATACGGCCTTCGTGCAGAACCATACCCCCGATAAGTTGAACGTCATAATGACGTTTTCCTAGTACACGGATACCTGCTTCTCTGACTACTGCAAAAGCTTCAGGCAATAAATCATCGATTTCTTCGCCTTTCTCAAGACGTTCTCTGAACTCGATTGTTTTCCCTTTTAACTCTTCATCGGTCAGCGGTTTAATGCTGGCTTCAAGCTCGTTGATGTAGTCAACGGCCTTGAGCATCCGTTTAATCTCCCGTTCATTGGAATCACCAAAAATTTTCTTCACTAGTCCTAGCATCGGTGAACCCCTTTCCCTTACGTTCGTATCCTTAAATTGTACCACTTATGACAGTCTTGTCGCAACAAACGAGCATTCTCTTCCATCTAAAACCTATAGAAATAGGACTTAAAAACCATGCTTTCCGTATTTCTTAGTATGAAATGGAGGTGCCCCTAACATGCATAGCAAGGTTTATGACTTCATGTGCTAAAGGAAAGAGCTTAATCCGATGATATCGAATTAAGCTCACTTGATCATTTTGTATAGGAATGATATTGAATGTATTAGGCAATTTGTTTATGCATTACATCGCTGGTTCGATTAAACCGTACTTACCGTCGTCTCGTTTGTAGACCACATTGACTGTGTCTGTCTCCATGTTCGAGAATACAAAGAAGTTATGACCCACCATATTCATTTGGAGAATCGCTTCTTCCACGTCCATCGGCTTCAGATTGAAGCGTTTGTTACGTACGAGTTCAAAGTCCTCTTCTTCTTCCATGTAGGAAGCTGCCGCGACTTCTACCTTGAACAAATCACGTTTGCCGCCATCTTGGCGAATTTTACGATTCGTCTTGGTCTTGTGCTTACGAATTTGACGTTCTAATTTGTCCACAACCAGATCAATGGATGCGTACATGTCTGTGTTGCGTTCTTCAGCTCGCAGTAGCACTCCTGTTAATGGGATGCTTACTTCGATGGCCTGAAGACCTTTAACCACGCTTAGCTTTACTTGTACATCGGATGTAAGGGGAGCTTCAAAATACCTCTCTAGTCTATTCAACTTCTTGTCGACATAGTCTCCGAGGGCTTCAGTAACTTCAAGGTGTTCTCCGCGAATGCTAATTTCCATAGTTAAACATCTCCCTTCCTTCTTACATTATACTACATTCCACTCAATCTTCATAATTCCTTTAAATTCCGAGCTAAACTTTCTATGCAAAATATAAAAAACACCCCAGAGTATGTCCCTAGGGTGATCTTGTCATCGTTGTATGCGATAGCACAACACGTGCCGATTAATTATAGTCTGCTTACGTTTGCAGCTTGTGGTCCGCGTGCGCCTTCTACGATGTCAAACTCAACAGCTTGACCTTCGTCTAGCGTTTTGAACCCTTCAGACTGAATCGCTGAGAAATGCACGAATACATCCCCACCATCTTCGCGCTCAATGAAGCCATAGCCTTTTTCTGCGTTAAACCATTTCACTTTACCTTGCATATCGTACACAATCCTTTCGTTTTAAAAAATATAAAAAAGAGTTTAAATAAAATGTAAGCCCTTTCTTTTTGACTATAACACCTACTTGCTTGACCTGTCAATTTCTAACTTTTAATTAAATAGAATATTTAGAAAATTCAAGTATTTACATCCCGTGGATAACTGCAGAATTTGTAGAATCCTGTCATGACGGGCTTCTTTACATGTTATTAACAAAGTTATTAACAGGTTTATGCACATTATCCACAGGATGAATGGAGAGAATTATGGATAACTCGCGCTAAAACAGTTCATTTATTCACATGGTGGGGCCAGATCGGATTGTTTATCCACGGAATGATGTAGGGGTTTGAGGAAAACAGGGGATAAAAGAAAAAACCCCCTGCCGCGGCAAAAGGTTGGTGTGGATAGACTACTTTTTCTTGTCGAAGAAGTAACTATCTCCGTCATATTGGTTATCATACGCATTCTTTTGCGTCTTCCCGTTGTCAATCTTAGTCAATTGGGATCTAGCCTGATCACGGAATTTTGTTAGTTTTTGAAGGAAGATGGGGTCAAGGCTCACGATCGATTCAATACGATCCTTGAACTTCTCCTTATCACCGTCAGATGCATTTTCTGTAGCATTTATTAGCGCTTGCATCAGTAGGCCACGCTGCTCCATATACTCGGATAGCTGGTCTATATCCATCGTAGTAAGCTCTGCTAACGCTTGCTGTGTACGTTTTTCTAATTCAGCAACCAACTCACCCATGCGTAGCTCCAGCTGGTGCAGTACTTACTGCGCCGCTTTTAACTTGTAACGCAGCTTGCATCCAAGTTTCTTTCAACTGAATCAGATAACCTAACACTTCTTCAGCTGGCTCCACAGATTTTTTCATATTAGCTTCAATTAAACGGTAATTGAAGTACTCATATAATCGCAACAACTCAACGGCAATTGGAGCATTACGATCAATCGTGATGGAGAATTCGCTAATAATGTCCTGTACCTTGACTAGGTTGGTGTTAGCGTCTTGGTAGTTGGTATTTTTCAAAGCCTCAATACCCGCACGGCAAAAACGAATAGCCCCATCACAAAGCATAATTAACAATTGCGCCGGGCTTGCTGTTTGAACAGTGTTCTCCAAGTATTTATTACGTTGGGCTTGAATCATGGATATTTCCCCCTAGTTTAAAGTAGGACTCTTACTAGCCCATTTGCTGTGTTAGTTGTGCACTTTGTGCCGTCATTTGATTCATATATTTTTCCATGGCGGTGAATTGATTGTAGTAGCGAGTTTCAAGTGCTTCAAGTTTGTCTGTAAAATTGTCGATACGTTTGTTCATGTCTTTTAACGTTTTACCCATGAGATAACTAGAATCAACGCTATTCGTAATACCAGCTTTAGATGAGATGTTCTTGAATAAAGCATCAGCCTGATCAGAAAGACGTCTTGCCAATCCGTCACCTTTATTCGAATCTTTGACCCCGTCATTTGCGGTAAACAAAGCCATCACTTCGTCAGGCTTTTCTGCTATCGCTTTCTTTAATTTATCATCATCGATATAAATTTTACCGTTCTCTAAATAGCTACCCGAAATACTCTTTCCACTAATATTAGCTGTTGATATCCCTATTTGAGAAAGGGTTTTTGCATTGCCCACAGGAAGTCCATCAACAGCACTTGAGAAGGCTTGTCTAAAATTACTTAAACCACTTGTAAGTAATGAATCACTGCGGAGCAAACCACTTTTTGCTTTGGATTCCCAAATTGTGATCTGATCTTCCTTCATGGCTTCTCGCTGCTCGTCAGTAAGTGGAGTGAAATCTTTATATTTCTTTTCGGAAGTCTTCGTATTTACTGTGTCAATAAGCTCGTTATATTTATCTACAAACGATTTGATGGAGTTAAATACCGTATCCACATCGCGTGTGTTTGTGATATTAACCGCGGTTGCTGAAGTTTTTTTAATGGTAATATTCATCCCACTGATAGCAAAGGTGTTCGTGTCGTAATCCGCTGTAGCCCCATTGAATTCGATTTGAGCCTTTTGTCCTGTGATACGGAACGAGGAATAATCTTTACCTGGATTAGTCGGACTATTAGGATCATGCGATGGAATTGGTGCACTAACTCCGAGCTTATCAAGAAGAGAGTAAGAGTCAACTGTTGCGTCACTGAAAGTAATCGGTTTCGTTTGATCGGGATTGTTAAATGCAATTTTATTATTTTCGTCTAAATATGCGGATACACCAGACTTACCAATGTCCGAACTATTAATTTGGTCAATCAACTGGCCCACCGTGGTTGTCTTGGATATCTCATAATCAAGTGACTTTCCGTTAACTTCCATATGAAACTTCTGAACGGTTGTTAAATCCTTGTCGATTAGCGTTGCACTGCCAGTAGTGAAGTTCACAGTTCCTGTAAGTGTTTGTCCTTTATCGACTACATCAGTTGAGAGCGGAGTATTCGGTGTTACTGGATTGTTATCTGCATCGCCTTTTAACTTTAACACCGAAGTTAGTAGATTATGACCATTCTCTTCGCTTCCCATTTTAAGATCAATTGCTGCTTTACTTCCCGTTGAAGACGATGCAAAGAAAAATTTATCAATGGTTGCATCATAGCTCATCGTTACGCCAGTAGTACTTGATTTACCGTTGACAGATGCAACTAAGACTGCAATAGAATCTGTTGGTTTGACTGTTATCGTTGCCGTTCCTTTTTCCCCACCAATGGATAACGTTGTGTTAGCAGTAAAAGTTGGATCGATGTCCTTGAGTAATGCAGCTTCCGATGATTTTCCAGTTGCTTCGGAAGTCACTGAGGCCGATGTAGCAAGCTTATTAACTTTCAACGAATAAATGCCCTCTGGTGCTGTTGCTGTAGAAGTAACTGAGAATACACTCTCATCAGCTGAGGAAGACTTCTTAGATTGAAAGGTCCCTTGACGTGTCATGTCCGTTGCTGCGCTACGAAAATTTAAAATCTTCGTATTTATCGCACGATAATCGTCGCGTTGCCATTCAAGTAATTGCTTTTGTTGTTTAAGCTTATCTTGTGGTATTTTAGCCGCAGTCATTAGCTTCTTGACTGTATCATCAATATCAATACCTGAATTTGAAAACCCACTCAATCGTAGTACCATATTATCCTACCTCTCATGCTGGAATACTAACTTTTATCTCTTCTCATCGACAAGAATCCCTGCCATTTTCCAGAGTTTAGCTACAAAATCCAAACTCTTTTCTGGCGGAATTTCACGAATCGTTTCGCCTGTATCTTTATCTAACACTTTTACGGAGATTAACTTCGTTTTTTGATGGATAGAAAACTCAAGCGAAGTTGTTCTTCCTTGCATGGCTTTGATGGCGTGCTCAATCGCTCTAACGACTTGCGCATCACTAATTGTGACATTCTCACCTTGCAATTCCGCTTGTTTGAGTTCCGATGTATTCGTAAAATTGGATGCAATGATTGCTGCTGCATTGCTCGTTCCGATCTCATCCACTTTATGAACCTTTACTTGTTCAGGAGAAGGTCTGCTATCTCCCGGATTTCCAAAGCCACTTACAGGGTTATTAATACTCATAGAAACAACCTCCAGCCGAAGATATACATATATCTTATATATCGGATGGAGGTTTGATATTTATTAGAATAAAATGTATTACTAATGGTTCAACTTCTTATTTTAAGATAATAGAGCAAAGGCTGCTATATTTGTTTTTTAAAGTGTTCGTAATATTGGCTAATTAACACTAAATCACTTTGATAGTTGGCAGGATTATTATTCATACTAGTTTCAAAGAATTCTTTCCTCGTACAGAACTCATATACCTTATCAAGTAATTCCAAAGGCCTGCTATCCACCTTTTTATAATAGATATTTATTGCAAGCACTGCCAAAAACATTGTTTTTAAACAAAGCTTAATATACATCTCCCTAAAGAGAGCAAGATCCTCTGCACATATTTCCAGCTTTTCAATAATTCTAAAAAAATCTTCATGTTGCTCTATTCTTCCTTCAATTGTTGCATAGGTCGGAATAATTATTTCATTAAATACTGTCTCACCAACCTCCATTTTTTCTGCTTCTCCCTCAATCACAAGAACAAGATCTGTGCCGAGCACATTCCCATATTGGCATAATAACAGCTCCCAAAACATATGGGGATACCAGAAGCAGACGCTATTAGTTATATTTTCTTTAATAAACTCAATTCCCCTGTATTTCTTTAATAAATCATTATTAAAAATAATACCTGATATATAGTTAGAACTAAGCATAAAAGTTAATAATGCATCTTTGCCTAACTTTGCTGTCGTGAAAGCTGGCGGTCTACTTTGAATTGAAGTTGATGTTCTTATAAGGGCTAAGGTTTCTTTTGCTTGATTTATCGTACTCATTATCTTATCCAGACTATCGAAGTCAATTAAATCTTCATCACTTAGTAGCAGGATGAACTTTCCTCTAGCTAGTTCACATACTTTGCAGAGATTAATCGCAAATCCTTGGTTTTCTTTAAAAGAAAAGTAATGGAACCTTGTGTCATCAATATGCCCAATCTTTTCATAATGCTCTTTTGTTGTATTCTCGGTTCCATTATTAGAGAGGATAACCTCGATTTCTTCATCATAGGAGGATTGCAATAAATGAGTAATATTATCATAAGCTCTGTTTCCCCTATTATAGCTTGGTATACAGATGCTAAGTAGTATGTTGTCTCCTTTTCGATTACCTTTTAAAAGACGAAATTTATGGACTTCATTGAGACCTTCTTGTACTTCAATGCTTTTATTTGAATTATTAATCATATTCCTAGGAAGGAATGCACTACAGCTTTTAAAATAATTTATCATACTACTCACGCTATCAAAAATTAAAACGTTAGATAGAATAGCATCATTTAATAAAGCACCCTGCAAACAAGCAAGAAACCTCCTAATATCGTCTAAAACAATATAGGCTTTCTTGTTCATTTTCCTGACTGCGTTAGTATAGGATAGAATACTTCTCCAATCCCAACTTTCTACTAACAAAAAATCTGAAAATGGGTTTATAGTTGGTATTGACTTCAGGACTTGATATTTGAATAACGCTATTTTATCTTTAATAACCTTTTGCTCTCTATCATACATATAATATTCATTTGCATTTCCTGTAGGTAATAACCAAAAACTCAAACTTTGAAAACCAATTGCTTCCTTTATATAACTATTTGAAACTAAAAACTGAATATTAGTTTCATATATTTTTTGAAATTCATTACTATTTGGTTCAACAAAAGCCTCCAATAGAAACTTCTCTATTTCATCTTTTGGATAGCCATGGTCCTGAGCTTTAACATACATTTCAAAGAAACCTTCGTATTCCGAAACTCTAAAAAGAAAATATGCAAAAGAAGCATAAGCGTTTGCTTTCACCTCTTCACTCGCTTCGTATCCTTCACTTTCAATCTTGTTGATTAGCTCAGTAAAAGCTTTATATGCAAAATCAACGGAGCCATCTTCTAACAACTTATCTATATCTTGCAGATCTTGTTCTAACCATTGCTTATCATATACATCCCTATTTTTCATTTTAACATCACCTTAAACAAGTTATTTTCCCTTTAAGCACGACTTATTATTAAATAATAAAAATACCCCCTACAAAGTAGTGAGTATAATACCCTAACTCAAATCATTTTTGATTTATTCAAGTTTCAGAAAATTAGATAATATCCTTAAACCAATTTCCCCGCTTTTTTCAGGATGAAATTGACAACCATACACCGATCCCGATTTAATGACAGCAGAAATTTGTCTGCCGTTATAATAACTGTCTGCAAGTCTATTCTCAAGGTTATCCGGAATAACTGTATAGGAATGGACAAAGTATGCGGAAGATTCGATTGCAATAGCTTCTAAAATTGTCCTATCCCAACTCGTACTCAATCTTTGCAGCTCATTCCAACCAATATGAGGGATTTTGTGTCTTTGCTTATTTAGATCAGTACCGGGTATTGCCACAACGCGCCCCTTAATAATACCCAAACCTTGATGAAGGCCAAATTCTTCACTAGTATCCATAAGCATTTGCATACCGAGACAGATTCCTATGAAAGGCCGATTTGAGTTTGCATAATTTACTATGGGCTCAACAAGTCCCCTATCCTGTAAACCTTTCATACCATCTTGAAAAGCACCAACACCAGGTAATACTACTCTTTCTGAATTTAAAATAATTTCTGGATCATCCGTTAGAGTGACTTGGGCACCACATGCCTCAAATGCGTTTGTAACACTATAAATGTTCCCTACACCGTAATCGATTATGGTTACTTGTGAGTTACTCATAATGTACTCCTAAGTTCGATGCCATTTCTTTTTGCACCATCTCTTATTTCCCTCAAAGAACTTCGATCATAATGCAAAATATCAGCCATGGCTACCGCATCAGCCTTTCCTTCTCTTATTACATCCACTAAGTGCTCCACTTTTCCCATTCCCCCACTTGCAATTACGGGGATAGTAATTGAAGTACTCACTTGCCTTACGAGTTCAACATCAAACCCTTTTTTCGTTCCCTCTTGATCCACAGAAGTCAGTAATATTTCACCTGCTCCTAGATCCTCTCCACGCTTTACCCATTCAATAACATCTATGCCGGTACGTTCACGACCATTGTCTGTATATACTTCCCACTTTTGAGGTCCTACCTTCTTAGCTTCTATAGATAAGACCATACATTGAGAGCCAAATTTCCGAGATATTTGTTTAATCAATTCGTGATTGCGGGTGGCCGCTGTGTTAATGGCAACTTTATCAGCCCCTGCTCTAAGTAGCTGATAGACATCATCTACCGAGCGAATTCCTCCACCTACGGTTAAGGGAATGAAAACATTTCGGGCTGTATATTTCACAATTTCCGTTAGATTATTTCTTTCATAAAGACTAGCTACTGCATCCATGTATATAATCTCATCGATACCTTGCTCATAATATCTTTGTGCAAAAACCTGAGGGTCCCCTAAAACGCGAAGACCCTCCAGATGAATGCCTTTTATTAAGTTTGGCCCTTTAATATCAAGTCGAGCAATTAGTCGAATATTACTCATTTGTTACTCCTTTGTTACTCCTTTATTAAGACCAAACTTTACTCCACTATTCCTGATAATATGGAATTTGGTTTCCTACTCAAGCCATATCGGTTTACGTAGTTTCCATGTACCATTTTCTTGTATCCATAGATGCTCAGCTCTCCAGCAATTGATCACTTCCCAAAATTGATCTTCCGTAATATCACAATAATCTAAGAATGCTTTATAATGCTTTTGCGGGAATTCGCCATCGTATCGTTTTATAAGCGCTATTCCTTCTTCTCTTGTTATTTTATTATCCCTTATTTCATGAGCAGCATCTGAGGTAGTCCTACCTAGACCAAACTTAATATAAGCTAAGTAATAGTGGAATCCATCAATTTTATCATCCAAGCTGGCGTACTTTGAATAGGTACCCTCTGATCTTTCCGTGTTTGCATTGAATCCTGTATGTTCAGAGCAGTAGTAATAGTTTTCCTGAGGATCCCAAAACGTGTAATACCCCATAAAATGAATCTCAGTTTTATTATTAACAATTTTCTCATACTCAGGCGCCTTATATGGGTAGATATCCGCTTGATTAACACCCTTATCTGTCCAAAATTCCGGTGGAAGCCCTGAGAAATAGTGTTTATCATGATCTTGAATATCTCTAGTTGGTTTGAAAGCATTCTTCATATCCCCACCATACTCAACCTCACCATTCTCACCATACATAATTAGAGAAATACTATTTTGAACAGCAACACGAAGTGGAAAGTTTGTTTGCCCATAGATGAAAGGTTGGAATGGATCGCCAACATGAATAAAAGATAATTTGGTCATTAATCTATGAATTTTACCATTAGGTGTCCCAAGAATATTATCAAACCCCGATTGAATGAAATTATCGAGATTTTGTCTTCCAATCTCTGTTGGGATATGAGGAGCCCAAGTCACAGTAAGGGGGTTCATACCATATTTATACTTTAGCAGATGCGCAACATAGGAACCATCCTTCCCGCCGCTACATGGTACAACTACATCGTATGAACCATCCCTTTTACGGTATTTATCACATAACTCTTCTAATTCTTTCTCTCTTAGTTTCCAATCTATTTTTGTTCTTTTGAATTCTGCAAAATTACAAGCACTGCAAACTCCATTCTCATCAAAGGTAATTCTCGGTCGTTGGTTTGAAATCGTGCATTTAACGCAATATTTAACAATTTCCGGTAAATTGTATTTCCTCAGCACATCAATTTTTTGCATGCTTTATTCACCCCTATAATTAAAAGCAATCTTTTCTTATTTTCATTACATCATATATTAGCACTCAGATCTTTTTTTCATTAAAAACTCAACAAACTCGAAGTCCATAGCAGTATCAATATCATATGAACGCTCTTGCGGCATAATATATGCACCAGTTTCCTTATGAAGGAAACTCTTTTGTTCTTTCAGCCAACCTATTTTCGCTACATAGATAGCACCATTTAGTACATAGCTAACTGGAAGTTCTTGACGAGTTGCTAATCGATTTTCAATTTTAAGCAATGGATCTAAAGTGCCATCGACATTCAGTTTGTACATCCAATATGGGCTTTTGATTGATTCGCTAACCGAAACGCAAGACGGGTAACCTTCTGCGATGCATATTTCAATACATCTATCAATGTCTATGGCACTTCTTAACGGAGAAGTTGGTTGCAATAAAACCACATAGTCATAACCTTTAACATTATCTATCGCATGCAATACTGGTTCTATACCAAGCGTTCCATCTAAAGCAAGTTCGCTAGGCCTAATAAATGGAACCTCACATTCAAAAGATTGAGCAACTGAAATAATCTCTTCGTCGTCAGAAGATAGTATAAGATTATCTAAGTATTGTGATTTTTTAGCTTCTTCAATAGTCCAACCAATCAGGGGCTTACCAGCAATATTCCTTACATTTTTCCTAGGTACACCTTTAGAACCACCCCGTGCTGTGATTACCCCTAGAACACGACTCCCTTCAATCATAAAAACCTCTCTTTATACTCATTATTAGCACGATTAAAATCATCTACCTGGCCGATGTCAATCCAATATTCTCTAATGGGGAACACAGTTGTTTCCAGTTTATGCTCAATACAAACTTCAAATAGATTTGGCATGTCATAAAAAGAATCCTTGGGTACAAACTTTACTACCTCGGGATCAAGTACATAGATGCCCCCATTAACAAAAAATAATTGTTTTGGCTTTTCCACAATATTCATTAATCGGTGATTATCAATTTGAACAACACCATAAGGCACTTGAAATTCATACTCTCGTACACACATAGTCGCCTTGGAATTATTATCTGTATGAAACTGAAGTAATTGTTGGAAATTAACTTTAGTGAGTAAATCGCCATTCATAACAATGATAGGTTCAGTTGGTTTGTCTCCAATTAAACTAAGCGCACCAGCGGTTCCTAGCTTCATGCTTTCTTCGATATACCGAATTTCTACTCCCCATTTCGAACCATCACCAAAATAATCTCTTATCATATCCGCCCTATAGTTGACAGACAAATAAAATCGATAAAAGCCCTGGTCAATAAAGTTCTCAATAATGGTTTCTAGAATAGGCTTGATTCCAACTTTAAGTAGTGGCTTAGGGCAATTATCAGTCATAGGACTCAATCGAGTTCCTAATCCTCCTGCCATTAATAACACACAGTTATGAAGTTTTTTCGATTGAACTAGCTCCTCGAATAATTCGATTCCTGTTAAACAACCATTATCATTAACAATTGGAATTTGATGCAATCTATGATCTTTCATTTTTTGAAGTATATTTTCTCTACTTTCATGGACACTTCCTGTGAAGGGTTGCGTATTCATTACTAAACTTACTTGAGATTGCAGACTTATACCATTCAAAATACCACGTCTAATATCTCCATCTGTTACTGTTCCCAACAATTTGTTATGTGAATCGATTACAAGAGCTATCTGTAGTGAACCCTTATCAATAATCTCTAAGGTAGAAAGTATTGAGGTATCCGCATTAACTGTAACTTCTTTCCAAAATTTCATTTGTCCACTTCCTTCGCCGGAACACCATATGCAGTTCTATTGGCTTGCACATCTTTTAAAACAACAGATCCCGCACCAATTGTACTATTAGGATGAATATGCACCTGTTGAATGATTGTTGAACCACTCCCGATATGGGACCCTTCATCTACTACAACTTCTCCCGAAATTATTACGCCAGGAGCTATATGAACATGCTTCCCTATCAAACAGTCGTGGTCAACTGACGCCTTAGTGTTAATTATCGAATTATCACCAATTGAACTGCCTACTTGAACAATAGCTCCCGCCATCACTTGGATACCTTCTCCTAATCTTGCATTCGGAGAAATAATAGAGGACGGATGGATTACATTAGTAAAAGTAAAACCCATCTCTTTATATTTCAAATATATTTGCTTGCGTACACACAGGGTCTTTATAGAACCAATTCCGTTAACTAATAGAATACTTTCAGGATCTCTCTGTAATATGTAATCATCAGTCCCAAGAAAAGGTATTCCTAGAATAGTATCTCGTCCACTAAGAGGATCTAACTCCGTATATCCAAGAATTTGTTTAGAATCTAATAATAGACTTTCAATTAGAACCTTAGCGTGCCCCCCGCCACCGATAATAATAATGGGGAGATTCATATATCAACCATTTCATCGGAAAGATAATCCTTATCAGATCGCTTCCCAATTAAATCCCACAGCATCATTGGAGAAACCCCACCACCAGGACGTTTAATTGCTAAGTTTTCTTCCGTGAATAGTTCTCCTTGCGTAATCCGTCTTGCAGCAACAATACTTCTTCTTGCTACCACCCGATTTCCTTCTTCAGAAGAAGTAGGGGACTTCTCCCTGGTACCTAGCGATACTTCAATTTGCCTTATTGATGCGATCATCATTTTAAGCTCGCCAGGTTCGAGTGAAGCTTTGTGATCAGGACCTGATAATCCTCTATCAAGAGTAAAATGCTTCTCAATAACGACAGCATTTCTAGCAGCTGCGGCAATAGGGACGGCTATACCTTCCGTATGGTCGGAGAAACCAACATTAAGTCCAAAAGACTCCCTCAAGGTATCCATAGCTAATAAATTGACTTCATTAAAGGGCGCTGGGTATTCTGTCGTGCAATGCAGCAAAATAACCTTTTGCTTCAATATTCTTTTACCCTCATCCGACGCAAAAGCCTGTTGGAAAGCCAATAGTGATGGTATCAAGTCATCGGCCTTCAAATATCCAAATGCCAGAACCCCTAGTGCTGCTTCCACTTCCGCTAAAGTACTCATTCCAGTAGATACTATTAAGTTCGCACCCGACTCAGCCGCTTTCAGCAAAAGAGGAGCATTAGTGATTTCTCCTGAAGGTAACTTCAGAGTTGTGAGTTTCAACTTTTCAGTAAGCAGTTCCACGCTACTTATATCAAAAGGAGTTGATAAGAACTGAATACCCCGTTTTTTGCAATGTTCTAGAAGCTCTAAGTGATTCTCTAAAGTCAATTCCAACTTCTTAAGCATCTCAAACTGAGATTCGTCTTGATCCGTGGAATTCTTCTGGTATTGAGCTTTTGGAGCATTCTGTGTTACTAAATTTTTCGCATTAAAGGTTTGAAATTTAACAGCATCGGCTCCCGCATTTGAGGCTTCATCAATTAATTGCTTAGCCATCTCCATCGAGCCATTATGATTTACACCAGCCTCAGCAATAATGTAGCACTTTTTCATCTAGAGCCTCCAAGCAATTAAATATCGTAAAACTTTTTATTTATTAAATTTTGTAAATTAATTGATTTCAAACAGTTCTTAATGTTTTTAGCAGTGTCTCCATCTCCATACGGAGCCTGTACATCTCTTAATGAAGATTGGAAATCTAAAGATATCGCTAAACTGATAGCATCTCTAATAGAATCTGAAGTTTCAGTACAATCTATTATAGAAGTAGCTTTTAACCTTCCACTTTGCCTGCGTCCGATATTAATCGTTGGCTTCTGGAAAATAGGCGCCTCGATAATTCCACTTGACGAATTACCAATAACAACGTCACACTGCCTTAAAGTACTTAAATAATTTACCTGTCCCATAGACGCGAATACCTTAATCCGCTCAGGGTATTTTTCCGCATAATGATCCATCATATCAATGATTATTTTTCCATCTGCATCTGAGTTAGGTTTAGTAAAAATAATATGAGCATCTGGAAAATGTTCAAGTGCTGTTATGAGTTCTTCCATAGCCCTCCTTGGCCCCTTACCCTCCAATGTTACTGGATGATAAGTTACAAGAAAAGTGAGTAAACCTAAAGGAAAATCAATTGCCTCTTCTAGCTGCAACCTGCTGAGCAACTTTACGCGTTTAATATTTTCTACACCAGGAGCGCCATAATTATAAATAAAATCCTTGTTTTCCCCTAATTGAATAACTCTTTGCCGATAAGCTTCCGCGGCTACAAAATGGATGTGTGACATTTTAGTTATGGAGTGCCTGATTGCCTCATCAATGGCGCCCTCAGTCACTTCCCCACCATGAATGTGTGCAATGGGGATTCGATTTATCATAGCAGCTTGTGCAGCAGCAAACATCTCAAATCGATCACCTATAAGTAGAGCTATGTCGGGTTTCAACCTATCTAGAACATCTGCAAAACCAATAACAGCTAATCCCACTGATTTAGTGACTGCTGTTGGGGAATCATTAGAAAGAAGCATCTCCAATTTCTCATCAATACGGAAACCATCTTCCTCAATTAAACGGTATGTCATCCCAAAATCTGGTGATAAATGGGCTCCCGTAACTACAAGCTGTAATACGAGGCCAGAGTCCGCTTCGATCTCTCTCATAATCCAGTAAAGCAATCCATATTCAGCACGTGTCCCTGTAACAACCATAATTTTTCTTTTATTCATAATGACCTAAGATAACACTGCTTGGAATATTTACAAGCCTAGTACTTAAATCATTAGTATAACTTAAATCCATTGCAGGACACGCACTATAAATCTCAAGCTTATGAAGGGGTACCCACACTGGCCTTGTCATAATCCCTTGCGAATTCGTTTGATTTAGAAATATTTCTCGGCAAGCTCTATATTCTTGGTCAAAAACTAATGCATTCAACCAATAATTACTGCATGCAAAATCAGCTTCTTTAAATGATGTAACACCTGGAATCTCTCGAAATGCCTCATGATACATACTAGCAAGTGATCTTTTCTTATGAATAAAATCCGGAAGCTGCTCTAGTTGTGCACACCCTAAAGCGGCATTAATATTGGGCAACCTATAATTATACCCAATTTGGTCGTGATAAAACTCCCATTGATGGGGCACTTTCGCTGTAGTCGTTATATGCTTAACTTGTTTGGCTAAATTAGGGTCATTGGTCAGAATTGCACCACCGCCCCCCGTTGTTATTGTCTTATTTCCATTAAAGCTAACTGCAGATAACTTTCCCCAATTCCCCGTATGCTTACCCTTATAATAGCTACCCAATGATTCAGCAGCATCTTCAATCAGAGTAAGCCCGTAACGATCACAAACTTCAACAATTGGTTCAAGATCTACTGGGTGGCCAAAGGTATGCATAACCACAACGGCTGAAATTCTTCGCCCCGTTGATCGATTATAGCACCCATTATAACGTTCCTCAGTAATCTCTTTTAAGTAATCCGCAAGCTTTCTAGGATCCATTCCTAATGTCAATTCTTCCACATCAACAAAATGTGGAATAGCTCCACAATAGGATACTGCATTAGCTGTGGCTATAAAGGATAACGATGGGATCAGCACTTCTTCCCCAGGCCCCACCCCAGCTATTAGAAGAGAAGCATGTAGAGCTGCAGTACCATTCCCCACTGCGATAGCATGCTGCACGCCTGTGTAATCTGACAGCATCTGCTCAAATAAATCAACATATTTCCCGACAGATGAAACCCATCCTGTGTCTAAGCATTCCTTAACATATTTCCACTCATTCCCTGAGAAATGAGGTTCATGCAGCGCTATAAAGTTTTCCTTAGGCAAACTATCTTTAAGCTTATCAACTATAAGGGAAGTTAGTTCAGCTGTCTTAGTCATATATTATACAACCCAGCTTTATAAAGCATTCTATTATTAGAATTTGCAAACCAATCTACTGTCTGTAACAGACCAGCTTTGAAACCCTCTATACCGGCATATTGCGGTTCCCAATTTAACAGTTCTTTTGCTTTGCTATTATCTGCCCACAAACGCTCTACCTCGCTTTTTTCTGGGCGTAAACGTGCCGTATCTTCTTCAATTTGGATCTCCACTTGCATTACATCGGCAATAAATTGTGCAGTTTGGCCAATAGAAACTTCGAAATTACTCCCGATATTAATAACTTCTCCGATTGATTTATCGGACTCCAAAACTGAAACAAACCCTTTGACCGTATCTTCAACGTAATTGAAATCTCGAGTTGGGTGAATAGCCCCTAGTTTAATTTCACGCTGACCAGCTTGAATCTGAGTAATTATTGTAGGAATCACCGCTCGGGCGGACTGTCTTGGCCCATAAGTATTAAAAGGTCTAATAATAGAGACCGGCGTTTGGAAGGAATTGTGAAATGAGATTGCAATCTGGTCGGCCCCAATTTTTGAAGCAGAGTAAGGTGATTGTCCTTGAAGAGGGTGCTCCTCCGTGATTGGAACAAACCGAGCTGTTCCGTACACTTCACTTGTGGAAGTATGGACCACCTTTGATAACCCAAGTTCCTTGGCAGCCTGAACCACATTTAACGTTCCTTTAATATTGGTATCCACGTAAGTATCCGGTGAGTGATAGGAGTAAGGTATTGCAATAAGCGCAGCAAGGTGCATAACAGCATCGCAACCCTCCATAGCAACCTTAACACCGTGAGGATCGCGGATATCACCTGAGAAAACTTCGATGCTTTCTTTGATATTCTCAGGTACATAATCGAGCCATCCCCAAGAATTAAATGAATTATATAGAACAAATACCCTTACTTGATATCCTAAATGTACTAGTTTCTCTGCGAGATGCGAGCCAATAAATCCATCTGCACCGGTAACTAATATTTTTCGACTCAACATCATCACTCCATCTCTTTTAACTATCGCTATCGAGTTCCCATACTATCAAATGTTGCCTTGTATATAGGTTGCAAAACCAAAGCATCATGTTGTGTCCGATATAAGAAATCACCAAATTCAGTTAATATTAACTTTGCCTTAATCAACACATTCAATTCTTTTCGTATTTCATCAATTTTTTTCATAAAGAACTCATACTTCACTCTGTTCATTGGTAGTACCAAAATATTGAAGAAATCATTTTTTGAAACTTTATTCATATCTTTATCGAGTTTTGGGAATAGTTCGTTCATCTTGGGAAGATCACGCCGTGCAATCGCTCTCTCTAATTTCTTTAGCATTTCTACAATATCATCAATATTCTTTAACAAAGTTCTGCATGACAAAGCCATTCTTTTCATTTTTACATCTAAATCCGTTAAGTCATAAGAGCTTTCATTCGTTGCATACCATCCTTCCTCTACGACAACCCCACTCAATCTCTCTTGTATAACTTCTTTTAAAGAAATATATTCTGTATTTGCTATTTTTGCTCCGCCACTCGTTGTATTGATAACTTCAAGATGTTTATTATCACCTGTTATAATTTCCATTTGTTTGCGCATGCGATTCCAGTCTTCGTTCGTGTATACATCCTCACCTGTTACACTCTCCACCTTAATTGGTTTTAATTGGGTGAAATCTTCAATAACTAGAGTGCTATCTGCGTATGTCCGGTCTTTCTTAAAAGCGAAGTTTTGAGCTACGAGTATAACTGGATTACATTCCAGCAGTTTCAATAATTGCAATGCGATTATCGAAACAGACCCCGCATCAGCAATTTTATAAATAGCCTTTCCTTGTTTCTCTTGAAGAAAAAAGGGTGAAATCGTATCTTGGCTTGTCAGCATGTGTAATTTAGGACCTGGGTAGTTTTGGATGACCTCAAATCCGGTACTAGTTCCAAAAATTAATGGCAAGTTTGTAATACCTTTATCCACTAAAACCTGAAAAACCTTTGCGTTTAAGTCTGTAGGATCGTAGGTGCACGCTGCATCAGGGAATATATCATTTGCTAGAAGCCCATTAATAGCTGTACCAACTGAGATGATATATGCCAAACCATTTTCCTTTATATACCTCAGATTCTCAATTTCTTCATCAAGAGAGGGACCGGCTGCAACCAATACAACTGGCTTATTTCTAAGTCTTTCTTTCATGGCTACTGTGATATTAGGCGTTTGGATAACGACCGGCAAATTGATAAGACTATTAAAAATCCATCTTTTCTCAAAGGCAGAGTTAACTCTCAAGTTCTCTAATTTGTTTGAAATTTCTACTTTGTAGGTTTGAATGAATCGCTGGAACATCTCGGAAAAGAGCCTCTCATAGGCTGGATGCACAACAAGGAGCAATTCCCCTTCAAGGGAACCGACTAAATGTCTTAAATAATTAGATAAATCATCTTTCGTATATTCCAAATATATATGATTTAATTTATTTATCATCGATTGTTTTAAAGAACAATGCTTTAAGCTTTCGTAAAAAATTTCGGGATAAGGTTCGAAAATAGAAAACGATTTATTCGGATATTTTTGATTAAAACACTCTACTTGGTATCCCATACCGTACCCATAAAATAAAACGTTACTATACTTGTCCACATCCACCAATTGATTTATAAATTGTTCAGCTTCATCAATAGGGTTATACTTACTTACTACCTGCGTGACTTTTCCATTTATATTAATAGCTAATGTCGGATCACCTGCTTTTGAAACACCGATTTCTATACCTGACATTCGATTTACACTTGCTGCATTTCTCGCTTTCCAAACCATTGGAAATTTTTTCTCAAGTATTTTCAAGTTCGCTTCAAAAATCATAATTGTGACTCCTCAGGATTGATTATGGTTTCTGCAATGATGCGCAGTCCCTTAAGAGCAGGTAATATTTCATATTTTAATAAATCGGCAGTTAAGATATAATCCACATCATTCATTGCATGTTCTAAATTTGATATTTCATTTATTATTGTATGAATATATCCTTCGTATTGTTGCCGTGAAGCATGGTTAGGGTAATGATTCGTAAATACGTCAAATGTTTTTAGAATAAACTCCATTCCCTCAAAAAGATGAACCATACTTGCCCATGCTTGGTCAGTTGGATTAGTATAAAATTGCTGCGGTAATTTATTAGCTTCTGGAAGTGCACCTTCTAAATACTCTCCAACGCTTTTAATTAAATCGATAATATACTCTTTGTGGGATATAACTTTAAATTCTACTTTATTAATCTGATTTATATTAGAAACGATATAATCATAAAAGTCCCCAAAAATTTCCTCTTCATTTACATAAACAGTGCTCACCATTACATTTTCGTTCTTTTTAAGTTCATCTAATTGTTCAAAGAGAAGATCCACACTTTCCTTATTGTTACCAAGAATAAACCACTCATCTTTTAGCTTTATTTGCACGATCAACCCTCCATGAACTTTGTATTTCTATAATCATTATATCGGTATTTCCTTAAGGATTGTAAATAGCAATGTTTAGAAATAGCAAAAGAAGACTCTAGATAAGCTAGAGTCTTCTTTATATTTATGATGATTAACGAAGCAATTGAAGAACGCCTTGAGGCTGTTGATTTGCTTGTGCCAACATTGCTTGAGCAGCTTGAGAAAGGATGTTGTTCTTAGTGAAATCCATCATTTCTTTCGCCATGTCTACGTCACGAATACGGGACTCAGCAGATGTCAAGTTCTCGGAAGCAGTTTGCAAGTTGTTGATTGTATGCTCCAAACGGTTTTGAACAGCACCCATTTTGGAACGTTGGGAAGAAACAGATTTAATTGCTCCATCAAGAGTACTTAATGCTTGGGATGCACTAGAAGCAGATGAAACATCCACTGCAGATAATCCTAGAGCGGCAGTACGCATATCGCCGATTCCAAAGCTAATTGTTTGACCACGGTTAGCACCAATTTGGAACGTCACACCACCGCCACCAGCAGATTCTGTTTGAGCTTGTGTTAGCCCAAGATCAGAAATCGCTGTTTTACCAGTACGATCAGTCAATGTTACAGGACCACTTTGACTAGCGATTGAGAATCTTCCGTCAGTTGTTGCGTTTACTGTTACGTGTTCAATAAATTTATCTTGCCCTGTAGTAAAGCCATTAGCCGTGTTGTAAGTATCAATTGCAGCATTAATGCCGCTTTGGATGATAGATGCCCCACTTGCCATTGTTGTAGTATTGCTTATTGCTGTCGCAATAGTCAATTGAAGATTAGTATCTCCAATTTTGAAATCTGCAAGAGTACCTGCTGCCACAGTAGTACCATTGAAATTAGTAGTTCCGTTGATAGCTCCACCACCACTAGTCATGTGAGAAAGAACGCCAGCAGCACCGCCACCAGTAATAGAAATCTTGGAGTCGACACCTTTAGTTGCACTTTCTAGCACTAGAGTACCAGATGCACTTACATAACCAGTAACATGAGCAACATTTTTACCTGAAGCATCAATCGCTTCATTGATTTTGCTAACGATTAGGTCCTTAGCTGCAGTTTGCGTAGCTGTACTTGTCGTAACACCCTTTAGAACATTTTGCTCATCTGTAGTGAGGTTCTGCCAGTTAATATCGATATCGGATCCATCGATTTTAATTGTTTCTTTAACAAAGTCGGCAGCAACTGATGCACCAGATGCCATAAGTTGACCGCTGCCAGTGAATTGCCCGTTTGTCAATTTAGCTACAACTGCACTAGTTGTAGTATCTTGAGCTACGTTAGCGCCGCCAGCATTTTTCAATGCACCGTTCAACAATTTCTGAGTATTGAACTCAGTTGTGTTACCGATACGATCGATTTCGTCTTTTAATTGTTTTACTTCTTCTTGGATCGCTGTACGATCTTCAGTTGTGTTCGTTCCGTTTGCGGATTGGTCAGCCAATTCGCGCATACGTTGAAGGATGGAGTGAGTTTCGTTCAATGCACCCTCAGCTGTTTGAATCAAGGAGATACCATCTTGAGCATTTTTGGAAGCCATATCCAAACCGCGGATTTGTGCTCTCATTTTCTCGGAGATTGCTAGACCAGCTGCATCATCACCAGCGCGGTTGATGCGAAGACCGGAAGACAATTTCTCAAGGGATTTGCTTGCTGCTGCTGTGTTACCCGTCAATTGACGGTGAGTGTTCGCTGCTGCGATATTGTGATTAATTCTCATTTGTTTCTTCCTCCTGAAGGTTCGTTTGATCCACATCCATGTGGATTTATTTTGGGTTCACAAGCGGGTCGGCCGCCCAGCTTGAGGCCCGTTGTTATATATATCGTCCTAGCGATTCCGAAAGTTTATAGGTAAAATAAAAAAAATGTCGACCTATGGCCGACATTTTGCTCTATTTAGACTTATTTATTAATTTACTTAGGTTTAAAGGACTAATCGGACTAGAAATCGCTTCTTTATTCGATTCTTGGATGTTTTGGTAGATCTCTTTGCGGAAAACTTCGACATGTTTTGGAGCGCGAATGCCAACACGAATCGTGTCTCCTTCACTACCCAGAACGACGATCTCGATCTGATCACCGATCATAATCGATTCTCCTTTTTTTCTGGCCAATACGAGCATACTCCTCACCCCTCCACTTGTGTTGGTTCGCCCACTTCGCTTAACACGATTTCATGTTTGACGTTGTACGCCGAGTCGTGTAGAATGATCTGCTTGGCTAACTGCTCTTGTACATTCCATATGATAGGCGCCAAGAGGTTAAGTGTGATCTTCGTGAAGTCATCATTTACTGTAACGACTGACCAGACTAGCACATCTTCTGGCTTCTCAATCTTTAATTCAGTCTGCACAGCATCTGGAATATTTAACTCATAATTTTTAAAAAAAAGGAAAGGATCTGTCACTAAAAAAGCAAGACCGCCTTCCTCAACGGATTGGAAATATGAGAAAGGAGCACTATCCGCAGGCTGAACCAAAGTAAATTGAGTTAGTTCTTCAAAGCCTGGCACTCCTTGTGTAAACGTGACTATATCAGAGTCCTGCACTTCAATCTCACCGAAAAATAAAGTCGTTATTTTCATCTGCCTAGCTCCTTCATTTGAACAAATAATGAGAAAACCTCTATCGAGGCCATTCGAAGATGAGCGACCGCGTTTAGAGGCAGGTTTTATCGCCAATAATCAAGCTGTTTTCGTAAACCGAAATCTTATACTTTCTCATGTGGTAAAAAAAGCTATAGAAATCATCTATAGCCTGATTATACCCCATTATGTTTTGAAATCAATTTGTGACACTGAGATATCCACCTTAGGATATTGTCTCATGTAAATATCAAGCTTACCTCGATTATAATCAATCTCAGGCTTGTTTACCTGTGCATTAACATTTACTCTACCGTCCGTAACATTGATTTCAGCTTTGCTAGCTGTGTACGTTATATCAACATTATCATAAGCCGCTTCCCCGTAGTAATCGAACTGCGGACGGCTAATACTAAGGTCTTTCGCAATCTCAGCAATCGCATTCCCACCATGATGAATGGCAGCCATCCTATTGCCATCCTCAACGCGCCTTGCGATCCCTTGCATAGCGATTTGTGAGCATTGAGAATAGATCCGATTTAACGCTGTAAGAATTGGTCCTTGACCAAGAGCGTCCCAAGCTCGGCTTTGATCGATCTCTAGTTCTCCTCTAGGCTGTCGCATGTCCTGTTTAGGACGATCCACTTGCATCTCATATGTTGCTCTAGGCTGTCGAATATCTTGCGTTCCAAGATCGGCGTCTATACCAATTAGAGCCGGCTGCTGGCTTATTTGTATTTGTGGAATACTTGGCACTTCAACCGCCTCCTAATTGAATTATTAACGCAAGAAATCTACTAATGTCGGGACAATCACTTTGGAGCCGGCAGAAAGTGAAGCCTGGTAGACGTTCTCTTCCATTTTCAAATTGGTGATAACCAGAGACATGTCTGCATCTTCCGTCTTCGATTGCAGGCTTTGCAAGTTAATACCAATGTCTTGCAGGCGTTCCTCTGCGAGCTGAACGCGATTCGTTTTGGCACCAATATCCGCACGTGCTCCTAAGACTCCACTCATTCGTTGATCCATAAGTTCAATAGACTTCTGAATACCTGGTGTTGTACCTGATGCTAAAGCCGCCGATAAATCCTTTAAAATTTGAAAAGCGTTATTCGCATCACCGGATTTCCCAAAAATCTGTTCCGCTGTTTTATTCATGGCAATTTGAACGCCGGCACCAATTTCGAACTTGATTTCTCCACTATCCGTTACAGCATTAGCTGCATTATCCGGATCAGGGAACGGCGCTTTGTCTGTGATTTGTCCATTAAAGACAAATTTCCCGTTAAATTGACTGTTTCCGATGTTCGTTAACTGACTGTACAATTGGTCAATCTCCGTTTTCATCGCATTCAACGACTCTTCTGAGTTGGTGCCGTTCGCCGCTGCTACAGCAAGCTCACGTGCTCTTTGCATGACACTTCCGGTTTGATCCAACATCGTATCTGTATAATCTAGAAAAGAAACCGTCGCATCGACATTTCTCTGATATTGATCATTCGTTTCTAGCTCACTGCGGTAGCGCATAGAGAAACTAATTCCTACCGGATCATCTGAAGGCTTATTGATCTTGCGACCTGTTGACAATTGATCTTGAAGCTTATCCATCCGAGATAAATTCCCATTCAAATTACGTAGCAATTGTGTATTCAACATGCCTTGTGTGACGCGAAGAGCCATACCAATTCCACCCCATACCTCTAGTTTTGTTACTTACATCTATCTGCCTACCGTACCCATTGAATTGATTACTTTATCTAGCATCTCATCAAATGTAGTCAAGGAACGCGCTGCCGCGTTATATGCGTGCTGGTATTTAATCATATCGGCCATTTCTTCATCTAACGAAACACCGCTTACGGATTGGCGTCTTGCATCCACTTGATCGACAAGTATTTTCTGATTAGAAACCTGGCGTTGAGCCTCTTGTGTTTGAACCCCGATTTCGGAGACTACCGCACGAAGGAACTCGTCAAATGTCCCGCCATTCAAAATAATTTTGGTAACTCCCGATCCGTCGAAATTATATTTCTGATTTTTGATTCCCGCCAATTTCAGCGCTAGCTCATTATTACCTTTTACAACATGCTCAACACCATTGGCATCAAAATACGTCTTCGAAGAAGCTGCAATATTTTCAACATTATCTGTAATATTCGCACTAACTTTAAACGTGGCTGCAGCTGTACTGAAATCAGCAATCGGAGTGAAGAAATCGCCACCTTTTGTAGGAGGGTCTTGCAGCGTGTAGCCTTCTTTATGTGCCGCATTCACCGCAGTTACAATGGTGGAAACCATTGAATTCAGTTGGTTCTTATACTCTGTAACATAACGTTGATTGGATAGCATGAGTCCATAAAGTTCACCGCTGTTCAAATCAGCTGGATACGCTGAAGCTGCAGTATTCTCATCGAACTCTGTTGCTGTGCTTGCCACAACCAAATCCTGATTACCCATCTTCACTCGATATCCGCCGGATTCCTCTTGAACGGAAACATTGATAACCTTAGACAATTCATCGACTAACAAGTCCCGTTGATCGCGAAGATCATTCGCATTATTGCCAAGACCCTCAACACGGAAGATCTCATTATTCAGGCCGGCAATTTGCTTTAGTGTTGTATTCACTTGTGTAACTTTAACCGTGATATTGTCATTTAAATCGGACGCAAGGTCGTTCAATTGCTTCGCTGCATGATTAAACGCGTCTGTTACTGCCAATGCGCTCTCTTTAACAACGGCTCTCGTCTCTAAATTGTCTGGTTGCTTGCTTAGCTCTTGCCAGGAGTTCCAGAAGTTATCAAGAACTTGACGAAGACCTGTATTAGAAGGCTCATTAATAATCGCTTCTAGTTTCTCTAAAGTATCCTGGCGAACAGTCCACTCGCCTAGACTCTTATTCTCATTCGCATATTGCTTATCAAGGAAAGCTTCACGTATGCGCTTTACTTCTGTGAATTCAACCCCTTGACCCATTTGTCCAGGGATTGTTGAACGGTTAAAACTTAATGCCTCAATGGGCTCAGAAGCAACCATTTTGACAACCTGGCGTGAAAAGCCCGGCGTATTGGCATTTGCCACGTTATGTCCAGCCGTTGTAAGTGCTGCTTGCTGCGTTAGGATCCCACGCTTGGATATCTCAATTCCGCCAAAAGTTGATCTCATGATTTCTCTCTCCTATGCCCCACTGGGTATTCTAATTAAGATTTACACCTAGCCTCTTCGATCGAAAAGTCCTTGCCGATTTCCGCTCTTTGCTTGGTTCGGATTTTTGTACACCATATCATCATCTGGCGGTCCAATAATCAGATCCAGTGAATAGTCTACGAAAGCCAACGATTGTTCAATCAATTGCTGATTGATCACATTACTTGATTTTAATTCCTCTATGGTAACAAGCAGCTTTTGTTGGGCATTCATAAGCGCTTGCTTCTCTTCAGCTTTAAAAATAACTTTAATTAAATCACTTACCGTGATATTGGGATTAGGATTGTAACCTCTCGATATCAAGTAAGAACCGATAAATAGAATGCGTTGTTGATTCGCCTCTGCAATCGCTCTAACCCACTTGTTCTCTCGATTAACAATCATATTGAGCTCATCAATATTGTTACTGACAAGAACCTGCTTCTTCACCTTGGCGAGTTCCAGTAGAGCTTCATGCGCTTCCTGAAGCTTATCCATCGTTTCCAACAAGGGTTGTACCGACATGATTGTCACCTGCTTCTATCTGTTGTATACATTGCGTGATCGTCCTACTTTAAGTATGGAAGTAGCTTCTCTGCAATTTTCCCCGCATCCACATGGTAAGTCCCAGATGCAACGGAAGATTTCAATTGATCAATTCGAAGAGATCGCTCTTCTGTTCGATTTCCTTGAGCACCAAGTAGCTCTTTCGCTTCAGCAGATATCTCAACCTGATCCTTCGCTTTGCCCTTCTTCCCTGCTGCCTGTACGAATGCGGATTCTCCTGATTTCTTATATGGATTCACATTACCAATGCGCCCATTATCATTAATTTTCATACCGATTCACTCCTATATTCTTTGACCTAAAAAATAAAATGCCGATAATCGTTAGAACTATTATCGGCATCTTCTATATGAAACTTTATATCTCTACGGACCTATTTCTAAATTAGTGGCGATCCCTCAAGCGTTCTTGAATTTTAAAACTGACCTTGCTGTCTTGTAAAGTCTGCTCCTGTCTACGCCGCTCATCTTCCGAATTATTCCTTACATCCTTAACAAGCTTCATACGGCAAGGTTCACAAATTGTATTTTCACGGATCAGTGTTCCACACACTTCACACGGGTACGACATATTAGGTGCATGTACAATTGAAATACGACCTTCCCGAATGAACTTGGTGATTTGCTTAACTGCTACACCGGTCGCATCGCTTAGTTCATTTATGTTGACACCTTTATTTTCACGCAGGAATTTCAGACACTTCTCATATTGCAGCTCCAAGTCTTTCATACAGTTCGGACAAAATTCCGCGAAACCCTTCACAAATATCTTCCCACAACGTGAACAATTCGCCACATTCATACCCATTCTATGTCCCCCTTTTCAGCATTCCCAGTTTCCACTTTTTAATTCCAGTTTACCGCAATTCGACAGCTTTTGCCTAATACTATTTTTATGAAAATAGGACTTCGACCTATTTACCTCGCCCAAGTGATGCCACAAATTTCGACAGGTATCGACATTTTCTCTTTTAACACCATTGCACATTGATTCATTGTACTCCCCGTTGTGTATACATCGTCCACGATATAAATGATGATGGCGTCCCCGTAACCGATTATTTCTCCCACTTCTGTAGTATCGAACTCAAAAACGTGCGCAAGATCGTTGATCCGCTCGCTTCGTTTTTTAAAACTCTGCTTTGCTGTATGTTTAGAACGATTGAGTAAACGGATGACAGGGAGATCCACTCGCCGGCCTAGCTCTCTCGCCAGTTGCTCCGCTTGATTGAATCCACGCTCTTGCATACGTTGCTCACTTACGGGTACGTAGGTGATAATCTCCCGAAACTGCCCCGTCGACACCAATGCCCTATCCAGCCGAAGTTGCTGAAACGCATGAACTAACATCTGACCGAAAACTGCCTTTAAACGCTCATCTCCTCGATACTTATATCTCGCAAGCAACTCTTTCATCGTTTCATCATAGCGGACCGCACTTCGGCTTTTGGAGAAATAGGTGGGCGGCTTCCGCCGACAATCTGGACAATACTCACCGCGTCCACAAGATAAACAAATCACCTTACGAATCCATGGAATTCGGGTGAAGCACGTGTGACAAAGCCCCAACTGACCTCTTTCCAGACTGGTCACCTGTTTGCACAATAAACACACATGCCGTTTAGGGCTTAATAGTGAGAATAGCCTGTTCCCTAACTGCCTCCACTTGCTCATACCTGGCCTCCTTGTAGAAATCCCTGTTTACGCGCAATACGATTCATTGTACGAATCTGTCGAACAGCTTCTTTCTGTGATTTTGTTATTTCTGCAGCTGCCAAATAGACCTTGCCATGTGGGTCATCCTTCGATCTCCCTGCACGACCTGCCATCTGGACAAGTGCGGCTTCATCGAATAACTTCGAGTCTGCATCCAAAATGAAAACATCCGATTGGGGTACGGTTACCCCACGTTCAAGGATGGTTGTCGTGACTAGCACACGAATTTCCCGATTGCGAAAAAGCTGTACCTTCTCTGTTCGCGACAGGTCTTTGGATGAGGTGCCCTCTACACGAAATACGAATTTATCCCCTTTTAACTTCTCTCTCAGGAGCTCCACCATCGGCTCTACGAGCTGAATATTCGGAACGAACACAAAAACTTGCGCTCCACGTTCAATAGATACCTTTAAGCCGGATTGAATCGACTGCGGGATGGATTGAAAAGCGATGGATTTTCTTAAAGTAGGCGTACTGATCAACTGAGGTACTGGTAGGGGATGTTTATGAAATCGGACAGGGACGCGTACATGTGGCAGACGTCCGCGTTCGGCGGCGTGTCTTACCCGCGTGGGCGGTGTCGCAGACAGCAGAATGTTCGTCCCGCTGGACTTACACACTTTCTCTGCAGCATAGCTAAGCATGGGGTTGTTGTGGTACGGGAATGCATCGATTTCGTCAATGATGACGAGGTCAAAAGCTTGATGAAACCGCAACAACTGATGCGTTGTTGCGATGGTGATCTGCCCTTGCTCCCAGCGCTGCTCGCTTCCGCCATACAGCGTTACCACGCTGTATGTAGCGAACGCCCGCTGGATGCGCGGTTGCAGTTCTAGCACCACGTCTTTGCGTGGTGTAGCAATAAGAACACGCCCGCCACGAGCGGCAGTGTAGTGAATGAACGGGAAGATCATCTCCGTCTTCCCGGCGCCCGTAACGGCCCAGATGAGGAACTTCCCTGGGCCACTAGGCTGCTTGCCTTGGATGTAGCGCAGCCCCTCCAGGGAAGCATGGGTCTGAGCATCACTGAGCCCCCAGGGCTCTATGTAAGCTTGTAATTCGTCGGCAGCCTCTGCGGCAGCAGCGGACAGCGCATCACCCGAGCCTCCGAGCACAAGCAAGGAGCAGGATCGCACCCTGCCCATTGTGAGGCACTCCTCGCAATAGGGGCAGTCTTGTCCGCAATGCAAGCAAGCCGACCAGAACATTCGCTCTTCACCGCTTCCACAACGTTTACAAGCGTAATGCGAATTCTTCCTGAACCAGCGCCGCCAGTCACGCTTAACTTGCATGTGTAAGCCACTCGTGAGCGACACATCGCCATTGAGATAGGCGAGTTGCAAATAAGCTGGCCACGAAGCTTCCAACCCCGCCAGCCCTACCGTCTCAACACTAGCAGCTTCTATTAGTTGCTGCAGCTCATCTACCAACAGGGAACGCCCTCTGCAAGCTTCAACGAGATTAATATAAGTGGATGAGTGTAGCTGAAAGCTGCGAATAGGCTTGTCCCGCCAAAGCGTATAGTCCATTACTTCCGAACGCATCTCATCCGTATTGGCCATTCCAAGCGCCGCTGCTTCCCGTTTTACCATCGAAAGTAACCGACCCTCGCTATGATCCTGAGAAGTCACATCACTCTTCCTCAACCCCTCAAGCAGTCGAATGCCCTGCCCTAACGAAACAAAAGGTTCGAACAATACGAGGCCGGCGTCGGCTGCGTAGTGCTCGAACCAATATTGGATATCTGTTTGGGCATGTATCGTGAATTGCCACTCCCACACATGTCCCTTGCGAACGGCATAGATCTGAACTTTCATTCCTCACCGTACTCTCTTCATCAAATTATTTGGCGCGTATGTTGGTTGAAATGTGTAGGATCTATTGAAAGCGTTTGCTCTCAGATAACAGGAATCTTTACGAGTTCCTCCCTATTACTGAGGTGAACAAGTACAACGGGATCTTCGTCATGCTGACTTAGGAAACGATCAACAGCATCGTAGTCAGACTGTAAACGCAACTCTAAGGCATACGTTTGGGATAAACGCTCAATGATCTCTCTTGTATCGTCAGACGAACCCTCGTCAATAATCGTAGCCTTGACCTGGTTGCCTCTTACACGCGAAAAGAAAAATAATGAGCGAATAACCCACTCAATTTGATTTTGATTGTTTTTGGTAACAAGTAAAACAGTAGCTGGTTTTTTCTTCGTCCCCTTACGGGTACCCAATAAGAGATGCAGCACGATAATGCTCACGCCATAGCAACCGAAGATACAAAGCAATCCAATCCACATAGCGGGTCCCTCCCTTACCTGCAGTGTATGCGGCAGTGCAAAGGGGGGTTCCTATGGGCACAGAAATGCAGGATAGCGAATTACAGCGTTACCCAACCATTCTTGATTGCAATAATTACCGCTTGCGTGCGGTCATCGACTTCCATTTTTTGAAGAATACTACTCACGTGGTTTTTCACTGTTTTCTCACTGATGTACAAGAACTCGCCAATCAGCTTATTGCTCTTGCCTTCCGCCATAAGTCGAAGCACTTCTGCTTCCCTTTTGGTTAGTGGACTGTTCGCATTATGTATGTACTTCAATCCAGAATCCTTCACGCCTGTGCCCGTACCAACCACACCAACGTCATCCAGATACGTCATACGTCTTAGTTGATTGATAAGCTTACCCGTTACCTTCGGATGAATGTAGGCATGTCCTGCAACAACAGAACGAATGGCATTGATCAGCGATTCTGCTTCCATATCCTTCAGCAGGTAACCTGAAGCCCCTTTACGAAGTGTCTCAAACACATAGCTTTCATCATCATGAATTGATAAAATGATGACTTTAATATCAGGAAAGATTAGTTTCAGACGTTCTGTTGCAATGACACCGTTCTCCAGGGGCATATTAATGTCCATGAGCACGATATCGGGCGTGATTTGATTACACAATTCAATGACTTGGATACCATCGCCGCACTCACCGATAACTTCCATGTCATCTTCCATATTAATGATCCGTTTAACACCTTCACGAAAAAGCTGATGATCGTCTGCAATGACAATATGTACATTGCGTTTGTGACTCGCCGTGTTGTCCATTCTAGTTTTCCTCCTTGTTCTCTCCAACGCCGCCGATAGGGATGAGCATCGTAATTTTTGTTCCTGAATCTTTCTCGGACTCCAGAACCATGGTACCTTCTAGCAGCTCTACACGCTCTCTCATTCCCAGTAAACCAAAGTTATTCCCCTTGGCTATTCTTAGTTCTGTTAGCGGAACATCAAAGCCGATTCCGTTATCTACAACGTAAATCTGTACTTGATCTGGTTCTAGCGTGAGTTCAACAGACAAGAAGGTTGCTTTGGCATGTTTGTTTATATTCGATAAAGCTTCCTGCACCAAGCGGAAAATGGCAATTTCCAACCCAGACGGTATGCGTGTTTCTTTTCCGACCAGGTTAAACTGTGTGTGAATTCGATATTTGTCTTCGAAATCCTGCACATACTTCCGTAATGTAGGCACAATCCCTAAATCATCGAGCGCCATTGGTCGGAGGTTGAAAATAATTTTGCGAACCTCTTCAAGACCATTTCTGACTTGTCCCTTTAAATCAACTAACTCATCCTTCACCGCAGAAATATCTTCCTTGACGAGCATCCGATGGGCAATTTCAGTCCGAAGCACAACGTTCGCCAAGGTTTGAGCCATACCATCATGAATTTCGCGAGCGATTCGTTTGCGTTCTTCCTCTTGGGCCAAAATAATTTTGAGCCCCAGCAGTTGTCGATTCTTAGCAGACTCAATAATACGTGTTAACTGATTGAGGTCCCCTGACAAGTATTCCAATGCAACATTCATCTGAGAGACGATCGTTTCGGCGCGTTCTACCTGTTTGTCCACATTCTTCATGCGAACCTGCAAGTCATTGCGGCGGATTTTGAGATTATTCTCTTTTTCCCGCGCAACGGTTAGCTGTAATTGAAAAGCGATAGCGGCTTCATAAGCAATCTTGATATCTTCTTCTCGATACTTGTTGAAATCTCGACTGACTTCCGTCAGCCGGATCCGCGACCGCTTGTATTCTTTCTCTAACATATCCACGAGATCAATCGTGACACCCGTCTCATGCTTAATGTCATTGAGCTCCCGAGTAAGCGACTCCTTCTCTAAGCGTGATGACTCAGCAATCTCAAATAATTGATATTTGCTGCTTTCCATGACGTTAATGGCGTTGGTTATGACCTTGTCTATAGCGTCTGGTTGCACATGAAACGAGCTCCTTTTAATAAAACCTTATAATAGTAAGTTGTCTACCCCATATTGTAGCATAGTTCTTCCCGTTTGCCGTGTACTTCTAGTACTATTTATTCAATAGAAATTCCGTAATTCTGGGGATCCCAGCCTACTTTGAAGCCTAATCTCTCAGAAATGAGTCGTAATGGGACCATTGTCACATTATTCATGATTGCTGGTGCCACTTCTGCCGTAACACGGCTTCCATTTACTAGGAGATCAGTTTGATCAATCCATAGGTCAATTAGTTTATCACCACGAAGGACGGTTACCTTACGTTCTTTATCATCCCACTTCACAGTGCCACCCAATGCTTCTGTGACAAAACGAATCGGAACCAACGTATTATCCTTCACGATCGTCGGCGCTTGTTCCAACGTCATCGGTTTGCTATTCAAAGTTGCTTGCTTCTTATTTACGGTAAGTTTGATTGCATTTTTCGGTAGCGATGGCAATTGTCCTTTATAAATAAATGAAATATCGTCAATATTAATTTTCCCTTTAGCGGCTCTTTCATCCTGCCCGTTAGCCGGATTTGCGACATAAATGCTTTTCACCAGCAAAGGTGCTTTCAGATCCGACACATCTGCCGTCACCTTGCGCCAGCCTGTCCAGTTCATATTTTCCGTAAAACTCACATAATTCAGCTTGCCATCCGCATCAATGACCTCTGCACGCACCCAATTGAAACTGCCATCGCCCAAAACTTTAGCCGTTATAAATTCGGGTTCTCCCTCAATCGGTGCACCATTCCCATTATTAAACCTCGCATATGCTGCTTTCGTTCCTAGTCCCTTGGAGAAATCATAGGCGATTTCCAAGTTCTTATTTCCATTGTTTGGCACAATATTGACGCTAGAAGCGACCTCTGCCGGATATTTATCCCCTGTTGTCATAACTGCAAATTTATCTAAATCGTACCACACTTTCTCCTGCCCGACAGGTAAAGTTACCATAGTGCTATACCCGTCGTAGTGAGCGATGACCTGTGCTGTCTGCGCTCCAGCTGTGCTGTCTACGTGCAGAACACCATTCGTAATCGTCCCCTTAACTCCGCTAAGCTCCCAAGTCGCTGATGCCGCGGGTAATTCTCGCGTAGCTCCACTGCGTGTTGTAACGGTAATCGGAAGCTTGAAATCCCCGCCCTCTGTCAATGAGAATGATCCTGAGCTAAAAGCCATCGACGTAATCTGATCACGCCCGACAATTTCGACATCCATCGTGGCGGATCCTTTACCTGATTTTGCAACAATCTGCGTTTTCCCAGGCATTGTTGGTGTATATACGTTCTCTTTGAACGAGCCATTGGCTACCGTGCTGCTCCATTGTGGAACAATACCTGTAACGGCAATGGGATTATAATAATCATCATAAGCTTTAAATTGATAAGTGCTGGATTCATTTACGAATAATAAGGATTGTCCTTTTAAAATAAGACCTAGCAACTCACCCTTTGGTGCTGTCGAATATACGCCCAAACCATTTGCTACTGCACGTTGATTCCCGTTTTGTGTTTTGTTCACTAGCTTCGGATCTACATCACCAAGTGGCCTAGACACCATCTGTGTCGATCCACCGCCATCGAGGACCATCCCTCTCCAAACACCGGCATCAATCATGAATTGCTGCAGCTCAGGCAGTGTCATCCCTGCACTAGGACCGTTGCGATCGGCAGTTATAATATAGGCCTTCTTCAGATCCTTGGAGTAACCCACAGCTGTCCTAGAAACAGGACTATATCCGTTGAAATCATTAATATTCCGCGTAAAATAGCTCGGCTTCGCCTCATCTACCAGCAATGTGCTGCCGCCGATAAGCATTTTGAAATTCTTCCAATCATATGTCTTTGACGCGTCGTGTGGAATCATGTCGTATTTCGTCGTGATTTTATCCCCAACCTTGAGATGCTTTACAATAAACTCTCTCGCCAAGCCGGAACCCCTAAGGATATAACCATCTGCAGGAGCAACCATTTTCACATTCGTATCAACTTGAATTTCCTTAACGATATCATTCTGGATAAGCGCCTCGGTAGGTACGTGTGTACCATCCACAGCACGCTGTGTCATCGCCCAAGCACTTGTATAAAGGAAAAGACCGTCGGCTATCAGCGGAACATCGTTATCGTCCCAGTAGAACGTTTTGTTCACGCCACCTAGCTCGAACTTTGTCCCATCCTTTGCCGTAACCGTACCCTGGAAATCGAAAATATCAATAATCGGCTGATTCGTCTTCGTAATAGCAAAAGAATACAACCCCGAAATCTTCGCTGGCGTTGCCATCACCTGTCCGTTCGTGATCTGCGCACCCTCTGGTACTCCCTCTGCCTGGGTATTGTAGAAATCCCCGTTCACCCCTGCTACAGCGCCTGTATCCTTCACCATGCCGAGCACACTCTGGTTCTTCGTGAACTGATTGTTCGTTCCTGCCATTGCGTCTATCTTCACGTTCGGGTTCGTCAGATCCACTTCGATCACATTGGCGTTCACCGATACTTCCTTATTGCTTCGTGTTGTCGACCATACGTAGTTCTTCATAATTGCACCTGATGTAATCGTCTCCTGCGAGCTTAACGTCAGCTTCGTGCCCGCCGCGTTTACCGTAACTCCCGACACCAACTGCCACACCATAGCGCAAGCCAGCGCTGCTACTCCTACTTGCCTCTGTACCTTCACGTTGCCGTTCCACTCCTCTTTTTCATCTAAGTCTAGTATCTATCTTTATAGCGATAACTATATAGACTCTTAAACTATGGAAAAAGTTACGATATTCCCCATGTTGTATTCATATGTCATAGATAATGGGTAAAAAAGTAAAAAAGAGCACAACCCTCCCGGGTTTGCTCTCTGCTTGAGATGCTTATATATTGATTAAATTATTTTCTTTAATTTAGCTTCTTGTTCAATCGATCGCGCTGAGAGCAGTTCAATGATCCTGTGTTGTTGCTCTTGCACATTCTCCAAACGCTTCACGATTTCGTTGGTTTCAAGTACAGCTTGCTTGATTTGAGATTGTTCTAATTCTAGTCTGTCCAATCTCGTGTTCATTCCAATTAACTGTTCAAAAACCGGGGATAATTCTGCTCTTAGCAACGTAGTAAGTGATTCCTTCATTTCATTGTCCATCATATCGCTCCCTTTGTATACTAACGCAGAACTCTATCTGCTATTTATCATAACATAATCCCCTATGAATTAGCATCAGATGACATATACATATAGTACCACTATTATTAGCAAAAGGAAAACCTAATATTTACTATAGTAAATTGTGTCAGGGTAAAATCGACAAACAAAAAGCCGCCCCAGATGGACGGCCTCTCTATATTAATGCTTAAGCTCTAACGCTTGAGTTCTCAATGATTCTGCTTTATCTGTGCGCTCCCAAGGAACATCTAGATCGTTACGGCCGAAGTGACCGTAAGCTGCAGTTTGACGGTAGATCGGACGACGAAGATCAAGCTCTTTAATGATTCCCGCTGGGCGAAGGTCAAAGTTACTGTGGATCAGCTCAACAAGCTTCTCTTCACTCACTTTAGCCGTACCAAATGTATCTACAGCAATAGATACAGGACGAGCAACACCAATGGCATAAGCCAATTGAACTTCACATTTCTCAGCAAGGCCAGCTGCTACGATATTCTTCGCAACATAACGCGCCGCGTAGGCACCGGAACGGTCAACTTTTGTCGGATCTTTACCGGAGAACGCACCGCCGCCATGACGAGCATAACCACCGTACGTATCAACGATAATTTTACGACCTGTAAGACCTGCATCCCCTTGAGGTCCGCCGATAACGAAACGCCCTGTTGGGTTAATGAAATAGTTCGTCTTCTCATCCAACAAGTGTGCTGGAACGATTGGAAGAATAACATGCTCTTTAATATCTTTTTGGATTTGCTCCAAAGTTGTATTCTCATCATGCTGCGTGGATACAACGATTGCATCTACACGAACAGGTTTATCATCGATGTACTCAACAGTTACTTGAGTTTTACCATCCGGACGCAAGTATGGAAGAGTGCCGTTCTTACGAACTTCTGTCAAGCGACGAGCCAATTGGTGAGAAATAGAGATCGGAAGAGGCATAAGCTCAGGCGTCTCATTTACTGCAAAACCGAACATCAAGCCTTGGTCACCAGCACCAATTGCTTCAATTTCTTCATCAGACATGTTACCTTCTCTTGCTTCAAGGGCTCTGTCAACACCTTGTGCAATATCAGGGGATTGCTCGTTCAACGAAACGAGAACCGCACACGTCTGGGAGTCGAAACCATACTTCGCGCGTGTGTAACCAATGTCTTTAATTGTTTGTCTTGCAATAGCTTGAATATCGACATATTCAGACTTCGAAGTGATTTCACCAATTACCAAAACCAAACCAGTTGCTACAGATACCTCACATGCTACACGAGCATTCGGATCATTAGCTAGAAATGCATCCAAAACCGAGTCAGAAATTTGGTCACAAATTTTATCTGGATGACCTTCTGTTACGGATTCGGATGTAAATAAACGACGTCCACGAACTTGAGCCATATTATTCATCCTCCTACATTACATTTAGTATGTTTGAAAAGCTTCTACTCGATGCCTCTATAATAAAAAATCGGGCCCGGCTTTAGCGCTAGCTTTTCTCGCCAAACGGAATCCCTCTTTTGCGCTCATGCGCTGATAAGATCTTTGAATTCCGCACTGGTACAAATAGATAAAGCATAAATAAAGACAATACATGAATAAAGACAACATTAAAATGAACCTTCCCCTATTGGAAAAGGTTAAATTGAATATTGACCTTCAATTAACCATCCTACTTTATTTGTCGTGTAATGTCAATTTATAATTTTTTAAAATCACATTAATATTCTTATTAAGTTTACTTTAAGGTACGCTTCACTTTTTTTTCACAGCTATTATCTATACTACTCATATATTAACTACTGAGTTCGTGAAAATTTGAAGAAAGAGGTCAGCCTATAGCCGACCTCTTTCTCATCACTATAGATAGAAGGAATAATAACTACAGAGTAAACAAGGTTTCTTCAGCTCTTTGAATCAGACGCTGCGTAATGCGCCCGCCTACAGCGCCTGCATCCCTGGAGGTGATATGCCCCCAGTAGTCTTTTTTCATAGAATTTGAAGGAATAGATCCAAGCTCACCCGCAAATTCGGTATCCGCATTGGCCGACATCGAGTTGCCTACTGGCAGACCCAATTCAGCTGCAATTTCGTATTTTAAAATATCTAAAGCTTTTTTCGATTCCGGAACCACTTTACTTCTAGCCATAACTAAACGCCTCCTTAGAGTTTTAGTTCATCATGCACTCGATAAGCAGCTACCCGATCAATGGGGTACGTTATTAGTATGGCTAGAATCGGCTCCATGAATCGAATAAGAAGTTGTCATTTTGGGTAAAATTATGGAGTAAACATTTATTGCGGAACTTTACTACCATCGGCATTTAAAATCAAAAATCCACCACGTACCATGACATAAATGGACGTGTCATTTTTTGGGGAAGGCTTAATCCCGCGGCCCTCTGTTGGGAAAATCAAAAGATGATTCAGCGCGACTTCCGTCCCTGCTGGCAGATCCTTGCCTCCCGTTACATCCGGGATGCCGTTCTCATCGTTGCTCACGGCTAGTACCTTGCCGCTTCGCACGATAAATTCCGCGCCAGCTCCGGCATACATGGTTTGTCCATTTTCCAATTGGACAACCTTCATATTCGCCGCTGCCGTAGGGGGAGTGCTCGTGCCTCCGTTGCTCCCGACAGCATTCGCTGCGATCGCTGAGGCCACGATGTCCTTCACCTTTGCTTCGCTTAAGGTGTTTTGCTCGAAGTAGCTTTGGGTGATTAGCGGATCGGTTGTTCCTGGGGATGGGGCTTCGGCTTGGGAAGTAGATGAGAAAGCTAAAATAACCAGACCGCATGCACTTATCAATAAAAGCTTTTTCTTTTTACTCATTTGTGTTCCCTCCACTTGAAATAAATAAGAAAAAGACCCCGAAGGGTCCCTTTCATTCATCAATATAACTTAACAAAATTAGTTAGTTACAAGTGTTGTTGTAGTTTTACCATTGCTTGAGATTGCTTTTACAACGAACTCATTAACAGTTCCAGTAATATCAAACTTGTTAGTTGTAGCGTTGTAAACTACAGTACCGCCACCTTTAACATTGGAGATAATGTACTGAAGACCGAAGAATACATTGTAATTTTTGATGAAGTTTACGTCATCAGCCATTGGAGTTGCACCAGTTGTCGTACCTTTATCATCATATTTGTACTCAACAGCATAGTTATCAACAATTTTCGCACCAATCAGATACTCAACTTCTTTTGCAGCGTTGTAAGCAACGTTTGCACTAGCTGTCAAAGTAGCAACAACTGGAGCATCTGCTTTTACATTTGCTGTATAAGTGAAGTCTTGAGTTTCACCGTTCGCTTTATAAACTACTGCCGTTACAGTTGTAGTTCCAGCTTTTTGACCTAGTACTTTACCAGCTGTGGAAACTGTCGCAACACTTGAATCAGATGTGTAAGCAGTTTTAACTGCTTTAAGAGCATCTGGAACAGCTACTGTATCCCCAGCTTTGTCAGTGATAGTAAGGCCTACACCTTTAGCGAATTTACTGTCAGCATTCACGTTGAATGGAGCAGTTAGTTTAGAAGTGTCACTTACCGTGATAGCATAAAGATCTGTCAAAGTGTTAGCTTTGTAAGTCAAATCAGTGCTTGTAATAACTTCTAAAGTTCTCTTGAAAGCAGGAGATACTTCAGCAGTTCCTTTTTTGATGGAGATCTCAACATATGTCTTACCTGCTGTCGCACCAGCTGTTACAAACTTAATTTCTTTATCGTTTAAGCCATTTACTAGATCAGTAAGAGAAATAGTTCCTGCAGCTACAGCTCCACCATTAAGAGTTACGTTAGCAGTAGTTCCATCTACTTTGAAGCTTACAGTATAGCCAGCAGTAACTGCAGCAGTGTTTACTGTATCCAAAGTTTCACCGTATTGGTCTTTAACTAGAACTTTGAACGTTGTTGAAGCAGTACCAACAGTGCTGCCCAAAGCTTTTTTCGTTGGCTCACTACCAGAAAGTACTACACTTTCAGGAGTACGTGAAGCAACTACTGTCAAAGGAAGTTGAGCTTGTGTTTGGATGTTTGCATTGTAGATGGACATGTATAGGTATACAACGCCTCTCTCTTTTGCAGAAACTGAACCTAATTTAAGTTTTCCTTTGTGCTCACCATATTTCACGATACCATTGTCAGTTACTGTTGCATCAGTTCCTGAATCAGCAACACTTGCTCCTGATACAGTAAAGTTAATGCTGCTTGCATTGTCAACGATGTCTTGAGCACTTAATTGTTTGCCCTCAGCATCATATGCTACGATTGGAATATACTTAGCAGCTGTATCGTTCTCAGCGATTACGCCTGTATAAGAACCAAATTCCAATTTCGTAGGAACACTACCTGCTTTCAAAGAAAGTTTCGCTGTAGCAGATGCTCCACCTTCATAGTAAGTAACAGTGTAGTCACCTGTTTTGTCAACTTTTTTGCCAGTAGCAACAGCCACTTCCAATTTGTTTCCAGTAACAACTGTTTTAGTTAGGATATTCAAGTCACTTGGTGTAATAACTGGTACGATTGAAGTTGCTGCTTCTGCAACCATTTTGAAACCATATTGATCATATCTTACAAGATCATAAGTTGCTTTGTCAGCTTCAGATGAAAGAGCTGTTTTACCTGTTGGATAAACTGCATCTTTAATCTCAACTTTAGAAACTTGTTGGGAAATCCCGATTTTAAATGTTTTGGAAACGGAAACGGAAGATTGATTCAAACTTACAGTAATTGGTAGAACACCAATTTCAGTTGGGAACGTCGTAGTGTTAGACGTGTTAACTGTTAGATCAAGCAAACCTGTATCTGCATTGCGAATAATTGATGGAGCTGCAGCAGTTGGAACTCCATAAACGGAGTAATTTCCAGCGTTCAAGGAAGCATTCTCACCATATTGGTTTTCAGCTTTGATTGAAAGCACAAGACCAGCTACTTGTGGAACTTTGTCGTTTGCGTTTACGAAGCTAAGTTTAGTAACTTTTTCGTTTTCAGCTGTGAATGTAGCTGTTGTTTTGTCAACATTTGCTGCATCAAGACCGGAAAGCGTAGCTGTGTAAGAACCTTCAGTTAGTTTAACGCTAGTCAAAGTTAATACAACGGATTTCTTGTCGTCAGCAAATTTTGCAGTTGTTGCTACTGCCAAGTTACCTTTTGTCAAAGCAACTTTAGCTTTAGTATCATCAACTGGTTTGCTGAAGGAAACTGTTACTTGTTGTACACCAGTAGGTTTCGCTTCGGAAACGGATACTTTACCTGGAGATACGTAAAGAGCTTTCGCTTCGTATGCACCAGTCAAAAGAAGATCGCGAGTAGCGTTGGATGTACCACCGAATTTACCGTCAGCTCCGTTGGAGAGAAGTTTCAATTCAAGTGCAAGTGCTACATAACCTTGTGCCCAACCAGTTACTGTTGAATCAGTACCTGTTTTGCCTTTAGCATCAGCATCTTTACCAAGAACGCGAACCAAGAAAGTAGCAAGTTGTTCTTTTGTTACTTTACCAGCTGGGTTGTAAGTACCTTCACCGTAACCATCAGTGATACCAGCAGTTTTCAAAGCTTCGATGAAAGGAAGTGCGTAGCCGTTAGCTGCGTCATCTGCTTTAACATCAGAGAAGCTGGAAGTTTTAAGATCTTTGTTAACTTCGATACCAGTGATCAAAGCTGCAACTTTCGCGAATTGAGCACGGTTCATTTCTTCTTTCAAACCGAAAGTTGTTTCGCTCACGCCATCAAAGATACCAGCGCTGATAAGAGCGTCAAATTTTGCTTTTGTTGCTGCGTCAAGATCTTTAAGATCTGTGAAATCAGCGGATGTTTTACCGAATGCTACGGAAGAAAACATGGATAATGCCATTGCTGCAGTTAGAACTACGGATAAACTTTTTTTCATAACCTTTTTTTCTCCTCCTTGAATATCTGTATAATTTTTTTCTTTAAAACCATTATTATTTGAGCTCGATGTACTCATTTTTGGTTCACCTCCTTTCCAGAGTTAGAGCATAAAGTATAACTAAGTTCATTAGTAGCTCTATTGGCTACTTTAGAAACTAGTAATTTCACGATAATATCCATTCATACCAATTCACATTATACAATGGTCGAATAGCTCCGTAAAGTTTTTTTTATTTTTCACATTTCATTTTGTTTTCAAAGTATTAAACGCATATAATCTTAAAAAGTTGCGTTTACCTAGAAAAAAATAAAAAAAAATTTTTGAATCGCTTTGAACTTATAAAAATAATTAAAAACAAAAAGGAGCCATCCTCGGGAAATTCCCAAAGATGACTCCTTTTTTACTATTTTATTAGTTCGACACTACAGTGCTTGTTGCTTTACCGTTAGATGCGATTGTTTTTACAACAAACTCATTAACAGTTCCACTAATTGTTATTTTATCAGTGCTCGGGTCGTATACTACAGTTCCGCCACCTTGAACATCAGAGATAATATATTGTACTCCTAAGAAGTCTTGGTAAGCAGTAACTTCATTTACGCCACCATCTGTATATTTATACTCTGTGCCATAGTTATCAACTGCTTTAACATTCAACATTTGAGCAACGTCTTCAGTTGAGCTGTATGTTGCATTAGCATCTGCAGTTAGAGTTGCCACTGTAGGAGCATCTGCTTTTACATTTACTGTGTAAGTGAAGTCTTCTGTTTCACCGTTAGCTTTATATACCACAGCAGTAACTGTCGCAGTACCTACACGTTGCCCTAATACTTTACCATCCGTCGTTACTGTAGCAATATTAGAATCAGATGTATAAGCTGTCTTTACTGCTTTAAGATCACTTGGTACAGCAACTGTGTTACCTGATTTGTCTGTTACAGTAACATTTACAGCTTTCGCAAATTTACTAACTGCTCCATTTGCAAAATCGCCCGTTTTAGCTATTTCATTAGTCGTGATTGCGAATACGTCAGAAATTGCTTTTGCTTTATACACTAGATCTGCGTTTTCTACAACTTCTACAGTTCTTTTCAAAGCTGGGGCTACTTCTTGCCCACCTTTTGTAAGTGCTACTTTAACTGTTGTTTTACCCAGGGAAGTTGCTGTGAACGTAATCTCTTTATCATTAAGGTTTGCTTTTAGATCAGTTTTAAAGTTATCTCCAGCAAGTTGTGCTGCGGAATCTACAGTAACACCTGCAGTTGTTCCGTCTACATTTACGTTTACTTCGTATCCTGTAGGAACTGTATCAAGCGTTTCACCATATTGGTCTTTTACAAGAACTTTAAATGTTGTTGTAGCATTCACCAATGCTTTTGTTGTTGGCTCATCACCTGATAACACTACGCTCTCTGGTGTACGTGCTGCAACCACAGTCAACGGAAGTTGTGCTTGTGTTTGTACGTTAGCATTGTAGATAGACATGTATAGATATACAACGCCTCTCTCTTTTGCTTGAATGGAGCTTAGTTTTAGTTTACCTTTATTTTCACCATATTTTACAATACCATTCGAAGTTACATCTGTACCTGTTGCCACTGTTGCACCAGATACTGTGAAGTTAATGCTACCTGCATTGTCAACAATATCTTGTGTGGATAGAGCATTACCTTCCGTGTCATAAGCTACGATTGGAATGTATTTCGCACTAGTGTCACCATCAGCGACAACTCCATTATAAGTGCCAAACTCTAGTTTAGTTGGTACCGCACCAGCTTTTAGAGATACTGTAGCCGTCGCAGAAGCGCCGCCTTCGTAGTAAGTTAATGTGTAATCACTCGTTTTATCAACCTTTTTACCAGTTGCTACTGTAACTACCACTTTGTTATCTTCAACCTTTTTATCTAGAATATTCATGTCAGTAGGTGTAATAACAGGCATAATTGATGCAGCAGCATCTGCTACTACTTTATAACCGTATTGATCATATCTTGTAATGTCATAGGTTACTTTATCGCCTTCACTTGATAGAGCCGTTTTACCATTTTCATAAGTTGCAGTTCCTAGTTCAACTTTAGAAACACGTTGTTCAGTCCCAATTTTAAATGTTTTGGATACTGAAACAGCCGACTGATTCAAGCTAACTGTGATTGGTAGTACACCAATTTCAGTAGGATATCTGGATGTGTCACTCGTATCTACTTTAAGCTCGAGGTAGCCATTATCTGCATTACGGGTAATTGAACCTGTGTAACCGAATACCGAGTAGTTACCACCATTTAATGTTGCATTTTCACCATATTGGTTCTCAGCTTTAAGTTGGATGACGAAATCCTTCACTTGCGGAACTACATCACTTACATTTACAAAGCTTAGTTTTGATACTTTTTCATTCTCAGCTGTAAATGTTGCCGTAGCTTTAGCTACACTAGCTGCATCAAGGCCGGAAAGTGTTGCTGTATATTCGCCTTCTGATACTTTAACATCAGTCAAAGTCAGAACAACTGATTTCTTATCTTCTGCAAATTTAGCTGTTGTTGCAACGCTAGTTGAACCCTTTTTCAAAGCAACTGTTGCTTTAGTCGTATCTACTGGTTTGTTGAACGTTACTGTTACTTGTTGTATGCCAGTAGCTTTCGCTTCAGTCAAAGAAACTTGACCAGCTGGTACATATTGTTGTTTCGCTTCGTATGCACCAGTTACAAGAAGATCACGAGTTGCATTTGTGATACCACCAAAAGTGCCGTCTGCATTGTTGGAAAGAAGTTTCAATGCAAGTGCTTCAGTTACATAACCTTGAGCCCAACCAGAAACAGTAGCATCTGTACCTGTCAATGCTTTTGCTTCTGCATCTTTACCAAGCACACGAACCAAGAAAGTAGCAAGTTGTTCTTTTGTTACTTTACCAGCTGGGTTATATTGACCTTCTGCATAACCATCAGTTACGTTAGCAGTTTTCAAAGCTTCGATGTAAGGAAGTGCATAACCGTTAGCCGCGTCGGTTACACTAACATCAGTAAAGCTTGATGTTGTAAGATCTTTATTTACATCAAGACCCATAATCAAAGCTGCTACTTTAGCGAATTGCGCACGATTCATTTCTTCTTTCAAGCCAAAAGTTGTATCACTCACGCCGTCGAAGATGCCAGCAGAAATCATTGCATCAAATTTCGTTTGTGTTGCTGCGTCAAGGTCTTTCAAATCCGTGAAGTCAGCTGATGTTTTACCAAAAGCGACAGCCGAGAACATAGAAAAAGCCATTGCGGAAGTAAGAACTACGGATAATGTTTTCTTCATAAAGGGTATTTCCTCCTAATATTTTAAGTTTTTTGTTATAAAACTTATAACTAAATTGATGTAAAACTTTCTATTAAAGTCGCAATATCTATCGTATATAATTTCGTATATCACTTTTTGCTGCAAACTGAGTATACGATAATACATGCGATTTTTCATTGCTAAGTATTTTCCAAACATGGCCGTCACCCTTTGCCACATCCAGACCACTTAATTAAATTGTAATCAATAATTGTAAAAAAGATTTGAATGGAAGCTTAATAGAACTTAAAAGTTACCTGAAAGATTGCTGAATGTATCGTTAACTGTTCTCAGCCAAACCCCTGCTTTTCAACCATCAATTTCGCATTAAAACCCAAAAGGAGACCAAGTAGGTCTCCTTTTGTTAAAGATTAATATTTAATTACTTAGTAACCAAAGTAGTTGTTGTTTTACCGTTAGATGCGATTGTTTTTACAACAAACTCATTAACTGTTCCACCTGTAGTAATTTTATCAGTACTTGGGTCATATTGGACAGTACCTCCACCTTGAACGTCAGAGATAATGTATTGAACTCCCAAGAACTCTTTGTACTTACTAACTTCATTCACGTTAGTGTCTGTATTAAATTTATACTCTGTGCCATAGTTATCAACAGCTTTTACATTCAACATTTGAGCAACAGTTTTAGATGCACTGTACGTTGCATTAGCATCTGCAGTTAAAGTTGCCACTGTAGGAGCATCTGCTTTTACATTTACTGTGTATGTGAAGTCTTGTGTCTCACCATTTGCTTTCAATACAACAGCTGTAATTGTAGCTGTTCCTACACGCTGACCTAATACTTTACCATCAGTTGTTACTGTAGCAATATTAGAATCAGAAGTATAAGCTGTTTTTACCGCTTTAAGGCTACTAGGTACAGCAACTGTATTGCCTGATTTATCTGTTACAGTAACATCTACAGCTTTCGCAAATTTACTTACTGCTCCATTTGCAAAATCACCAGTTTTCGCTACTTCATTAGTCGTGATTGCGAATACGTCAGAAATTGCTTTGGCTTTGTATGTTAGATCTGTGTTATTTACAACTTCTACAGTTCTTTTCAAAGCTGGGGCTACTTCTTGTCCACCTTTTGTAATTGCTACTTTAACTGTTGTTTTACCAAGAGAATCTGCTGTGAACGTAATCTCTTTGTCATTAAGCTTTGTTTTTAGATCAGTTTTGAAGTTATCTCCAGTAGCTTGAGCTGCAGAATCTACAGTTACAGCAGAGGATGCTCCGTCTACATTTACATTTACTTCGTATCCAGTAGGAACTGCATCAAGCGTTTCACCGTATTGGTCTTTTACAAGAACTTTAAACGTTGTTGTAGCATCTACCAATGCTTTTGTTGTTGGCTCGCTACCTGATAGCACTACACTCTCTGGAGTACGTGCTGCTACTACAGTCAATGGAAGCTGAGCTTGTGTTTGTACGTTAGCATTGTAGATGGACATGTATAGGTATACAACGCCTCTTTCTTTTGCTTGGATAGAGCTTAATTTTAACTTACCTTTGTTTTCGCCGTATTTTACAATACCATTCGAAGTTACGTCAGTACCTGTTGCAACCGTTGCACCAGAAACAGTAAAGTTAATGCTGCTTGCATTGTCAACAATAGCTTGTGCGGAAAGAGCTTTACCATCAGCATCATATGCTGTAATCGGAATGTATTTCGCATTTGTGTCACCTTCAGCAACTACTCCATTATAAGTGCCGAACTCAAGTTTAGTTGGTACGGAACCAGCCTTAAGTGATACAGTTGCTGTCGCTGATGCTCCGCCTTCGTAGTAAGTTACTGTATAATCACCAGTTTTATCTACTTTTTTACCAGTTGCTACTGTTACTACTACTTTATTGTCTTCTACTTTTTTATCTAAAATATTCATGTCAGATGGCGTAATTACAGGAGTAATTGATGCGGAAGCATCTTCTACTACTTTGTAACCGTATTGATCATATCTTGTGATGTCATAAGTTACTTTATCACCTTCACTGGATAGAGCCGTTTTACCATTTTCGTATGTTGCTTTTCCTAACTCAATTTTAGAAACTCGTTGCTCAGTACCAATTTTAAATGTTTTGGATACTGTTACAGCAGATTGATTTAGGCTAACTGTGATTGGTAACACACCAATTTCAGTTGGATATTTAGTTTTATCACTCGTATCTACTTTAAGCTCAAGGTAGCCGTTATCAGCATTACGTGTAATTGTACCTGTGTAACCGAATACTGAGTAGTTTCCACCATTTAATGTTGCATTTTCACCGTATTGATTCTCAGCTTTAAGTTGAATGATGAAATCTTCCACTTGTGGAACTACATCACTTGCATTTACAAAGCTTAGTTTTGTTACTTTTTCATTTTCAGCTGTGAATGTTGCTGTAGCTTTAGCTACATTAGCTGCATCAAGACCGGAAAGAGTTGCTGTATAGTTACCCTCTGTTACTTTAACATTAGTCAATGTTAGAACAACCGATTTCTTATCGTCTGCAAACTTAGCTGTTGTAGCAACACTTGTTGTACCTTTAGTCAAAGCAACTGTTGCTTTCGCAGTATCAACTGGTTTGTTGAATGTTACTGTTACTTGTTGTACGCCAGTAGCTTTCGCTTCAGTCAAGGAAACTTGACCAGCTGGTACGTATTGTTGTTTTGCTTCATATGCGCCAGTTACTAGAAGATCACGAGTTGCATTAGTCATACCACCGAAAGTGCCATCTGTATTGTTAGCAAGAACTTTCAATGCAAGTGCTTCAGCTACATAACCTTGTGCCCAACCGGAAACTGTTTTATCTGTACCAGTTAAAGCTTTTGCTTCTGCATCTTTACCAAGAACACGAACCAAGAAAGTAGCTAGTTGTTCTTTTGTTACTTTACCAGCCGGGTTGTATTGACCTTCTGCATAACCATCAGTTACATTAGCTGTTTTCAAAGCTTCGATGTAAGGAAGTGCATAACCATTCGCTGGGTCGGTTACACTAACGTCAGTAAAGCTTGATGTTTTAAGATCTTTATTTACTTCAAGACCCATGATCAAAGCTGCTACTTTAGCGAATTGTGCGCGGTTCATTTCTTCTTTAAGACCAAATGTTGTGTCGCTTACGCCATCAAAGATTTCAGCGGAGATCATCGCGTCGAACTTTGCTTTTGTTGCTGCGTCAAGGTCTTTCAAATCCGTGAAATCTGCAGATGTTTTACCAAAAGCTACGGATGAGAACATGGAAAGAGCCATTGCGGACGTAAGCACTACGGATAAAGTTTTCTTCATAAAGGGTATTTCCTCCTAATATTTTAAAGTTTTTTTGTTATAAAAACTTATAACCAACGGGGCGACTTTTGAATCTACTTGCTCTGCGATCTCTGATTCTCTTTCGTGTAGCTTCGCGTCTATCACCTCGGCTACAAACTTAGTATACGACACTCTATACTACATTTCATTGATAAGTATTTTCCAAATGTGTGTCTCACGGCATTCTAAATACATACCAAAAACAGCCCCATCACTTATTAAGTGACAGAGCTGTTTGTTTTACGTTCTTATCCTCGCTTGCTTATGGAACCATCTTTTGTTGCTTCATTACGCGATATCCGATTATGGATGCTTGTGCGCGTGTAAGGAGCTCAGTTGGGTCAAATCGCACTGTTTCTTTCTTCTCTCCTGGAAGTAAAGTATTCGGAATGCCTTCGATCAACCCGGCTTTAGACACCGCCTCAACGGCTGGCCTTGAATAGGACTCGATTCTATCGCCATCCGTGAACGATTTTTGCAAAGTGGCCAGGGATTTATTCAGATCAGTATTCATTTTCATTTCAGCTGCTCTAGCGATCATTACAGCAGCATCTTGGCGTGTAATGGATCCTCCTGGATTAAACCGATTACTCGCTTGACCACGAATAATACCCGCTCTTGCCGCTGTCTCGACATATTTATAGTCGTAAAGCATACCGATTGCGTTATCAATTTTCAGAACATCCGAGAAAGTTGAGTTACCAGCATAGTTCAAAGGAAGCTTAAAGATCTTGACCAATACTTGAGCAAACTCACCACGGGTAATGTAATCATTCGGGCCAAAAGAGAACGTAGTTTTCGCTCTCATTAAACCTTTGGAGTAAAGTGTCTCGAGCTCATTTCTTGCGAATGAGTGCCCTGTCATATCATCGAAGCTACGATCCATATACATGACTTGATAGTATCCGAACTTCCGGAATGGAACTGTGATCGTGTTGTTTTTGGTATCTACAACGCCGCCGAGGTTCCTCCAACCATAGTCTGTCGTATTAGAATAATTCGCATAAATATCATAGAAGAATACAGTGATGTACTTTCCAGCTTCTTGACGAATGGCTTGATCAAACTGCAGCGTCAATTCTCCATCTTGTGTAGGTACAACGATCTCATCGTTTAGACGGTTAAAATAAGCTCTTCCCGAGTTCGTAGTGTCATATGGATCGACACCAGTGCCGTTAAGTCCTTTAGTTAAATCATCAGGTGTTGTTGTAGTTGAATTTGGTGCTGGAATGAAACCTGCATCCATATAGTAGAGATTACTTGCTGGATGGAAGGTATCTTCTACAACTTTGACACTAATTTTAGATTTATAATACCCATTCGGTACAGGAAATAATGCTTTATCTACTCGACCATCATCTGTATCCGCGATACCAAACAATATCTTACGTCCTGTTGTAATATACTGATTGTTATTGCTATCCGGTACATTTCTCATTAACTTAGTGTCTTTAGGGAAAGATAGCTGTAGCCCACTATTAAAGAGTTTAAACTTAGTATTCATATTTTGAAGCGTTGCTGCACCCTGAACATTGGTATTGGTATTGAATAGAATAAAGCTTCCGTTCACCTTAGTCCCATTACGATTAATAGTAAACTTAATTTGGTTTGCACCAGGCTTCAAATTAGTAACTTGATATAAATATTGATCCACGGAATTCACTGTACGTTTGGTTGCTTCATTCTTATCGAATAAAACACTTTCTGCGTTCTCAGCTTCAATAATGATGTTATAGAAATCACTATTGATGTTAGATTGTAACTCCCCTTTAGGATTCTTGATCAAGAGGGGTTGAACAACCGTGTAAGGAACATTCTGCCTTGTAATAGTAATAGACTTCGTTGCAGTGATATTTGAATTATTGGTGATTCTAAACTCAAAGACAACATCTGAGTCATCCAGCAATTTAAATGCTGTTGTTTTAAAATTTGTGCTACTAATTGATGTGAAATAATTAGCATTGCCAGCTGACGTTACTGATTGCGAATTAGCTGATTGGTCGATAACAGCAATCGAGCTGGAACTTCCTATCGTTTGCTGATAGACCAACGCATCTCCCTTAGCATCCTTCGTATGCACAACCAACGTTAAAGCTTTGATTGGTGATGCCACTCCATTTGCATCTAGACTTGAATATAACCCGTCAAATGACACAGTACGTTGTGTCGTTGTATAAGTATCAGAATCGCTGTTTGCGATAAATTGAATGCCTGATGTACCACTTTCCACTGGTTTAATAGCCGTAAATTGAGGTGCATCTGTTGAGAATAGATAGATGTCATACGACTGTTCCGTGATAAATACATTATTGACGTAAATTTTGAACTTCAACGTATTTTTACCTTCAACCATTACCTTCGTGAGATCAGCGTTAAAAGAAGTTAATGGTAACGTGAAGGTATTCAATGTTCCTGGTACTGTTGGTGTAGAAGGAATTTTCCCAAATATCGCTTCAACAGTTCTGGAGTCAAGGGTATAAACACTTTCATTCATAGATACTTCTACTTTATTAACAGGTACTGCTGGCGCAGTTACTGGATCTTGATAGAAATTAACAAGTCTACCCGAAATACATGCTTCTGTAGCTCCACATGTTAGATTCTTGATATTCTTGATCGTCATACTGTTAGAGATATTATTAACTAAGACATAGGGAGCGTTACTTATGCTCAACTTATAATCAACTGTGCTGTATCGCGTGGTTCCCGCAACGTCACTATAGAGCTCAATACTTAATTTCTTATTGCCATCGGTTATGCCTTGTAACTTAAGATCATACTTAAATAACTGGGCTACGGAATCCCATGTCCCTACAATTGGATTTAGATCAGGGTAATAAACTCCATCAATCAGAGCCTTAATTGTAAGTGTTTTGTCATTTGCATAAACATGGATGTCAGCCGGAAGCTCGTTAACCAATGTTGCATCGGTTAGACTAAGTTCATTTTCAATCGTTCCATTACTTATTGTTGATCTATCGATGTAAGGATGGCTAGGATCAACATATTTAAATTTATATTCTGTTATTACTGGAATTAGGCTATTGGTAACATCTCTAAAAGTAAATGTTAGACGCTGCTCATTCGCCGCGACAGAAGTAATGTTAGGTATGGCAACCTTCAAGTCTTTGACCAGATATTCATTGTTACGAGTCAACGAACTGTTTTTAGCAGAGTAGGTGACTCCTGATACCGTTGTGGGTAGCAGATCACTAGGATTACCTAAATCAATTGTAGCCACGGAAGCATCGTTAATTGCCACATCTACATAGCGGTATCGTAATGACCCTGATGCTTCCAAATCGCTTTTTACACTAGCTGTAAAAGTCAAAGCACTTGTTTGAAATGTTGGAATCGTAATTAAGTCTTTTTGAGGTAATAACGCAGCCGTATCCTGTATCTTTCCGTTAAAAGCAAACGGCTGACCATTATCGTACCATAGTTTCTTAACTACTTGATATTTATTCGTATCATTGCTCGCAATGAAGTTAATGATGTTGTCGCCTGGATTCAGACAGAAACTGGTAACAGATGCACAAGTTGATGCAGATTTGTTCTTGTCATCCCCAGTAAAATAGAAGTATCCATCATTACTTTTGAAGCCTTGTTTAGGCAGACTATCGCCAGTTAATGTAGCTTGAACAGCACTAGCGTTGGAAGCCTTCGTTTTAATTTGGATACCTGTTGTCCCTGCTTTCAGAGGACCACGGTCAACTGGGTAGATCTTCCCTTCTTCCAGTTGAGCGTTATTTACCGTAATATCGGATAAATTGGTCGTTGGAGCATAGTACAACCAACCTGGTGCAGATGCAATTGCATTAGAATCACCTAGATAAACGACGACTTTATTCAACCCTTCTGTTAACTGGATATTATCAAATTTCACAAGATTCGTTCCAGTAACAACCGCTTTGTTGTTCTTCTCTGTTGTCACAGCGCCTGAGTTGATATTCGTAATTTCGAAATAGATGGATGGGATCTGTGAATCTGTTACATTTGTTGTTTCTACATTTAATACAAATGGCAGTTGTGTAATCCGTGTTACCAAGTTATTATCCTTTGGCCGAGCCGTAGATGTGCCGGCATTATCGGTATCCGTGTATAAATTTTTGATAACTAGCGTTGAAGCCGCACTTGCTGTCATCGCAGGCATTAAACTAATCATTAAGGATATGATCAACAGTATGCTTGCTAGTTTGGTCTGTAATCGTTTCAAAACAATTTCCTCCTTATGTTATCTAAATGTTATTAGCTGTTTATGTAATGGACTGGTGTATCACTTATTATTTAACTAGCTTTCGACAATCCCTCCCAAATTCTTCTATCATTCTACATGATTAGACGCGGCTAATCGCCAAAAGTTACTGTATATTACTTATCGGTTGATTGCAGGTAAATGTTTAGAGATAGAAAGGTTTTCCCTTAAAAAGTAAAAAACCCAGCCACAAGGGCTGGGTTAGATAAGTCATATGAAATAAGGTAAAGTTATTTACCTACGCGATCACTCTGAACCTGCTTACCTACTAACCTTTGCAGGAAGTTGATCACAGGCTTGCGACTTTTGCTAATGATACCGATCGCCTCTGCCCCAACAAGCATAACGAGGAATAATGCAACAATAATCATGATAAGTCCCCACGTGGAATCTTGGGAAATAAATACTGAGCAGACCACCGCGCTCCCACCGAAAATAGCAGCAATTCCATAGATAATAAGGACGCTTGTACGATGGCTGAACCCCATTTGCAATAGGCAGTGATGCAAGTGGCTTTTGTCCGGTGCCGAGATCGGCAGTTTATTTACATAACGGCGAAGCATCGCAAAGAAAGTATCAGATAAGGGCACGCCTAAAATCATAATCGGAATTAATAGTGAAACAACAGCAGCTTGCTTAAAGCCGAGAATTGAAAGTGTCGCAAGGGCGAAGCCCAGGAACAAGGCGCCAGAATCGCCCATGAAGATTTTGGCCGGATGGAAGTTAAAGAACATAAAGCCTGAAATACTTCCTAGCAAAATCACACAAAGTAAAATAACAGTTACGTTCCCCATCATCAGGGCAAGAATGAGAATCGTTGTTGTTGCGATACCCGATACACCTGCTGACAAACCATCCAGGCCGTCAATCAAGTTAATCGCATTGGATACACCAACAATCCACAATATTGTAATCGGGATACTCAACCAGCCAATCGGCAGGTTCGTTTCACCAAATGGAATATTAACCAAATCTATTTTGAGTCCAAAGGAAACAACGATACAGGCAGCAATAAGCTGTCCTAAAAGCTTCCATTTGGGAGATAATTGAAAGCGATCATCTAGAGCACCTGTGACAACAATCACAAAGCCTCCGAGCAGAAGTCCAAAAGCAGCATCTGAATTCACGGCATCAAGTGCTGGAGAGACGACGAAATAAGCTCCAACGAACGCGAGGAAAATCGCTAATCCTCCTAAACGCGGCATAATTCGCGTATGAACCTTCCGATGGTTGGGGGCATCAACAGCTCCTACCCAGAAGGCAAATTTTTTGACCAGGGGTGTCAGCAACAACGCCATAACGCACGCAGCAATAAACCCTATCGCATATAATCCATACATGTCTTCTTCACAGCTCCTCTTGTCATGGGTGGCAGGCCGGTGACCGCCGAAATGAATTATACTCCCATTCCGTCACAAATACTACTGCTAAATTCATCTGAAATGACCGTTTTCAGCCAATTTTCAAAGATATTTTCATGGTTTTGTGACGTTCTCTTTGTCGCGCATCACTTTCACTGCGAATTTCGGTAATAGAAGCATTCTTTTATAGCGCCACGGTTCCTGAAGAAGGCGGTAAAACCATTCCAGACGTAGTTTTTGAAAAAATTTAGGTGCTCGCTTTAGCTTGCCCGAAAGCACATCGAAACTTCCGCCAACTCCCATCATTACAGGCACACCCAGTTGTTCTTTGTATTTCCCGATCCAAGGCTCTTGGTTCGCTGCCGCTCTACCAACGAGAAGCAGATCTGGCCCAGCATCTTTAATGGCTTGAATCACTTGCGCGTCCTCGGCATCGCCGAAATAGCCATCCCTTACTCCGACCAGGTTTACCTTCGGATAAGTCGTGCGAATTTTCTCAGCCGCGGCTTGAATCACTTCATTGGAAGCACCTAACAGATAGACCTTCCATGCCTTCTTCTCTCCGACCTTCATGAGTTCGTGGATTAAATCATAGCCAGGCACTCGTTCTGCGACAGGTTGACCGACGTGATTAGCGGCCCAAACAACACCTGTTCCATCTGGCACGATCAACTCTGCGCGCTGCATCATCTTCAAATAAGAAGGATCGTCCTGCGCAGCCATCACCATAATCGGATTAGCCGTAATAACCTGATGCGGCTGTTTTAATTCAATGACCTTCGTTAAGTAGTCAACGGTTTGTTTCATGCTCATTTTGGAGATAGGCACACCGTAAATGCGCACTTTCGGTATAGCTTGCAAGGATGCCAGTGCTGCTGGCTGATTGGTAACAGAAGTAGAGCTCATTATATCTCTTCCTTATTATTGACGTTGTAGGTTGCATTTTGGTTGCTAGTTGGTGGAATGTGGATGAAAATCTATCTACTATTTCCTTTGGTAAAAGGAAATGATTCGCTGCGCGGGCAGCTGTGCTTGCGCCTTCAGCTGCTCAATGGCGGCGCGACTTGACGCCGCCCACTGCTCGCGAGCATCGAGGAGGCCCAGCGCCTCCTGCGTAAAGGCAGAAGCATCGAAGCGAGCTGTCGATGCGGCGGCTTTCATACCAAGCCTATGGAGGAACTGGTCGATCTTCGGATCGTACGAGATCCCCACCATAGGCACGAACTGCGAGGCTGCATAGATCAAAGAATGCAGCCTCATCCCGATCAGCAGGTCGCACGCCGCGACCTGCGCGAGCATATCCTGCGGATGCGTGATGCCACGCACCATCTCCGCACGACCACCGTGATCGCCCAATCGGTCGATCACGAACTGCGACGCCACCTCATCCGAGGGGAGGTGGAAGGGCAAGAACCGCAGCTGCACGTCCGTGCGTGCTGCGAGCAGCTCTTGCAGAGACCGCGCGAGAGCTTCCAGCTCGGAGCGGTCCTCGTTCCAGAAGCGGACGGACACCCCGATCGTCCGCACCGCCACCGAAGACGCGCCATCACTCGGCGCGGCATCCCCGCCATCCCGGAGGGGCAAGCCCATCACCGGGTCGGGCACAACCGTGATGCGCTCCCGCGGGAGACGCATCTTACCCAATAAGTCCGCGGACTCTGTATCGCGGACCGACACGAACGCGCAGCGCTTGAACACGCTGCGGATCCAGCCGTAAAACATCGGCCGGCTCACCGGCCCGATGCCTTGCGAATAAATAAACGTTGGCTTCCCGAGCCATTGCGCAATTTTCAAGACTGCCAAGTAATACGGGATCGTCTTCGAGCTAGTGGCATCTTGCAATAAGCTGCCGCCACCGCTAATTAGACCATCCGATTCGCGTAACGCTCGCAATAACGGGCCTGGCTTCATCCGATGATATGCCTTCACGCCATACATCTCTGTTGTTTTCGCTGGATTGGCCGAAAGCACGATAGGTTCAATCTGAATGCCCTGTGCCTGACCCTGCTCTTGCAAAGCGAACAAAATCGACTGCAGTACAGCCTCGTCCCCGCTATTATCGAAACCGTAGTAGCCGGATAACGCTATTTTGACAATTGGGGCTGTACCCATCGTTTCCAACTCCTTGTGAGTATTTCCCAAGCTGCAATGAGAACTAACCCGATGATTGCACCTAGCACAAGTCCGTAGAAGATACGGATTAAAGAAATGTGCAGCGGTGTGTGCAGGTGAGCAAACGTATCCACTAAGGAAAGTTGACCAACGACACCGATGAACAGCAAGTACACGGCATGACGGTAACGAACGGACAAGTACGCACCCAGTACGAATATCGGATGAGCGACTAGGAATTCCTTCGTCCGCGGACGTACGCCTAATGTATTTTCTAAGAAGGAACGGAATAACTTCTCGATCGAAGAAGCTTGTCCTTCATTCCCTGTACGTGACAAGTAATAGAAAACTGCCGCAAGTCCAACGCCTGCGATCACGATCCACAACACACTTATATAGGAAGAAAGCAATCGGCGAATATTCGCGATCTTTTCCTTATACGTAGTATTCTCACTAAAGAATAAGAGATACACACCAACTATGGCAATTGGTAGCAAATGCAGCATCCCAACCCCTCTAAACTGTTGAAGTACCAAGGAATACGTCACATGATTTAGCAACGCCACAACATAAACAATACCTATACAGGAAACAAGCGATGTTCGAAGCAGCTGCCATAGCCCATAAGCCAGTCCTGATTTCCATTTCTCTGCAACACCTGATTTCACTGAGCGGATGGCCAGCATAACCGCAACGCTAGGTGCACTAATAGCTGTCGCCAAAGCAAGTCCTTGCGCGTACAAATTCGCCGAAAGCGTATGTAGAGCAACCAAACCTAGCAAGCCCACAACGAAGAATACAATCGTCAATTCAGGCAAGAAGAACGAAATCATCCATACAATCAAGCTCAGTCCGCCTAACAGCAAGAAGAATCGAGCAATCTTTTGCCAACCTGTAGTATGTACTTCGAAAGCCTCAGCTTGTCCCAACGTAAAGCCTACGTCTTGGATACGAGGAATTGCACCGTCTTTACCCTGCAAGGCTGCATAGTAGGACGAAAGCGGATCAACAACCTTGCCTTTATCTAAGTTTTTCACCGGTTTGGCATTCAGAAATACCATTCGGATATTACGATCCTTCACAGCCAATACAAGCCGATCTGACACACCTTGCACACGATCAGCAAGCTCAGCTTTTTTCAGCGGTTCCGTCAGTTTCTCGCCATCTTTCTCTGTAAAAGAGTGCAGGCGCACAACGTTGTAATTCGTTTGCTTAGCTAATGTACTGAATCCTTTTTGCGGCTCCTTCAATAACTCAATTGCTGCGAGTCCGATGCCATTCTTATTAAGCAGATCAGCCATTTTATTCAAATTAACTTCTGTATTTTCTTCGGTATATCCTGGGACTTCGTTCCCATCCACGATGATGCGTTTGACACCAAGATCATGGAACTGCTTAAGCATAGCATCCATCTCATTGGTGTGGAACGGTCTGCGATTCGCTAACCGCACAACGATTTGAAAGCCTTGTTCTTTCAGCATTTGCAGCGTAATTGGGTCAGGATCCATCGCCTTAATAGAGGCATCGTCCATGCTCATCTGAATGATGAGACCATTACGGTTTTTGAAGCTCCACGGCTTCACGCCCACTTGCAGATCCGCGAACGTTTTCTGGATAAGCGGCTCTAACTTCTGTTGCGTTTGGTTATCTGCGAACAGCACATACGTATAGTTCTCGCTAGGATTACCAAGTGTTTGAGTAAGCATAGCCGCGTCACGGGAGTTGTACATCTCAATGCGACGGCTCTCTTTGAACTCACCTAACGTGCTTTCGTAAACAGCCATAGAGCTTATGCCCGCGGCTTTCATGTTCTTCAACTCATTGTTCACAAAGCTCTGTGGATTTGTCTGCACATCAGCAATATCCAATAAATCACGATAGTCGAACACGAATTCAACTTGATTCGCCGACGTTTCGGTTTGGTGACGTGTATAAGCAAGCGGCAAGGAACACAGCATCCCCAAAATCACGATCCACCATAAAATATTTCTTAACGGGTTATTCCAGGTTTGATACAGATTCACCAGTTTGTCCACTCCTTAGAGCATTCTACTTTCCAATCCCTTATACACTCGAAAACCCCTCCGCCCCCAAACGCGGGGAATACGCCCAATACATGCTAGATTTCGTATCCAGCCATGTATTAGACGATCTATCCCTCACTTAGGTTCTGAAGAGGTTTTGTACACCTATTTCACTATCCGTCTACACGATTAAGCACGTATTGGATGATGCCATCTAGTTGCTGTGCAGCCTTAGGTCCTGTTGTTCCTTGGACTGCAAAATAAAATTTAATTTTCGGTTCTGTGCCGGATGGACGTAAACAGAACCATGAACCGTCCTCTAGTTTGAACTTAAGAACGTTCTCCCGAGGTAAGCCATTAATCCCTTGTGCGTAGTCCTCAACCGCGATTACACGTGTACCGCTGATCTCAGTTGGCGGATTTGTTCTCCAAGCTTCCACCATGCGGCCAATTTGTTCTACGCCGTCTTTCCCTTTAAGGGTTCTAGATTCCAGTTTTTCCAAAAAGTAACCAAAGGATTCGTACAGTTCTTGTAGTACCTCATACAGGGTTTTGCCTTGTTTCTTATAGTAAGCCGCAGCTTCCGCAATTAACATAGCCGCGATGACTGCATCTTTATCTCTTGCATAATCGCCAGCCAAGTAACCATAGCTTTCTTCATAGCCAAACAAGTAAGTGTATTCACCTGTTTTCTCGAATTGCGACATTTTTTCACCGATATACTTAAAGCCCGTTAAGGTATTCAGTGTGGGAATTCCATAGTGATTCGCGATAACTGCGCCCATCTCACTCGTTACGATCGTTTTGATCACAACACCGTTAGCTGGAAGGGTTCCACGCTCTTTCATACTCGACAATAGATAGTTCACAATAATCGCACCGGATTGATTACCCGATAACACGACATACTCACCATTCGGATCCTTCACGACGGCACCCATGCGGTCAGCATCCGGATCGGTTCCGATAATAATATCGGCATTCCATGCCTTCGCTTGTGCAATTGCTAGCGTAAACGCTTCGCGCTCTTCTGGGTTCGGCGATTTGACGGTAGAGAATTGTGCATCTGGCAGTTCTTGCTCAGCAACAACCCGCACTTGTTCGAAGCCAACAGCCTTCAGAACTTCGCGTACCGGTATATTCCCTGCGCCATGCAGCGGAGTGAAAATCACACGGAAATCATCGCTGATTTCCTTAATGACGTCTGGATTTTGACTAACGGCCGTAACCGCTTGTATGTAAGCCTGATCGACATCTTCGCCTAACCATGCGAGAAGCCCTTGTGCTTCCGCTTCTTGCTGAGACAACTTCTTCACTTTATCAAAGGTATTGATGCTCTGTACGTGATCAATAACCTGCTCTGCAAACTCAGGCACCAATTGCCCACCGTCTGCACCGTACACTTTATAACCATTATACTCCGGTGGATTATGGCTCGCTGTGACAACCACACCCGCTGTCGCTCCTAAGTATCTGACAGCAAAAGAAAGCTGCGGTGTGGCATGAAGTGTCTGGAACAAATACGCTTTAATTCCATTACCCGCAAAAACAAGCGCGGATTCCAGTGCGAACTCAGGTGACATATGGCGGGAATCATACGCTAGTACGATTGACGGATTAGCCGCGCCCGTTCCGTTTACATATTGCGCTAAGCCTTGGCTAGCACGACCCACGGTGTATACATTGATACGATTGGTACCCGCGCCAATGACCCCACGGAGACCACCTGTCCCAAATTCAAGATCTTTATAAAAGCGATCCTCGATTTCTCTCTCATCTTCCCGAATTGCTTGAAGTTCTTGCTTCGTTTGCTCATCGACAGCTGGATCTTGGAGCCATAATTGATACTCTGTTTGCACACGCGTCATCGTCGTAGGTTCATCTCCTTTATATGTATGGGCTATTTATTAGCAAGGGCGAACATAAGCTCACCTTCGACTACCACTTTGTCGCCAACTTTAGCCACAGCTTGACCTTTAACAATAGTGCCTTTTACCCGTGTGATGGTCATTTCTAAGGTAAGTGTATCTCCAGGTACAACTTGCTGACGCCAGCGAATGCCATCTGCACCTGCGAATAGGCCGATTTTGCCTTTATATTCAGGCATGGACAATACGGCTACAGCACCAACTTGTGCTAAAGCTTCAACAATCAAAACCCCCGGCATAACCGGATAACCAGGAAAATGTCCTGCAAAGAATGGTTCATTGATCGTAACATTTTTAATTCCTACAGCTCTAACCCCTTCTTCTACCTCCAAAATACGGTCAACTAGAAGGAAAGGCGGGCGGTGAGGAATGATCTCTTGAATTTGATTAATATCTAGCATGTTGCGTTCGTGCTCCTTTCGAATACTTGTATAAAATACAAGGGAATTACTTACAATAGGGAGGTCCCTTCATATCCTGCAGAAGTGAAGGTTCATATAAGGGGAGCTTATGTAACGGTCTGTATGACAGACCCCTACATAGGCTCTTTTTCATTTTGAACATAACCGTTATTTTGCTCGAGCCCCACGATTTAATAGAAGGAACTGGAAAATATAAATGAATGACGTTAAGAAAGAGACCCCGATCACATACCACAAATAGGTGATGGCAAAGGTGAATTCAAACACAATAAAGAGGATGGCGAAATAGTAGAGTACCGTCGTTAGCTTCCCCATAACGTTCGCTGGAACGGTCAGTTTGCCTCTGAAATGAAAGAAGGCGGAGCCAATAATCATGCCTGCATCACGGATGAACATGGCCACTGCTGCCTGCCAAGGAATCATCTCTGAGATGAGGAGGGAGAGGATGACCGCAATCATCATGCACTTGTCGGCAAGTGGATCTAACATCACACCCATCGGGGTAATCAGCTTGCGCGTTCTAGCGATATAGCCATCTAGAATATCCGTTAATCCAGCTACAAGTAGAATGATGAAGGAGGTTCGGATGTGGCCATTGAAAAAAAGCACGAGGTACACGGGGATTAGTACAAACCTGCTGATCGTGAGCATGTTCGGTATATTCAAGGTACTCCTCCTGCGCCTAAGTATCCGATCCGAAATTTCAATATTTGGTAGATAAAGTCTTTCTTCATTATACAACTGCTCTTACAAAAATAAAACTCCCATACGGGAGTTCGATTAATTCGCAAAAACGAGATCGTATAAATGCCGCCATGTGCTAATATGTAAAATTTCTGATGAAGGTTGATTCCCAAACTTCGTGTAGCCCACCCATAGACCAATATAGATCGCTGCAATGGCCAGCACGGGAATACGTACAATTTTGAAAATAAGCCATAGGATCTTCTGCCATTTCGGCCTCGGCTTCTTCTTGACTGGAGCTGGCTTGTCTGCCATCGAGCCTATCCCTACCTTTCTACGATCATGCACGTAAATTGTTAGCCATGTTCATCATCTGATCGGAGGATGTGATGGCCCGGGAATTCAGCTGTAAAGCGCGTTGGACAATAACCAGGTCAGTCATTTCATCCGAGAGTGTCACATTGGATTGTTCCAGAAAACCCTGCATTAAGCTAACGCGAGTCGCTTCTGTTGCAGCCACGCCGTTCACATCTTGCAAGATATTCGCTTTCTCAGCCTCAGTAATCCCCGTTGGAAGTGTGTATAAATTATCCCCCACATCTTGAAGAAGCTGCGGTCGTACGACACGCACCAGCTTAATTTGACCTAATGTTACGGGCGCAGCAGCTGGATCCTGTTCATTGTACCCTTTGATCGTACCGTCTTGCTCAACGACTGGCCGAGTCCCTGATGGTACATTAATCGGGCTTCCATCGATATCGGAGATATAATGGCCCTCTTTCGTCGTAAGAACCGTCCCACCCTGTCCGTCCGGCGTTAAGCTGAATGCCCCGTTACGTGTCCATGCGGGCTGGAATACTTGATCACCATTATCGTCCACCTTGCTAACGGCTACTTCAAACAAGCCATCGCCTTGAATGGCGAAGTCGGTTGTATTACCTGTCGGCTGAATCGGCCCTTGCGCCAAATTCGTCTGAATTTGCACAAGCCTCGATCCCCAGCCTTGGTTAAAACCGAGCGGCGAGAAGCGACCTTGCTGACGGAACCCTTCAGGCTGCGCTTGCACATTCGTCAACACATCCTCGAAGGAGGCTTCCTTCTTCTTAAAGCCGTTTGTATTCACATTTGCTATGTTATTGGAGAGAATATCCAGCTTTTGCTGTAAGCTGTGCATGGATACCGATGAGTTGATCATGGAATTGTTCATGGCTGGCTCCTTCGCAAGCTAGATTTAGACGCGTCCTACTTCATTTGCTGCTTTGTCCATACTTTTATCATATGATTGGATCACTTTCTGATTCGCCTCATAGGCGCGCAGCGCCGACATCATATCCACCATGGATTGCGCGGAATCCACGTTCGATCTCTCGATAAAGCCTTGGCGCACTTCAACTTGATCACCTGGCGCTACTTGTGAGATCGTCGCTTCATCTCCTGGATTAATACGCAATAACCCATTCCCCTCACGGAGCAATAGATTCGGATTCTCTGCACGTGAAAGCATCAAACCGATCGGCGCCCCCGCCGCATCCAGAATCGGGCGTCCGTCGCTATCCATGAACTCGCCCTTAGCCGTTACTTTGAAATTGGAGATCGGTTGCCCGGCTCCATCCAACAAGACCAAGGGTTGTCCATCTCGGCCCAATACTTGTTCGCCATTAGCATTAACAAGCTGACCCCCTGCATCGACAGTGAACTTCCCGTTTAAGGAGTAACGCTGCTCGCCATTCGGGTTCAAGACGGTAAAAAGTGCCTGCGGTTGGAACGTTCGCTCCCCTTCTGCATTTACGTATTTACCCGTTGCATCAAATGCAATTCCCGGTAATTGAATGTTGGAAACCAATGCGAAATCGAAGGGGTTCTGCGTTTCCTGCAGATCGCCTTGGGTGTGAACAGAGATACTCTCCTCCGAGAACACACCTAAGCTCATCCTCCCAAGCGGTGCTGGAGAGGCACCTTGTCCACCGCGAATCGTAGAGATTAGCATTTCTGGAAACGAACGCGACAAGGCATTACCCTGTTTAAAACCTGGGGAATTCAAGTTGGCAATATTATTCGTTATGGTATCGTGTCTGCGTTGCTCAGAAATCATCCCTGCCGCCGCGGTATACAGTCCTCTTAACATCTAGTCACCTCTTAGTAGGTTATCTCATTAAAATTTACGTTTGGTTACTTTATCTAAATTATCCAACATAATCCCCGTGCCTTTAACAACGCAAGACATCGGATCTTCAGCGATAAGTACAGGCACTTTCAACTCATCTGCAAGCAATTGATCAAGCCCATGCAATAATGCGCCGCCGCCAGTCAGAATAACGCCACGGTCAATAATATCAGCAGACAACTCAGGTGGTGTCCGCTCGAGTACGCTCTTCGCCGCTGTGACGATGGAATAAACCGGATCCCATAGCGCTTCCTGTACCTCACTGGAGTGAATGGTAATCGTCAATGGAAGTCCAGAAACCATATCTCTTCCGCGAATATCCATCTCTTGATCACGCCCATGTGGATATACCGTTCCAATTTTCAACTTAATATCTTCGCTTGTCCGTTCACCGATCAACAGCTTGTACTTATTTTTGATATACTTCATGATCGCTGTATCGAACTTGTCGCCAGCGATCTTGATGGAAGAGGAGGTGACGATGTCGCCCATGGATAACACGGCAACATCCGTCGTCCCCCCGCCAATATCAACAACCATGTTACCGCTAGGCTGGAAGATGTCCATACCAGCGCCGATTGCCGCTGCCTTCGGTTCTTCTTCCATGAATACCTCTCGGGCACCGCTGCGCTCAGCTGCTTCGCGAATCGCTTTCTGCTCAACTGAGGTAATGTTGGTAGGGGCGCAGATCAGTATTCTCGGATGAGAATACCAATTCTTGCCCCCAATTTTCGCAATGAAATGCTTCAGCATCATTTCCGTAATATCAAAATCCGCGATAACACCGTCCTTAAGAGGACGAATCGCAATAATGTTACCAGGTGTTCTACCTACCATGCGGAAGGCTTCTTCTCCAACAGCCAACACACGTTTCGTATCGCTTTCAATTGCAACTACGGACGGCTCATCAAGCACAACTCCGCGACCTTTTACATGAATAAGCACATTTGCCGTGCCGAGATCTATTCCAATATCCTTGCTGAACATTTCTAATTAATCCTCCCTAAACCTACCGTCCATCCCGTGAAGAATCGGCGCTCTGATATACAGTTCTAATTATAAGCTAAATTCGCTATAAATGCATGTTTTCCTCTTTTTCCGTGAAATTTCGACACGTCCAGTTATAGGAAACACAGGAAACATCTCGGGATGAAGGGTATCTTAGGACTTAACCGTAACCAGGACTTCGGAAAGCTTAGGATTACGGGTCTTACGATACTTAATTTTCGTCGCTTCTCCTCCCCTAAGGTGCCGAATTGACTTGTGATACTCCAAAATGTGCTTCACCTGATTGGCCAGGTCTGGGTTGATTTCCGGTAGTCTTTCCGTCAAATCCTTATGCACTGTGCTTTTGGAAACGCCGAATTCCTTAGCAATGGTGCGAACCGTATTCTTGGTCTCGACGATACAGGTACCAATCTTAATGGTTCGCTCTTTGATGTAATCGTGCACTCCCCTCGCCTCCCTACTCGAGATAGTTTGGTAAAGTATATGAGGGGCATGACTAGATATTCTACGTAACCAAGCCTGACAAGCTCATTTCCCATATTTATTTTCAAAATAATATCAAGAAATCAGCTTTTGGTGCTCAAATGGGTCAAATGTCCAAGAAAAATGTGAAAAAGCAGCAGGAATATACCCGCTGCCGTTCACTATATGTAGGCCTTAGCCCCATGTATCGTAATGCTCGAAATGCTGCTTTATTGCTTGACGTTCAAGAGGTTTTCTGGGTTAACAGCTGCATTGTCGCTAACTTGACGTACTTCAAAGTGTAAATGCACGCCATCTTCCTTCTCGAAATCGTTGCTGCCTGCTTTAGCGATGATATCGCCTTTCTTCACTTCTGCACCTTTTGTTACCTTCACATCAGATAAACTTTGGTAAATACTGATCAAACCGTTGCTGTGTGTAATCTCAACCAGCTTACCAACAACAGGGCTTTGCTCAACTGCTGTAACTTTACCACCTAGTGCCGCAAGTACATCGAATGCTGCGCCATCTTTGGCTTTCAAGTCGATTGCCGTGTGCGGTGTCAGTTGATCGAGGTATTCGATCATCGCCGCTGCCTTCACATCATTGGATGCATTCGTGTCATAGTAAGGAATTGCCACTTCGACTGCAGCTCTGTCTTTCACAGGCCATTGCATGGCTTCCGTGGTTCCGTTAACCGCGAGAGCCCCATCATGTGGTGCTTTCGGATTATCGGTTTGTTCGCTACTGCTAACCTTAAGACCCGGATCATCTAGGCTGACTGTTTTCGTTCCTGCTCCCTGGTACACCCACATTAAGGTTAAGATAATTGCTGCTGCTGCCACATACGTCGCTGGGAATACCCATTTCTTAGCAAGCAACCTCTTCCATGCAGATGTTGGACCTTGTGCTCCTTGAACAGTTTTAGGAGCTTCTTCTTTCTGAAAACCTTTGTTATTATCACTCATGGTTATCACCTCATCAACCATTCTTGACACTTTACAAGGTTTTATACTTCCAGAAAGATATTTTTATAGAAACATTACAAGTTTACGATTTGTTGAGAAAAGAAGCGGCATTTTCAATAGAGATGCCCGTGTAATAATAGGTTACGATCTCCTCCGCGGTTTTCCCTTCTTTCGCCATACCGTTGGCGCCCCATTGACTTAGACCTACTCCGTGTCCGTATCCGAACGTGGTAATTGTAATTTGAGGGCCAGCCCATTTCCAAGCGAATTGAGAGGATGCTAGACCTAGCTTCTCTCTTACTTCGCGACCTGTGAATACCTTGCCTCCTATCGTCATGCTTTTAATCCGATGTCCGGTAGACCAAGAGAGTACTTTCATCCCTTTGGCACTGGTATCTGTCGTTGAGATGCTAGCTACACCTAACTTCTGAAGCATCGTCTTATAGCTAATCGTGACACTTTCTTGATAGCGAGAGGACAGCTTAATATCCCATGGACTAGGCACGCTGCGTAAATAAGGACTTGCGAACGGCCAATATTCTTCCGAATTCTCGGTATACCCATTGCTTGTTGAGAAAAAAGTCGCGTTGATCGGTACATGTCCATAAGTAAGTATCTTATCTTTGGTCTCATTGACGGCTCTATCAATTTTGGCCATATTCGTTTCGTACTTGGTCTTGTCCCACTTCGTTCGAAGCTCTTGATCCGTCAGATAGGCTTGATGGGCTGTCGTGTCTGTCACTAGCGCATCATTCACGGGCATATTGCTATAATCCTTCTCTATGACTCTACGCACAACATAGGTTCTCGCCGCCATCGCTTGCGCCTTGAGTGCCTCTAACTCGAAATCTACGGGCATTTCGGCAGCTAGCACACCTCTTACATACTGTTCTAGTGGAACGGTTTGCACGATGGCCTGCTTCGTCAAATACACGGGAATCATCAACCCTTGTTGACCGCTAGTCTCTTGCAGGGTTGTGCCTTCAATGGGGATCGGGTACACCTCGTCGGTCGGAATCTTCTTGACTAGCAATCCAGGCACGATGATAGTGACACACAACATGGAAGATAAGCAAACAGCCATCCACAGGATGACTTCTTTTCTGAGCACGCGTTTCTTTTTGAACATATGTCTGAGCAGCCTCCATTAGCGCGTTTACTAGCAGCAATTTTGGTATGTCTTAGCTTATGAGAGGGGTTGCTAGAATAGAACACGAACGAGGCTAGGATCGGGAATTGATAGTGCCGAAACGCCTCGCCCCGGCGGCTGCGTTTTATCTGGAAAACCTCCATCTATTTTCGCTGGATATGCCCGAAATTGCTGATTAGATGGAAAAGTTACAGGTAAAATCGCTGTAATCGGCCATATCAGCCTAGTCTCGCGAAATGAACTACAGGAAATCAAGTTAGTTCATTTACTGCGAGAAAGCGAATGAATTAACTGTAGATTTTACAGTTAAACACGCGAGAGGGTAACGTTACATGTAATAGAAGCAGGAAAAGAGGATACAAGTTGGGGAAAATCTAGCTGTGAGGCAGGTGTAGATTCTATGTAGTGGTAGGGAGATAAAGTGTAATTGCTAAACGTAGATAAAGTGTAATGGCAGGAGTGGATAGAGATATTTAAGTAGGCGAAGCGGTAGAAGTGAATAGAAGTGAAGTCAGGTATAGTGGTAGATTGAGAAAACCTCTATCGAGGCCATTCAAAGATGAGCGACCGCGTTTTAGTAGTCGGATTTATCGCCAATCAGAAAGCAGTTTTCGGTAACCGAAAACGTATACTTTCTTACATGGTCAAAAAAAAGAACCATCAGGTCCGTTCCCTGATGGTTCTCTTGTCTTACGCTAGCGTCGGCTGGATATTGAAAAATCCTAGCTCCGCCACTTCTTGCTCAATTTCTTGTGGGACCGAGCGATAGATATCGGCACCTAGTTCACGCAGAACGTCAGTGATATCAACATAGCCACGATCAATGTGATGAACACCCGTAATCTCCGTCTCACCCTCAGACGCCAATGCCGCGAGAATGAGCGCTGCACCAGCTCTCAGGTCTGTTGCACATACCTTAGCACCACGCAGTTTGGAATTACCGCTTACGATCGCTGTGCGACCGTCCACTTTAATGTTTGCATTCATATTCGCGAATTCTTCCACATGCATGAAACGGTTCTCGAACACAGTCTCCGTTACAAGGCTCGTTCCGTCCGCTACCATCAACAGTGCCATCATTTGCGACTGCATGTCGGTTGGGAAGCCAGGATACGGCAACGTTTTCACGTCTACTGCACGCAACGGACCTGTAGCTCGAACGCGAATGCCGTTCTCATCTTCTTCAATCGTTACACCCATTTCCTGCATTTTGGAAATGACAGGACGAAGGTGGTCTCCAATCGCGCCTTCCATATACAGCTCACTGCCTGTAATAGCTGCAGCGATCATGTATGTGCCGGCTTCTACGCGATCTGGGATCACCGTATGTACGCAACCACGAAGCTTCTCTACACCCTCAATACGAATAACACCCGTTCCCGCACCGCGGATCACAGCGCCCATCGCATTCAGGTAATTAGCCAAATCAACAATTTCCGGTTCTTTTGCCGCATTTTCAATCGTTGTTGTACCTTCAGCAAGTGTTGCAGCCATCATTATGTTCTCGGTTGCACCTACGCTGGCAACATCCAAATAAATTTTGGCACCCTTCAGGCGCCCTTTCACTTTAGCTTCGATATAGCCTTGACCTAGTTCAATATCGGCACCCATCGCTTCAAAGCCTTTGAGATGCTGGTCAATCGGTCTTGTGCCAATCGCACAACCGCCTGGAAGCGAAATTCTCGCTTGACCCAACCTAGCTAACAAAGGACCCATCACGAGGAAAGAAGCTCTCATTTTACGGACTAGATCATAGGAAGCTTCACAGGTATTAATCTGCCCAGCTCTTACTCGAATCACCTGACGGTTGTATTCGACTTCAATTCCTAAGCTTTGTAATACTTTATTAATGACTAGTACATCGTCAAGGGGAGGCGCATCATGGATGACGCTTTCACCTTCCGACCCCAGAATGGAAGCCGCAATAATCGGCAGTACCGCATTCTTTGCTCCGTTGATTTTTACATTGCCAGCTAGCTTTCGGCCACCGCGGACGATAATTTTGCTCATCATGGTCCCTCCGCGCACTTATTTTAAAAGACAGGTTTTGCACATTTCCTAAGTTTATCATTTGGAGCCACATAGTTACAACTGTGTTCTTTTGGCAGTCAGAGATGCCCTACATAGAGTTCGAAGCGTCATGTGATTTTCATTCCGTTCTATTATCCATTGTTGACAACAAACTTCCGCATTATTCGGAAAATCGCATTAAAACATCTTACTGAAGCTCATCGAGAGACCTAAATACTGAATGAAAAACCCTGCAACCAGTTGCCCGAGTCCGATCGAAAGTAAAATTTGCAGCATAATCGCTTGTGCGCCTTTGGGCCTTCGCAGCAAAACATCAAAGCGGAACGCTTGCAGCGACCACCACGCCAACCCGATGCAAAGAATATAGACAGCTATACTAGCCATGTTCATCAACGACGCGTATTGCGCCACTTCACTCCATTTGTCCGTCTCGCCCATAGGTCACTCCTCTTCAATTTTACCGATTTACAACTCTAGCCAGCAAAGTCACAAATTCAGCCCGTGTTGCTTGATCTTCTGGATGGAAGGTTCCATCGGGAAATCCGCTGATCCAACCATCTGCCGCCATCTGTTTGAGAATGCCTACACCCCAATAAGATTCACTCACATCGCTAAAAGGTGCATTGCCTCTCAGCTTCCCTGTCATATTCATACTGCGCGCAAGCATTTGTGTCATTTCCATACGGGTCAGCTTGCCGTCGGGTTTAAATGTCCCATCTGGATAACCATCTACGATAGAGGCTTGAACGGTTTTGGCTATATCGTCGTAAGCCCAATGTGAAACGGACAAATCGCTGAATCGCAAATCCTTGCGTTTCGATAAACGCAAAGCACGAGACAGCACGGTTGCCGCTTCAGCTCTTGTAATGGATTGATTCGGAGCAAAACGATAATTCCCGTAGCCGCTAATCATCCCTTGCTCGGTAAGCTTGCTAATGGCATCTTGTGCCCAATGTCCAGCAATATCAACATACCCGCTGACCAGCCCATAACTGTTCAACTGTAAGCGATACATCTGACTCATGAACCACTGGTTCGCCTGAAGTTTAATATAATACGTTCCTTCGGGCAACGGCTTCTCGAAATTAAGCTGACTCGAACCACTGTCACTACGATAGGTGCCTTGTTCCTGCAACGAGTTATTATACAACGTAGCATACAACGTACGTGAGGTTGGAATATTCGTCAATCTGATCTGGGCCAAACTATCGGAAGTTAATCGGAACTCGAACCAATCAACGTCTTCATTTTTACTAAAAACACCTTCATACCCTGCATTCATCGCAGCAAAAGTAGCTTGATACGACTTGTCATTTGGTTCGTTCGCATCAATCAATTTGGGCGTATACTCAATCTCTAATGTGTATTCACCCGTAATCGGTCCGGTATAATCCTTCACGTTACTAACACGAATATAATATTGCCCAGGAAGTACTTCCATCTGGGAGCTTACTTCGATACCGCCATCGCCCGCTTGATCGATCGTCGTCGACTTCTCCCCTTCTTTCTGGAAAAGAAGCATAGGGTCGATCCGCCCCGTATCCGTAGATAGTCTAAGGCGCATCGTGCCTGAGTGTTCTAGCGTGAGTGCAAACCAATCGATATCGCCTTTTTCATGAAACGTGCCTCGAATGGTCTGACTACGTTCTGGCAATGTAAAAGCTTTATACTGCTTATCATTATCCTCAAAAGGATCCGTATAAATAACAAAATCCGTTTGCAACGTGTAATTAAGCAGGGTCTTGCGTGTCCGATCAACATTCTCCAACTGCACATAGGTAATGCCTTTGGTCACAGCTACAGTGAAAGACTGGCTTCCTGCAGCAGTTCCACTAGCCGCGACAAAGCTCTGTCCAGAATCAAAATTCACACGAATGCCTGCGCCGTCCTCGGGCTGTACCGCTAACTGAATATAACCGTCGTAAGCTGCATCAATCGCATACCAGTCTTGGTCCTGCCCTGAGCTGAGGTTCGCTTTGACTACCGTATGATTAGGAAGTGAAGCAGCCTGACTTGCAAGATCATTCGGCTCGAAGCGATCTTGCTTATAAGGCTCCGTCAGTGCCTTCTCGATATTCAATAAGCCGTAACCCGTCTTGGCGTCCCACCCTTTGGACATCAAATCTGTGGCTGTTTGCTCGATCTGTGAGCGCACCTGATACGCCGACATTGCCGGATATTTCCCCCAGATCAGCGCAGCTGCGGCTGCCACTTGCGGCGCAGCCATTGAGCTTCCATCTTGATACTGGTAGCCACCGCCAAGCGCCGTCGTGTAGACGTCCCAAGGCGCCATAATATCGAGCTCTGGGCCATAATTTGATCGTGGATCTGCCTGTTTATTGGTGCTCACACCCCCAACAGAAAGCACAGTTGGATATGCCGCGGGGTATTTCACACTCGTGCTTTCATTACCGACAGCGGCGACGAGCAAGACATTGCGATCCTCTGCATATTGCACAATACCTGCCAGATAATCCGAGTATTTGTTCAATCCCAAGGAAAGGACTACGATTTTCGCCCCGTGATCCACGGCATATTTAATGCCTTCACCCAGCTTAGCTTCACCGCCAGTTCCATCTGCTTCAAGTGCCTTGATTGGCATAATTCTGGCATTAGGGGCAATGCCCGCGATGCCTTTATCGTTATTAATCGCAGCGGCAATCAAGCCGGCTACGTTCGTTCCATGTCCATTATCATCAAAAGGCTTCTTCGAAGCCTGCAGCAAGTTCACACCATCCACTAAATTGCCAGTCAAATCTGGATGTCCAAGGTCAACGCCTGTATCAACCACGGCGACAACGATCGGCGTACGGGCATCACCTGCCGCAGCCCATGCTTGGTCAACGCGAATCATATCCAGATAAGTTTGCTTCACTCTCATGGGATCCGAAGACACCGCATAAGCCGCATCTACGTTAGGCACGAAACTCGTTAGTCCTAGGACTAGCATTGTCATCAGTATCATGGGGCCTACGTATCGAAAATAAGTCATCACATCAGGTCCTTTATCCCAAATTGAATCTCTTTGTCATTTACTTACCACATAAGAAAGTATACGTTTTCGGTGTCCGAAAACAGCTTTGTTATTGGCGATAAAACTTACATCTAAACACGGTCGCTCATCTTCGAGGTGCCTCGATAAAAGTTTTCTCATATATCTATACCATATTAAACATCTTCTCGATACCTATAACGGTTCATCTTCGCAAAAAGTTCAGATCTTAGTAAATATTTTTTAAAGTATTTTCTGGGAGTTGCCCGGAGCTCATCTAAATAATGTAAATATTGGGTCATCGGACCTATTCGCCTTTATTTCCGGGGAAATGAGGTAAAAAAAAAGCCCTCCCTACATTTACGTAGGAAAGGCTGCTTAGGGTACAGATTATTGGATGATAAAATCCTTCGTCAAAGTAAAGACGCTCTCGATGCCTTTCAGCACCAAGTGCGGAACCACACCAAGCACTACGCTGATTAGCGCACATAACCAAACGGTTATGCCTAATGGCACGGACACTTTGATCGCTGCTGGCTCGTAATCGCTACGCATGAACATTTGACGCACAATGCTGAAATAGTAGTAGAACGAAACAACGCTGGTTGCGATCATTAGAGCACCAAGCCAGTATTGCTGCGTCTGCATCGTTCCTAAAATGATGTAGAGCTTACCGAAAAATCCGCCTGATAACGGAATACCAGCTAAGGAAAGAATAATCAATACCATCGCCACAGCTGTTAAAGGTGCGCGATAGTACAGACCTGCGAAGCCTTTGGCTTCGGTATGACCTTCCGCCTGCTCGATTATCATCAATACAGCGAAAGCTCCGATGTTCATAAACATATACGCGATTAAGTAGAATATGAATTCCGAGAAATTGGCATAATGCGTGGCCGAAAAGTACGTTCCAATCGGAACGAGCAGATAACCTGCATTGGCAATTCCCGAATAGGCGAGTAGCCTTTTCATATTCGTTTGCTTCAGCGCAATGAAATTCCCCACGACCATCGCAATAGCCGCCATAACGGAGATCGCTAGGAAGACATCAGATTGCAATTTACTCTCTCCGAAGTCGCTGAATCCGAACAAGACATAGAAGACACGGAACAAGATGGCGAATCCAGCCGCTTTGGACACGACAGCCAAAAATGCCGTAACCGGTGTTGGCGCACCTTCATAAACATCTGGCGCCCAACTGTGGAAAGGTGCAGCGGCAATTTTGAAACCGAATCCTGCCAGCAACAAGAAGAAAGCAACGTAGAGCAGCGGCTCGTACGATGTGACCAACGTAGGAAGGGCTGCGCCAATCTCTTGCAGATTCGCAGAACCTACCATCCCGTACAGGAAGGACATGCCGTACAGGATAATCGCGGATGAGATACCACCCATCACCAAGTATTTGAATGCTCCTTCATTGGATTTCTTATCTTTCTTCTTCATAGCTACCATGAGGTAAGAAGTGATACTCAGCAATTCTAACCCGACATAGAGTGTAATCAAATCGCCCGAGGACGACATGATCATAGCCCCTAGCGCTGCAGGCAAATAGAAGTAATAATACTCTCCGACATGCGGGATGCTATCCTCTTTCACGAAGCCTAAGCTCATAAAGACGATGAGTCCCGTGCCGACAAGGGTACATAATTTAAGTAAGTTCGAGAAGTCGTCAACGCGATAGCTTTGATTCAAGAGTTGAATCGCTTCATCCGGATTCAGCTGCAGGACAACGAACACGGCAGAAATCGCGATGCCGACTAGGGTCAACCATCCGATAATCGAACGACTGAATCGGTTCGGCAGAACCAAATCCAAGAGAGATAGGATGATCGCGGTAGCAACCAGCGCAAGCTCAGGGAGCAGATACGATAAATCACTAGCATGGAGTCTAATCTGTTCCACTGGACTAACCTCCTATCTTCCCGGCTACGCTATGGATCAATTGATCCAAGCTGCCAATGGTTTGTTGTAGCGGCTGGCTCAGCACGCTTGGGTACACGCCCAGCAAGAGAATGAACGCGACCAAGGTAATCATCGGAACAGCCTCGATGAGACGCGCGTCGCGCATCCCTTGCTGCAGTAAGCTCGGCTGCTTAGGGCCGAACGTAATGTTCAGGACCCCACGCAGCACGTAAACCGCTGCGAAGATAATACCCAGTGTACCGACAATCGCGTACACACGGTGTGTTTCAAAGAGTCCGACGAACGCGAGGAACTCACTGATGAAGCCGGATAAGCCTGGCAATCCGAGTGAGGCCATGCCCCCAATCAGCAGAATACCGCTGATGAAGGGGATATTGCGAGCGAGACCGCCCAAGCGATCGAGCTGTGTGGTTTCGGTTCGTTCGTAGATGCTGCCGACGAGCAAGAACATCAGGGCTGAGATGAGACCGTGTGAGATCAGCTGGAACACGGCGCCTTGCAGACCTGCAATGTTGAATGCAGCAAGTCCCAACAGGACGATGCCCATATGGCTGATACTCGAGTAGGCGAGCACGAGTTTGAAGTCCTTCTGGACCATCGCGAGCAACGCGCCGTACACGATGTTAATGACACCTAGGAGCGCGAGCACCCACGCCCATTGCTGAGCTTCCGCCGGGAAGAACAGAATGCCGAAACGGATAAGGCCGTAGGCCCCCATTTTGAGCAAAATCCCGGAGTGAATCATAACCACAGCAGGCGGAGCCTCTGTATGTACTTTCAGCATCCACGTATGGAACGGGAAGATCGGCAGCTTGATCCCGAAAGCGACCAGCAGCATGATGAACACGGTCCACTTCATGTTTTGACTCATAAAGAATGGCGTACCGCTCTGATTCACATAAGCCTCAGGGGCCTGCAGTAGATTGTGTGCAATCGTATGAATGTCGCCGCTGTAGTAAATGATAGCCTCTGTCTGCGATGGATCTTGGTTAAATCCTGCAGTCGTAACCAGAATAAGGAAGGCAATCAGCATAATGGCTGAGCCAAGACCGTTATACAACAAGAAGCGGTTTGCCGCTTGCTCTCGGTTCATATACCCCCAAATTCCGATCAAGAAGAACATCGGCACGAGTGTAATTTCGAAGAACAGGAAGAACAAGAAGAGATCCTGTGCCATGAATACACCGAACATCCCCGTTTCTAGCAAGAGGAACAAAATGAAATACGTTTTCCAACGTTTCTTGATGTAAACAGACGCTAATGCGGCCATCGACGAAATCAGCGCCGTTAGAAAGACGAGCGGCAACGAAATGCCATCGACGGCTAACGAATATTTAAACTCGAAGAAGAATTGTGTAATTTGTTGAATACCCTCGTGGTTCAAAGGGACTTTGATCCAATCGAGCTGTTCTTTGTACTGTAGTGGATCCCCTTGATAGTTATAGTCCACATACAGCCATGCCGCCAAAATCAGCGGAATCAGCGTCGTGACGATACCTACCGTTTTGATCAGACGTCCACGATCACCCCGAAGGAAGAGCAGGACGAGCACACCAAGCAGAGGTGAGAAGGCAATCATACTAAGAATGGGTAAGTTAGCCGGCATGTATGAACCTCCTTCCTGCAATGGCAAGTGCCAGAATCAGCATCCCGAGCAGCATGATGACCCCGTAGGACTGCAGTTGACCATTTTGGAGTCGGGAGCCTAAGCGTCCAAGACTAACCACGGTGAAAGCAACTAAGCGTACAATCCCGTCAATAATGTAAATATCAATCAATTCCAGGATATAGCCAAGGCCACGAAGTGGTTTGACAACAATGGTGTCATAGATTTCATCGATGAAATATTTGCGATTTAGTAAAGTATACAGCCAAGGTAATTTACCCGAAACAATGTCCCGAGGGATGGTACGTTTGAGATAAATCAGGTAACCCAAGCCAATTCCGAGTACGCCAGCTAATGTGGATAAAATAATTACTGTCCAGTTAGCTGCCTCTTCATGGTCTTGCCCTGTTAACCAGTGACCCAGCCATTCATTGAATGGCGTATTCACGAAGCCTGCCACGACAGCAAGCACAGCAAGCACAATAAGCGGTGTCGTCATCGAAGCTGGAGATTCATGCGGCTCATGTGCGTGGTCATGCCCATGATCATCGTGATCCTCCGAAGTCACTGCTTTCGCTCTAGAAGAGCCCATAAACACAAGGAAGAACAGGCGTGACATATAGAAAGCGGTGAAGAAAGCCGCAATCACACCGACCCAGAACAGAAGCTGATTATGCTCGTACGCTTCTGTCAGAATCATGTCCTTCGACCAGAAGCCTGCGAATGGGAAGATACCAGCTAAAGCCAGTGTTCCGATCGCGAAGGTCCAGGTCGTGATTTTCATTTTGCGGGACAAACCGCCCATTTCGTTGATGTTCTGCGTATGAACCGCGTGAATCACACTACCTGCACCCAAGAAGAGCAGCGCTTTGAAGAAGGCATGTGTAAACAAGTGGAACATTCCTGACGTAATTGAAACGCCAATCCCCAGTGCCATCATCATGTAGCCGAGTTGACTCACGGTCGAGTAAGCGAGAATCCGCTTAATATCGTTCTGCGCGATACCGATGGTAGCTGCAAATATGGCGGTAAATCCACCGACATAAGCAACAACCATTAACGCATCCGGTGAGGCGTGGAAAATATCAAACGTCCGCGCTACGAGGTACACCCCAGCAGCAACCATCGTTGCAGCATGAATTAGCGCTGAGATCGGCGTTGGCCCTTCCATGGCATCGGGTAGCCACGTGTGTAGTGGGAATTGACCAGATTTACCCATTGCCCCGATGAAAATCAGAACAGCGATCCATGTGACGATCGTAGGGTCGATTTTGCCTGTTGTGAAGGCATTATGTATCGATGTGAAATCAAGCGCATGCCCTGGCATGTAGAGATACAACAGCAGGATTGCGATGAATAGGCCCACATCCCCGATGCGGGTGACGATGAATGCCTTTTTGGCGGCAGCCTTCGCCTCTGGCTTGAAGTACCAGAATCCGACAAGCAAGAAAGAACATACCCCTACTAGCTCCCAGAAGATGTAAAGCTCCAGCATATTTTCAGAAATAACAAGACCTAGCATGGAGAAAGAGAACAGCGCAATATAACCGAAAAACACGTGAATACGCTCGTCGCCTTTCATGTATCCTTTGGAATAAATGTTCACTAGTAACGAAACCAGTGTGACGATTACGAGCATCAGGGAGTTAAGATTGGTGACCTCAAACCCCATTTTCAGCGTAAAATCGCCCACTTGGAGCCAATTCATTTTATCCCATGTAAAATCCTCAACATTGCCGCCAATTCGCTCCACAAAAATGAGCAAAGCCACAATAAACGATAGCAGCATCGCAAAAATGCTAATGTAAATCCCTAAATCTTTCAGTTGACGCCCCATTGCCGTAAGCGCTAGAAAAGCAAGCAACGGAAACAATGGAATGAGCCAGGCGTACTGTGAATAGTCCGATACCATAGCCTTGTTAGCCTCCTAGCGCTTCATAGAATCCAAATCTGTCACTTCGACGGTACCTTTATTCCGGTAAATTGTGATTAATATCGCAATCCCTACAGCCGCCTCTGCAGCTGCAATCGTAATGTTAAAGAGGGAGAAGATATGCCCCGTTAATGCTGGGTGATCTCCTAGTTTCGAGAAGGCAATCAAATTCAAGTTCACCGCATTGAGCATAAGCTCGATGGAGAGCAAGACGATTACTCCGTTTTTCTTCGTTAATGCACCGTACAGTCCAATGCAGAATAGGATCGCCGCTAATGTAAGATAAGGAGTAATTAAGTTACCCAACGCTAATCCTCCTCTCTCTTTGCAACTACGATGGCACCAATGAATGCTACCGTCAGCAGCACGGACATGATTTCGAAGGGAATGACATGCACGTTATACAGCAGCTTCCCAATTTCGAGCGTATTATCCTTGCCAGCATCCAATGTCCCCGAAGAGACGAAGGTCGATTTCTGAATCGCATAGAACAAAACGCCGAACAATCCCACAGCGCCAAGAATGGCCAAGCCTTCATGCCATGGACGCTTAAGTCCCTCGTCTTCACCCTGTCTATGCTTCGTCATCATAATGCCGAAAATCATCAGAATGGAGATGGCACCGGCATAAATCAAGACCTGCACGAAAGCGACAAACTCCGCTTCAAGGATGACATACAGGCCAGCCAAGCTGATAAACGTGAGGGCCACTGCAACAACCATGTGCACGACTTTCGTAAAAGAGATCATAAAGATCGCCCCGCCGATCGCGAGCAACGCGAAAATGAAGAACGCCCAACTCGTACCGCTGGATAAGAAATCGCCGAGTCCACTAAACATCTTTCTTCGCGCCCCCTTTAGGCATCGCAGAATTGTTCTCTTGACGAATGTTTTGGGTGTTGTTGCTCAGCCACTCCATATTTTTGAACAAGTCATCCCGACTGTAGCTGCTAAGCTCAAAATTGTTTGTCATCACGATGGCTTCTGTCGGGCACACTTCTGTGCACAGGTCGCACAGGATACAAATTTCGAAGTTGATGTCATACGTATCAATGACCTTCCCCTTTTTCTCAGGGTCTGGGTTCGCTTTTCCAGTCAACGTAATACACTCCGTTGGGCACACACGCGCACATTGATTGCACACAATGCATTTCTCCGGATCAAAATATTGAATACCACGAAAACGATCCGGCATTTTAATCGGAACTTCCGGGTATGCGTACGTTACTTTCTTCTCAGTCAAATGCTTGAACGTAAAGCCTAAACCTTTCATAATGCCCTTCATGTGTTTCAACTCCTTCAAGTTTTGCGTTAGCAAAACTAACTTCGAAAGCATGGACTTAAAGTTTTGCGGAGAGGAAAGATCCGACCAAGATTAACTATCTTACTTGCTTAGAAGATGGTCATGATAATCGCCGTCACCAGCATGTTGACCAGTGCCAATGGAAGCAGCACTTTCCAGCCGAACCCCATCAATTGATCAATTCGAACACGTGGCAGTGTCGCCCGCAGCCAGAAGAGGAAGAACACGACCGATGAGAATTTCAACAGGAACCAGATAACGCCTGGTATGAAATCAAGGAATCCGAGTGGCGCATGCCATCCACCAAGGAAAATCAGACTCACCAGTGAAGCAATGACGAAGACGTACACATACTCGGATAGCATGAAGAAAGCGAAGCGGAAACCGCTGTATTCCACATGATAGCCCGCAACGAGCTCAGATTCTGCTTCTGGCAAGTCAAACGGCGTACGATTAAGCTCCGACACACCTGCAATCACGAAAATAATGAAACCCAGGATCTGCGGAATGAAATTCCAGTGCCAGAAGCCGCCTGTTTGATGATCGACAATCGTATGCAGATTCAAGCTGCCCGTCATCATAATTACACCTACAACCGAAATAACTAACGGGACTTCGTAACTAATCATTTGAGCTGCCGAACGCATGCCGCCCAGCAACGCATATTTATTGTTGGATGCCCAACCGCCTAGAATAATTCCGATAGTTGAGATCCCTGTTAGTGCTACGTAATAAAGCAATCCCACATTTAAATTCGCACCAAACATCCGGTCCGAGAACGGAATGGTCGCAATGATCGTAAAGGACGGGATAAAGGTAATGATGGGTGCGAGTATGAAAAGCTCACGCTCAGCTTTCTTAGGGATCGTATCTTCCTTAATGAGAAGCTTGAATACGTCGGCGACGCTTTGCAGCAGCCCAAAAGGTCCTGTCCGGTTCGGCCCAATGCGCAACTGCATCCAGCCGATGACCTTACGCTCGAAGTAGATCGCATAGGTAACGAACCCCAACACGAGCATAAGCATCACGATGCCCCAGAATAGGAATACGAAGAAGTTCGTCCATGTCAGACTCTCCTCCAATAAATTGACCATTAGGCATCCACCTCCCCAACGACAATATCGATGCCGCCCAGAATCGTAATTAGATTGGTCATCGATTCCCCCACCAGAAGCTTGGGCAATATTTGCAGATTCACGAAGGACGGTCTGCGGAATTTCAAGCGGTACGGTTCTTGCTTACCTCGGGAAATAATATGGCAGCCTATTTCCCCACGTGGAGACTCAATTGCTGCGTAAATTTCGCCTTCTGGCGGGCGAATGACTCTAGGCACTTTGCCCATCGTCTCGCCACCCTCAGGGAACACGTCTAAGGCTTGTTCCAGGATGCGAAGGGATTGTTTGATTTCTTCCATACGTATCAAATAACGGTCATAGCAATCCCCGCCACTCCGCACAGGCACATCGAACTGGAAGCGGCTGTACAGGCTGTAGGGCTGCGTTTTGCGAATATCCCAGTCAACACCCGTACAACGTAGGTTCGCCCCGCTAAGGCCGTACGCAATGGCTGTCTCAGCGTCATATTTGCCAACACCCTTAATCCGTGAGAGGAAAATCTCATTTCCGGTGACAAGTGTGTGATACTCTTCTAATTTGCCGTACATATACGGCACGAATTTACGTACCTTCTCGATCCAACCGTCTGGTGCGTCCCATTTTACGCCGCCTACACGCATATAGTTGTACGTTAAACGCGCGCCACACAGCTCGTTGAAGAGATCGATAATGATTTCACGGTCACGGAACGCATACAAGAACGGGCTCATCGCCCCGATATCCAGTAGGTACGTTCCCCACCACACCATGTGTGAGGCGATCCGTTGCAACTCCATTACGATTAAGCGAAGAAATTCCGCTCGTTCAGGTACTTCGAGTTGCATCATTCTCTCTACGGCGTTAACTAACGCGTAGTTGGTCGTCATCGCCGATACATAATCCATTCGGTCTGTGTACGGGATGATTTGGGTATAGCTGAGGTTCTCAGCCAATTTCTCTGTTCCTCTATGTAAGTAGCCCATAACGGGTATTGCTTCTCGAATGACTTCACCATCCAGCTTTACAATCACGCGGAAAACACCGTGTGTACTGGGATGCTGAGGACCAACGTTTAACAGGAGCTCTTCTGTCCGTAACACGTGCTACACCTCCGGGTCAAGCGGTTCGTAGTCTTTGCGCAGTGGATGACCCACCCAATCATCAGGCATCATGATCCTTACTAAGTTCGGGTGGCCAGGGAAGTCGATGCCGAAAAGGTCAAAGGCTTCGCGCTCGTTCCAGTTGGCCGTCGGCCAGACATCAGCTACCGAAGGTATGCTAGGTTGCTCACGATCTGTCTTCACCTTCACACAATACTCATGCTTGTGTGTGAGGGAAAGCAGATGATACGCCACCTCAAGGTGCGTTTCTTGATCCACACCGGAGAGATTGCGCAAGTAATCACAGCGCAGCTCTTCGTGATTCCGAAGCGTCAGCGCGGCCTGCGGCCAGCGCGAGCTGTGAATGATGACGTAAGGACGATGCGCGTCCCTTTCGTTGATGAAAGATTCGACAACGGCGTCTTCGCCTGCCTCGGCCTTCAGGATCGCGACCAGCCGGTCCAGCAGCGGCTGATTCGGTGATGGTTCCTTCGGCGTGGATGGATCCGCCGATTCTGTCTTCGCTCCGCGTGCTGCGGCTCGCGCGGCACGGGCTTCTGCGGCGGCCTGGGCTTTGGCCGCCTTCTCTTCGTCAGAGCCAGCGTCTGCGGACGCTGGCGTTGCTGTGGTGGCGGGCGCAGGCTCGCCCGCCTCTGCTGCCGCGCGCGCTGCGAGGCGTGCGGCTCTTGCCGCGGCGCGCTCTGCCGCCGCGTCCGTGGCGGCTGGCGTTTTGCTCTCCGAGCTTCCTGCTGCTTGGCTCTCGGAGCTTCCTGCCTTCGCACTTTCCGCTCCAACAGACTCGCCACCTTCCGTTTTGTTCTCAACCGGTCGGCTTTCCGCTTTAGCGGGCTCGCTGCCTACCGCTTTGCCTTCCTCTTTCCCATCCTCACCAACAGGAGGAGTCGGAACCGTGGTTTCTTCCGGCTTGTTCTCCTCACTCATCGATTGATCACCTGCTTCCCAGTCTTCGCTTCATAACGAATCTTCTCCTGAAGCTTATTGATGCCATAGATCAGCGCAGCTGGATTCGGTGGACAACCTGGGATATACACGTCCACTGGAACGATTTGGTCGACACCTTTCACGACCGAGTACGATTTTACATACGGTCCGCCTGCTGTTGCACAGGACCCCATCGCGATAACCCACTTCGGTTCAGGCATTTGTTCATAAAGTCGGCGCAACAAAGGAGCCATTTTCTTCGTAACTGTCCCTGCTACAATCATGACATCTGATTGCCTTGGTGACGTACGGAAGATGACTCCGAATCGGTCTAAATCATAGTGAGAACCGCCTGTTCCCATCATTTCAATTGCACAACAAGCCAAGCCAAAGGTTAATGGCCAAAGCGAATTACTGCGAGCCCAAGCTTTTACCTGCTCCAGTGTTGTCATAAATACATTACGGTTTATTTCTTCCCGTTCCTCGGGAGAGATTGATTCTAGACTGAAGTCCATCGCAGCACCTTCTTCTTCCAAGCGTATATTAATCCTATGGCAAGCAAGGCTACAAAAATACACATTTCAATTAATGCGAATAACCCAAGTTGATTAAAGGCAACTGCCCACGGATAGAGGAATACGGTCTCCACATCAAAGATGACAAACATCAAAGCGTACAAATAATATCGAATGTTAAACCGGATTTGTCCCTCACCTACAGGTTCATTCCCACTCTCATACGTCGTATACTTCTCATCGATGGGTTTACTCGGTCTTAACCATTTGCCAATCGTCAGCGCTGCTATGGGAAGGAAAATACCTAACCCTAGAAAAACCGCTACGATTACATAGTTATTTGTATACATCATGTGAATGTAACCGCCTCCATTTCTTATTTGCATTCCTTACGATTTCGATAGTTTTGGTAATAATCACCTATATCAGTATAACAAAAAGGGGTTTGGGCGTCGACATTAATTCTTTTCATGTATGAGTAGCATTTCACAGAAGTGGGTAATACTATTCACTGGGCATTCTAGTCTTGTCCAAATTTCCTATTTTGATAAGCGAAAGGAATGATTTCTTTGGCAAATGCATCGAACACTAATCATCAGCATAGAACCAATGACAAGGTTACCGAAACCGGCCGCTATCGCGATGCCGACGGCCAAAGCATCGAGCTAGTTGCAGGCCAAACGTTCCCTCCATGCCCGAAAACAGGGGAATCCACAGTCTGGCATCATGCTTAAAAAAGTAAATTATCAACGAGCTGTTCCTCTCATCCGAGAGGGGCAGCTTTTTTCTTCGCCATTTCAAAGCAAAAAAGCGGAAGAACCGAAGTTCCCCCGCTTTATTTCATATATTTATTTCCCGGACACACCGATACGATTTAATGCTCTTTGTAAGGAAGCTTCAGCACGTTTGAAATCTACGTTATCTTGCTTCGTTTCTGCAAGACGTTTCTCCGCACGCTCTTTCGCTGCTCTCGCACGATCGATATCAATTTGTTCAGGCAGCTCGGCGCTTTCCGCCAAAATAACCACCTTATCCTTGCGCACTTCCATGAAACCGCCGTTCACTGCGATGACTTCGTCTTTGGAGCCCGCTTTCTTCACAGTAATCGGAGCAATTCTAAGTGGAGTGACCAATGGAATGTGATTCGGCAGAATTCCAAGCTCCCCTTCAGCACCTTTCACGCTAACCATGTCCACTTGTTCAGCGTACACTTTGCGCTCCGGTGTTACAATTTCCAGTAGGAATGTACTCACTTGGATTCTCCTTCCTTAGAGTTTAGCAAAAGCTGATCTTAGCAAGATGCCAAGCTTACAGTGTTTTTGCTTTCTCGATAGCGTCCTCGATCGTTCCAACGTTGTGGAAAGCTACTTCAGGAAGGTTGTCGTGCTTACCTTCAAGAACTTCTTTGAAGCTGCGCACGGTATCTTTCATTGGTACATACAAGCCTGGGAATCCGTTAAACGGCTCAGCAACGTGAAGCGGCTGAGACAAGAACAGACGAAGACGACGCGCACGAGTAACGACCAATTTGTCCTCATCAGACAACTCATCCATACCCAAGATCGCGATGATATCCAGAAGCTCTTTGTAACGTTGAAGAATTTGTTTAACGCCTTGTGCTACTTTATAGTGCTCTTCACCAACGATTTCTGGTGTCAAAACACGGGAAGATGATGCTAGTGGATCTACCGCAGGGAAAATACCTGCAGCCGCGATGCTACGCTCCAAGTTCGTTGTTGCGTCCAAGTGAGCGAAAGCCGTTGCTGGAGCCGGATCCGTATAGTCATCGGCAGGAACGTAAATCGCTTGAATGGAAGTAACAGAACCTTTTTTCGTGGAGGTAATACGCTCTTGCAATTGACCCATTTCTGTCGCTAGGGTTGGTTGGTAACCTACCGCGGAAGGCATACGGCCTAACAAAGCGGAAACCTCGGAACCTGCTTGTGTGAAACGGAAGATGTTATCGATGAAGAGAAGAACATCTCTTCCTTCTTCGTCACGGAAGTACTCAGCCATTGTCAAACCGGACAAAGCTACGCGAAGACGTGCGCCTGGAGGCTCGTTCATTTGACCGAATACCATCGCTGTTTTTGCAATAACGCCGGAGTCTTTCATCTCGTGGTAAAGGTCATTACCTTCACGAGTACGCTCACCAACGCCCGCAAATACGGAGATACCGCCGTGCTCTTGTGCAATGTTGTGAATTAGCTCTTGCATCGTTACCGTTTTACCTACGCCGGCACCACCGAAGAGACCAATTTTACCACCTTTTGCATAAGGAGCCATCAAGTCAATAACTTTGATACCTGTTTCAAGAATCTCTGATTTTGTCGACAAGTTGTCGAATGCAGGAGCTTCTTTGTGGATCGGGCTAGTAAATGTACGGTCAACCGTTTCGATACCATCGATCGGATCGCCCAATACGTTAAATACACGACCTAGTGTTGCTGCACCAACGGGTACAGTAATCGCTGCGCCAGTATCTGTTGCTACGGCACCACGTACAAGTCCGTCTGTTGAGGACATTGCTACGCAACGTACGAGGTTGTCACCAAGGTGAACAGCCGCTTCAACCGTCATAGTGGACTGTTGTCCACCTTCGGTTCTTTCAATTTTGATTGCATTCAGAATTTCAGGGAGTTGTCCGCGTTCGAACTCAATGTCGACGACAGGCCCTGTAATATTCACAACGCGCCCTTTGCTCATGGTTTCCCTCCTAAGTAAAGCTTGTGTCTCCATCGAGACCGTTTATTCATTATGCGTTCGCGTTTGCTCCAGCAACGATTTCCGAAATTTCTTGCGTAATCGAAGCTTGGCGTGCACGGTTGTAAGCCAATGTGTAGCTGCTGATCATCTTCGTTGCATTCTTCGTAGCGGAGTTCATCGCTGTCATTCTCGCACCAAACTCACTCGCTTTACCTTCCAGAACAGCACTGTAAATAAGCGTCTCAGCATATTTAGGGAGCAGTACTTCCAGAACGCCTTCCGGTGACGGCTCATACTCATAGCTAGCTGCAGCCACGCCGGATACATCTTCCATAGGAAGCAGACGAATCATGGTTGGAATTTGGGTAATCGCGTTTTGGAACTTGTTGTAAATCAGGAACAGTTGGTCATACGTACCGTTAACGAAATTAGCAACAGCTGCTGTTGCAACAGGCTTAATATCCGAGAATTTAGGCGTATCCGGAACACCGGTTACTTCTTCAACAATCGGAATATTTCGTTTCGAGAAGAAATTGCTTCCTTTACGTCCGATTACGAAGACGGAGTACTCAGCTGTTGATTTATGATTCTCACGAATTTCAGTCATTGCTTTACGCAATACGTTGGCATTGTAACCACCAGCTAGACCACGATCGGAAGTAATGACCAAATAGGCCGTTTTCTTCACTTCACGTGACTGTAGCATCGGGTGCTTCACGCCTTTGGTGCCAGCTGCAATGCTTGCAACCACTTCTTTCAACTTCTCGGAGTACGGACGTGCCGCTTCCGCTGATTGCTGTGCTCTACGTAAGTTAGCTGCTGCAACCATTTCCATTGCTCTCGTGATTTGCTTCGTGCTTTGTGTGGATTTAATTTGGCGCTTAATCTCGCGCATTCCTTTTGCCATACCTGCTCACCTCTCTTTTGAGGCTTAAAAAGCCTTCATTCGAAGACCTGAATTCAGGCGTCCGCCTGCCCAGGATTCACATGGTAGCAAGAGCTTCACTTGACATGAAGCTCTGCCTTCATGATTTATTCAGAAACAGCAAAGCTCTTTTTAAATGTATTGATTGCGTCAACCAATGCTTTATCGTTATCCGCAGTAATATCTTTCGTATCACGAATGCTATTCAGAACTTCAGGACGGTTAGATTCCAAGAAAGCCAAGAATTGTGCTTCGAAACGCGTTACGTCTTGAACTGGAATATCATCCACATGACCTTTGACAACCGTGTATAGGGAAGCAACTTGCTTCTCCAAAGACATTGGTTGGTGAACGCCTTGTTTCAAGATTTCAAGCGTACGAACCCCACGATCCAAACGAGCTTTAGTCGCTCTATCCAAATCGGATCCGAATGCGGCAAATGCTGCAAGCTCACGATATTGTGCCAAGTCTACACGTAGTGTACCTGCAACTTTTTTCATCGCTTTCGTTTGAGCGGAGCCCCCTACACGGGATACAGAGTTACCAACGTTAACCGCTGGACGCTGACCGGAGTAGAACAAATCGGATTCCAAGAAGATTTGACCATCGGTGATGGAAATTACGTTGGTTGGAATGTAAGCTGAGATGTCGCCTGCTTGTGTCTCGATGAATGGAAGCGCCGTAATGGAACCGCCGCCAAGCTCATCGTTCAATTTCGCAGCACGCTCTAGCAAACGGGAGTGCAAGTAGAATACATCCCCTGGATAAGCTTCACGACCTGGTGGACGACGAAGCAAGAGGGACAACTCACGGTATGCGGCAGCTTGTTTGGACAAGTCATCGTATACGATAAGAACGTGCTCGCCTTTGTACATGAAGTACTCAGCCATAGCACAACCGGAGTATGGAGCTAACCATAGCATCGGTGAAGGCTCAGAAGCGGAAGCTGTTACTACGATTGTGTAGTCAAGCGCACCAGCAGCACGAAGCGTTTCAACAACACCTACAACTGTGGATTGTTTTTGACCAATTGCAACGTAGATACATTTAACGCCATTGCCTTTTTGGTTGATGATCGCGTCGATCGCAATCGCCGTTTTACCTGTTTGACGGTCACCAATAATCAACTCACGTTGACCACGGCCAACTGGTACCATAGCGTCAATCGCTTTAATACCTGTTTGCATTGGTTCATGTACGGATTTACGAGCCATTACGCCTGGAGCCATGTTCTCTACAGGGCGGAATGCAGTTGTGTTGATTGGACCTCTGCCATCGACAGGTTGACCCAAGGAGTTAACTACACGACCTAGAAGTTCTTCACCAACTGGAACCTCCATGATACGGCCTGTACGTTTAACTTGGTCTCCCTCACGAATATCACGGTAAGGTCCAAGAATAACGATACCTACGTTGCTTTCCTCAAGGTTAAAAGCATAGCCTAGTACGCCGCTCGGGAACTCAAGCAGCTCGCCTGCCATAACGTTTTCCAAGCCGTGAGCACGAGCAATACCGTCACCTACTTGAATGACTGTACCTACATCAACTACTTGGATATCGGAATTATAGTTTTCGATCTGTTGTTTAATCAATAAGCTGATTTCTTCAGGTTTGATACTCAACGAACTTCACCCCTATTCTTACAGTGGTTATATTAAACTAACGCTTTGGCCAAACGATCAAGTTTGCCTGCCAAGCTTCCATCATATAAACGATCTCCGATACGCACTTGAATGCCGCCGAGCAGCTTAGGCTCAACTACAGACGAAACACGGATCGTTTTACCAGTTACTTTACTGAAATGTGAAGCTATCTCAGCTTGTTGTGCATCCGAAAGTACGTATGCAGAGTATACAGTCGCACTCGCTTGACCAAGCGCTTCATTCGCAACTTTGGCATAATCGTTCGCCAACGCTGAAACAATGGACTGTCTACCTTTATCAATCAAGACAAGCAGCGTGTTCCACACCGGTTCGGAAACTTTGCCTTCGAAAATCTGCTTCAGCAGGTCCGTTTTAGCGGTATTCCCGATGTTCGGATGGTTCAGGAACTTCTGCAAGTCTGCATTATCCCTAATCGCACTAGCTACAGATTTAAGCTCATCTTCAACTTGGGAAATAATATTCTTTTCCTTCGCTACTTCGAATAAAGCTTTGGCATAACGCTTCGCTACGACGATGTCACTCATACGTTGCCTCCTACCTCTTTGAGGTAATGCTCAACAAGTTCTTCTTGTGACTTTTCGTCGATTTGTTTCTCAATAATTTTGGATGCGATCAGAACGGACATCGCGCCAACTTGGCTGCGAAGAGCGGCAACCGCTTTGTTCTTTTCGTTTTCGATATCTTTCAAAGCTTCGTCTTTCAGACGTGAAGCTTCTGCACTAGCAGCATGAATAATATCATCTGCTTGCTTGGAACCAGTATGCTTCGCTTGCTCAATAATATCGTAAGCTTCCTTACGAGTTTGTTGCAGCGCTTGCTTTTGTTCCTCTAACAATTGATCAGCTTGCTTACGGCTTGCTTCAGCTGTTTGTATTTGATCTTTCACCAATTGTCTGCGTTTTTCCATCATGCCAAACAGAGGACCGAACGCAAATTTGGAAAGCAACACATACAGAATCAAAAACGCGATAAGTTGTATAAAAAATGTGGACCATTCAATATGCAAGTAACGTCACTCCCTTCTGATAACGTGGGCAAAACGAAGGCGTGGTGGCGACTACGGCCATCAACGCCAAACGATTTCTTAAGCTTTTCCCATAAAGATGAACGCAAGAACCAATGCAACGACCGGCATTGCCTCAACTAGACCTACCCCGATAAACATTGTTGTTTGAAGCGTACCACGAAGTTCTGGTTGACGGGAAATACCTTCCAAAGCACGACCTACGATCAAACCGTTACCAATACCTGCACCTAGTGCTCCCAAACCGAATACGATACCTGCTGCTACTAATGCTATTGCTCCCATTGATAAAATCCTCCCTTAAACTCTTAGGTTTTTGTTGTTTTTTATAAGTGACTCGAGACTTCCCGAGGTAAGTCTAATGCTTAATGCTTTTCTTCATGAATCAATGTTTGTGAGATATAAACCATGGTCAACATCGTGAATACGAAGGCTTGAATCGCACCTACGAACACACTGAAGCCCTGCCATACGAAGAGAGGCGCAATTCCAAACCAACCTGCTCCAACAATGACAGATATCATGATTTCACCTGCATAAATGTTACCGTAAAGACGGAACGCAAGCGTAAGTGGCTTGGATACAACTTCAATTAAATGAAGGATCAACATTGCCCCTTTGAACTCAAAGTAATGCGCGAAGTAATGCTTTGTGTTACGCGTTATCCCTAAGTAGTGACTTATTACGATAACGATAATTGTTAAGGCTCCTGTAACTGCGATATCAGCTGTTGGTGATTTCCACCAAGATACGTGATCTTCCGTTACGATTGAGAAAGGAAGGCCGAGCATGTTGCCGATAAAGATATACATGATGAGCGTAAGACCAAGTGCAATAAATCCTTTGCCATGCTTGGAACCGATCGTGCTTCCAATAATGCCTTCTACAAACTCAATCGTCCATTCCATGAAGTTTTGAAGTTTCGAAGGATTTGTTACGGATGCTCGGCTAGCGCCTGCAATTGCAAGAATAAGCACGATAACTGTGGTAATCCCGATCATCATTAATGCTGATGCATCGAAATGAATGCCTAACCACTCAAACTCTGGTACCTTATGTTCCATATTTTCCATTTTCACCCCTTTCATCCGTGGAAGTTACATCGTGGAATTACTTCTTAGACTTCTTAATAGAAAGAATACCCAGTACGAGTGTTGCCAATTGAGCAAAAAAGTATCCAACAATCGTCGTGGTTAATGCAACATGTTCGGGATACCTGACGGCAATCAAACCGACAAACCCCGCGATTGCTGCCCTTGTCAGAAAGCCAAGGGTTACCTTGCGCCCTGACTGCTCTATCGCAGCTGCTGCCAGCTTGTTAATCTTCCAAGCTAAGAACCTTGCATTGATCATACTCGCACAAGCTCCAAGCATTATCCCCGCAACGTAAATCCGGTAATCGACAAGAAGCGCCCATGCAGCCAAACAAAAGGATAAAAAGAAAAGAAATACATTTTGAACCGTTTTCAGAGTGGCTGAAAAGTCGTCCATCATAGCCCTCCGTACCGCTTAATCATGAAGTAAATGCTCATGATGCCGGTTACAAGCCCAAGTAAAAACCCGACTAACAACCAGATCTGTCCGCCTAGTGCGCCACTCAACCAATCGCCGAAGAAATATCCGGCTGCCAAACATACGACAAGGTCTATGCCAATTGCACTAGTTAACGCTACTGCCCGCCAAGGATTATCATTGGAATTTGGCCGTTTCATTGCACCCTCCTGGGTGTTTTCCACATGGGAAAACGCGTCTCGTAGCTCATCCGCTACGAATCCTCATTCATTGTATCGAAGCCATGCTAAGTTTGTCAATTGACGGAACTTCATTTGTCACATCTCACAAAACTCCTTAGAGCCTTGCGGCTCTAGGGTTTGCGCTTTTTCAAACCGAACAGTCCAACTGTACGCTGTAGCGTTTGTCATGATTTTGTCACGGTTAGAAAGATTCCGGGCGTTCAGTAGTCCTACCGAAGTGATGAAGAATCGCCTGAACAATGCGTTCAGACGCTTTTCCGTCTCCGTAAGGGTTCGCAGCTTGGCTCATTTTATTGTACTGTTCTGGATCTGTCAGTAGCGCGCGCGCACGTGTGTAGACCACTTCTTCATCCGTTCCAACTAGCTCTAAAGTCCCTGCTTGGATGCCTTCTGGACGCTCTGTTGTATCGCGAAGGACAAGAGCTGGAACTCCGAAGGTCGGCGCCTCTTCTTGAAGGCCGCCAGAATCTGTAAGAATCATATACGTATACGGATAGAAATTATGCAGTTCGAAAACGTCAAGCGGGTCAATCAGTTTGATGCGTGGATGATTGCCTAGAATTTCATGGGCAGGCTCGAGAACCACCGGATTCGGATGAACCGGGTAAACAATCGCAATATCGTCAAACTCATCAGCGATACGTTTCACGGCACGGAATATTTGGCGATGCGGCTCACCTTGAGCTTCCCGGCGATGAGCCGTCATCAAGATCAACTTGCGGCCTGCTGCCCATTCCAACACCGGATGATTAAACTTCTCCTGCACCGTGTACTTAAATACATCGATGGCTGTATTTCCTGTCACATAAATCTGAGACTCTGATTTATTTTCTTTACGAAGGTTGTCCGCTGATTGCTGCGTAGGTGCAAAGTGAAGATCAGCGATAACGCCTGTTAATTGGCGGTTCATTTCCTCTGGATATGGCGACAATTTGTTCCACGTACGAAGACCCGCTTCCACGTGTCCTACTTGAATCTGCTGCATGAAGGCTGCATAGCTGGCAAGGAACGTTGTTAGTGTGTCCCCATGCACAAGAATCAGATCGGGCTTCGCTTCTTGGAACACAGGCTCCAAGCCTTGCAGCACGCGCATCGTAATCTCATTCAGTGTTTGGCGATCCTTCATAACGTTAAGATCAAAGTTCGGTGTGATTTTGAAAATATCAAGCACTTGGTCCAACATCTGACGATGTTGTGCGGTTACGCATACCAGAGACTCAATCTGCTCAGGATGCTTCTCCAACTCGAGAATGAGCGGAGCCATTTTGATAGCTTCAGGTCTTGTTCCGAAGATCGTAATCACTTTTAAACGTTTCATCGGTTTCTTCTCCCCTTAAAGCTTTCCGTAGGAAAGCTATCTTCGTAAGCATGAGCTTAGTTTTCTTACAGGAAAACTGACTTCGTAAGCTTTACTTTTGTTCAAAAAAATTAGTCCGTGCCATACAAACGATCTCCAGCATCCCCGAGACCTGGCACAATGTAGCCATGATCATTCAAATGATCATCAACCGCTGCGACGTAGATATCGACGTCTGGATGTTCTTTTTGTACAGAAGCTACGCCCTCAGGTGCTGCAATGAGACACATTAGCTTAATACGTGAACAGCCTCTGCTTTTCAGCACGTCAATTGCTGCATTGGCAGATCCACCTGTTGCAAGCATAGGATCAATAACGAGCAAGTCCCGCTCCAATACATCGGTAGGCAGCTTCACATAGTACTCAACAGGTTGAAGCGTATCCGGATCGCGATAGAGACCAACATGTCCTACTTTTGCAGCCGGCATCAGCTTTAACACACCGTCAACCATACCTAAACCCGCTCGCAAAATAGGGATCAGCCCTAACATTCTACCTGAGATAACTTGGCAATCTGCTGTTGTAACCGGCGTTTTCACTTGCACTTGCTGTAGTGGCAAATCTCTTGTAATTTCATACACCATTAATGTAGCAACTTCATCGACAAGCGCTCTAAAATCCTTCGTTGTCGTGTTCTCATCCCGAATATAAGTAAGCTTATGCTGGATAAGCGGATGATCGCAAATATGTACTTTACCCATATGTTCCTCCTAATTAAGCTTATAGGTCAGGCAAACCTCGTCCATTATATCATATGTTATCCAACTTATCTGCTGTAGAACCGCCATTTCTCTTGATCACTTCTACAGCGAAGCAGCGTGGTTTTCCTGCGGATATAAAATCATAACAAAAAACCCTCCCGAACCGCACTTTCCAATCGGAAAATGGGCTCAGACAAGGGTTTGCATGTGAGGTTTAGCTGGCGTTAACCAGCAACAATTGAACGCCGGTCAGCCCGCAGCTGACCAAACAATAGCGATCCGTCCATATCTTGTCGGCACCTGCATCGACCCAACCGATTTTATCGGTGAAGCTGGTGGGTCCGACAAAGGTGACTTCCCCTTTTAGATGATGATGAGGTCCAAATGTATTGCGCCCGCTGGTTAGCAGCTCGATTTGGAGCTGTACCTGCTCGCCCGCTATTTCATCTGTTATGTCCAGCTGCTGGGCTCCCCATAGAATCGTATGGGTGGTGGTTCCACCATTCACTGTGATGCTCATAGCTGGACAGCGCATAGCATCCCACTGAAGGACGAGCCTACAGTTATTGTTGCGAATATGTTGCAACACTTGCTTGGGTAAGGTAATCGTTCGGTCTGCAGTCACTCGTCCCGAGTAGAACACCAATCCCTGCGTCGTGACATCTGTCAACTGGAGCTGCTTCGGCAATGTGGTCAATGTGAACGGACCTTCCGTCCACAACGCGTCGCGCTCTGCCTGCTCCCAGCCGCCAGATGGTTTCACAGCGAAGGGCCCAAGCACATAAATGCTTTCGACTTCAACATCGAATAAGAGCTTATTGCGAATCGGGGCCAAATTGGCGCCTGCCACGCCGAAGAACCGATAGACATCAACGTTACAATAAAAGGATCCCGACATGCGGATACGATTACGACCCTCCCGCACAAATTCGCCAATCCTCAGCATTGGGAAGCTGCGGTCTCCGCCAAACCAGCCGTCAGCATCCTCCGCATGGACAGGCTGTCCATTGATCGCCAGCTCCCAATGCTCAGGACGCTCGACAGCAAGCTTCCACAGTGAACGATCCGTCTGCCGCATCAGCTCAGCATCCGTCTCGAAAGTGAACTCCAGCTCAATGTGAACGGGGTGCTGCATCGCGATGCACTGCTCTTGGATGTTCAGCACATAAGTAGGAGCTGACCACTCCCCTCCATCCAAGCGATAGATGGCATAGTCCAGTGTCAGGACATTAGGTGCTGACAACTGGTAGTCCCACGGAGCATCGATGTTCGCTTCAACTGCTGAGAATGACTTCTCATTCGGTGAAGGTGTTGCTCCCTGATGCGGTTGTCCGAATGGGGCTAGTCCCGTCTTCGCAGCCTCGCCATCCCAAACGACGAAGAGCTTCGAATCGCCTGGAGCCAGCTTCACGCTCAATGACAACAAACGTGCATCAGATTCGGCCTTTTCCCCTTTTTCCAAATCCATCTCCATCCATACTCGCCGATCAGACGCAGGAATCTCCAACTCGATCATCTCGGTATGACCCGTATGCACAGCATAAAGTAACGTCACACCTGGCAATCGCCGTTCCTGCACATAGAGCTTTCGCAATGCTTCCTGCGAGGTGCCCTCCACTGGAAGCCAATCCTGGCGCACTTGCACATGCTCTCGCACGTTCCTTAAATCCACAACGCGAACCACGTTCTCGCTCAAAAACCACGATGTCAGTTCTTCACAACGTTCACCATTCAAGTAAGCTGGTGCTTCGCCCACCAAAATGATCTTGCCCCCGGCTCCTGCGAATGATTTCAGCAAGGCTAAGCTTGAAGCCTGCAACGTCAGCACATCGCTCACGATCACCGTGTCGTATGCCTGCTCCCCAATTTGCAAAACGCTGCCCAGAACGCTGCCGTAACGCTCCATCAACGCCTCGTCCCCGTAATCGAAATCACGCTGAAGCGCTAATAGTCCATGGGCTAACTCATCCATTCGGTCCTGCATGCGCTCTACAGCACTACTATCCTTCACGCTTTGCAGGAGCCAAGCTGATCGCATCGGATGCAGCACAAGAATCCCTGGAGCCGCCTTCCCGAGCGTCAACAAATACGTAAGCCTCGCAAAGTAATCATTAAACTGACTGTACACGTTCCACCACGGTTGCTGAATGTAAAGCGAAGGCGGATAATCCCGCTTCCGAACCCCACGAATCGAGTAGGATTGCAGATGAGGGCATAGTCGGTTCACACCTAGGACAAACTGCCACTCCGCGATGCGCTTCATCTCGCGAAAGCTCAAGTTCCAACCACAGCAACCGAAGGTTTCTGTAATCACGAACGGTTTACCCAACTGCCGCGCTACCGAGGCAGCCTGCTTAGGCAGCAACGTACTACGCGGCGTCCGCCCCAGCATATCAATACCCGGCATATGCATCCGTTCATACAGCGGCATCACGCCGGCCGTATACTGCATCTGGTCCATGAGAGTGTCTTCCCCCATGAAATGACCTGTCAGCTGCCAACCATGCGCATCACACCAGTCAGCTACTAATCGAACTGACGTTCGGAATCGTTCACTTACTAGATGCCAGAACTGATAGCGTGCGCGATATGCCGCATCCTTCATAGACTCATCCGCTTCTGTTAGCAGCCAACCGATCGCGTTCGCAATCGAATCCCCATAACGTACAGAGTACTCTTGTGCGAAGTCAACAGACCACGGAACACCTGAGAACTTAAACTCATCGGTGAAAATGCCCGGCATTCCTCCTTCACCGAAACGGTCCCCCATACGCTGGAAATAAACATCGTGGCACGCCTGCAGGAAAGCCTCCATCGCATTTTCAGAAAGAATATCAATATAATAAGGATTTACGCGGCACATTACAGCCACTGCGACATCCCAGTCGTCCAGCACCACAGCCGCCTCTTGCACCCGCCATTGCTGTTCGTTCTCTCGACGAACAAGCAGGTACAGGAAGTCTGGATCCTGCCTAAGCGCTTCAACCTGTTGTCCAGCATCTACTCTTTCGACTCGGATACCCTCCAGCGACTTCTGCTGATAAGAAGCCCCCAATGCCGGCACAACACCATTCGCCGTACCACTAGGCCAACCGTTCTCATCGTAACACCAGGCTTCGAGCCCTTGAACCTTAGCCTCGTCTGCCGATATCTCAATCGCATCTAGAAACTCCTCACCCATATAGGGAGTAAGAAGCCCCTGTCTCGTATGCATGAAGAAGCCGCCTAACCCGGCTCGCTTCATTTCGCCAATTTGCCTGCGAAGCTCCTCGGGTTCCAGCTTATCGTTCCATGACCAGAATGGCGTGCTTCTATAGATAGCAGGTGGATTATGAAAAATCGATTCTTTAAATTGATCTCGAGCTCCCTTTGGTAACAAAGCAACTCTCTCCTCGTCAATCCCTCCAGCTTGCTGCGACAAACTTCTGTGGAGAGGTCCCGGTTATTTTTTTGAACAAGGTGCAAAAATACTTCTCATTATGAACGCCAACAGCCTCTGCCAGCTCTAAATTCGAATAATCACGCTTACGCAGCAGCTCGATGGCCCGCTCAATCCTGCGCTTGGAGACATAATCAGTGAAATTGATCCCTAATTCTTTCTTGAAAAGCTCACTCACATACGTCGGATTCAAATGAATATGCTCTGCTACAACGCCTAGGGAAATCGATTCCTTCAGGTGATCCTCAACGAAACGCATCGCCTTCACCATTTCGAGGCGCAAACCGCTCCCTTCTGCACGGGCGTGCAGCTTCTCCCACTCCATGCGCAGACGCTCCACCAGTTGATGCAGATGCGTACAGTCCGCAAATGTAACTACATCGGCTGTAACTTCATGATCAGCTGGTAGCATTCGCTGGCGAAGGCGTGCGCACCAGCCCTCGATATAACCTAGCAACTTGCTGGGAATAATCCGGTGGTTATGCAAAATATGCAGCAAAGGCGCAAGTGCTTCGCCTCCTGACGACTTCGCACTAGAGCGCTCGAGCGCTTGCTCGAAGCGTTCTGTGAGCTCGCGCCAGTCACTTTCGCTATAGCCTAGCCTGCGATTTGGCGTAATCACCGTGCCAAAGCTGGCGTAGAAGGTGTCGTCAAGCGCACCTTTGGCTTCCTCATAGGCCGCGGAAGCGGAACCCCAACCGTTGTACATCCGGCTCACACCCATCGAAACCGAGATCCGCAAATACGTTTTGATCGCATCACGGATACTTTCCCCAAGCTCGTAACAGTTCCGGTCGAACGACTGTTCGCTGCCTGCCCGAATCGTAGCCAGAGCAACGATGACGCCCTGCTGCAACTCACAAGCGAAGCAGCTCCCATTCTCTCGGAGCACTTCCTCGATAATATTTAACATGCCGTACTTGAGCATATTACGGTCCGCTGGTGAATACTCCGAGCAGAATACATCGTAATTATCAAAACGCACTGCAAAGCACCCATACTGCCGCGGCTCAAAGCTTGGCACTAGCTCCGCACTTCGGCGCTCCATAACAGGATCAGATACCTCTCCACGGAGCAGTTCTTCCAGCAGATGCTTGCGCAGACGATAGGAATTCTCCTTCACAGATCCGCTGAGGCTTTGTAGGCGCCGCTCCTTCTCCTCACGTGCGATCACGTTATCGCGCGCTTTGGACAAGGCCATGCGCACATCTTCTTCGCGCAGGGGCACCTTGACCAAATATTCAAACACACCCATGGCAATCGCTTGTTTGGCATAGGCGAAATCCGAGTAGGCGCTTAGGATGATGACTTCCACGCCAGGCAACCGCTCCCGCAGCTGACGAACGAGCTCAATCCCGTCCATGCCAGGCATCACGATATCCGTGATAATGAGATCAGGACGCAGTTCTGTAGACTTCTCCAGCGCTTCAGCGCCCGAATAAGCATGACCAACCAGCCGAAATGGCATCCGCCGCTCCGCCCACCGCCCGAAGTATGTCTCTAGTCGCTGCACCATCGGCGGCTCATCATCCACAATGAGGCAAGTCACCTCTCTCATTGCGCCTCCCCCCTTCCGCGTTCCTCAAGCTGATCCTGTGCTGTATCATCTGGGAATGTCAGTGTTACACATGTTCCACGACCTGGTTCACTCCATACGCTAAGCCCATAAGGCTCCCCGTAATTTAAACGTATGCGTTGATGAATGTTGTACAAGCCTATTCGTTTACGGTGATCAAAATTTCTCTCTACAGGATCCTCAAGTAATAGCTCAGTTGTCTTATCAGGTGTCATACCAATCCCTTGATCCTCAACTTCAACAATGAGTTTGCCATCACGACGGACGGCAGATAACCGTATAGCTCCTGACTTACGTCCACCTGCATAGCCATGGAAAATACTGTTCTCCACAATCGGTTGCAACGCCATCCGTAATACAGGAAGTTCTAAAGTAACTGGATCAATCTCCTCTATGAGCTCAAATTCACAGTCATATCGGATCTTTTGAATATACAAATAATCCTTCACATTCCGGAGTTCCTGCTCCAAGTTGACACGGTCAGAGAACTCCGTAATGCCGTATTCTAGAATCGAAATCAGTGCTTCAATGATGTTATCTACTTCATGATAGCGCCCAAATGCGACCACATTGGAGATTGAACCTAGCGTGTTGTATAGAAAATGCGGATTAATTTGAGACTGCAGCACTTGAATCTCTAACTCTTTCTTCTTGCGTTCGCCACGGTTCACATGCTCAATTAAGGTGCGAATCTGGCCTAGCATGTCGTCGAATGTTGCTGCCAGTTTGCCGAATTCATCACGGCGTGCGCTCGATATGCTAACGTTCAAATCTCCGTTACCGACTTGATTGATTTTACGAATCAGATAGTACACAGGCGTTCGAATCATGCGGGCTACGAAGCCAGCCGTCAACACACTAAGCAAGAAGCCCAACAGCAGCAGGCCTATGAAAAATGTCTCCATCCGCTTGAGCGAGGTTTGCAGCGTCGTTCCGTCATAGAAGGCAAAGACAATCCATTTGGTACGTGGATTAATGCTCTTCATAATCGTCACAGCAGTCCCGTTCATATGGTCAATAAAGACATCGTCCTTGGACTCGACAAGTTCCCGACCATCTCGGTCATCAAAGTGCAAACGATGATCGACAATACTGAACAGGCGACTGCCCGCTGGCTCCAGAATGACACGTCCCTCTTTGTCCATAATGCCTAACTGCAAATCGTTGCTACCGCCGCCAATTTTCTGCAATCGCTCCTGCATCGCGGTTAGATTCAGATCCACAGCCACGGCCATGGGTTCGCCCGCTATGGTAATCGCTTTGGTGAAAGTGACTGTCCAACCGGAGAAGAAATTCTGATACGGCTGGCTAACCGTCACGGCCCCGTAGGCGTTACTGTAGGCCATTTTATATAGCGGATCCCGATCATCTCTAGGGTCGTTAATGACCTTGGTTACAGGATTTCCGCCCAGTATGGACAAATCCTTGCGAATCACGTACACGTCCGTCAGCATGACCGAGTTCTCCCGATAGGCATTCTCCAGGGCAGCTTGCGCAGCCGTCAGATCATTACGCCACGAAGCCGCTGAAGTGGAGAGTTGGCCGATCGTATTTTGCACAAGAAGAAAGTATAGATCGATATATTCCTCTTCCTTATGCAGCAACTGTGTCGCTTGGTTGAGCTGACTCGAAGTAATTTCGTTCTTAATGTAACGGTAGGATAAACCGCTTAGAATAGCCTCCGAGCTGAGCACGAAGACGAAACAGACCAAAAACAGTCGGAATGATATGTTATGAAACCATTTCTTGATCCAATCTCGCATGTGCGCACCCCTCGTAGCTAGCTATACAAATGTGGAAAAAGAGGAGGCGTCTCCCCTTTTCCCTACCCTATTTATTTTATTACACCGTCACCCTGCAACTGCTTCGTATAATTGGCAATCGCATCGTTCAGCTTGAATTTGTCCTGCAGCGTCTTCACGTACGTATCCCAGTTCGTTAAAGGCTCTTTGCCCGTTACAAATTTGAGCATCATTTCATTGGCATATTTGAGGCGATCTTGCGACATCGGATCAGCCGGATCGTCAAAAACACGTGGATTTACGTTGTTATCCTTCAAATAACTCGTGTTAATCTTCTGGTTCGCGTTCGTGATATCAGGTTTTTGGAAGTCGAAGTACACGCCATCCGTCGCTTTGCGAACGAAAGCATAGTTATAGCGCCACTCAATTTCCTTCTCGTTATAAGTGGATCTATCAATTAGCTTCGGTGTGCCATTCGTCGCGGTAAAGGACTTATCTTTGATCCCATATGCAAGGAATGGATACGCATCTTTATTGGTATATAGATATTGAATGAACTGCATCGCACGCTTCGCTTTGCCTGCATCCTTCATCGCTTCCTTGGAAAGTCCAATGAGTGACTGCTGGAATGGTTTTACGTCAAGAATTTGATCCCCATACGGCCCCTTTGGAGGCGCGATTTGCTTCCAATCCGGCACACTGCCACCGGCATCCTGCATTTTCTTCGTTTCCGCAGGCTCCGAACGGCGCCAGTCTTCGATCATAATACCAACCTTGCCTTGGTACATTTTATTATCACGTTTGAGTCCGTCGTCGATCGTTACCCAGTCAGGGTCAACCACTTTCGCATCGATCATTTCTTTAATAAACGTCAGCGCTTCTTTCGTTTTCGCGTCGGTGTTGTAGACAACCACCTTACCGTCTTTGACATCTACAAAGTTAGGCTGTACACCGTACATCCAGAAAATCTGTTGGAAGCCTTGCGCACCACTCGTGCTATAACCCAGTGAGCCGTCCTTCGGCAGCATCGCGACATAACCATACGTATCGTTCTTGCCATTACCATCTGGATCGTTAAAAGTGAACGCTTTCATAACGTTGAGCAATTCTTGTGGATTCGTCGGAACCGACAGGTTCAACTTTTTGAGCCACGTATTATTGATCCACCAACCATTTACGCCTCCAACGGCTTCGGAAGCTGGTAAACCAATCGTATGACCTTTATATTTCATAGGCTCGAGGCGCGAAGGGTCGAATGCTTTCGGAAGCTCTGGGAACTCCTTCAACAAATCATCGAGATCGGCTAGCAAGCCTTGATCGTAATATTTAATCGCAGAGGCACGGTCAGGAAAAGAGACAATATCAGGAATTTGATTGGAGGAGATCAGCAGATTGAGCTTATCCTTCCAATTCTCGCCGCCCATGATCATATCGAGATCCATATTGTTGTCTTTCTCGATCATTTGACGGATCGGATCCTGCTCTTTCGCTGGCATTGGCGTTGTTAACCGATAACCGACTGTATTATAAAAGCTAACTTTATACTTCTTATCAGCTTCCACCGGCTTTGCCGTTTGCGTGGCTCCAGTAGAGGGGGCAACGCTCGCGCTTGGTGAAGCCGTATTCTCAGCCTTGCTGCAGCCTGCAGCAACAACCCCTAGGATTACAGTCATACTAAGCAACGCACTTGCGTGATTCTTTTTCATCTTGAACCTCTCCCTTTAGTCTATTATACATGCTATATCGAGAGTTGCCTCTAGATATCATCGCGATTTTGGCCCCCTATTAACCTTTTACAGAGCCAAGCAGAACACCTCGGGTAAAATGCTTCTGGATGAACGGATACACAACCAGAATCGGTAACGTTGTAATGGCGACTGATGCCATTTGAACCGAAATTGGGTTTACCGAGTTAGCAGCTTCTGCTGCGTCCCCGCTAATTGCGACAGAGGCGAGTAAGATCTGCCTTAGAAATAGCTGAACAGGCTGATTCTCTGGGGTGTTGATGTAGAGCAGGGCATCGAAATAACTATTCCAGTGCCAAACCGCATAGAAAAGGCCAATTGTCGCGATAATCGGTACAGACAACGGGATTACGATGCGTACCAGGATGGCGATTTCACCCGCTCCATCGATTCGAGCAGCTTCATCAATAGCCTCTGGCAGCTGTTCGAAAAAGCTTTTCACAATCATGAGATAGAACGCATTGATCAATCCGGGAATAATGAGTGACCATTCGGAATCGAGCAGTCCTATATTTTTCACGAGCAAGTACCCCGGAATAATGCCGCCGTTGAACAGCATGGTGAATACGATGAACAGCAGGAATGGGCTTCGACCAGGCAACGCTTTGCGCGAGAGCGGAAGTGCTGTGATTACGGTGAACACTAAGTTCAGCAGCGTACCGACAATGACACGAAAGAGGGTCACTTGGTAGGCGTCGAGTAACCGGCCCCCTTGCATAATCTCTCGGTAAGCCGTCAATGTGGTATGCGTCGGGATAATAACCAGCCCGTCTTTCTTAATGAACTCGGATATCGGTGTTAGTGAGACGCTGATGACATACAGGAAGGGCAATACACAGGAAGCAGCGAGCAGGCTGAGCAGCAAATAGTTAACGCCTTGGGCGAGCCGGTCGCCTGTGGTCATGTGACGCATGGATGATTCCTCCTTCTACCAGATTTGTCCGTCGAATTTTTTGGCAATCCGATTCGCACCCAGTACAAGCACGAAGCCGATTACTGATTTAAACAACCCGACAGCGGTAGCAAGTCCAATACGTCCCTCTTGTAAACCGACCCGATACACCCATGTCTCGATAACATCGGCCTTCTCTTGATTAAGCGGATTGAGCATAATGAAGATTTGATCAAAACCAACATCAAGAATGGCGCTGAGCCGCAGCACCAGCATGAGGATAATGACGTTGCGAATACCTGGCAGTGTAATATGCCATAACTGACGGGACTGAGAGGCGCCATCCATCGTTGCTGCTTCGTAAAGGCTCGGATCGATACCCGTGAGTGCTGCCAAGTAAATGATGGCCCCCCAGCCGACTGACTGCCAAATATCCGTTGTTACGATAAGGGTTCGGATCAGACCAGACTCCGTTAAGAAGGATATGCGGTCTAAGTGGAGGGCGGTTAACAACTGGTTAACGAGCCCTGTTCCAGGTGCGAGGAACGCAACCAGCAAGCCGTAAATTATGACCCATGACAGAAAGTGAGGCAGGTAGGTCAGGGTTTGAATGGTTCTTTTGAACCCCGCCCCAGTAACGGCATTAAGCATTAACGCTAGAATAATCGGTGCTGGAAATGAAAAGACGAGCTTGTAAAACGAAATGAGAATGGTGTTTCCGATAATTTGCTTGAAGTACACACCATCGAAAAATAGCTGAAAGTTCTGCCAGCCGACCCACGGGCTTTCCCAGAGTCCTTGCAGGACGTTGTAGTTCTTAAATGCAGCGGCGATGTACACCATCGGCACATATTTGAATACCGCAAAGTACAGCAAGCCCGGAATTAATAGGGAATACATCACACCGTATCTTCGCAGCAGGTTCATCGTTCGATGCATGAGCTGCCTCTCCTCTCTCTGTTTGTTATACCTTCATTGTAGCGCCGCGGAAGGAGCGATCCTTTTCATATCTTTGGCAGATGGTCTAAAATCTTCGGAAATACGAAAGCCGCCTCCTAGTTGGAGACGGCTTTGCTAGATCAATTATCGACGAGCTTGATGTAATCGTAGGCTAATGGAATTCGGATGTTATATGATCGGCTTCCCTCCCGTTCAAGCACGGCGCACAGCAGGACGGCAGGCATTCCGCTCTCGTCGAACCATAGCTGGGGGCGTTCCAGTCTGAGGACGGATTGTGCGACCTGATGAGCCCAGGGAATTTGTAAATCGAAAGCCAGTACATGCCGCGATGGTCGCCATGAAATTCCGTCTGATGATTCAAATAAGGCCACAGAACCACGTTCAGATTTCGTAAAATAACCTTGAAAATCCTTCATCAATGCATAGTACGCATTGCCCTGACACCAAACACAAGGGTCCTCTACCGCCCAATCGTTCGTTGGGTTCGTTACTGTTGGGGCTGGCTGCTTGCGGAATGGTCCAAGCGGATGATCAGCAAAGGCAACACCAGCGTTAACAGCTCCACCCTTTGGCGGAGGGCCCTCAGCCACACCTTTGTACATCATCAGGATACGGCCGTCAGCGGACACACACACCGTAGGGTTGCTCGTCATGAGTCCATCCCACTCTTCTGGGGAGACATCGAGCACGGGCGACGTCCCTCGAGTCCATGGACCAGCGGGATGATCGGCCACAGCAACGCCGATACGTTGATGGTTGCGATACGCCCACCAAGTTGCCTCATCGGCAGGTTGGTCGAGATCAAACTCGGGGCCATGCGTTCCCATGTAATACAAGTAATAACGATTACCATAGCGCAAAATGGCTGGATTGTGTGCCACATCCTTGTCCCAGCTCGCTACGCCATCTCTACATGTCCAAACCGTATCCACGTGATGGAACGGACCCAACGGATTATTGGCAACCGCATAGGCGATTTCGGAATGCGTGGCCCATGCCTCAAAACCAGCACGTTCAGGCCAACGCGAATAATACAAGTAAAACCTCCCCTCCGCATCTTGTGTCATCGATCCACACCAAACATGCCATCCATCTAGCTCGAACTTCGCCCCAGCCGGCACGGGCCGAAGCATCTCCTGAAAATTCATGCACACCTCTCCTAGCTGTGTAAGGGTTTACATTCATACAGAACCAGTGTAAGGCGTCTACCGCGCGGAAAGGTTTCATATTTTCGTAAGTTGGTTTGAAGTTTTGGGATGTATGAGTAGCGGATTGATGTGTAGTTCGCGGGGCAGCCGGGAGTTGGGGGGAACAAAAAAAAGACCAGCTCCTATGAGCTGGCCCTATAAAAGCTACTAGTAAGTCAAACCTAGGTAAAGCGGGAATTGTGCCGTTAGATCAGACACCATGCCACGAGCTTTCTCAAGCGTAGCTTCGTCTTTCGGATTTTTCAAAGTAAGACCGATAACCTTCGCGATTGTTTTCATCGCTTCTTCGTCCATGCCGCGGGAAGTAACAGCTGGTGTACCCAAACGGATACCGCTTGTTACGAACGGGCTAGTTGGGTCGAAAGGAATCGCGTTTTTGTTCGCTGTAATACCGATTTCATCCAAAACGTGCTCAGCGTCTTTACCGGAGATGTTCAGGTTACGCAAGTCAACCAACATCAAGTGGTTGTCTGTACCGCCGGAAACAAGGTTGATACCTTCAGCTGTCAGAGCAGTCGCCAATGCTTGAGCGTTGTTGATGACATTTTGACCGTAAACTTTGAAATCTGGTTGAAGAGCTTCACCAAAGGAAACAGCTTTAGCCGCAATTGTATGCATCAAAGGCCCACCTTGGGAACCAGGGAATACCGCTTTATCAATCGCTGCAGCCCATGCTTTCTTCGTAAGAATCATACCGCCGCGAGGACCACGAAGCGTTTTGTGTGTTGTAGTTGTTACGAAATGTGCATGTGGCACTGGGTTCGGGTGCAAACCAGCTGCTACTAGACCTGCAATGTGCGCCATATCAACGAAGAACAATGCACCTACATCGTTAGCGATGGAAGCCAATGCTTCGAAATCAATCGTACGCGGGTACGCACTTGCACCAGCAACTAACATGCGAGGCTTATGTTTGAAAGCTGCTTTACGAACATCATCGTAGTCGATGCGGAAATCTTTTTCGCTTACGCCGTAAGCTACGAAGTTGTACAGAATACCGGAAGCATTTACTGGGCTACCGTGTGTTAAGTGACCACCATGCGCAAGGTTCATACCAAGAACCGTGTCACCAGGGTTTAGAGCAGCCAAGTAAACAGCCATGTTCGCTTGTGCACCGGAATGCGGTTGAACGTTAGCGTGCTCAGCACCGAAGAGCTCTTTCGCGCGATCACGAGCGATATCTTCCACGATGTCTACGTACTCACAGCCACCGTAGTATCTTTTGCCTGGGTAACCTTCAGCATATTTGTTCGTAAGTACAGTACCCATAGCTTCAAGAACCGCTTGGCTCACGATGTTCTCGGAAGCAATTAGCTCAATTTTGTCGCGTTGACGGCCAAGCTCAAGGTTCATTGCTTCTACGATTTTCGGATCTTGCTTGCTCAAAAAGTTTGTCATATGGAATTCCTCCTAAAGATGATAGTTAACATGTAATTAGCAATCTGCATCAGGTGCAGCTTGTTGATAAAGTTGATCCGCCAGATCTGCGGAATATACAGCTCTAGTACCACCGATGAGCTTCGGTCTAGCGAATGCCATCGTGACATAAGCCTGGCCAATATGGCGAACCGGCGGCCTTACGGGAACAGCGACTCTGCGCAGATGCATCCCAATCAGCGTTGAGCCAATATCGATGCCTGCATGCGCTTGAATCGTCTCGACAACAACCGGCTTCACGAAGTGTCTGTACGCATAAGAAGCCATCGAACCCCCAGCCTTCGGCACGGGAATCACAGATACCGGTTCAAGCTGCGGCGCCAGCGCCAGCAACTCTTCCTCCACAATCAGCGCACGATTCAAATGCTCGCAGCACTGATAGGCTGCATGCAGCCCGAACTCCCCGCAAATGCGCGCAACCGTCTCAAAAATTGGCTTCGCTGCATTAAGCGTACCCGATGTTCCAATCCGATGCCCGAGAATTTCACTCGTACTCGTACCGATCACAAGAATGTTACCGGGGCGAAGCCCGCCCACTGTAACCAGCTCACGCAGATTCGCTTCCAAAGCTTCTGCTGCTGCTATAGGGTCAAATACGGAATCACTCATTAATCATCCTCATTTCTAGGGATGTACCGTGAAACGATCCTCGATGCTCTGCAATTTATTGATGCGGTTCTTATGGCGGACACCTTCTGAAAACTCGGTTTCCAACCAAATTTTAACAATTTCCTCTGCTACCCCAGGTCCAACAACTCGCTCACCCATCGCTAGCACGTTCGTATCATTATGTTCGCGCGTCGCTTTCGCGGAGAAGAGGTCATGCACAAGTGCACAGCGAATTCCCGGAACTTTATTGGCAGCAATAGACATCCCAATGCCAGTTCCACAAAGCAGAATACCTTTATCTGCCTCTCCTGAAACGACTTTTTCGCAAACTTGAAGTGCATAATCCGGATAATCGACGGAGTCGCCGCAGCTGCATCCGAAATCGATCACTTGATGACCTAATGATTCAATAAAAGGAATGATAACATCTTTCAAACGATAGCCTGCATGATCTGCACCTAAAGCAATTTTCATGAATAAAACGCTCCTTTTTGACTGTTTGAATTCGACCATCCTATTATATCCCAAAGCTCACCAAAAACGAAAAAAAGAGCGCACACGCTAAAAAACGCGCGTTGCTCTTTTGCCCAGGCGACCGGCCGTATAGCTCAATGCTCCATTGTGGTTACTCCCACTCGTCGCCAGTTACATTGAGTCTTGCTTGTTATTTGTATTTTATCGCATTCCTAGCGATGTGTAAAGATCTATCGGCCTAACCCACTGAGGGCCTTTATGGAAAAAGCAAACGTCCGAGTTAACCTCGGAAGGCTATCGTATTTTTTTAACCAATTTATCTAGGCTCCGACTAATTTCCTCGGCTGTATACTTATAATCCGCTAGTGAACCGCCATAGGGATCCGAAATATCATAATCAGGGATCGTGTTTTCCAGCGCATACATGCGGCTTCTTTCTTCCACAGATACCGTCTGAGATAGCGATTGTTTGAGCTGAAGCTCTGTCGCAAGCTGCTCTCGCTCTTCAATCGCCTTGAGAATGCGAGCATCGTCCTCTACATACTCTTTGAGTGTATACGTCTTCTCGACCGCATGAGGAAAGCGCCCAATCACGGTACGTTTATGCCCCGTCGTCATCGTCAAGACCAGGTCAGCCCAATCGACATCCGCAGCGCTAATCGCTAGTGAACTAATCGATTCCTTAAAACCCGCTTCATGAAGAAGTGACTGGCTGTTTCTCGATATCGGACCACCCGTCATCGCAGATACACCTGCCGAACGAACCTCCGCCGCAAGCCCCTCTTGATGCACCCTCATACGCAGCAAACCTTCAGCTAACGGACTGCGGCACGTATTTCCTGTACAGACAAATAGAATTCGCAACATGAAATCCTCCCTAGAATAAACGGCTACATCACCGTTCGTACTTACATGTATTGTATCATAGTAAAAACTTGATCCCAAACCCTAATAAGATAAGTCCACCGAATGCCTCACCATATTCCCCGACCCAACCGCTAACTCTTCTGCCTAGCAGCAAGCCCGCTATCGAGAGCAAGCCGCCAAATAGACCGAAGATCAGTACGGTAAGCACAATGTCCGTGGCAAACATCCCAAGAGAAACGCCCACTGAGAAGGAATCTATACTAACACTGAGGGCAAAAATAATAAGCCCCCATAACGTCCGATGATCGAAGGCCGAAGCCTCTTCCCCGCGTATCGAGCTATATACCATATGTGCGCCAAGCAAAATAAGTAAACATCCCCCTGCCGCCGTAGCGACATTCCCAAGAAGGAGGGAGACATACTGCCCCATAAACATCCCCATCAATGGCATGAGCACGTGAAAGAGACCGATAACAATGCTGATTTTCAAGATATCCATCAAACGAATGCCCTTCATCCCTATGCCAATTCCCAATGAAAAAGCATCTAGGCCCAAAGCAATCGCCATTATTCCAATTGTCATGAGTTGCCCAACTTGTACCCCAGATGCGAGCATAGCACGATCCCCCTTGTCCACGATTCTTTCTCAAGATATGCGGACAAACTGGGAATCATGCTAATTTAGAGGATGACCCGCTCGTGGCCTGCTGCTTTGAGCAGTCGATTCATAATGGCGCTGCCAATCCCTGCATCTGGAACACCTTCTGCAACAATATAGCTAATGCCTTTATGATCAAAAGTCCGCAGAGCGGCATAGAGGTCTCGAGCTATCGTTTCTGGCTGTGATAAGGAGCCGCAGGCGACAACGAGATCCGCTTGGTATCCGCCTACTCTTTCTTCAAAAGTCAGGATGCCCGTCGACTCTCCCCGTAACTTTGCGGCATCGATATCGCGTTGAATCCACGCTATGACTTTCAACTCGTCGTCCCCTTGAACGATGTGCATATAGCCTTTCGGCGCATAGTGCGTGTACTTCATACCTGGCGCACGAGGCGTATCCGCAGCTTCAACCTCTGTCGGTTCAGCCACATGAATATGCATGTCTGGCAAAACCTCCTGGAGCTGCTCCACAGTCACACCACCTGGCCGCAACACGTATAACTCACCATCTACAAGTTGAATAACTGTTGATTCTACACCGACACCCGTTGCACCACCGTCTACAATCCCGCCAATCTTGCCATCCAAATCATCACGCACATGCGAGGCCAGCGTAGGGCTCGGTCTACCCGAGCTATTCGCGCTCGGCGCCGCGATCGGAAGTCCCGCTTCTCGCAGCAACTGTAGGGCCACCGGATGATCAGGTATACGGATACCGACCGTTTGCAGTCCAGCTGTAACGAACGGCGAAAGGCTACCTGCACGTACAGGTAGCACAATGGTTAATGGTCCAGGCCAGAAAGCCTTCATTAGCGCCCGATGATAAGCTGTGAGACTATCTGACTGAACAAGGCCTGAGAGCTGCGTCGCATCAGCGATATGTACGATTAGAGGATTGTCGGAGGGCCTCCCTTTTGCGGCAAAAATCTGCAGAACCGCTTCGGTATTCGTCGCATCGGCACCAAGTCCGTAAACCGTTTCAGTCGGAAAAGCGACTGTATCCCCTTGTCGCAAGAGACTTGCTGCCTCTGCTATATCCTGAGCTGACTCTCTTTGCTCTCCTTGATCCACGTTCCAATAGGTTGTCACAATCACTCTCATCCTTACTTGTATGAAATAAAATGTACATTAGCTAAACCATGAAAAGATCGCCTTAAACATTTCCCAGATAAAGAATTTCACTTTCGGTTGAGCTGGCTCTTCGGTCGTGGAAGTTGAAACTGAAGCTGCTACGACCTCAACTTTAGCGTCCTTCTTAGCAACTTTCTCTGTAGAAGCAGCTTTGTCCTTGCTAGTTTTAGCCTTATCTTCTTTAACCGGTTGCTTTTCCTTGCCGTTCTCATCCGTTGTTTTGGCCACTACAACTGCTGCCGAAGCAACCGCTTCACCCGATACGGAATCTACAAAGCATAACGGTGGAAATAAGACACACCACCAATTTTGTCCTTCACCAGAACCAATCACAACACGTAAAGCTTCATAATCCCCAGCTGGGTAGACATCGTTACCGTACATTTTGGTTGGAAAAGGGACAACACCTAGCTCCACTGTATGCGGGTAGTTGTAGCCGCGGGAGGCAATCATCTCGCCAACAAGTTGATCGAATTCAGGCAAGTGCGCATTCACGACCGCTCTAGCCTCGTCCAAGGAATGTGGTCCAACAACCCAATCCGCCATACGGGCAATAATCGCATCGCGAATCTCGCGTTTCAAGGCTTGGTCCTGCGCAGAATCCGAGTTTGCTAGAATACGCAAACGAATCGACTCTTCTGGTATCGTAGGCGAAATAACCGCCGCATTCGTACGATTGGATTCCCAACACATAATCATAAGTATAAGTGCAAAAACAATGAATGATAAGCTCTTAACTGAGTGGCGCTCCGTTCTCTTAACCATGGAGAGTAGCCCCTTTCCCGTTCCCGTCATCTACTAGCCAGTATGGACAATAGTGGGTGGGGCTAAACCTATGACTCTATTATTTTTTGCAAAATGATAGAGTTGGTGTCCGAATAGAGAGAACAAGTGAGGTAGCCGATCTCGGAGAATCGGCTACTCGGAAGCGCGTATCGCGATCACGTGGCGATCGATCCCCTGGAGATCCTGCACGAAGCGGATCTCCGTCCAATCCGCGGCGGCGCGCAGCAACGCCGCAACCGCCTCCGCCTGCCCGATGCCCACCTCGAACCCGACCACGGTCGGGATTCGTGGCAGCCGGTGCAGCTGCGAAACCAAACGGCGGTAGAGGTCGAGTCCCTCGACACCGCCGAATAGAGCTGTGTGCGGCTCGAATAGCCGCACCTCGGGCATCAGCTCCGGCAGGTCGCCATCCGGGATGTATGGTGGGTTCGACACCACCATATCCGGCGCGAGCCCGCGCTCAATATAAGGCTCGAGGAGGTCGCCCTCGAGCCAAGTTATCCGCGCAGCCACATCGTGGCGCTGCGCGTTCTTGCGGGCCATCTCCAGCGCTGCCGCGGAGATGTCGCTGGCTGCCACGCGCCACGCAGGGCGCGCGTGTGCGATTGTCACCGGGATGATGCCACTCCCGGTGCCCACATCCGCAAGCAGCGGAGCGCCTTGCGGGAACAGACGCGAGCCCTCGTGGAGCATCGCCTCCACGAGCAGCTCGGTCTCCGGCCGCGGGATCAGCACGGCCGGCCCGACTTCGAACGGAAGGCCGAAGAAATCCTGCTCGCCGGTGATGTACTGCACCGGTTCACCCGCGGCCTTCCTTGCAACTAGCTGGTCCCACGTAGCGACCAGCTCTTCCGGCATCTGTTCCTGCCACCAGCGGAACAGCAGTTCAGTCCGCGTGCAGCCTCCTAAGAGGTGCTGCAACAATAACTCCGTGCAAGACGAAGCCTCTGCGACGCCTTGCTCTGCTAAAAAAGAAGAAGCCTTCACAAAGGCTTCTCTCACACTCATGTTGGCAGTTGTCATTACATCGCCTCTAAAGCATCGGATTGTGCAGCAATCGTTAACGCTGACACAATTTCCGCCATATCGCCGTTCAGCACCGTCTCCAAACGGTGTAACGTTAGGCCGATACGGTGGTCGGTAATCCGGCTTTGCGGGAAGTTGTACGTACGAATACGCTCTGAACGGTCGCCCGTTCCGACTTTGCTTTTACGCTCGCCGGCATATTTCGCTTCTTCTTCTTCACGCAATTTATCTGAAATCCGCGTACGAAGTACGCGAAGCGCTGACTCTTTATTGGAGTTCTGTGATTTACCATCCTGACACGTTGCGACGATACCCGTTGGTACGTGGGTTACACGCACAGCGGATTTCGTTGTATTAACGGACTGACCGCCTGCTCCACTGGAACAGAATGTGTCTACGCGAATATCCGCATCGTGGATGACGATTTCCACATCTTCTGCCTCCGGCATAACAACAACCGTCGACGTGGAGGTGTGGATCCGTCCACCGGATTCCGTTACTGGAATACGTTGAACACGGTGCGCACCGCTCTCGAACTTGAGCTTGCTATAGGCACCTTTACCCGTAATCATGAAAATTATTTCTTTAAATCCGCCCAAATCATTCACGGATGCATCCAAAATCTCCGTTCTCCAACCTTGCGCATCCGCATAACGCGTATACATCCGGTAGAGGTCGCCTGCGAACAGCGCAGCTTCATCGCCACCTGCCGCGCCGCGAATTTCCACGATAACGTTCTTGTCATCATTAGGGTCTTTCGGCATCATCAAAATGCGGAGATGTTCTTCGAGTTTAGCGGATTGCTCGCTAAGCTCTTCGATCTCCATTTTGACCATTTCGCGCATCTCATCGTCCAGCTTCTCATTCTGCATCACTTTCGCATCAGCCAGCTGTTCGCTCACACTCTTATATTCATTATAAGCATCGTAAGCTTCTTGAAGATCAGATTGCTCTTTGGAATACTCTCTTAGTTTCTTCGTATCACTCGTTACATCCGGGTCACACAATAACTCGCTTAGTTTGTCGTAGCGGTCCACAATGGACTGAAGTCGATCCAACATAGGGGATCACTCCTTTCTTATTTTTATAATTAATTAAACGTTGAAACGGAAATGCATAACGTCGCCGTCATTTACTACGTACTCTTTACCTTCAAGGCGAACTTGCCCTTTTTCCTTCGCACCCGCCATGGATCCTGCAGCAGCCAAATCGTGATAAGATACAACCTCTGCACGAATAAATCCACGTTCGAAATCCGTATGAATGACGCCAGCCGCTTGCGGAGCTTTCGTTCCTTTACGAATCGTCCATGCTCTAACTTCTTGAACTCCAGCTGTGAAATACGTGTATAAGCCGAGTTTGCGATAAGCAGCTTTAATCAATCTATTCAAGCCGGACTCTTGAAGTCCCAACTCTTCCAGGAACATCGCTTTTTCTTCGTCTTCCAGCTCAGCAATTTCGGATTCAACCTTCGCGCTAATGGAAACAACTTCGTTGTTTTCTTTCTCTGCGAATTCCTTCACAATTTTAACGTATGCATTATCGTCCGCCGTTGCAACTTCATCTTCACTCACGTTTGCCGCGTAGAGCACAGGCTTCATCGTTAGCAAATGTAGATCGCGAACCAGAAGGCGCTCATCTTCTGTCAAATCCAAGCTGCGTGCTGGCATATCATTATATAAGGCTTCTTTGATACGTTCCAAACATTCAACTTCAGCAACCACTTTCTTGTCGCCGCCTTTGAGGTTTTTGCGTGAACGCTCGATCTTTTTATCAACCGACTCAATGTCTGCCAAAATCAATTCAAGATTAATCGTCTCGATGTCGCCAATCGGATCAACTTTCCCTGAAACGTGAGTAATATTATCATCCTCAAAACAACGGACAACATGCACAATCGCATCAACTTCGCGGATGTGTGCTAGAAATTTATTTCCAAGGCCTTCGCCTTTGCTCGCACCCTTAACTAAACCCGCAATGTCAACGAATTCGAAGGCTGTCGGCACGATGCTCTTAGGCACAACGATTTCCACCAGCTTCTGCAATCTCTCGTCTGGTACTTCTACTACCCCAACATTCGGATCGATCGTACAGAAAGGATAATTCGCAGATTCTGCTCCCGCCTGTGTAATTGCATTAAACAATGTCGATTTTCCTACGTTCGGTAGACCGACGATACCTGCTTTCAAAGCCATTGTCGTTACAACTCCTTAATTTTCGAAAATCATCCTTCTTATTATATAGTACTTAGCGGGCAAAAAAAAGCCTGCAAGCTATTGATTGGCTGCAGACTTTTTTTCCATTGCGTTTTTGAACTCTTCATCCCGCTTCTGTTCGAAGTAGGTTTGGATCTGATTTCGAAGAATAAACCCCCGTAATGCATTGCTTTGCTCGGCAGGAATGCTTTCGAAGCTGGCTCCATAATAGTAGCCGTCTTCCTGCTTTTCTTTCCTTATAATTTCCAACCTGCACGGCATCTCAAAACCTAAATCCAGCTCAACTTGCAACATACATTTCTTATAGAGAATACCATCGATCATCGAATTATCATTAATGATAAAACCAATTCCGTTCATGGAAATGTTTTTTATCGAAATTTCAATTGGATTTTCCAAGTGATGCTGCTCTTTTTGCGTAATATTTTGAAATCCTACAATGTATCCTACGTTCTTCACATCGACCCGCGGGAACTCCCGTTTCTCCGAAAACTTCTTCCGATTCTCAGGTGGATTGATCACGATCAGTGAACCAGGCTCTCTAGCTACGACTGTCGAATGAAAAACGAATAGACCCGATTTCGTGTATAACGTCATTTTGGTCTTATCACCAAGTTGAAATACCTCATATTCCGGCAGCTCGATCTCCATGATGTCTCCTTGTGCATAGGTAAGAATACCTGTTGACACGAAATCATCTTTCGCCACTACAGCTCGGCAATTTATCAATACCTCCGCATCATATCCTTCTTTACTCCCATATCGCTTCAAAGCATCCTGCTTCATTGCCATGCTCATCTTCACCCTCCCTTAATAATGGATTTCATAACACTTTTCCGCACAAAATAGACTGCCCCCACTTAGGGACAGCCTATCACCTCAATCAAAAAAAGCATCGATTTTCGGTAACCAGGCTGCCATAGTTCATAAGAACCGTAGACCCTCAGCTTTGCGTCCTTGCCTTTCAGCAAGTTTGCCATTGTCGAACCTTGCTATTCATTTATATAGATATAATCGTTTCTGGTCTAAATGATCTATCTTTCGTCCAAACTGGTCTAAAAGACCCACTGTACTCACCATTATACGTAGCTTATGCACTTCTTTCAACTAAAATCCTTGCATGGACAATGTTTTTATTGTATGAATGTGTAGTGGAATTGAATATCCACAGGTTTATAAGTTATCCACATTGTTATCCACAGCTTGTTAACAACGAATATTTGTTCGGATTTTTATACACATGTGGATAAACTATTATTGCGAGGTGTCCCCCTGTGGATCAACATATCCCTTGGATGAGAGAAGCGATCGGTGAGGCGCTGAAAGCCGAAGCCATCCGCGAAGTTCCGATCGGCGCGGTCGTCGTCCATCAAGGTCAAATCATTGGCCGCGGCTACAATTTACGTGAAACAACCCTTGATCCGCTTGCGCATGCAGAGATGATTGCTATTAAACAAGCGAGCGAGCATTTGCAGGCTTGGCGTCTTCTGGACTGCCAGCTCTATGTGACATTAGAGCCATGTCCGATGTGCGCGGGTGCGATCGTGCAAGCACGAGTGCCTCAAGTTATTTATGGTACGGTAGATCCGAAAGCCGGCTGTGCGGGAACATTAATGAACTTGCTGCAGGAAGACCGGTTTAATCACCGGGTCGATGTGGTTAGCGGTGTTTTGCAAGAGGAGTGTTCCACGATGTTAACGCAGTTTTTCAGGAAATTACGGGGCAAAGCCTAGGGGGCTTTGCCGTTCGGATTATTTGCTGGCTGTAAGGCTTCGGCTAGCACTACGAGCTTGCTCATCGTATTCCAATTACGTGTCGTCGTACGATCGCCAAGTTTCTGAATGTTGCTCGCTAGCTTCGAATCCAACACACTTTGCCGAAACAGAAAATAAATGGTGCAGCCCCGTATCTGAAATTCATCTACTTCACTCTGTCCCTTGGATAAGATGTCGGTGAATGTCTGCGGGGCTTCTTCTGTAAGCACGGAGATTTGAATGCTCTCCCCTTCGGACAAAGCTTCTGCGTCATAGGGGCAATTCCTTACAAGTTCAGTTAGCTCCGCCGCGGTGCGCAAAATAATAGTAGGTGCTACACCTACCGCATCGCTGATTGCTTTTTCAATACGCGGACGTAGGGTTTCTCCCGACTCTTCTGATTGGAACAGCACATTGCCGCTTTGCAAATAAGTCTGTACTTGCGCTAATTTTAAGGCCTCTAGCGTCTTTTTCAAGTCGGACATTTTAATTTTGTTCTTGCCCCCTACATTAATTCCACGCAGAAAACCAACATAAATCGTCATTGTGGCTTGCCTCCCTTACTTTAATTGTATGGAACGAATGATAAAGAAGATGATCGTGCCAAACAGTATCACTAGGATGAGCCCTAGCACCCACCAATTGAGGTCAGTGTTGCCCTCTTTCGCACTTTGGATAACAGACCATTCAATAAAGCCAAACAGAATGACAATCACTGCTTTTAAAATATTCATAAATAAACGAGCATTCTGGTATTGTCCTCTGGCATTCTTGGCTGTAATAGGAGTCGGATTATTATACACATGAGGGACCTTGCACCTGCTTTCTATTTTCTTTTTCCACTATGTACTTTCCTTGCTCCAAATCAAACCTCCTGCTTGCACATGGGCTAAAATGGTTGCACCTCTAAAACATCTCGTGTTAGAATGACGATACTATGCGCCCGTAGCTCAGCAGGATAGAGCAACAGTTTCCTAAACTGTAGGTCGTACGTTCGAATCGTATCGGGCGCGTATACGAAATTAATTCGCATTAAAAAAGACGATAGCTAATCGGATAATCCCCGACTGCGATCGTCTTTTGTTTTATGTTGATATAGGAATAAATTTGGTGCGGTTGGTGCAGCCGTATTGCCCTTGTCTACTAGTACCAAGGATAGTAAGGATAAAATGGCCGGTAGTATGGGAAAGGTCTAAAGAACGGAAATCCAAAAAGAAGAAACGGAAAATGCTGCCGACGAAACCGGCGGTATCCATAACCAAACGGTTGTCTGTAGGGATCCGTTTCCCTTCCCTCGCCACCAACCTCTTCTGGAACTAACATCGTGACGCCTTCATTATCCATACCATCAATAATTCCCTCAATTTGTGACCCATCTTTCATATGTGCAATAACATGGTAATTCATATATTTGTTACAATGTGCCTTTACGTCGCCACTTATGTGACTAGCTTGAATAGGATTCATTGCGGACACGCCTATCCCTCCTTCTTTAACTATCCATAGGATATTCGCCCACTAAAAAACGGTTACAGCTTTTTTGCCTTTGCATATTCCTTTTGACGCCCAGTTAACAAAAGAACGATAATAGAGTTATCACTGATTAGAAAGGAGTCCTCGCTCCGATGACAACTCGCGCTATTTCATCTTATCGCATCCCGCTCTTCTGTGCGGTCACAATGCTGTTCTGGATGTCGATGTACACAAGTGTTCCGATCATGGCGCCTTACGTAGAATTCCTCGGGGGAAGCCATCAACTGGCCGGCTGGATTGTCGGTATGTACGGCATCTCGCAGATGCTCCTCCGCATACCCGTAGGCATTATGTCAGATCGCTTTCATAAAAGAAGGCTGTTCATCACCTTCGGTCTCCTCTTCACTGCCATTACGGGACTCGGTCTGTGGTTCACGCACGATTTTACATGGATCTTGATCCTCCGAGCACTTGCAGGGGCAGCTGCAGCGACTTGGGTTGATTTTACGGTACTATTCACAAGCTATTACAAGCATGAAGAGTCTACGAAGGCGATCGGTACGATCTCCTTTTTCAACTCACTCGGTCAGGTGCTGGGCATACTTAGTGCAGGCTGGGCAGCAGACAAGCTGGGTTGGGAATCCGTGTTCATTCTCGGCGCAATACTTGGTCTGTTAGGCATGATCGGTTCCTTCTTCCTCATCGAAAAAGTAGAGAAAGACGCGCCCAAAATCACCATGCGCGGAATCGGAAACGTGGCGACGGATCGCACACTTCTCTTTGTCTCTCTGCTCGCTATCTTATCGCAGGTGTTGATATTTGCTACGGTGTTCGGTTTCACGCCGGTTTATGCGATGCAGCTTGGCGCAGATAAATTCTCGCTCTCCTTGCTTTCTTTATTCGCGAACGTTCCTGTTGCACTAGCCTCTTTATTCGGCGGAAGGCGTTGGGCGATGAAATATGGCGAGAAACGCATGGTTGTAGCCGGCTTCCTTCTTATGGGGATCTTCACCTTAACGGTGCCGTTCACCCATCATCTTTGGCTGCTCATGATTACACAGGCATTCGCCGGTTTTGGTCGCGGACTTTCATTTACCCTGCTCATGGGGATGAGCATTAAACATATGCCTGCGGATAAGCGAGCGACAGCAATGGGCTTTTTCCAAGCGATTTATGGACTCGGTATGTTCGTAGGGCCTGTCCTTATGGGCATCATCGGTGACTATTTCTCACTGAATGAGGGCTTTATTGTACTTGGCGTCCTCGGTGCCGGCAGTGCACTACTCGCCTATCTGTTCGTACAGAGCTCCGCTAAGAAACAGCCTCTGGGGACAAACAAACCTACAATAGCGCAATGATAGTTAAGAGCGAATCTCACGATTCGCTCTTTGTTCACCCTGCCGCTCGGCATCAAGATTGCGCAGGTAACGATCGAGTACGAGATGAACTATGGCGTTGCGATGGCAGGTGCCGTCATTGCTACAATCCCTGTGCTTGCCGTCTTCATTTACTTCCAGAAAAATTTTACCCAAGGGATCACGATCGGTGCGATGAAAGGTTAATTAATACTTGAAACGATCTACATGCATTCGTACATCATCTGTGCGCGTTTTCTTTTTGAACTTGCTGAATGTCCGCTCCTGATTTAAACTACGATTGCGCAATGCTAAGAGTGAATCTCACGATTCACTCTTTTTTTTCATACATGTGCAGGGGTAAGATGGGTTGGCCTCGTCTATACATGCGGAGAGGAGGAGAAGCATATTGAGGAGAACATACTAATTGATCGTATTCTTAAAGGCGATGAAGCGGCATTCCGTGAGTTAATTGCAAGGTACCGTCCGTATATTTTGCAGACGATCTCTGCTATTGTTCGTCATCAGAAGGACGCCGAAGACTTGTCCCAAGAGGTTTGGACCCGCATCTACTTCTCCCTCCCTCGGTATGAAAAGAAAGGTCTGAAAACCTGGATGACCCGCATCGCTGTGAACCGGGCTATTGATTTCAAACGCGCCACCAGTCGGCGCAAGGAGGACAGCGTCGCCGAATTCGAGGAGGCACTGTCTTCAGCAGGACCAGCGCCTCCAGAGCAGAGTGTGGAGCAGGAAGTGTTGATCAGAGAAACGACGGAATTCGTTCGTCACAAGCTCCATCAGATCCCAGCAAACTACCAAGATGTGTTATTGGCCTACTATATTCATCAACAATCGTATCAAGATATTGCCGATGCTCAAGGCATTACAATCAAGACGGTCGAATCAAAGCTATACAGAGCCAAGATGTGGCTCCGAAATCATTGGAAGGAGGAGGAGTTTCGATGAAGGGTCATCATTTTAACCAACAAGCGTGGTTGCAGTATGTGGAGGAGCGTCTGCCGTTACAAGAACAAGAAGAGATGGAAAGTCATCTATATCAATGTGAAGAGTGTCTAGCCAACTATATGCAGTGTGCGGAGCAAGTAATTGTCGTACCAGACATGGACGCTAAACAGACAACAGCCTATGTGAATGGCATTATAGCCCGAACGGTAGGAATGAAGCCTGCTTGGCATCGCTCGACCATATTCCACTATGGGGTTGCGGCTGCCGCGACGCTTGTGCTTGTGGCGACTGGCTTTTTCCATGGCTTATCACAGGAATTAGGAACGTTCAGTGCCTTCAAGCCCGCTCCTCCTCTAGAAGCGCCTGCCTCACTTAAAGCTCAAGTGCCGATATCGGATCAACTCATTCATAAAACACTAACATGGTTAGACACCTTACAAATTGAACACAAAAAAGGAGGCCTAGAGCCTTAATGCCTACCAAAAGTAATCTTGTTGCATTCCTACTATCCTTCATACCCGGAGTGGGTCATTTGTATATGAACCGTACCATCCGCGGCTTGCTATATGGCTTCCTATTCTTCGGACTATCTTTCCTACTCTTTTTAGGAATTGTGTCCCATGATGGCGATGAATTCGCCTTTCTGCTTATACCTATCGGGCTCACATGGATCATCAATATGGTCGATATGGTTATCTACTTATTGAACGCTCCAGCTCCAACGCCAATGCCATTTCCAACAACCTATCATCAACCGATGCCAGCTTATAATGGTCCTTATCCACCTGAGCAAGAGGTGGTGCCATCTTGGGATACCGCCTCCTATTATGCTCAACTTGCAGGAAGGCAAGAAAGATCTAAAGTTCTCATGCTCTCCTTCATTCCAGGTGTTGGCCATTTCTGGCTTGGTTTAATGCAAAGAGGCCTTACAGCCATGATCTCCTTCTTCGGAATAGCCATTCTCGTGTTCTTCATCGCCATTCTGACGCATAATGAAGGTTTTATCGTGTTCCTATTGGCGTTGCCAGTGCTCTGGTTTTACACCATGTTCGATGCGCTGAAGCAGCTAGATCGCAGACAAGCTGGGCTAGAGCTCATAGATCGCAGTATGTTTGAAGATTTCCAACGCGATGAACATGGACGCAAAAATCGGACCCTTGCCACGATTATCGCCATTTTCCCCGGTGCGGCGCACCTGTACTTATCGATGACCAAACGCGGTATCCAGCTGATGGCTGTGTTTCTTTTTTCCATTTACGTGTTAGATGTGCTGCGACTGTCCCTTTTCTTCTTTTTGATCCCGATTCTATGGTTCTTTAGCTTTTTTGATGCCCTGCAGAGTATTTCTAAGTATGAAAATGGGACTTTAACTGACAAGCCTCTCGTTGAAAACTGGACAGCCTACCAACGCTATATTGGCGCTGTTTTGATCGTTTTTGGCGGTTATTACATCTTCAGCGACGTCTTTGTGCAGTTTATGTATCAGTTCCTACCCGCTTCGCGGAATTACATCTATTTGATCAACAACTTCAGCCAAACCTTCATTGTCGCAGTGCTCCTCATCGGAGGTGGCATTCGATTAGTAATGAATCGGAAGCAACAAAACACCATAGACAACGAAAAAAAGAACCCCTAAGGGTTCTTTTTTCTGTCGGCATTGATGATATTTCTTTGAACCTTGTTACTCATAAAACTTAAGTTAAATCTGCGTATAAAACACGGTAAGTGTCTTTAGCACATCGCCCTCCAGCCTGATTATAACAGGTAGAAAAGTCCTCTTTGCAACGGTTGTTTCGCTTTCGCTAATTGCTCCAACGGAACCACACCTCTCTGCTTGCCGACAATAATAGTATGACCGGTTTCCGTTTTTTTAATCATGTTTTATTAAAAAAATTTCTTTGCCTATTATCCGCCGTGTCCATGCCCTTCCGCAGCGTGCCCACCATGATGATTCTGGTTCTTCACTTTCTTAGATCCAGACAACGGCTCCTGATTGCCACCCGCGTTGTTTCGGTTTTTTACATTGCCATTATTAATGAGATTGTCGCCTGCGGAATAGTTCTTAGGTTTAGACATAGCTCTTCATCCTCTCTTTTACGAGTTTGTTCCTTCATGATTTAGAGCATCCTGATGCCGATGGTCATTGACCTTCTGCTGGATCTGCTGCGCATTATGCGCACCCACTGGATCGGCATCCAGATCTTTGGCCACATTTTGCAAATTTTTATCCGGACTCTTTTGCTTCGTCATCACGGTGTCCTCCTTCTTACTTAAACGTTGGTGACCTTCTGCAAGGCCTGTGCACATTCATGAATATGACGCACATAATCATCGATTAGCGACTGTACAACATCGCTGCGTTCGTCAATATGCGTCGTTCCCTGCTGTACATCCGTTAGCTCAACCTTCACTTCTCTGGCATCCACATACGTCACTTTAAAATCAAACGAATACCCGGTATGCCCCGCCGTCATAATGTGCACGCGGATCGCATCCGCATCACCTTCATCTGCCCATACCCTTGTTTGATCGGCAGGCTGCAGGACCGTGGGCATGACGTTCATCCACTCTTTCACGATTTCAGCTTGATTCACGCTAGGCTTATCTGATTTGCTCATAGGTAACACCTCCACATGATTAAAATGCGGAAGCCGCACGTGTTTTATCCATGTAAAAAAACACCTACTCCCCAGCACGAATCAGATTCGTGCCGAGAGGTAAGTGCTAATTGCATCATCTTATTTCACAATTTGCTGGTGGAGCATACCCAGCATCTTCACTGCTTCTTCACGCGAAGCAAAGTCCTTCGACGCAAATGTATTTCCGGATTTCCCGGAAATAATACCAGCCTGCTGCATCGCTCTCGCCGCGTCTACGGCGAAGGCAGGAATCTCTGCACCATCTGCGAAAGGTGCAGCGCTCACCACTTGCGGCAAACTAAACTTCTGAAGCGCAGCGAACCTCGCGATCATCGTGACCATTTGCTCACGCGAGATGTTAGCAGCAGGTGCGAATACACCCTCGCTTACACCGCTTGTAAGGCCGTTCTCAGCTGCCCATTGGACAGACTGGGCATAATAGCTGTCCGCCTTCACATCGCGGAAAATAGACGATTTGTAGGCGCTAAGGTTCACGCCAGCCATGCGAGCCAGCATCAAGGTGAAATCTGCACGACTGATTTGGGCATTTGGGGAGAACTGGCCTTCTGCTGTTCCATTGATAATATTGCGAGCCGCTAGGTACGTGATATAGCTCTTAGCAAAGCTTGCTGACGTATCACCGAACGCAACGGGTGTATAACCAACCGCATACTGCGAGAAGTGACTTACTTTGAATACCAGCGTGCCTGTAACCGCGTCGTAGTAGCTGTTCGAGACTTTGACGAGCTCGCCATTATCAGCAATGTAAAAGGCTATAATGGCATTCGTATCTTCATTGGCCGTCGGTTTATACGGTACTTGAACCTCAACTGAACCTCCGTTGAAGGTGGAAACCGTTTTGCCTCCTGCTGTGATGGTGAAATCGAAAACAGGGCGGTCGCCAATAGCCGCTTTAACCGCATCACTATCTTTTGCTGTCATATGTTCGGTAACCGCAGTTAAATCCGCTTTAGCGATGGACAGAGATACTTCACCCGTCGTCGCAGTAGAGGTGATGGCAGCCAGCACATTTTTATCCAATGTGACCGAGCCAATACCTAAGTCTAACTTGACTGCTGCAGTGGAGCTATCGGCAACCTTAACGAGTGATTCCGCAGGCAATTTAATGACCGCTTCTTTCGAAGTAGCATCTACAGTTGCTTTAATTTCAAGAATAGATGATTTCCCCGCTGATTCGGTCATCTGTTTCAAAGCATCCGTTACTTGCGCAAGCGTAAGGTTAGCCGTTGAGGTACCTTTGCTATCTTTGATAGTTGGGCTCGTAATCGTGGTTGTGTCTCCAATGGTTGTTGGTTGGCTAGGTTGTGTTGTTCCCGCTCCTGGACCGGAGGAAGATGTGCCGGAAGAAGATACCGTTATCGGTACTTCCGCTGTCGCATATCCATCAGGGCTTATAGCTGTAATTACCGCGGTACCCGTATCCACGGCTGACACTTGACCTTCTGAACTCACCGTTGCAACTGCTGTATTTGAAGATTTCCAAGTAATCGTACCTGCACCAACAGCATCTCCTGCAGCCGTCGTCACTGTTGCTGTGACCTTGCTTGCAGCTTCTCCCTTGGTAACAGAAAGTGCGGACCTACCTACACTAATCCGTTGCACATTGAGCTGATAGACAGCAACCGTTCCTCCCACCTCATTAGCAACTAGAAGCAGTGGATTCCCATTCGGGCTAATCGCGGCAGGTATGAGATCGATTCCCTCTGGCCCCGTATCTGTATTCAGATTGTCCTTCGGTGTAAAAACACGTGAATTGGTATAATTCACGAACTTCGCATTCACTGGATCCGATACGTCATAGGTCATAATACCTCCGACACGCTCGAGTCCCACGAAAGCAAGTGTTTTACTTCCCACTTTCCCTACTTTAACATCTTCGGGCTCTGGCCCTTTCTTCGAGCTGCGATCATCTAAAGCTGTTTTACTATTACTCGTGTTGAAATTGTTAGGAACGCGCTGTGCAGTCACTTTCTCAAATTCATTCCCACTGTCATAGACTTGAGCCATCGTGTTCGCTTGCCAGATTGAGAAAGAACGTCCGCCATAAAGATAAATACTATTCGACCCCATATCACTAGCTACTTCTACGCCGTCGTAAGTCGTCTTACCGGCCAAGAATTGAGCTGCAGGTGAATTAGGTGCCAAGTTGCCTTTCATCGCGCCAATCGTGCTTCCATTGAGTCTCACACCTGGCCACTCTGTGACATCTCCCTCATTAGCAGAGAATACATAAGGAATGCCATTGATCGTTTGACTTGCAATCCCATCTGGCATGTACATCCCATAGAATGGGACATTTTCAAACTTAATCGCATTGTCCTTTACGAGATCCAAGGCATTACGCGCAAGGCTCAAATCCTTCAGTCCTAGCCCTTTAATCGAGATAACAGCTTTCGTTGCTAAATCAATCGTTCCAATCGCGTTATTTTCTTGGAAGGATACATAGGCTTTGCTATTGTCTTCCGAAAGTGCGATATACTCAGGTTCCAAATCAAAAATTGCATCTTCCTTCTTGCCTTCACCTGTAATCTGTACGGGGTTAGAAGCACCACGAATATGAACGTTATTATCGATGACCGAAGGATCGGCAAATCTTAATTGTGTCACGCTATCCATCATCGTATCAACGATGGTTATACTTCCCTCTGGATCTGTACCAGCAGTACGAGGCTCACCTTCATTCGCAGTTAAAATATATCTGCCATCCGTTGTGGATTTAATCATATCAGGCTGAACACCTGCGTCGTACGTTTTCATTACGTTGCCATCATAATCCAGAACGACGATTTTACCAGCTTTTTTGGAATCTAACTCTTGCACAGATACGGATACTTTCTTGGTGGTCGTATTCACATCCACACTTGTCAGGTCACCATATAGGAAGACGTTATTTTCAACTAAATCTTTGACTTTAATCGTTTTCTCTTTAACTAGGCCTTGCACAAGATCTAAACGAACGATATCTAAACTAGGTGGATTCCCGGATCCATTAACCAGATAGAACTTATTGTTATCTTTGTTGTATTTAACAATCTCAGCGACACCGCCGTTACTATTCGTAATCCCTACTTTAAAATCAGTAAGCTTCGTGATACTCAACGTATCTTTGAATAGGTTAGAAGCGGGTTCTACCTTTATCGTCAAATTACGGCCATATTGTGTTAACAAACTATCCGTCACTTTTATGTATACGTTAGATGTAACTACTTCCGTCGGCTTACCGTACACTTCACCAGTGACTGTATTAATGGCTAATCCGGCAGGTAATCCTGAAGCTGTGAACGTAAACGGAGCTCTCCCTCCGTACACATTCATGAATACCGAGTAAGCTTCTTGCTCATAAGCTGTAGGAAAGGTTTCATTCGAATAGCCAAGAACGGACGCATTATTATCCCATTGCCCGAATGTCCCATATTTAGGTCCTTTGACTGCCAATTCCTGCGTAGTCGAATCCGCAATCCCGAACTGACCAAAATCCTGCTTGTTATTATCCGTATCTGTTAATGTCTTACGACGTACGGATATCTTCTTGGAAGTACCTTCGGAAGATCCTCTCGGATAATCAAATTCAAAACCATCAATGTCCGTTTGAATATCTATATTGTCGCCATCATTACTTCCTGAACCTATCATATCTACATAACCATTAGGCTTAGGCACATTAGCAAAAGGGTTTTTATTGGCGACATCCAACTTCGTCTGATTACTCATCAAAACAACTTTCAACCCTTTGTTATTGATAGAACGGGTACTCCATACTTGGTCATAGGTATTTGTGAGATTGAGTTTAGGTGCCGTTGCGCCTGTCGCCTTTCCAAGAATAAGGAAGGAGGACTTCGCTTTAATCGTGCCGACAAGGTCTAATTTATCCCAATCTCCAGTTGGCCCCATTAGATCAGATGATCCACGATCCGCATATTGCAAAGACCAGCCTGTTAGGCTGATATCACTGCTCGTTGGGTTGTACAACTCTATAAATCCATGGGAAGACGCTGTATTTCCTGTGTCGTTTTTCAAGCCGCCGCCATAGACCTGATTAATGAACACATGTGGTACCGTGACATCGTAAGTACCATTCACCTGATACGGCGTTCCTGGTGTTATCGCTACAGCGCTTGCTGGAGTGGCTATTGCTAAAGAACTTATCGTGACTGCCACGGATAAAAGTACCGAGACTACCTTCGTTCCAACCTTCTTCACAGGGTTTTCACTCTCCTCATATTGGATGATCTCGTCCATTATAAGAAAAGCTCCAGCTACTAAATACCCACTTTTCGTTAAAATATGATGTAGATTTTGTAAAGCTCTCTCCCTCAATGTCATGTATATGAAAAACAAAAAAAGCCACACGATTTCAAGAATCGCATGACTTTTTGGTTGGGTATTACCTTGGCTACGGAGAGGGTGGGATTCGAACCCACGGAGACCTTGCGACCTCGGCGGTTTTCAAGACCGCTGCCTTAAACCACTCGACCACCTCTCCACGATAGGCGTCTCCGATTAAGGAGACGACCTTGTGCAGTGACAAAAAGCATTGTAGCACATAATCATCACTCGATGCAAGTGCTATTTTTTCGTGATGACTTTAACGTTGTTCATGTAAGGAACAAGTACGTCTGGAACGATAATCGAACCATCCGCTTGCTGGTAATTTTCAAGAATCGCAGCCACTGTTCGACCCAGCGCTAAGCCTGATCCATTCAGTGTATGCACGAACTCGGGCTTCGCCTTCGCATCGCGGCGGAAGCGAATATTCGCTCTGCGCGCTTGGAAGTCTTCGAAATTGGAGCAGCTGGAGATCTCGCGGTATGCGCCACTGTTAGGCAGCCATACTTCTAGATCATACGTTTTCGCTGATGTGAAGCCAATATCGCCTGTGCAGAGTGACAGTACACGGTAAGGCAGCTTCAATAGCTGTAGAACGCGCTCAGCATGCCCTGTAAGCTTCTCCAACTCCTCGTAGGAGTCTTCGGGCTTAACAAGCTTAACAAGCTCAATTTTGTTGAATTGGTGCTGTCTGATTAAGCCTCGTGTATCACGACCTGCGGATCCAGCTTCCGAACGGAAACAAGCACTGAACGCCACGAAATTAACCGGCAGCTGTTCATTCGTTAGAATATCTTCGCGGTGATAATTCGTGACGGGTACTTCCGCCGTTGGAATTAAGAAATATTCCGAATTCTCCAGCTTGAACACATCTTCCTCAAACTTCGGAAGCTGGCCTGTACCTGTCAGACTATCACGGTTGACGATATATGGAGGCAGCATTTCTTCATAGCCATGCTCATCGCTGTGCAAGTCCATCATGAAGTTGATCAATGCGCGCTCTAGGCGAGCTCCAAGCCCTTTGTAGAACACGAAACGCGAACCTGTTACCTTCGCCGCCGCCTCGAAATCCAGAATGCCTAGGTCCTGCGCGACTTCCCAATGTGGCTTCACTTCGAAATCGAACGAAGGAATGTCGCCAATTCGGCGTACTTCCACGTTCTCTTCCTCCGTACGGCCCACAGGAACGCTGGTATGCGGCATATTCGGAATGGAGAGTAGAACTTGTTGTAAAGACTCGTCCAATACACGGATCTCGTCATCAAGCTCTTTAATGCGGTCTCCGACCACTTTCATTTCTTGAATCAGCTCATCCGCGTTTTCACCGGATCTCTTACGTCCCGCTACCTCTTGGGAAACGGTATTACGACGGTTTTTCAGCTGTTCCGTTTCTTGCAGCAGCTCTCTGCGTTTCACATCTAATGCTGTGAAACCATTAAGCTCCTCGATCTGCTTGCCGCGGTTTTGCATGGCAGCTTGTACAGCTGCTAAATCACTTCGAAGTAACTTTACATCAAACAAGGAGATTCCTCCGTTAGCGCAAAATGGTTTGTATATGGAAGCAAGCACCCATACCGGCAATCCGGTTAACTCGGGGTGCTTGAACCATTTGGTTATGCTTGGCTTTGCTTTACCATGTCTAAGAAATAACTGTGCAAACGGAAATCATCCGTCAGCTCTGGGTGAAAAGACGCCGCAAGGAGATGTCCTTGCCGCGCAGCTACGATCTGGCCGTCATACGTGGCCAGTACATCCACATCCGGTCCCACTTTCTCAATGAGTGGGGCCCGAATGAACACCGCGCGAACGTTCTCGTCAATACCTTTGATCGGCAAGTCCGTCTCAAAGCTTTCGCGTTGACGACCGAACGCGTTGCGAGCCACCGTAATATCCATCAGCTCGAGATGAGCTTCCGGTTGTCCGGTGATCTCTTTCGCGATGACAATCAACCCCGCGCAGGTGCCGAACACCGGCTTGCCTGCCGCGGAGAACTCACGCAACGCATCGATGAAGCCAAACGTGCGCATAAGCTTACCAATCGTCGTGCTCTCTCCGCCAGGGAGAATAATGCCATCTAGCTCAGCAAGTTGCTCGGTGCGTTTAACAACGACACCTTCGGCTCCCGCCCTTTCAATACCACGTATATGCTCTGCTACCGCGCCTTGCAGTGCGAGAACCCCAATCTTCGTCATTACCAGCCGCGCTCCTGCATACGCTCGGAAGCTTGAAGCTTGGAAATTTCGATTCCCTTCATAGGGGCACCTAGGTTTTTGGAAATTTCAGCAATCAATTTGAAGTCTGTGTAATGCGTTACAGCTTCAACGATCGCTTTCGCGAATTTCTCTGGGTTATCGGATTTGAAAATACCGGATCCAACGAATACTCCATCAGAACCAAGGTGCATCATAAGCGCTGCATCAGCAGGTGTGGATACACCGCCAGCTGCGAAGTTAACGACAGGTAATTTACCAGTTTGGTGAACTTGCAGAAGCAACTCGTAAGGCGCGCCAAGTGTTTTCGCTTCGAACATCAACTCGTCCAAAGACATGCTTTGAACTTTGCGAATTTGACCTTGAATCGTACGCATGTGACGAACAGCTTCTACGATGTTACCAGTTCCTGGCTCACCCTTCGTACGAAGCATGGATGCACCTTCACCGATACGACGTAAAGCTTCGCCAAGATCACGACAACCACATACGAAAGGCACTGTGAAATCACGCTTGTTGATGTGGAATACTTCATCCGCAGGAGTAAGTACTTCACTCTCATCGATATAGTCAACGCCTAGGGATTCAAGAATTTTCGCTTCAACGAAGTGTCCAATTCTTGCTTTCGCCATGACTGGAATGGATACAACTTTCATAACATCTTCAACAATTGTTGGATCCGCCATGCGGGACACGCCACCAGCTGCACGAATGTCAGCAGGTACGCGCTCAAGCGCCATAACAGCGGACGCGCCAGCTGCTTCTGCGATTTTAGCTTGCTCGGCGTTCATAACGTCCATGATGACGCCGCCTTTTTGCATTTCGGCCATACCAGTTTTAACGCGGGAAGTTCCAGTTTCCATTCTTTATTTCCTCCTATAGCTTCTATGCAATTTCGGTGTAGTTCCCTACACGATTCGATATAAACTTCTAAACAACAATTTTACATGAAGGAGGGGTAATATACAACCCATTTTCTGGCCTAAGAGCCGCCCTTGATCCCATTGAACATATCGCTGAAAAAGTTTTTAATGGAACGGAACAGCAACCTGATCCAGCTGCCTTTTTCAACATCGCCATCTGCAATTAGTTCTACTGTTTTTTCTTGCCCATTGTAGCTTACTTTGACTTTCCCAAGCGTGTCGCCTTTCGCAATAGGAGCTACTAGCTTGCTTTCTTCAACAGACTCTGTCGTCACTTGGAATTCCGTATCTTTCGCGCCTTTTCTTGCAACGAACGTTACACCTGTTTTCGTAACAAGAGGTACTTCCAATTGTACCCCCTTCTTAATGTTCACACTTTTCAAAGAATCTATCGTCTGTTTCGCATTCAAGAACGGTTTTATCTCAAAATTATTAAATGCATAGTCCATCAGCTTACGTGTTTCATTGAAACGTTCTGGTTCCGTTTTCGTCCCCATAACAACCGTAATCATACGCATCCCGTTACGTTCTACCGTTCCAGTGAAGCAGTAACCAGCATCATCGGTAGAGCCTGTTTTCAAGCCGTCCAAGCCCGGATACGCATATTTCTTAAAGTTGGTGTTCGTTGAATTTCCTTCAAGCATCCAGTTCCAGTTGATCATAGGTGATTTATCTGTTGCTCTCAGCTTCAAGGAAGGGATCTTCGTAAATTCTAGAATTTCTTTATGGTCCTTCAAAATATTATAAGCAAGAATGGCTGCATCGCGCGCCGTCATCTTCGTCTCACCTTCAATAGAAGCAGGTGGATTCTTGAGATCTGCACGTGAAAGTCCCGTCGCACTAATAAAATGAGCCTTATCCGACATGCCAAGCTGTTTGGCTTTGTCATTCATCATTTTCGCGAAATTTTCTTCTGTACCGCCAAGCAATTCAGCAAAAGCGACGGAAGCATCGTTCGCGGAATAAATGGACATCGCATTGAACATATCTTTGAACGTCAGTGTTTCATTCTCAGCGATCAACTGACCGGAACCAATAACATCTGCTGCATTCTTAGTGGCCGTCACAGGTGAGTCCCATTTGAATTTGCCTTCTTTAATGCTTTCCATTGCCAAATACTCTGTCATCATCTTCGCCATACTCGCCGGAGGGAAGGCTTCATCTGCATTCATTTGAAACAGGACTGCTCCTGTGCTGGCTTCCATGATTATCGCAGATTTCGCTGCTACTTGAGGTTCATTCAAAGCAGGTGCTGGTGTAGTCCCTGCGTTAGGTGCAGGCGTTGTCACCGCCGCTGGGGATGGAGAAGCCGCTGGCTTTTTCTCATCTGCCGCGTAGGTTGGCTGTATATGTAAAAGTAAGGATTGAGCAATTAAGCTAATACCTAACACCAAAGCAACCTTTTTCTTTGTAAATCGTAAAAATCTCACAATTTCACTCTCCCTAAATAATGTTTGTAAAACAATATGACACGTTATATTGTATCACACCCCATTAGACAAAAAAAAGAAAACGTGGGTTCAACTCCCACGCCTCCAATTTTATCCATATTGTGACAACATATAGGGACCCTTTAGCGGAGCTAAAAGTCTCTCATCTACATCGAGTAATTTGGTGCTTCTTTTGTAATTTGAATATCGTGTGGATGGCTTTCTTTCAAACCTGCTCCCGTAATACGAACAAATTGCGTATCATGAATAAGTTCTTGAATGTTGCGTGCGCCACAATACCCCATGCCTGAGCGAAGTCCGCCAACCAGTTGATACACTGTATCCGCCATTGGCCCTTTGTAAGCCACACGACCCTCAATGCCCTCTGGAACAAGCTTACTCTCGTTCTCTTGGAAGTACCGATCCTTGCTGCCTTCCTTCATTGCACCTAAGGAGCCCATTCCGCGGTAAACTTTGTATCTGCGACCTTGGAAAATCTCAGACTCACCAGGACTTTCTTCTGTCCCTGCAAAAAGACTACCGATCATAACAGCGCTAGCTCCCGCTGCGATCGCTTTAACCACGTCACCGGAGTACTTAATACCGCCATCTGCGATAATCGGAACACCAAATTCGGCCGCTGCTTGTGCGCAATCATAAATCGCTGTAATTTGTGGAACACCAATCCCTGCAATAATGCGAGTCGTACAGATCGAACCAGGACCGATCCCCACTTTCACCATGGAAGCTCCTGCTTTGATCAAATCACGCGTCCCATCACCAGTCGCTACGTTACCTGCGATGATCGGCAGTTCTGGATATTGGGCTCTCAGTTTCTTCACAGTCTCTGCGATGTTAATATGATGACCATGTGCAGAATCTACGACGATGACATCAATACCCGCTGTAACAAGCGCTGCGGCTCTCTCCAGCACGTCTTTAGATACACCAACAGCAGCTCCAACAAGCAAACGCCCTTGTGCGTCCTTAGCCGAGTTAGGGAATTGAATCGCCTTCTCAATATCTTTAATTGTAATTAACCCTTTAAGACCAAAATTCTCGTCTACCAAAGGCAACTTCTCAATTTTATGCTTCTGAAGGATACCCTCTGCTTGCTGAAGTGTCGTGCCTACTGGTGCTGTCACAAGACCTTCCTGCGTCATCACTTCTTTAATTTTAATGGAGTAATCATGTACAAAGCGCAAGTCGCGATTCGTCAAAATACCAACTAAACGATTATTTTCATTTACAATCGGCACCCCTGAAATGCGGTATTTCGCCATCAACTCTTCTGCATCATAGACGTGATGTTCAGGCGTCAAGGAGAAAGGGTTGGTGATAACGCCACTCTCTGACCTTTTGACACGATCAACGTGCTCAGCTTGCAGCTCAATCGGCATATTCTTATGAATAATTCCGATGCCACCTTCACGGGCCATAGCAATCGCTAGCGCGGACTCCGTCACTGTATCCATAGCGGAGCTAATGAAAGGGATATTTAATTTCACACCAGGCGCCAGTTGCGTCGAAACGTCGATCTCCTTACCGAACACTTCGGACTTCCTCGGCACTAACAAAACATCATCAAACGTTAAACCTTCCTTGCCAAACTTATCTTCTCTCACAGCGTTCCATGTCCTCCTTAAGCCCTCTAACTGAAGAAAGCTTGATTCATTAGCCTCAGCTCATTCTTTCGTATGATTGCAATCTTAACAAAAGCCTATTTTTGGTGTCAAGGAAAAGGACAAGCCTGCAGCTTCCCCTCACCTCGAATAAGTCAATTCCGTTAACGATAGGAGTAAGTGCTGCTTGGATTCCAGAGTAGGAACTGCTCGATTCCTTGCTCCTTCGCTGCCTTAATCTGCTCCTTTACATCGATCACACCATATTTTTTATGAGGCTTCACCCATGTTGCCGTAAAATCCTGATACCATGGCCTGATTTGTGCAACCTGACTACTTGATTTCGCTAACTGATGGTTTTTCCATTTGGCGTCGTTAATGGCTTGATGGATAATCGCGTATGGCTGCAAATCCGGGTATTTCACCCCATAAATTCCTGTCGTGTAGTGTGACGGATACAGCATCGGAGAAATAAAGTTAACCTCTTTACTAATCATCGCCCAATCTTGTCCAATGCCCATATCATTAGGTAAAGACGTCGTTAATCCGAATACATCTGCCGAAATATACGCCTTATTGCCGATCTGTTCCTTCGCTTTATGCAAAAAAGTTGCAATATCCTGAGCCTTACTTAGCTTCTGCGGATTGTCGAAAAGGACCTCCTGGTCCACCTTCTGACCATTCTCTGGGAACCTTACATAATCGAATTGGATCTCATCAAAACCCAGCGCAGCTACTTCCTTCGCGATTTGAAGATTATAGTCCCATACCTCAGTTTTAAAAGGATCTACCCAAGCGATTCCTTTCGCATCCTTCCAGACACTACCGTCTCTGTTTTTCATAGCGTACGTACTCTTCTTCTTACTTAAATAAGGATCCTTAAAAACAACAAGCCTAGCTATCGTATAAATATGCTTCTGCTTCAATCTTTGCAGCTTCGCTTTCATATCTTGTATAATGACGTGGCTATTCGCCCCGATTTCATTGACCAAAGGAACCGTTGAGGGATAGGTTACCTGGCCGGAATCGTTCTTAACATCAATCACCATCGCGTTTAAATCCGTATGCTCCACCAGCTCAATCAATTGCTCGAATTTGCTGCCTACGGAGGACCATGCGGATACATAAATACCCTTCACGATAGGTTTCGCAGGGTTTTGAAAAGAAGGCGCTACCGCAACGACCGGCATCTTCTTCACTTCTTGATTAGGCGCAAGCCCCATGCTACCTACATGACTTAAAGAGTGAAGTGGAATTGCCTCTTCCTTCACTTCATCGATTTTGGTTGAGCAACCATTCATCATCAGCGTTACTATTGAACAAAGACATACCCTGCCCATCCATCTCATGCTGCTTGTTGTTCTCATCGTCATCCCTCCTCGTAGGATTAGTATGGTTAAAAAAGCAATATTTACAGATGCAAAAAAAAGAGTCTTTCTGGAAAAAATCCAGAAAGACTCTTACTATGTGCTTGGCAACGTTCTACTCTCCCAGAACCCTGCGGTTCAAGTACCATCGACGCTGGAGGGCTTAACGGTCGTGTTCGAGATGGGAACGCGTGGGTCCCCTCCGCCATCATCACCAAACAGTCAAAGCGTTTGTTTGCGCCTTGAAAACTAGATACGAAACTTCAACGTAGGTATTAGGTTTTCTAGCAGAGAGACTTTAATCTTCGATTAAAGATCCCTATATATGGTTAAGCCCTCGACCGATTAGTATTCGTCAGCTGCATACGTTGCCGCACTTCCACCTCGAACCTATCAACCTCGTCGTCTACAAGGGGTCTTACATA
>NZ_CAKMMW010000015.1:0-188631 GCF_927798215.1 Paenibacillus allorhizoplanae
CGCCGCTAGCTTATCCCGAAGGATAAACCCGCTCGACTTGCATGTATTAGGCACGCCGCCAGCGTTCGTCCTGAGCCAGGATCAAACTCTCCATAATAGTTTGGACGATTGCTCGTCCGTATATCTGAAAGCTTAATTGCTCATTTGAAGCTAGCGAGATTTTTGCAATCTCTTTTATAGTCGATTACTCGACTGTGCTTACTCACTCGTTGTTCAGTTTTCAAAGATCAATTTCTTTCGTTCACTGCCGTGCTACCGAAGCAGCGAAAAGTAATATACCATTTTCATTTTTTATTTGCAAGCTTTTTTTGAAATTCTTTTTTAATTCTTTTTCGTTGCCAGCCTGTCTGTCTTGCGGCCGAAGTGATAATATAGCATGGATGGCAAACACATGGCAATGTTTAATTTTTCCAATCACAAAATTGTTTAATCGCATCAGCCGCCACCAGTTATAGCTTCGGAAGTTTTGTAATTAAACAGATCTCTTCAACTTGCGAACTTCCCTGGTACGTCCACTATAGTATTGGGTACCGAGTACGCCAACAATGATGAATACGGAACCAATAACATGATAACGGGTTACTTCCTCTCGCAGGAATAACGCGCCCGCGGCAATTGTAACCAGTGTGGAAAGATTCGTGAAGACGCTCATTTGGGAAGCTTCGATTTTGGACAAGACATACGTCGACGCCAGAGCCGTTACCAGAGAAGACACCAAGCCCAAGAATAGAATAGACACGATAAAGAGTGGATGAGACATAGGCGTTAATAAACTCTCGAAAGATCCTAACTTCCTATGTGTAAGCAAAGAGGAGATCAGAAACACTACAAATCCTGTGCTCAGCATCAAGTAACTGATTTCAGATGGACTAAATTGTTTGGATAAGGAGCGTGCCATTACGCTGTATCCCGCAAATGAAATACTAGTGAGAATTAACAAGGAGATTCCTGTAATATTAGAGATGTCTAACTCAGCTCCCTTCATTAGAAAGATAAATACAACACCGAACACAGAGCAAAATATAGCGAGCTTCTGAGCCTTATTCGTGGATTCTTTCAAAAAGATCGATGCGCACAACATAGTGACGATAGGTGTAAATGCGTAGAGGATTCCCGCCTCAGCGGCCGTTGCATGCTGTAAGCCATACGCTTGTAAGGTGAAGAAGCCCAATGGATACATAGATGAGAGTAAAAGTGCTTTGCCAATAGGCTTGCCGCGATAACGCAATTTTACGATTCCCAAAGCAACTGGTAGCGATATTCCAAGAAACGATACGGCAAATCGGTACATCAGTGTATCGAGGGGTTGCGCGTAGTCCAGCGCTATTTTGGCAAACAAAAAAGAGATACCGATGATGACTGCATTGAGAACAGCTAGTAAATAAGCAAGTTTTAAACCGTTATGGGATTTCATCTCTCCAACTCCTTATCAAAATAGAATAGGTTTAGTCTTATAGCTGACTGAAACATTCTCTGATATCAGCATAAGTCCGTAAGCCATGCGCAACAATCCTTTTACACGGCAACTGTACCGGTACAATTCTAAGATGAAGATCGGAGATCCAACGCTCATGTATAAATATTTGCTTATTGTGAATGACATTGAACAGCAACTCGAACAGGGGCAATTTAAAGCTGGACAGAAGCTTCCTTCTATTAGAGACCTCTCCCTTCAGTATGCTTGCAACAAGAGCACGGTGATTCGTGCTTTTACCCTTCTGGAAAGTCGCCATCTCATTTATTCGATCCCACAAAGCGGCTATTACGCAGTTCAACAACGAGGAGCAAGTCTGCAGCTACCTGAAAATAGGGTCTTAGACTTCTCCTCTGCTGCACCAGATCCCGAGCTGTTTCCTTACTTGGACTTTAAACATTGTGTGGATAAAGCTTTTGACATGTACAAAAATGAATTGTTTATTTACGGGACACCACAAGGCTTGCCCTCGTTGTTACGGCTTCTATGTAAGCATTTGGCTAACTACCAGGTATTCACGAAGCCCGAACACATTCATATCACTTCCGGTGTGCAACAGGCCCTCGCCATCTTGGCATTGATGCCTTTTCCGAACAAAAAGCGCGGAATTCTCATGGAGCAGCCTAGCTATCACTTATTTATCCAATTAGTCGAAAGCTATCAGCTACCAGTACACGGAATTCATCGGTCACCTCAGGGTGATATCGACTTAAATCACTTAGAACATCTCTTCCGTACGGAGGATATAAAGTTATTCTATACGATGCCCCGTTTCCATAACCCGCTTGGGTGCTCCTACTCTGAGCCCACGAAGAAAGCAATTGCCAAGCTGGCCAAACGATACGATGTGTATATTGTTGAAGATGATTATTTGGCAGATCTGGAGCTTGATTCGAAATCAGATCCGATCTACACCTATGATTCTTCTCATGTCATTTATTTAAAAAGCTATGCTAAAATCCTGTTTCCCGGGTTAAGGGTCGGAGTTGCCGTTCTCCCGCAAGCTCTGAGTGATGTATTCCGTACATATAAAAAGGTAGCCGACATTGACAGTCCCATGCTTTCGCAAGCAGCCTTGGAAATTTATATTCAAAGCGGCATGTTTGAACGGCGTAAACATGCTATCAGGGATGCCTATTCGAAAAGGTTAGAACAGTTGCATCGATCTCTGCATTCCTATAATGAGGATAGCTATATTGTGGCTTCCCCAAGCCAATCTGGTGTACACACGCATATCGTGCTCCCTCCTCATTTGCCGATTAAGGTTTTGTTGGAAAGATTGCATAAGAAGCAGGTATTGATTCAAAACCTTACTCCTAATTACTTGCCCAGTTTTGAACCGCTTCCGCTCATGAATCTGAGCATCACACGCGTATCAGAAGATCGCATAGACAGGGGCGTAAGCCTCATAGCCAATGAGATCAAACACCTATTGAAACAGGGTCGGCGAGTCTAAAAAAGGTAAAAGCTGAGCACTGGACACCGCGTCACTTCCTGTCGACATGGTTCCAAGCACTCAGCCCTTATGCGATTATGGTGTTATCGTTAACTTAGGTCGATCCGTGCTGGTGATGCTCTCACTTGATGCAAAAGAGACATTCCCATTTGAATTTACTGCTGACGTGCTGTATACGCGGATGGAGAGCTTTTTGCCAGCAGACATCGCCGCTTGTACCTGAGAAGTTACATTAATGGTAATCGGCGTACCAGCAACGATCGTATACGTACCTAACACGGTGCTGGAAGAAGGCTTCGTATCCCAAGTGATGGCACCTTCTGTCCATGTGTTGTCGCTAACGAGTGCCACCTCGTTCTGGATGCCGCTCATTGCAGCTGTGATTGGCTTCAGTGTGATCGTTGCGTTAGAGACTGTACCGCTATAACTATTAAAATCAAATTTAAAATAACCATCCCGTTTGTAGCTAGTCAAGTCGTTCTTCGTATCAACCGTAACGGCCGTTGTTCCTGCTTGGTTCGTTGTAGAGTAGGTGCCATCTCTCACATTCGCGTCATCCACGGCAATCCACGTATTCGGAGCCGTTAGGACAATACCAGCACCATTATAGGCGCCGCGATTCGGAGAAGTCGAAGACGAGACGGAGTTGCCCCAGTAATCTTTGCCTCCATTGCTGCTGATTAGGACCCCAGAGGACAAGGCAGGCGAACCTGTTCCCAGCTTATAGCCATTCACCGTGCTTAAACCGATACCACCACTGCCTGCCCCTGCGAGGAGCGGATCTGTCGTTAATTTATGAGCATCACTTGGCTCACTTGCCGGGTGGTTACCATAGAAAACATTGTAATCATACACGTCATTCGCTTTGACGGAATAGCCGCCGCTACCTGCGTTGTAGACAATGTTATTCTTGAAATAGATCGGATTGCTTCCGGCAAGCCCCGTTGTAATGCTCGTGCTTAAACCCGAGCCAATATAGAAGGTATTATTATAAATTTGGCTATTCAACGGCGTATAGCCGCTATTGAATTGGAGAATACGCGCGCGGTCATTCTGCGAAATATTATAGCGAACGATCATATTGTCGTTACGAATCGTCCCATTTCCCATCACGAGCAAGAAGCCACCTTCATTATCATGACTATAATTGTACTGAACCGTACAACCACTCAAGTTAAAGTCGCAGTCAAAGCCTTGGCCGTCATTCGTTGTTTTGGTATTGTAGGCTTCGTTATATTGCATAACAGGACTGGTGCTGTTAATCGCCCAAATGGCAACGTCGAAATTGGTATCCCGTGCATGGGCTTTGTTTACAACGTTATATTGAATCAAACCATTGATGGAAGCCCGCATGACGATCCCATCTCCGCCGATATCATTCAACGTATTGTTGCTGATGACAAGATTCGTGTAGGGCTCGAAGTTGCCTGCCCCGTCATTGTTACCCCATGAGCTGCCATTGCTTATTCCCGTCCGATCCGTGCGCTCAATCGTATTGCCATCGATCAGAACGTCGTTCCATTTGGTTCTTACCGCGGTTCCTGATACGAGCACATAGATACCACCGGTTACTTTCAACGCATCGGTATTCGTTCCGGTGACATCGTGGATATACATATTTCGAATGTAGAAATGGTTGTAAGTTCCTACATCGTGTGCTTCAACTTTGACACCGTAACGGTCATCTGCTGAAGCGGATGTATTCGTTACCTCCAAGTTATTCAATTCCCAATATTGCTGATTGTAAAAATATACCGTTCCTCCAGTTAGTCCATTCCCATTAATAATCGGCTTATTGCCTGTGCCGTATTTATCAATGATGATGGGGGACCCCGAAGCTCCAGACCCTAGCGGGTGCAATTGCCCGGTCCAGACGGAGCCAGATTTGAAAAGGATTTTATCCCCAGGCAAAAAGGTCGTGCTATTGACTTTGGTTAACGTTTGCCATGCTGCCCCCGTGCTCAACCCATTGTTACTATCACTGCCTCCAGCCGAATCCACATAGTAGGTCGTATTGTTCGCATACGTTGTGGTCGTTAATGCTGGCATGGATACTACAACCGTCAATAGGAGTGTAAAAATTAGGCCGACCGATAGGCACAATCGAAATGCCTTTGATATTCTCATTAATCATTCTCCTCTATCTTGGAATATAAGTGCTTACATGTGTGAACCTAAAAAGACGGCTTATTGCAGCATCATTTCATGATAAATGTGGTCCACAAGCTTCACTTGCGCTGCATCCATCAATTGCTTCACTTTCTCTGCGTAACTAGCGTCCAGCGTGCGTTGCTTTTGATCATCCGTTAAGCCATTACTGGCGGTGTCACCTCCCTTCGATGCTGTCCCTTCTTGAAATACCGCTTGCACTTTCAATACCAAATTGGAAAAGACATAGGTGTAATAACCGCGCTCGTCATACTGCTTAGGACCATAGATAACTTGGTTATTCTTAATAGCTTTTTCCCTACGCTGATTTTCCATAGCCCAATTCTCGAGAAAAGTTGTATAGCTAAGATCATTCACTAGGCCGTATTCCTGGGCTAAAAGTTGTTGAACTTTGACCTCTTTCAATCGCTCTAGTGCCAGTTGCCTGGCTTTCTCGATCGGTACTTCCCCCTGAAAGCTCGTTGTCCAGAAAGAGGCAGAGTCATCCGCATTATAGTTTTTCTTGAAGTGACCCGCAGTCTGAGCCTTCACATCATTCAAGAACAGTTGAAACTCGCGCTCATCTATCGGTACATCATTGATATAAGCGACAGTGGCGTAAGAGGGACCTGCTAACGAATGGTTTTGCCATTCAGAGCAACCTGTAGCCACAAAGATAAACAGAAATAAGATGATCATGATAGGCTTCATAATCTCCCTCCTACTGCTCCGTCATTCGAAACACCCAATAGCCTTGTTGTACAGCCTTGCGAAGCTTAAATTGGATGCGATACAGGCTGTCTCCCCATACACGTGCTAAGCTTTCGTCTGTAACGGAGATGTGTTCAAAAGCAGCCTCCCACTGTTCGTGATCATATTGAAGCAAAAGCTGATTCTGATCGCTATCCTGCAAACGGATACGTCCCTGATCTTGAAGTTGGGGAAGTTGGCTGGACATCATATGAAGCAGCACTTGTTCGGTAGGCTCGAAAAGCAAGCACGATTCCCGTAGTTCTATAGAAGGGAACTGACCCCTCTGAAGCGTCAAGCTGCGATGCCAACTCTGCACACCCGCTTCAACTGGATAGGCACTGACTAGCTCTAAACCGAAACGAACAGTGTCCCCGCTGTTCTCATAATCTATGCCCTCCGCGCGGAAGGAACGGCCCTCCTTTTGCTCAAAACCGTTAATAACCGGAACACTGTGATAGCCAGACTGCATTGTCCAAATCTCATATCTCTGAGGACTGAATGTCTTCTGTGTATAGGTTTCCACCCCGATATCAATCAAGAACGGCTTTCCATGTACATAAACAACGAAATGACCGATGTCATTATGATTATGGCTTTCGTCATTGTGACCGCCTTTGATTGCAACAAACAGGCCTTGCGATGAGCCTTCCGATTCTCTTGCAGCCATCACTTGCAGGTTCGGCAGCCATACGTCTTGAACAAGTGGTGACGCTAGCGCTGCTTCCTTATGAATACTTGCGAAGCTATGCAAGCTGATCATTTCTTGGAAAAAGGAAATCCCCTTTCCTCTGCGATCAGATACTTGATAGGTGCGGAAGCCAATCTGCCCCAATGCCCGCAGCTGATCATCCTGGATTCGCGAGCCATACAAGTGGATCATGCTGTAGTCCTGTGAAGCAATCGCGGAGCCATCCGCAAAGTTTACATAGTAATGACCGTCAATGTTCATGTTGTAGACGAATTGCCCAAGCTTTTTAATCAAAGGTTGATCGTAAACCGACAGCGCACCGTCCGAAGAACGGTACAATAACTCCAGATTGACCAATAGCATGCCAGCCGCTCTTGCCCAGTATGTTGAACCTTCATCGCAGCCGCCATCTTCGAATTGCACCTCTAAGTACCGATCCAAGCTGCGCAGCACCTTGTCAAAAAGCATTGATTTCCGTTCTGGCTCCATATCCATCAGTAGTAAGACAGTCAACATATTCGCATTGCACCATGGGTTCCAGTTGTTAACTTCTCGTTCGCCAAAGCCCATCCACCAGAAATCATTCCGATCGGTGTATGGGGCAATTATGCGGCGATCCAGCTCCACTTGGATGCGCGCGCGAATAAGGGGAGAAAGCGCATCTAACGGGGCTTTCAGCAAATGCGACGTCCACGCGAGTAGCGCTGCGGTTTCTCCCGCCGTCAGGTCAAACAAGGGTTCACTTATATCCGAAAGCACCTCCCCTGGCTGAAGGGATAAATAATGATGGGCCGGAGCGCACCACGTCGTCTGCTCACAGAAGAGCCAAATGACGTTCGTGATCTCTCGAAGGAAGCGGCCCTTCGCTTCGATGCATTCTGCGATCAGGAGTGTGCAAAGCGCACTTCGTCTTTCTGTTTCAACGGAATCGTACGGCTTACGGCTTCCCTCTTCGAAATAGGCCATAAATGCGGTTGCACGCAAAGATGGCCATTCATATCCAAGGTAGGACTCTGCTTGCGTCAGCCAAGCTTGCTGTAAGTCCGTGGGTAAGTTGGCCCAAGCCTTGCGATCATCGCGTGCTGGGAAGATGCGTCCCACCATGCTTTTGCCTAAAATATGAGTTTCCACATCGGAAATGGTAATGAAATCTGTCAGCTTCATGTCACTATGCTCCTCCTTGTTGGGGTAAAGAAAAGACTGCCTCATTTGCAGTTTGGCTACGAATGTGACAGTCTTCGATTTTAATGAAATGGATTTATTTTCAAACTATTTAATGACTTCCGTGTACTGCTTCTCAATCTCGTTTGCGCCGGCAGATCTTGCCTTTTTGACATAGTCATCAAAAGAATCAACGGTTTGCTCGCCTGTAATAATTTTGATGTAGTTTTCCGTCGTCAGCTTCTGTAAATCAGCTGTGTACTTGCCGGAAGCCTCTACGCTTGGTAAGTACGACGGAGGCGTACCCGTTCCTTTCACTTTATCCGCAACGACATATTTCGCCTTGAATATCTGCTTCACCACATCCGGATTGTTGGTATACATGCCGAAAGTCGAGACACCGCGTTGCGCTGTTTCAGTTGGGTTTTTGAGCTTGGAAGCGACAGAACCGTCTGCGTTAATGACATAATCATTGTCTTTGACACCGTAGTTAGCCAGCATGTAATAGTCCTTGTCGGTGACCAGTGTATCTAGCATTTTCAAAATCGTATCCAGCTTTCTCGGATCTTTCGTTGCATTCTTGGTAATCACCAGTGTTTCGTTATTATAGCCCCAAATGTTTGCGCCATAGGCTTTGCCATCAGGACCTTTAATAGCTTTGCCGAGTGACCAAGTTTCTTCGTATTTCGCATCTGGTTTCACTTTGATGAACTCTTGATACACAGCTCCACCTTTATCTCCCTCTGTAAGCGGCGGTGTCCAATGATAATACATCACGTTGCCCGTTACACCGACACGGTTGTTAATGAAGGCATGGGAAGTCGCCCAATAACCGCCTTTGTTCTCACCCGTAACGAACTCTGGATCGATGACGCCGTCTTTGTACCATTTGGCCAGCAGCTTGAGGCCTTCTTTCATTTCCGGCTGAATTGCATCCATCGTCACTTTGTTATCCTTCACGGTGTACCAAAGGGCTGAGTAAGGTGTTGTGCCTTTGATAACATCCGTCGGGATCGGTCCGAAAGCACCAAGAACCGTTTGCATCGCTGTACTAGAGAGGCCGTACGTGTCTTTTTTGCCATTTTTATCAGGATCATTGTTCGTAAACTTATAAATCGCATCCTCAAACTCAGCTAACGTTTCAGGTACTTTGGTGATGCCAACATTCTTGAGCCAATCCGTGCGCCATACAAGGCTGGTTGGATAGGTGCCGTCTAATTGGAAAGCGGACAATCCGTAGTTTTTGCCTTTGTACATGCTGGAACGGAAGGCCGATCCTGAGGTGTCATTGTCCATGATTAATTTGTAGTAATTAGGTGCTTTCTGCTTGATCGTATCCACCGGAATTTCCGCTGCTACTCCGCTGTCCACGAGCTTGGATAATTCAAAGCCTTTCAGCCTCAAAATATCTGGTATTTCTCCCGATGCCATGCGGACGTTAAACACTTCACTGTATTTCTGCGAATCCGCTGTCCAGACATTGATTTTGGCATTAAAGCGCTTGGACACTTCCTGTAGGATCTCTGAGTTCGCATCTGGTGCTACATCGTTGATGTTATAGCCTGCCCATTCAATTGTGACTGGTGTGTCATTCTTAGCTACTGCTGTTGCCGTAGTACCTGTAGCTGCTGGTGCTGGGGTATTTGTCGTACTGCTCTCTGTGCCGCTGCTGCATGCAGCCAAACTCCCTGCTAACAAAGCTGCGCTCACCCAGCTGCCTACATGACGAATTGCTTTTCGCTTCATTTTTAGACCCTCCTAGACATGTATGTTAGTGAACCATCCCCTGTGAGGGGGCTGGGATTAACCTTTTAATGAGCCAATCATGACGCCTTTGACGAAATATTTTTGCAGGAACGGGTAAACAACAAGCAGAGGAATCAGGGATACCATGAGTGCAGCCATTTTCATCGTGTCGGTGTTGGCGTAAATTGTATTCGCTGCCTCCACTGCTTGTGGCTCTGAGCCTTCAAACATGATCTTGCGCAACACAAGCTGCAGGACCGCCTTCTTCGAATCCTTGAGATAAATCATGGCGTTAAACCATTCATTCCAATGGTAGACCATCGTCCAAAGACCCACTGTAGCAAGGATTGGGATGGAAATCGGCAATATGATGCGCGTTAAAATAACGAACTCATTCGCCCCATCAATACGTGCTGACTCTTGAATCTCCTCCGGGAGGGACATAAAGTAATTGCGGATAATCAGCATGGTAAAGGTATTGATTGCGACAGGCAGCACAAGCGCCCATACGCTGTTATAGAGACCGACGCCTTTGACAATCAAGTATGTCGGGATCAAGCCCCCGCTGAAAAACATCGTAAACACCATAAAAATCGTCCAAAACTTGCGATGCACCAAATTCTTTTTGGACAAGGGATAGGCTGCTAAAATCATTAAGGTCATGGAGACGACAATACCTAGAATGACGCGAACGATTGTATTCTGGTACCCGGTCCAGATTTGCTGATACGCTAGAATTTTGCGATAACCATCCCAATCGAATTTCAGCGGAATCAAATGAATGCCGTAGCTGCTCACGACTTCTGGCGGACTCATCGACACCGTAACCACCTGCATGAAGGGAATAATCGTAAGCACACTTAGCAAGATGAGGGTTGTATAGACAATCGTATCTACGAAGATATCCTCAAGGGTTCGTTTCTTTTTCTTACGTTGTGCTGCCATTTCGGAAATCACCTACCATAGGGAATAGTCATTCGTTTTCTTGGCTACATAATTGGTGAGAAGAATTAAGACAAAGGCAATGATATTTTTGAACAAACCGACAGTCGTTGCGAAACTGTAATCGCCTTTCACAAGCCCGATTTGATACGTATAGGTGGAAATAACATCACCAACCGAGAGGACAGAGGCATTGAGCAAGTTGTAAATTTGATCAAAATCATCATTAATGATGCCGCCTACAGCAAAAATGAACATGATCGTCACGACTGGCATGATGGATGGCATCGTGATGTTCCATATTTTCCGAAGACGCCCCGCCCCATCCATATCCGCTGCATCATACAGCTCAGGATCCACACTTGTAATCGCTGCTAGGTAGATGATCGTCGACCAACCGACTTCCTTCCATATGGAGGAGAGGACTAGGATGGACCGAAAGTAGGTCTCACTCGTCACGAAGAGGATCGGTTTATGGCCAAATTCCATGATGATTGCATTGATCAAACCTCGTGTTGGTGACAGAAATTCAATCACGATACCGCCGAGAATTACCCAGGAAATGAAATGTGGTAAATAGGTGATGGTCTGAACTGCTTTCTTAAAAAACACAAGGCGAACCTCATTCAGAATGAGACAGAGAATGATCGGCGCCGGAAAGCCAAAAATCAATTTATACGTGGAGATGATAAGGGTATTCTTCAGTACCGGTAAGAAATACAGACCCGTGAATAGCTCCTTAAAATGATCTAGCCCTACCCATTCACTGCCTGCAACGCCCTTTAGTGGATAGTAATTCTGAAAGGCAATGACAATCCCATATAAGGGGGCGTAGTGGAAGATGAGGTAGTAGGCGATGACGGGTATTAACATGAAGAAAAAATATTTTTGTTTCCAATACAGCTTGATTGCACGTTCTTTCGTGATCTGCGGCTGTACGCGCTCCTTCACTTCTCGTGCAGCGATGATTGCGTTACTCTCCATGCCATGCCTCCTGTTCCAAAATCTTGTGTGAGATGTGCGATTTGATGCCCTTATCGTACGGCCTATGTGGGGAGATCGACAACGCCCAATAACTTTACTGGCGTGTTGTTTTTTTTACGTCTTGATGAGAATCATGAATGAAGGCTCTGGTTATGCGGTTGCATGACAGATATTTTTACCTGTGTTGTTTTTTTGCTTTGGTGGGAAAGAAAAAACTGCCATGCATAGTGCATCGCAGCTCTCGTGGGGAGGACTAGCTTTCGAGGCTATCTCGATAGCTCTTGGGTGTACATCCGAAGTTCTCTTTGAACACATTCGCAAAATAACGAGGGCTCGTATAGCCGAGCTTCGCTGCAATCTCTTTTATCGATAAGTCCGTTTCTCTGAGGAGGCTTTCGGCGTGTTTCATTTTGATCCCAGCTAAATGCTCGGAGAAATTCGATCCCATAACCGATTTGTAAATCCGACTCACATAGCTGGAGTTCATATGAATGCCCTCGCTTAAGGACGATAGGGAGATTTCGTTGTAGATATTTTGCTCAATGTAGGCAAGGATCTGACGTTCTAGTGCGGTACCTGGGTCATCGTCGGTCACATTGGTGGTGTGGTACTCCATAATTTGTACAGATACACCGGTGAGCCAGTCCGTTAAATCAGCAACATTGTCCATCTTCCGGCCATAATCCCGAATGTCATAACCAAGGAATCGCTCTAGATCGATATCCATCGAAATGGCAGTTGTCCGGATGATCGAAATCGCATCAAATACCGTATTACGGCAATAATCAATATGATACCTGCCCGAAACAAGTGCTTTCCGCAATATTTCTAGGATAGAGAATACCATCTCCTGATTCCTATTGCGTACGGCGACTGATAGCTGCTCGATAATTTGCAGGCCACTGCCGTGCTCTTTGCGTTGCGCAATTGCCAGATCTTCATACGCAATACATGACTCCGTTGGCATGATGAAGGCGTAATTCAAGCACTCGCATGCTTCTGTATAGGATTGTGCGATATTCGTGTAGGCGTGATCGTATTCATTACCGAATCCGAGGACAAATTTCCCTTTCATCTGTTGGCGGATGCTGCTGTGAATTTTCTCCTTATCCAAAGCGTTCGAATAATTGAGGATCACAATAATATGGCCTTCGTTATCCATGGTCGAACAGAGCCAGTAATCACCAAGCTCTTCCACATGCTGCAGCATGCTGTACTGGATCATCATCTCGTTCTTCAGGCCAATCCCCTCAGTGCCAAAAACCTTGAGCGCCATACAAGCCGTCTTCTCTCGGTCAAAATGCAACTGGAGCATCTTCTCCATATTCGCTACTTGCGGATCGGTTTGATCGAGGTCGCCTTGCAGCAGCCGCATGATAAACTTATCGCGAATAATCGGCTTATTCGTCTCCATTTGATGATTCAAATCGGTGATGGTATGGGAGACACGATCGATCACCTGGTGGAGCATCGCATATTCGTTCTTCGCATGCTTCTCTTGGCCATCTGAGCTTCCCAGATTGCGAATCGTTTGAATGATGCTGCGCAGCGGTTTATTTGCCCAATGGGTCATATATATGGAGAAAAGTAAGCTTACCGTGAGTAGAAGGATAGTGGTGATCAGTAAATAATGCTTGAGCTGCTTCGATTTTTGGTACAGGGTATCAATTGAAATGACAGAGACATATTGCCAGTTGTTATACTTGGATTTAGCGTAGGATACGACACTTTGAACACCGTCGACGGATGCTTCAAACGTACCCGATTCTGGATGTTGCAGGAGCGTTGTGATGTAGTCCTTCTGGCTGAAATCTTGTCCTACCCACTGGTTGTCGCTATGGACAAGCACTTTTCCTGTTTCATCTACAACAAACAAGACCTCGCCATCTGTCGGAGAGGATTGAATTAGATTATGTATCGCGCTTTCTTTGATATTAATGGCGACGACCGCTTGCCGATTCGCAAGGCTATCGATCAGCGGAATATTTGAAAGATAGGTGATTACCGACGCATTGGATGGTGTGGTTACACGAGGAGGCAACCACCGATTCGGGGTCGTCATAGTACGTAGGACATTAATCCATGCTTCATCCAAGCTTTTGAGGGAGCCTGCCGAATCCAGATACGAACTATATTTATCATTAATGTACACGTTCCCCGCCGTATACCACACTTCAACGGATTGCAAGAAGTTCAACTTGTAGGGGATATCTGTCAAAAAGTTGCTAACTTCAGCAATCTTGTAGCCGTTGCCGCTGATATCGTGCGTAAGCGGATACGCCAGCACTTCATTACTTGGAATATCGGAGAAATAAATATTCACCAAGCGAATGACGCGATCCAGAATCGTTTCATCTACGGCATATTTCAGTTTGTTGACATCTTGGGTACTCTGTCTATTGATTTCTTGATTATAGGCGGTGGAGAAATAATGAATATAAATGAGCTGAGGGGCTAATGAAAGGATGATCACGAGCAAGATGTTAAACAAGAGAATTCGTGAGTAGATGGTGCTCATTCTGGCTCGGATGTTGAACATGTAAGATGGAACATCTCCTTGCAAGGTGGAGTGATTGAAGGGCTGGATGGGATTAGAGGCAGAATTTATAAAGCGTTTTCATAAATCACTACTTCTACTATAGCACAAATTTGCGACTTGTCATGGGGGGAGGGAAAAGCGAAGGAGAATAGGTAGGCATCTGCACAAACAACTGGTCACTTACCTACATATTATGAATCATACATGATAAGTACCTACTTTTAAAGGAGTGGAATGAAACGATGAGTTTACAACAACTGCCTCCTCCGCCAGTATATACTCCTTCAAAAGCTTCTGGTTCGTATATGATCGATTGTGTGAATCAGTACACCTATGTATGGCTAAAAAATGGTGACAGTTTCTGGTTTTACCCGATTCGTGTAGAGTCCTTCGGAACATCAGGTTTTAGATGGACTGGATCATTTTGGTTGTATTATGGCATAGATTCACGGTTTATCGATACCGTAGTCTGTCCTCCTATTCCTACCCTTTATTGATCACACGATAAAAACCGTCAGGAGAATCATCCTGACGGTCTTTAGGTTCATATTTACTCGCATCATTTTAAGTAAGCAACTGTCCTGCAACAACCTCCACCGCATTAATATACACATGTGTATCTGCTGATTCTGGATGCATCATCCCTCTGACAACTAATCGAATATCCGTCTCTATATGAGGATCTAGGCCGATCACGGTATATAGCGATTTGCGGAATCCGGTTTGCGGCCGGTATGTATCGACCGTACCTTGATAAGCTCCATTTAGGTAAATATCGAAGAATCCACCGTCGGCACATTTCTTTCCAACAATGCTTGCGGCTTCCCCCTTAAAACGGAACGATAACTCTGCTCCAGCTGCGCCTGATTTAGCCAATGTCCGTGCATAGACGTTCCAATCTCCATCGGCTCGCTCCCAGCCACCAGAGTAGTGAAGTGCAGCATGGGTATCGAGGTAGCGGATACAGTGAACTGGGGTAGATTCCGTGATAGGCTCGATTCGTAGGCTCCGGAAGGCATGACGATGGTAGCTGCTCAATAGTGCCGCATGACCACTCGACATCTCGCTATCGGTATGCGCAAACAATTGCACACCATTCCAATGTGCTTTAATTGTTTTGCCCTCAAACGCCATCACCAAGGTGTACCAAGTGTTCGGGTCCAAGGCGGTCGTATCTCCCTGCAAAAGGGGGTATTTCCCTTTCATCAGCTCATACCGCCCCGTATGTTCCATCCGCAGCCAGTAGCCCTCCGGCGGCTCATTGCTTTTGGATGTATAGCTGATACGGCCGCCTAAGCCGATGTAACCTGCCTGCTGGTCCAGCTGGACCTCTACCGACAAACGATAGTTGGTCCATTCCAGGCTGCCGAAGAGCGTATAGGGTTCCGGTGTTCTGCGATACGTCCAGTCGATCGGGATTTGCTCTTCCGTTACTTGCTGGCGGAGGATCAAGTCACCGTTTGCGTTTGTTTCGAATTCAAACGCGCCGCCTTGATCGGACATATACTTCGGATTGCCGCTTGGGCGGCCGTCTGTGAAGTCGTCGCTATACGGAAGTGGAAATATGGTTTCCGCTGTAATACGGAGCTCCTCGTCACCTTTGCGCTGCCCCGTTGTCGTTGTGATCGTATAGATCGCATAGGGCTCGGCTGTGAATTGATAAGGGCCCTCCGATTCCAGATGTGTAGCAGCCAGCTGAAAGTGAGAATGCTCGGTTGTCTTCCAGATATACAGCTTCCGATCCGTATTTCCTGTGTCGAATTGGTAGCTGCATGTCTCTGGTCCATTGTTGAGTACGACAATGGAGATATTCTTCGTGTTGGGATCCTCTAACGTCACAAACCCGCCAGTCTCCGATTGTCCGCACGCATCATCCAGATAGACCCAGCCTGGCTGCATGAACTGCGTGAAATGTGCGATCACCCAGAAACCAGGATCAATACGGTAATGACCAGACCAAGGCCAAGTCGCAACTAAAATGCCTTTGTAATTGAATGGTGTGTTCTCGTACTCTGCTTCCAATAAAGGATGCAGCTCGTATTTCACCATCTTGCCATCGACATACATGTCGATGATGCGCTTGCCGATATGCAGCCCACCTCGGCTAAAGGTGTGGCGGAATGGTGCGAGGTCCTCGCTCAGCCACAGTGATTTCCCGCTCAGCTTCGCTGTCTCCGTGCTGTCTTGCCGATAGTGAACGCCATACGCGTGCACCGCCTCGAACAACTCCGGATCCTCGGCCGCATGATCGGCGATATCCCACCCGTGGTCGCTGTCGTCAGCGACCAGCTTGATATGGCCGAAGCCTTCCCGTTTGAGGCCAGGTACTAGCGTGTTTACGGTCCAATCGCGACTGAAAGCGCCCTCATTGATGTCCGGGCCAAGGAAATCGAATTCGAGTCCGTATTCGTCTCTAGCTCCGCGCAGGAAATTTAAGTAATACGCCAGCTTATCCTCATCATTCTGAATCCAGAGAGGCGTCCCCCAGCGCAGCGCGTCTACCAACAGCTCGGGGTTAATTGCTTTAGCCAGCTTAGCGATAGGTAGTCCATAGCCTCGTGTAATGTCAAAATCCTCTCGACTCCGCATATGCGATGGCTCGGTACCCGCCGATGTGTTCACGTCGGAGCCCAGCTCCACCTTCAAATGCTGCAAGCTAACTCCATACTTGGGCTTGAATAATAGGTCCATAATTTCATTACGCTGCTGCTCTGGATAATCCATGAGCAGCTTCGACATCCCGTTGCTCGTAATACCGCCAATGCCTTCAAACACTCGACCGAGCTTAGCATCCGTACATCTTATTACATGCGTTTGATTTTCCATCGTGGTTCCCCTTTACTGGGCAGATCGCTCTCATACGTCTGCCCCCCTAAGGATTATTTTTTGATTTCACTCATGATTTGTTTATACTTCTGATCCTGCTGCTTTGCGATTTCATACATATCTTTCGCTAAAAAAGCATTATCTTTCTGCGTTGCGTACCAGTTAGCCATCCATTCTTCGACTTTCTTACCGTCTGCTTTTTCCCAAATGCTAATCGCTTCTTTCATCGCATCTTCAGTGGAGTATTTATCACCTTCCACGATGGATTTTGCCCAAACCGTACCATTGCCAGCACCTACCATGCTATTCACTTGTTTGTCTGTGTTCGTCACAATCGTTGCCAGGTCTTTCGGCAGCTGCGGCATATGCTCGGAGTGCGTCAATTCTGCGTATGGCAGATCGAACGTTAAGTACGTATCACGCAGCAATTGGTAGTAATCCTGCACTCGTGGGTCACTCTTATACTGAACCGCTGCTGTGGAACATTTATTAAAGCGTAAACCTGTATTCGTCAACATTTTCATATAAACCGTGATATCGCTAACTTCTTTCTTAAATTTGTCAGCATCAATAATTTGTGCACAACCGTCAACTGTTTTCGTATGAACGCCTTCCGTCCCATTATCGAGAACATCGGCTGTGGAATCCTTCGCCATGAAATCAATATATTTCATCACAGCGTCTGCATTTTTCGTTGAGGCCGCAACGGCACCTGTCATTTGCACCGGATTTTCCAACGACGGCGTAAAACGTCCGAACGGACTTGTCGGGAACGGCATCAGCGTCATCGTTGCAGTTGGCACATTCTTTTGAAGCGGATCTAGAAACTGTGACACGATATCCTGCGGTGTATTAAAGTTCGGTGAAATGATACCTACTTTACCTGTAATAAAATCCTGTTTGGCCTTCGCCATATTTTTATCGTTGAAAAAGTCCTTATCTACAATGCCTTCACTGTACAGCTTTTTCTTGAAATCCGTCGCTACCTTAATGTTTTCCCAGCTATAAGTAAGCTTGCCCTCTTTGACAACCCAAGGCTTAATCGCGAAGAACATTTGATTGATCGTGTATTCCATCGAGCCGGCCAAGGCGATACCAAATGTATCTTTTTTACCGTTACCATCTGGATCCTGTTCAGCAAAAGCTTTAGCCACCTTATACAAATCGTCCGTTGTTTTCGGCATTTCGAGACCGAGCTTCTTCAACCAATCTGTGCGGATAATGACGCCACGAAGCGGATTCACCCATTGAATATGCCCCACTTCATACAGCTTGCCATCTGGCTTGGTGCCAGCTTTGCGGAGCAGCGGATTTTGCTCAAGCAGCTTTTTGTACTCTGTAGAGCTCTTGGCAATCAAGTCATCGAGAGGAAGCAGCTGTTTCTGCTCGTACAAGGGGTTCCTGATCGTTGGATCGAATACCATCAAGAGATCCGGTGCAGAACCAGAGGCGAACATGACATTCGTTTTTTCTTTAATTTGGGCAAAAGAAACCGCTGTGAATTTCACATTCTCAGGCCCTTTCTCGTTGATCCATTTGGTCCAGCGATTGGACTCGTTCGTTCCTTCTTCTTGGGAAACACGCCCCGTGTCGTAAGCGGTTACGGTAATGTCCTTGCGAACCTCTGGCGCTTTGGTTGGTACGGATGACACTGATGACGATGCAGCCGGTGATGCTGTCGAGGTACTTTCATCATCTTTGGAGCAGCCGATCACGGTAAGAGCCAAAACTGCGGTTGACGCTAAAGCAAGCTTCACTTTCATATTTCTCATGAATACATACCCCTTTCATCTATGAACAGCTTGGTAAGCATGGTGAATCCAGCTTTGATGGAGACTAACCTTTTACAGCGCCGAGCATGACACCCTTCACGAAATACTTTTGCAGAAAAGGGTAGATCACGATCATCGGCAGCATCATAATCATGACACTAGCGGCCTTCAAGGATTCCGGCACTACTTCGACTTGGGCACCTGTTAACACGATCTCCTGCAGCAGCTGTTGGTTTTGAATCATATTTTGCACAAGGACCGCCAAATTATATTTCGCGGATTCATTGATATAGAGCATCACATTGAAAAATGAGTTCCAATAGCTCACTGCATAAAATAGCGTAATTGTCGCCAGTACTGGCTTAGATAATGGCAAAATGATTTGCAGCAGTTGACGCCATTGCCCGCATCCATCCATTTTACCCGCTTCTTCCAGCTCATCTGGAATGTTCTCGAAGTACGTCTTCATGACGAGCATATTGTACGTATTCACGAGAGCGGGAATCCATAGTGCCCAGTAACTGTTCATTAGTCCGAATATTTTCACAATGAGATAGGTGGGAATCATTCCCCCGGTAAACATCATGGTAAAAATCATGGCCAAGGTCACATAGCGTCTGCCAGGAAATAGTTTGCGCGACAACGGGTAAGCCGTCAGTATGGTGACCAGCATACTTAGCGCGACACCAACGACGGTGATCACAACACTATTTCTAAAGGCGGATAACATCCGTGTCCCTTCAATCATCGACGTAAAGGCATCCGTATTCCAGCCAACCGGCCAGAACGTTACTCTGCCAGACAGAATTTCCTGCGTATGACTAAGCGATAACGAGGCAATATGCAGCAAAGGCAGCAAGCACGTCAAGGCAATCAGCGCCAGTAAGCCATAATTAAGTCCGAAAAAGAGGCGGTCTCCAAAGGACGTTGTTCTCAAGTTCTCACTCTCCTCTCTTTTATTTCATTGTGGCCCCCGCAAAGTAATAGGAATTTACTCCAGCGCTTAGCTTCACTTTGTGGGGCATGTTTAAAACAAGCCGTGTCCAAAGCGGCGAGCCAATGCATTCGCAGAGTAGACAAGCACGAAGCCGACAACGGATTCGAAAAAGCCCATTGCTGCCGTCAGGCTGAACTGCCCGCCTTGAAGGCCCACGCGATACATATAGGTCGAGATGACCTCGGAGACACTGGCGTTTAATGAATTTTGCAACACGTACACATGATCGAAACCAATCTCCATCACCTTGCCTAATTGTAAAATGAGCAGAAGGACAATTGTCGTGCTAATCCCCGGAATGGTCACGTGACGAATCTGCTGCCATTTGTTCGCGCCGTCAATATTGGCCGACTCGTACAGGGAGGGATCAATCGCCGTTAAGGCAGCCAAGTAGATGATGGCATTAAAACCCATTTCCTTCCACACACCTGAGGAGATAAAAACAGCGATCCAACTCTTCGTATTGTACAGGAATGCAAATGGCTCTCCGCCTGAAAGCTTGATCCAATTGTTTACGATGCCTGATTCAATCGACAAGATCGAGATGATCAATCCGCCAACGATGACCCACGAGAAAAAATGAGGCATATAAAGAATGGTCTGCACGATCCGTTTGAACCACATTCGACGAGCTTCATTGAGCATGATGGCAAGCGCAATTGGAATGGGAAACCCACAAATAATCGTTAAACCACTCAGTACGAGCGTGTTGCGGATAATGTCCAACGACTGGTCTTGTTTAAATAAGGTTTCGAAGTTGTTCATCCCGACCCATGGGCTGTGAAGAATACCTTCCGTGAAATTGTAGTCTTTGAAGGCAATGACAAGCCCTCCCATCGGCAAATATTTAAACAGCACATAGAACAATATGCCTGGAATCAACATGAGAACAAGCGGCAGACTTTCCTTCCAGCGAAGCCTAGATTTGGCTTTCACTTTGCGCAGCTGATTCGGCAAAACTGTGGTATGTATCTCCGAATTTGGGTTCATCGCATCTCTCTCCTTTCTACTTCTTATTATAGAAGGAAAATTTCAAACCTACCTTGAATCTGATAAGCAATACCTCGAAAATTATACGGAGATTAGGAGTGGAAAAGAGAAGGCACGCAGCGAATCTCGCTACATGCCTTAGGCTTACTGCCGAACCTGCTAGCCCATCTTCCGGAATTCACTCGGGGAGCAATGTACCCAAGTACGAAATACCGTGGTGAAATAATTCGGATCCTCATAGCCGACCGATTCGGCAATTTCGGATATTTTCATATTCGTATTGCTTAGTAGAATTTTGGCCTTCTCCAAGCGGAACTTCGTTAAGTAGTTGGTGTAGCTTTCGCCTGTTTCTTTTTTGAAAAGGTTGCTAAAGTAGCTCACACTGAGATACACGTGCTGGGCGACATCATGAATGGAGCAAGCTCCCTCGTAATTACGCTCCATGTAGGCGATGGCTTTATCCAGTAAATTGACATTTTTACCGGCAAGCCACGAGTTTAACTGCCACATAAAGGCCTGTATCTGTTTGGATAGCCATTCCGCGACTTCGCTGGATAATCGAATCGGCTGCAGCGCTTCAATCCACTCCCCAAGCCCTTTCTCCTCAGCGTCTTCTCCCTCTAAGGCCCGCTTACTTGCCGCTGCTATTGCCAGAGCCGTGCTGAGCCCCTCGATTTTGGCATCATTCACGTTCATCTCGATCACTTGCCGCAGATGGACCTCCAAGTATTCACGCAACTGCTCTGTTTTTCCCTGTACGATGAAGGACATGACTTCGGATTGTATGCTTTTGCTCCGGGCAGCATGATCGGGGATCTGCAGTTCCGCTTTGCTACTCCCCTCATAGGAAGCGAAATGACCATATAAGGATCGCATGCTCTCATAAGCTTCTGGCCGAAGTGTTAAGCCAAGCAGGCTTTGCGTGGACGCCACCAGCCCAAGCTCGAAGGAGGTGAGCGAGTCAGATTTGTCAGTCAGTACAGCAAAAACATCGTGCTTCACATTCGCAATGCTGCCAGCTATATCCGAGATAGCAAGCCATTCTTTCATCATATTCAGCAAGGCAAATTGCAGCAGTCTTGCATCTTCGCGCCGATAGCCCTTCGTAGGGGGTGCATAACTGTCCACGGTGAACACCAATAGCTTTCGGTTAGCGCAGGTCGTCTGCAACCGTGCCACAGTATCTTCATCCATCGGAAGGCCCAACAGCCACGACTGAATGTGATGCTCGAACAGGCGATTCCGTTCCAGTTGACTGCGTTCAGCCTGCTCTTGACGCTCCGCATATAAGCGATAAGCTTTCTCCAACGGAGGCGCCAGTTCTTGTGCGGAGATGGGCTTCAACAAGAAGTCTATCGCCCCATAGCGCAGCGCTGCCTGCGCAAACTCAAAATCCTTATGCGCCGTCAGTACCATCACATCGACCGAGCGGCCTAACTCAGAAATACGCTGGCAAAGCTCAACACCGTCCATTTCAGGCATGCGAATATCTGTAATGACCAGATCCGGTTCAAGCTCTTCGATGAGAGATAAAGCTTGCACACCGTTCTCAGCCTCGCCAATGACAGTCCAACCGGCATGGCTTGCTTCTATCATTTTGGACAAGCCCCTGCGTATGAGATGCTCATCGTCTACAAGTAACAGTTTCCCTTTCATAGCTGCCGACTTCCTTCCATCTGGGTTTGAACGGGGAGTATTAGTTTCATCGTCGTGCCCTCATTAGGCTCGCTGTGGATAACTAATCCATAAGGGGGGCCGTACATGAGACTGACACGCCTGATGACGGTTTTCAATCCAATTCCTCCAGTGGCACTGGTTGGCTCCTCTAGGCTCCGATGCTGCAGCTGCAAGATTTTATCAATCTGCTCCTGCGACATGCCTTTGCCATTATCGCTAATTTCGATACATAAGAGGGATTGCCGGGTGGACACCTTGATGCGCAGAATGCAGACTTTAGACATTTGGGCAAAAGCGTGCACGAAAGCGTTCTCCACCAGCGGCTGCAAAATGAGCCGGATCACTGGAAGCTGCTCCGCTTCCTCGTCTACTTGAATGAACGTCTCGAGTCTGCCGCCAATCCGTACACTTTGAATATTGATGTATTTCGTGATGTGTTCGATCTCGTCTTTTACGGTCGTATGTGCATTCGGTTTCTGCAGCGCATAGCGCAGCAGCCCAGACAAGGAAAGCACCAACTGAGCTGCCTGTTCATCATTCTCACCCAGATATAGCTTCATATGAATTGTATCCAAGGTGTTATAGAGAAAATGAGGATTCAATTGCGCTTGCAGCGCAGTGAGCTCGGCTTCCCGCTCATTCAATTTACGTTCATACACTTCCTCAACGAGCGACTCAATATTCGCTGCCATTTCATTAAAGCTGTGGCCTAGAAAGGCCAGCTCATCTTGAGTGGAGATACGAATCCGCGTATCGAAGCGGCCACTGCGGAGCTTTTTCATCCCCGTAACTAACGTGTGCAGCGGTTTGAGCAATCTTTTTCCTGTGAAGAAAATAAGCAATGAAGCTAGCAGAATGCTGACGAGCCCCGAATAGAGGGCGATTTGGAAAATAACCTGACTCTTCTCGTTGATGGACTTCAGTGACAAGGTGCTGATGAGTGTCATCCCGGAGTCTCGCGTCTTATTGCGGCTAACGAGGATCGACTCCCCATTCGACTTCACAATTTGGGAGTCTGACACCAGCAGCAGTTCCTCTAGCTTAAAACCGCTATTTGGCTTTGCGTTCGTGTAGACGACTTTATCGTTACTATCAAGCAGGATAACCTGCGCGTTCTCACCTTTGGCCAACTCATCGAGAATCGAGCCAAAGATGGATTGATCGTAGAATAAAATCAGGTTGCCGTAGAGTTCCTGCTTCTTGTTCTTCATATAGCGTGCCGCCGAGATCACGTTGCGATAGCCGGAGCTTTCGATGCTCGATATTTTCAGAGGCTGCCACACCAGCTCACCGTTGGATCCCTCTAAGGAGCGGAGGACTGCTGCATAATTGGCATCACTGAGGGGGATGACAGTACCTGCATTATTTTCAAAGAAGTAGCCGGAGCCCTTCGTATTATACACATACATGCTGGAAAGCTTGGGTTCATCAATCGAGATCTGATTCAGCAGCTTCGTCAGCTCGTCCTGATCGAGCAAACGGTTGTAGAAAGTATCATCAGCACGCTCGGCTGAGCGCCTAAGAATATCTTCGATGTAGGGATGGAACACGATATAATTGGTCGCTTTATATAGATTCTGAATTTGTGTTTCGACACGAGCGGTTGCTTGCTCATTGGCCTTAGCGAACTGCTTACTAATTTCCGTCGTAAAAAGTTTGAGATAAACGGTATAGGTGGCATATCCGGAAATGAGGAAGATGACCATAATCAAAACGGATAACGAGGCGATGAGTTTAAACGATAGATTCTTCTTGAACATGTGCATACCCCCGTACACGTATTATAGCTTACAGGAGGCTCAGACGCCTCGAAAATCATACGATTTCTCTCGAAAATTATAGAGAAAAACCACTGGTACATTTACCAGTGGTTTGCATTAGATAACATGTTACTCTTTTATCATAGTGATGATTTTAGAGATAGGAACATTTCCATATCCTTACTTAGCTCATTACCTAAACACTTGCTTTATTTATTTCTTAGCAGTTGCGTACCAATCGTTTACTTCTTTGTAACTTGCGTCTCCGCCTGACGTTTTGAATTTTTGTTGGAAAGCTTCAATACCCGTCATCGGTTCAGCACCAAAGATAAGCTTGGTCGTATAGTCGCTTACCATCGTGTTAAGCTGTGCGAAGTTCTTCGAGAATTCAGGTAAGAATGGAGCAAAGCCTAACGGATCTGCAACTCTCGTATTTGCTGGTTGAAGAGTATTCATGAAATTCCAAGCGTCGAACAAACGCATATCCTTACGAACACGGGCTTGCCAATACGTTTGATAGATTCTATCGTCTGTACCCGTTAAGAAGTTGTTGGCTTGATTTCGCTCATCCGTAAAAATCGGTTGAATTGGCGTATACGCACCATCTTTAAGTGTAAAATGTTTATTTTCTTCACCGATTGCCATTGTTCTGAACGTATCTTTCTCAAGCTTAGCATTCATCCATTTGATCGCATCTTCCGGATGCTTGGAAGCTTTAGGAATATAAGTAATACGATCGAAGCCTGCAGAAGCACTTAGACCTGTTTTTCCATCTTTCCCTTTTAACGTTGGAATAAAAGCAGCTTTAGCGGTAGGAATATTTTTGACCAAAGCATCTGTTACGACAGGGACATCCGCCCAGTGAAGCATGATCATGCCTGCTTTACCGCTTGAGAATTTTTCTTTGGCAGTAGCATCTTTATTGGCTGCGAACTCTTTGTCGAGCAAGCCTTGTTTAAAGAGATCTGAAACATACGTTACATAGTCTTTGTAAGCAGGGTCTAGCAATCGTGGCGTTAGCTTACCATTTACATCATTCCAAAAATTCGGTACACCAAAAGCACCGGCAATGTTAGGAATAATTGGAGCTTCACCCTTTACCGTTAAAGGAATATTCTTGTCACCGTTTCCGCCAGGATCTTTCTCTTTGAAGGCTTTAAGAACAGCCGTTAGCTCGTCTGTCGTTGTTGGCGCTTTCATTCCTACTTTTTCAAGCCAATCTTGACGAATGTACAAGCTTTCACCTGCAAATGAGAGCGTTGTTGTTGGGATCGCATAAAGTTTCCCATCTATTTTGGCAGCTTCCAAAGCAGAAGGGGCAATGGCCGCTTTAATGTTCGGTCCAAATTTGTCAATCAACGGACCCAAGTCAGTTAAAGCACCTTTTTTGGCATAATCCGCATATAACGCTTTGAAGTCTGTTGATCCGCCTGTCGTGATGGCATCATAAGATTCCCCAGACGCAATCAAGATATTCAACTTGTCCGCCGGCTTGTCCTGTGGCAGCATATCATATTGCACTTTATATCCTGTTGCTTGTTCCAAGTATTTTGCAACTGGATACGTATTGTAGTCATCCTTTTGCCATACTTGAAGCGATTTCAATTCTGGTTTAGGTCCAGCAGAAGCAGTAGCTGCGGCTGTTGTACTAGCTGGGGCTGTTGTGCTGCTTCCTGTATCCGTGCTTTTGGAAGAGCAAGCGACAAGAGATGTTACTGATAAGCTTGCTGCAACAGCTACTAGCATCACTTTTTTGTTATTTTTTAACATGTGTAAACCTCCCTAGTCTTCTGTTTAATATATCATTAAACCCTTGATGCTCGCATCATAGGCGTTAATGCAGATTTACCCTTTTACAGATCCAATAAGTACACCTTTGACAAAATGCTTTTGCAAATACGGATAAACAAGCAACATCGGTATGATTGAAGCGATTACGGTCGCAGCTCGAATGCCTTCCGCTGATACGTTCATCATATCGTCAACGCTCTTATTCACAGCACTGGAGCTATCTGCATCCATGACAATATCTCGCAAGTAGAGCTGTAATGGCTTAAGACCTGCGTCATTAATGTAAAGCATGGGATGAAAATAGTCGTTCCAGAAGTAAACCGCATAGAAAAGAGCAATCGTTGCGATGACAGGCACACTTAACGGTAGAACAATTTTCCAAAGAATCGTGAAATTGCGAGCGCCATCCATTTTGGCAGACTCTTCAAGCGACTCTGGCAATGATTCATAGTAACTTTTGATAACAAGCATATTGAACACACTAATCAGTGCAGGCAGCATCAGCGACCATAAGCTATTGATTAAATGTAGTTTCTTCATCAATAAGTAATTCGGAATAATACCGCCATTAAACATCATCGTGAATATGAACAGCACCATAATAAAAGAAATTCCAGGCAAATGCCTTTTGGACAATGGATAAGCTGTTAAAGCCGTCACCAGAATCGCAATCACTGTTCCTACAACCGTAATTAGGAGCGATATCCCAATGGAATGGAGGAACTGGCTGGACGACACCACATATTTCATCGTATCTAACTGGAAGCCGACTGGGATAATACCAACTTTGCCGGAAACTACAGCTGATTCTTCACTAATGGCTTTGGATAAAATATTCGCGAGTGGCAGCAAAGTAGCTAAGCCGCACAGGAGTAAAACAAGATAAATACAAATGTCAAAAGTCCAATCACTCAGTGTTTTCTTATGCATGCTCTGCTCCCCCCTACCATATGCTTCGCTTGATCAGCTTTTTGCTAAGTTCATTACCTGCCACGATCAAGATAAACCCAACAAGAGAGTTGAACAACCCGACTGCTGTACTAAAACTATAATCTTGTTGACCGAGCCCTTGACGATAGACGAAAGTCCCGATCACATCACCTGATTGATACACGACAGAATTGTACATCGTTAATATTTGCTCCGTACCCGCCTCAAGCAAGTAACCCATACGTAAAATCAAGATCAAAACGATGGTTGGTACAATGCCTGGCAACGTAATGTGAAGCATTTGTCTAATGCGGCCTGCACCATCAATGGATGCAGCTTCATACTGTTCCTGCTCAATACCTGCAATAGCTGCGATAAAAATAATGGCGTTCCAGCCTGATTCTTTCCAACCTGCGGTGAATACGACCACGCTTCGGAAGAATTGGTTGTCCAGGAAGAAGGAAATCGGTGTCCCTCCGAACCACTCAATCACATTGTTCACTAGACCGCCTGATGGGGACAGGATATTAATAAATAACCCTGATATGATGACCCATGATAAGAAATGTGGTAGAAAGATAATTGTTTGAATCGTCTTCTTGAAAAAAGCCTTCCGAACCTCATTTAAGAAAAGTGCAATGATGATCGGTATCGGAAAAAGAAGCACAATTTTGTAAACACTGATCAGCAAGGTATTCACGAAAACCTGATAAAACTCTTCGGAATGGATCAGCTTCTCGAATTGATCCAGACCTACAAACTTACTTCCCATAAATCCATCGAAAATATTAAAGTCTTGAAATGCGATGATAATCCCATACATAGGCGCATATTTGAATATAAGCAAAAATAGTATCCCTGGGATTAATAAAAGGTATAAATCATAATTAGTGACAACCAGCTTCCAACGGCCGCTACCTTTGACCTTCGGCTTGGCGTGAGCTGTTTTTCGTTCAGCCTCTGTAAGTGTAACACTCATGAATGGCTCACCTCCGTGTTCTTATAGGTCAATTATATAGGTCGCCAAAGTGGACTTGTAGATGGTAATATTTCTGTTTCTGGTGCAATCTTATGATGTTTCGCAAAAAAAGCCGACCTCTTGACCGAAGAGGCGGCTTGTCTTATGACTTTTATAGAATTAATATTTATGCAAATAAATGGATGTTTGTTGATTGTTATCCAGTTATTACGTATTAGTGATGTGACACTTGCCCTTGCTTATAAAAGACAACATCCTGACTGCTCAGCGCGTTATGAAGCTTGTCGATCGAAACGTCTTGGACAGGGCAGGCGTCGTCTGTGGCGATGGATGCCGCGATTCCAGCCGCTTGCCCTAGTGCGTAGCAAGTTGCCTGTACCCGCATGGAGGACATCGCTACATGCGTGGCTGAAATCGACCGTCCCGCTACCAGCAGGTTATCCAGTTGCTCTGTCACCATGCATCGGTAGGGAATGTCATAGCCATCGATCTTCCGCTCATCCGTCGTTTTTTGTCCATCGGGACTATGGATATCGATCTCATAGTTAGTCTGTGCGACTACATCCGCAAAACGTGTACCGCTCACAACGTCTTGTTCCGTAAGTGTGTACAGACCTTGAATCTGGTTGGTTTCCCGGACGCCAACTTGATTCGCGATATGCGAGAGCGCGTAGGTTTCAAATCCGTTGCGCTGTAAGTAATTGACGACGGAAAACACCTGTCTCAATGCCTCTGTTTCCGCGTAATTGACATCCTCAATTTTCGCCCCATTGCCTTTGACACGCGTCATATTCACCAGCAGTGTACCGTCATTGTTTCGTTCCCAATATAAGCGGCGCCCTTGAGGTAGATCCGATATTTCATCATATCGATAGCAGCCTTCAGGCAAAATTTGCACTACTGACTTGCCTGTATTTTGCATCATAAACATCAATGTCATGGGTTGAGTCATGCCATCTTCATCTCGTCCCGACGTGTAAGGTACACCCGCATCTAGCGCAGCTCTTGCATCTCCCGTACAGTCGATGAACTGCTTGCCTTCGAAAGCTTTTAATCCCTCACGCGTCGATACGATGACAGCCTTCACGCTTCTGTCTTCCTTCACTGTGCCGATAAACTCCGCATGATAAATGACCTGTACGCCTTCCTTCTTCATTTTCTCATTTAAGTATTGTCTCAGTATGAAAGGCGAATATTGCGGTGCGATCGACACATCGTGATCTTTCGGCAAATGGTCGGCCAGTGCTTCGGCAATCATCTCCCGGTAAATACCCGTTACGTTACCAATCGGCATAAATATACTGACGTTTCCGAGCGTCCCCATACCGCCTAATTGGCCCGATTTTTCCAGCAAAGTGACTTTCTTTCCTAGTCTCGCCGCGCTTATGGCAGCCGCTGTTCCAGCTGGGCCTCCACCAATGACAACGACATCTGCGGAATCATACGTTTCGATCTGTCTCTGAAAATCATAAGTTTGGGTTTGTTGGTTGCTCATTGTCATCCTTCTTTCATTAAGTTATTGAGTGCCAGTCTCTTGCTGTTTCGCCCATGCTTGGAACAATTTCTCCCGCTCTGCCAACTCTACATCCGCAACCTGTCTTACATAATCCAGATCCTCACCGAACAATTCTGGCGTCCACTTGCGACCGAACGCGGCATGCGTCACTTCGTCTGCCCAGTCGTAATCTTGGAATCGCTCCATCAATGGGTGCTTGGCTTCGTCACGACAGAACTCGTACTCCGCAATTTTGCCAGGGCGCCGCATCGCCTTTTCCTCAAAACCAATACTTAAGAGCGCATATCGCTGTGCCGGAAGCTTCTCGATGAGTGGATCATAGCCGCCCACGTACTGACGCAACGACATCCAATCAATGCCCTCTGCCTCGAGCGCCGCTTGACCGAACAACGCGTGCCGCACTTCATCCCACAGATGCCGCGCCAAATCCTCGTAAAACTCCCATGGCATAAGCTTCTGGTCATAAATGACGCTCGCCAGATTCTCCACCGCGGACATTTCCTCTTGTCTGGCCTTCATCATTCCGATTAGTCGAATTTTCAATGGATCCTCAGGCAAGTTCGGCACGGCCGTACGTCCCATAGTAGGTGTTCCCATCTTCTTAACATCACGAATGGCTTGTTTCGGCATCTCATAAACTTTGCCGGACCGCCATCGGGCAGGGACATGTGTGGAAGTGCCCTGTTCGCCGCTAATACCCCCAGCTGCATCCAAATATCCTGTGATTCTGTTTTCGAATTCCGCCGCTAGCTCCAAGGACTCCCCTTCTTGCTGCAACGTCTCAATCATGCCTTCACCCCAAGCGATCTGTTCACGTAAATCGGAGGAAAGTGCCTTGAGCAAGCGAACCGTCGGATAATCGACGAGCTGCTGCGTATCCGTCATATGTTGCGTAACCGCTTTCAGCAAAGCCGGTTTCACTACCCTGTACACACCGACTAGCAGCTCCAGATCGCTTCGCGCATGAATCAACTCTTCAAAGAGCAAAGCAAGTGTGACGTTCGGCTGTTTTTGCAATAGCATAGGGGAGGTTCTTAGTTCCTGAATTCTTCGACGTAGGGAACCTGCCGCTTCTGCATCCTCATATAGATGCTTGCCTAGCGCAGCCTTCAAATGCCAATTCTCTCTCGCCGGGAGCTGTCCTGCTGCACAAAAGAACAATTGCTCATGGATGTACCTGTATCTACGCAGCAATTTCGAGTTCATCTCTACACTATATGTCCCTGTACCGAACGGATTGGCAATACCTGCATACGAGATCATATTGGCCTCCCTAAGCTTGAATGGATATGGTGTATGGCATCATTATAAGGCGAAATTGCAGGATTGGCTTTGTCAAAATTCTTAATAAATGTATCAAAACGTCTTTTTCATTGTTTATGTCTCCTATGGCTTGGCGGACATCCGAAGCGAAGTTTATACATTTTTGAAAAATGGTGCACACTCGAGAACCCACAGCTGTCGGCGATGTTTTGAAGCGGCATCGAGGTGCCTCGTAAAAGCTCTGTCGCATATTCGAGTCTTAGTTTAAGCAAGTATTGATGAGGCGCCATATCGAATTGGTTTCGGAATAGCATGGAAAAATAGGAACGAGACATGAAAGCTTTACGAGCCATTTCCTCTACCGAAAGCGGTTCAGATAACCGATACTGCATGTACGCGGGCACCCAGTTTAAGGAGATGGCGTTTTTATATTCAGAGCTGTCTTGGGATGTGTATTCTTTTAGTAACTCCAGAATAATGTCCGCGGCATACACATGCGCTTGAAGCCTTGCCAGTGCATGTTGACGGTTCCAGTGCTCGATAATTTGCAGAAAGACATCTGCCATCCACTCATTCCTAGAAGACTTAAACACAACAGGAACGGCAATATCAGCAAAAGTTGTTAAATCTGGTTGTAAATTAACCAATTCAGGATGAGTGCCTCGCTCCAAAGGCACAATCATAGGAAGTCGCTCGCCACCTCCAGATGGAAACAGCTCGAAGTGGAGCGCCATGACCGTCAATGGCGACTCCGATTCGAGCTGATGAACAACACCAGGCTGGATCAAACTGAACTGCCCAGGCTTCAATAGATACGTATTCGCATCAATAGTTAATTGTGCTGAACCGTCTTGTACATAAAGCAACAAATAATCCGTTATGATTCTTGCATGCGTATTCCACTGTTTAAAATGTAACAGATCCGCATATCTAATATGCGGTCTCAAATCTTGATTTAGGATGGACTCCGTAACCAATCTTATCCTTCCTTTCGACGCTCGGCACAATGAGATTGGTGGTGCTAGCTGCTTGATTCTATGATTTGCCGTTGCAATTGAAATCTTGCTGTGATCGTGGTTCCTTCCCCAAGCTGAGATTGGATGCTCAACCCGTAGGATTCACCCGAGAACAAACGAATTCGTTCATTTACGTTGTATAAGCCATAGGAGCTTCCAGAACCATCTGTTCGCATGGCTGGTCTAGGTTCTGTTAGCAAGGTCTGGGCAAAATCAGGATCCATACCAATACCATCATCGGTAACGGACAGAAGCAGATCATCCCCTTCTATAGAAGCGCGAATCGTAATTTTACCTGTTTTCCCTTTTGATTTACGTATGCCATGAAGCAGCGCATTTTCTACAATCGGCTGCAAAGTGAGCTTAGGAATGAGATACGATTCTAATGTAAGTCCTACTTTCGGGGTTTCATCCGATTCATCCTTCCCAATTAGCTCGAACACGAACTCGAAGCTTTTGGGAAAACGCGTCTGCTGAATTTCTAAGTATACTTTCGCAAGTTCCAGCTCATCTGTAACCGTTACGACATCTTTCCCTTTATTCAAGCTAAGCCTAAAATAACGAGCAAGTCCGTCAATCATTTGGCTAATATCGTGCGCTTTATGTCCAATGGCAATCCAATTAATCGTATCCAATGTATTGTAGAGGAAATGGGGATTAATCTGCGCTTGCAGAGCACGTAACTGCGCCTCACGCTCTTGCACCTTAGATCTATAGGTTTCCTCCATTAAATCTTTCACACGATGGATGAGATGATCCACACTTTTTTCTAGCAGATTAAAATCACCATCCGATGAGACAGACCTTTCTTCCAGACCAGCCACACCTTCACGTTTAATGGCTTTAATAACCGTCTGAACGCGTCGATTCATCCCTCGTACGATAAAGGCTAATAAAATGAAAACGAGGATCAGGAATAGTATCGTCACCCCTGTTAACGTAGCTACACTCGAAAATTGATTTAACGAGGCAGCCCGTGAGTTGATGCCCTTCTTCGGAACCTCAGCTACAAGCTTCCAACCTGTGGCGTCTACTGTGGTGTAAACGACATATTGTTGCGTATCATTCTCAACAATTGGCGATACACCTTCCTTATTTGCTTCAATTACCTGTAGAACCGATTTCGATTCTAACTTAGTCCCTAGTAAGGATTTATCGCTGTGAAACACAATGGAGCCATCCGGAGCAACAATAAAGACACTCTGGTCTTTGTTCAGTGATATGCCTGCGACGATATTTTCAAGCGTCTTCGCTTCTACGTCTAGGGATAAGTATCCGGATACACTGTCGAAATGATTTGGGTCTCTTAGGAGGCGAATGCCTGAGAATATGAATTTGGTATCCTCAGGATTTTCAATAAACTTTTCCTCATAAACACCAGTCCAAACGAGATGACCGCTAGCATTCTTTACTTTCTCATACCAAGGACGTGTCATGAGCGTTTCAATTGTGAAAAAATTTACTTTCTCATGAGAAAATAGCTTTTTCTCATCTACATATAGTCGAACACGAAACACATTCGTATTGGTCTGGATATTATCAATTAATAACCGCATTTCTTTTAATGCATCAATTTGTTCGCTGTAGGAGGACGAGTTATTTAAATAATCCACTAGCTTAAGATTCGTAAACAACGAATTCGACGTATCCCGCAAGTTATCGAACTGATGATCCAAATTAATTTCAGCCTGCTTCAACGTTTGAAGCATTGAGCGAGTCACTTCTTCTTCCAGAATGTGCGAGTAACGCTGGGAATAGACGTATAGAAAAATAGAAGCTGGAATAATAATCAACACCGCATAGGCGATCAGCCATAGCCTTGCTGCAAGAACACTTTTGAAAATCATCGTTATAAACGTCCAGCCTCTGTTCTTGACATGCATGATGAACCCTACTCTCTTTACATGACTTGCTCACGGAAGGAGCTCGGTGTATATCCCGTATATTTTTTGAATATTTTGCTAAAATAACTAGGATCCGAATACCCCACCGCATAGCATACTTCATAAAACTTATTGGCGGGATCCTTCAGTAGCTCTTTCGCCCGCTCCACGCGAACCTTGGTCATATATTCGTTAATCGTTTCCCCAGTTTCTTGTTTAAAAAGCAAACACAAATACGTCGTAGACAGGAATACTTCCGTCGCGATATCGCCTACTTGCAAATTCTCCGCATACCGTTTATCGATAATCGCCCGTGTTCGTTCGATCACATTTTTGGATTTACCATTTCGTTTATCCCCAATGCGTTCACATACCTCGACCAAAAACACGTCAACAAGACGATGTAAAGCACCTAACGTTTCTTGCTGAAACACTTTGGCCATGAGCTCGTTTTCTTTGCTTTCCAGATCTTGCTTCTGCACATGCAGCTCCAACAAGATTCGACTGGCTAGAAGCAGCAATTGTAGACTGATGTTACGTCCATAAGCAATTCCATTTGTCCGATTACGTGACAGGGCATTGTACATCTCGTTTAACTCTTCCTGCACTTTCAAGGTATCTGCAGACTTCAAGGATGAGACGATACGCTCCTGCTGTGAGGCATCAAACCGATACACACTCTCCTCGGCTTGTTCCAAATTGTCCATGGAAATGATCTGGTTTTTGCCTAAAAACCATCGTTGATCGGCCGCTTCCTTCGCTTGCGAATAGGATTGCGGCAGACTGGCAAGTCTGGAAATCCGTTCACCTACCCCGATCGTAACGCTGATTTTCAAATAATTATGAAGGCTTTCGCGGACTTCCTCTGCTAGGGTGAACAGCAAGCTTTCCTGATCATCTTCCTGAGCCATACGAAGAATTCCTACGAATTCGCCGATCTGATTTTCAAAAACATAGCCGCCAATCTTTCGCTCAATCAACTCTTGCACAATATTCAGAACCGAATAGGATAGCAGCTGTTGGTCTCTCTCGGACCGCGTTTGTGCAACTTCAGTGGCATCATCGATCCGAATAGCAATGACCCAATAGGCTCCCTCCATTGGCAGCTGCAAATTAAGGAAATCTATACGATCCTGCACACGTGACGGGTAAATAACACCTTCCCGGATCAATGACATAAGGAATTTCTCCTGCAGCAGGGGCATGCTCTGTATGAGCTTGACCTGCATATCTTCAATAAGCTTGCGCTCTTGCTGCTCAGCATTGAGAGAGCTTACTAACCGTTCGATAACTATCTCCAATTCGCCCAAATTGACAGGCTTAAACATATAATCAACCGCTTTAACCTTCAACGCAGATTTCAAATACTCAGCATCATCGTGACCGCTAACGAACACAATTTTGATATGAGGAAAGCGTTCACTTAACTGGTTGGACATCTGAATCCCATCCATATTGGGCATTCGCACGTCGGTTAGGACAAGATCTGGCTTTTCACGCTCGATCACCTCAAGCGCTACGTCACCATCATCTGCTTCGCCTACAACCTCAATCCCATATGCCTTCCAGTCAAAATAATTACTTAACCCGAAACGTACTGTCGGTTCATCGTCCACAATGACAAGTTTATACATCTGGTGTCGGCCTCCCTAATCGCAGTTCTCTATATTATAGCTTGGACAAAGCCATGAGACATAGGAGGATCTTATGATTTCTGGTGCGATCTTAAGGTACGACTAGGCTGGCTTAAGATGAGATCCCTGCAGTTGTAAGACCAATATGGAACTCACCTTGAATGCGAATATGTTCAAAAGGCAATGTCGGATTGGCAATCCGCCACAGCATCCGATCCGCTGCGCGATATCCCGTTTGTGAGATCGGAAGAAGCGGACGTGTAAATTCCGGCAATACTTCAGGTTGTTCATTGAGGAAACCAACTAACGAAATCTCGTCTGGAACTCGGAGCTGAAGCACCTTGCAGGTGTCATAGACCACAGGCACTTCATGATCGATGCCGCAAATGATGGCAGTTGGCTGTTGTTGTTGAATTTGATTGAGGAGTTCGTTATGCCACTCCATATTACTGTCACGTGGGCCTATGCAATGCGCGGAAGGCGAGATCGTGATGCCAGAGGCTTGCATCGCATAACCAAACGCCTGCCAACGCAGAATAGATCCTCGCTGCATAAGGATGTCACCCACATACATAATCCGCTCGTGCCCTTGACTTCGCAAATAAGCCACAGCCTGGCAAGTCGCTTCGTAGACATCCCAGATAACACTGTCAATTTTGACACCCGACGGTGGAAAACTTAAGAGAATTCGGGGAATGGGAAGCTCAAAAAGCACCGTTTCCCACTCCTGAGGCAAAATGCTCGGCGCAATGAATATACCGTCTGCATATAGGACTCCTGCTTCCTCTAGCCAAGCTGCCATCTTCTCTTGTTTTAAGCGCTGCGGCAGCATGAGCAGCTCAATGCGATGTCCGAAGGAGAAGAATCGATCTTGCAGGCCTTGCAGCAGCAAGCGGTTATATGACACGGACTCTGCTGTCTGAACAAGCAGAAAACGCAGGCGCTCATTCGGGTAAGGCGCAATGTGATCCATCCTTAAACTGCGGATCTGGTCCATCGTGTAATAGCCGAGCTTCTCGGCTGTTTGGACAATGAGTTGGCGAGTCGCCTCCGACATGCCATGCTTGCCCTTCAGCGCTTTATTCACGGTTTGCACCGTTAAGCCAAGCTCGATCGCGATTGTTTTCATTGTGACTGCTTTGCGGGTTGGCATGGGGTTGATTACACCTCCAATACATTGTTTATAACGGACAAAAGTTAAAAGACATAACTGACATGACTTATTCATGTCCACTATATCACGCTTACTTTTTGGATGAAACAAAAATTAAACTAGTTCCTTCGTTACAGCGATCTATAATGAAAACAAAGGCTTTCTGAATATGTAACGCGAAAACACTGCGGCGGTTTAGACTCGCCAATGTCCACCCACTAGGAGGAAAATTCGAATGACTAACTCATCTACTAACAACTTAACCGTAACCATACCTGCTCAAAAGTTAACTGTCAGTCACACCCCTGATGTCGTCGTTGTTGGCGGTGGTGCTACTGGTATTGCCGCTGCAATTGCGGCAGCGCGTAATGGTGCCAGCACGCTCTTAATCGAGCAAAGGGGCTACCTAGGCGGCATGGGAACTGCTGCACTTGTACCTGCATTTTGCCCATATACCGATGGAGAAAAGCCTGTTATTCGTGGTATTGGCCTCGATTTATTAGAAAAAATGAAACACGCAGCTGGTGAGGATTTCCTTAACCGTTATGAACAATTGCTGGACTGGGTTCCGATCGATGTGGAAACGCTCAAACGTGTCTATGATGCCGAAGTACTTGCCAGCGGTGCACAAGTACTATTCCATACCGTTGCTGATCAAGTGCTGCTTGATGGGGATCGCATCAGCGGGCTTGTCATTAGCAATAAATCCGGCCGGTCCGTCGTGCAAGCGAAGCTGTACATTGACGCATCCGGAGATGCGGATCTTGCAGCATTAGCTGGGGTTCCTTTTCAAGTTGGGGGCGAAAATGGTGAGCTTCAGCCGGGTACGATGTGCTATGTCGTTACGGGTGCAGATAAGAATCGTTTCAGTCAATTTCTCGCTGATATAGGACAGCATCCGCAGCTTGAAGAACTCGTGACCTTAGCCCAGCAAAATGGTGAACTGCCAGAAGGACGCAAGCGCATTTCAGGGATGGCTTGGATTTCGAATTCCGTAGTTGGCTTTAACTTCGGCCACGTCTTCAATATCGACGGAACAAAAGCAGAGGATTTAACGCGTGCCGCGATCGAAGGACGTCAGTTGATTGATACACAAATCCGATTCTTGAAGAAATATGTGCCTGGCTTTGAGCATATTTTCCTTGTCCATTCCGGCGATCAAATCGGTATTCGCGAAACCCGCCGTATCCAAGGGGACTACACCCTTGTCGTGGATGATTTCCTCTCGATGCGCACGTTCGAGGACGATATTGCCCGTAATTCCTACTTTATTGATATCCACTTGGCGAATGCCGGATCTACAATGACGATTAAGCATTTGCCAAAAGGAAAATCCCACGGCGTGCCTTATCGCTGTATGCTTCCGCAAGGCAAATCGAATCTCATCGTCGCAGGACGCTCTGTTTCGTCTGATCGTCCAGTGCAAGGTTCTCTTCGCGTAATGCCCAATTGCTTCGCTATGGGTGAAGCTGCAGGCGTTGCTGCATCGATGGCGAGCGTTAAGGATATTGGCTTCCGTGAGGTGTCCATCCCTGAATTGCAGCGCAAATTGATCGAGCAAGGTGCCTATCTGGGAGATAATCCAGGACTCGCATATGCAGATCAAGAGGTCCCTGTCGGGTCTGTTCATTATGAAGAAGAGAATTAATTGAAAGGGGATTACTACCTTGCTTAACAAATGGGCAGGAAAAACCTGGGGTACCCTCGGAGACAGCATTACCGAAGCTGGCGGCTATCAGCCGCTAGTGAAGGAAGCGCTAGGTTTCGCAAGCGTGATCAACTATGGCAAAAGTGGCTGTCCCATGACAGCTGGCGGTGATCGTGACTATGGAGCGACGACTCATGTTGGTCGGATGATCGACACTGCCTTAGATTGCGTCACCATCTTCGCTGGTGTGAATGATTTTCGTCTAGATAAGCCGGTCGGGGAGTTAGGGAGTAAGGACGTGTTTACTTTTCACGGTGCGTATGCCACGTTGATTGAGGACATTTTGACGAAAAATCCGAAATGCCGGTTGAGTTTATGGACCCCGCTGCAGCGAGATAAGGATCAATATGACATTTTCTATGTCAACGCGGCTGGTCATCGTCTCCTTGATTATGTCGAGGCTATTAAACAGATTGGCTTGCTGTACGGGCTGCCTGTGCTTAATCTGTACGCGGAAAGCGGATTAAACAAGCTGACACTGCCCCACTTCACATCGGATGGCTTGCATCCGAATGAGGCTGGTCATCGACGGATTGCTGATATGGTTGTACCGTTTTTGTTGGGATTGTAAAAAAGTATGGAAACAGCCGATCTCGGGGGTTAGATACCGGGGGTGGCTGTTTTTTTTGATTAGCCAAGTTTTGCGAAATAACTGGATTTCATCCAGCTAATTCAGCTGCTTTAGTCTGATTATTGAGAATAGATGGACAAAGTCCATCTATTCTCTGCCTATCGGGCACATCTAGTCGTTTTCACTGAAATTAGCTGTACAATTTCCATCTAATTGGAAAACTCGAAGATTTTGCGATAAATTAACTGTACGTTTTCCATTAATCTATGTGAGCAAGAAAGCCACTCCCGGCTAATGCGTACTTCACGATACGCTGCCCCTTTCCACTATAGGCAGGTGTGAGCATACCTTTCGAGCAAAGCTTCTTAAGCATCATGACCGCAGTCCGATGATCAATATCAAAATGCTGCTCCACATCCTTCGGCCGAATCGGCTCTGCACGCTGAACGGCGAGACGAAGGACTTCTTTTTCTGCCATGTGGGCGCGTAGAACTGGCGTTGCACTCGCTTGATATCTCGCCATCACCATTCGCAGCAAGGCTATACAGAGCTCCGGCCTTTGTTCAACATCATCATAAGCGAAGGAAATGACTTGATACCCCATCGCATAAAGAAACGTTTCGCGATTCAATTCATTGCAAAATTTCTGCCTGTCCAGATCACGAACATGCGAGGTATAGCCTTTTATTTCTATCAGCAGCTTCACAAAGCCTGGCAACCACGCAAAATCCGCAAAGTACGAGCGCCCACGCCAATCAAGCACCTCATATTCAGGGTGAAGATGCTCGAAGTCCCCACGTAAAGTCCACCAAATTTGTTTCGCAAAAAGCGCCTCCCCATGCCCATGTCCTCTCTCCAATCTGCCGCGCCGCTCCCCACTACGGTTGTCCAAATGCTTCCGAATAAACACGTTATGCTCTTCCACTACATTCATTTTTCTCATCTCCTTCTAAATAAACAGAAAACGCCCCGCATCCATTCAAATAGAATGGAACGGGACGTTCTTCGTCACTTAAATGTAATTATAAGGAAATTATTGATGAATGACTAGTCCTGATTATCTAGATACAGGTCAATTTAGCTGGTAGCTATTCGTGCATTTTTTAAATAACTGGATTTCCTGTAGCTAATTCAGTACCATTTGACTGATTTAGGGAAATAACTGGAAATCCTACATGTAATATCGGCAGAATCTTGGCTATCGCACTCAAACACGAGAATTAGCTGTATATTTTCCATTTAAATGGATATATTTGCGATTTTCCTGAGTATTAACTGTACTTTTTCCATCTACTGCGTGTGTGAGGTCGTGCGTATCTCGGCGTTCTTGTGGATGGCGTAACTTGTAAGTGCGTACGTGTATCTTGTACGTATAAAGAACCTACTTGTAGGGTGTAAGTGTATGCCTGTACTTGTAAATAAGTTCAACGACTACAAGAAATAATACTGACTCAAATCCTTGCCCTTCAAAGCATAGCGCTTGTAGTGCTGGTAATGCGCCTTATACAGGTCGCCATCCTTCGCTGGTGCGTACGTTAGGAATAGCTGCTTGCGGCTTTTATCCGATGTATTCGTTCCACTTTGATGCGGTGTGAAGGAGTGGAAAATAATGACGTCACCCGGCTTCGTCTCAACGATTTCACCCGTACTAGGGTCGATTTCCGCGATTTCCTGCGCGTTCATATTCCTAAGTTCCCCTGGCGTTGAGCGAAGACGCTCGTGGTACCCTGGGAACAACTCCAGCCCGCCATTCACAACGGTAGCCCCGTCAATCGCAACCATCACGCTGATAAGCCCCTCGATCGGGAAGCCTTGCCACCATGCAGCATCCTGATGCATACTGTAGCCGTTTGCCCCTGGCAGCTTGAAGATCAGTTTATCTTTAAACAGCTGCGGCTCATCCAAATATATGTCACGAAGCGGCGTTAGAATCCGCTCATCCTTCACTAAATCCGCGAACACCGCAGAAATATCATGAACCGGGTCCAATCGTTCAATTTTCACTTCACCGTTTGCATACCCTTTGTGCCCTGCTCGAACATTATTCGGTGCTGTGTACGCCTCTAGCGTGAGGAGCTTGTCGCATTCCGCTTGAAGCACGATGGCTTCTTGCTCGCTGAACACATTTCGCAGCACAAGATAGCCTTTCTCGTTATAACTTTGGATCTGTTCTGTGGTAAGAATGTTGATTTTTTTCATGGTGTAATCTCCTTTGTTTGTTGCTTGTATTTGCTTCCATGACTTAATAGTACTCCGAGTTATTTACATTGCACATGCACTGGTTTATGATATTTCATATACTTTTTTGCAAATGACACTTCACTTAGAAAGGTGAATTGCGATGCCACCTATCCAAATGATTCGATACTATTGCAGCGGAATTAGGGATAGCTTTATGATGGAAGAAGATATGTATAAAGACTGGGTCCTGCTTGCCCCCCAATCCGGTGGATTCTCTTACAACTTAAGCACCAATGCAGAAGGAGATTTCCAAGATGTATCGGTTGGTGAGCTTGTCATTTGTCCGCCAGGCACATTATTAAAGCGTAAAGTAACCTCACCTCTCTCCTTTATTTTCATAGAATTCAGTTCAGAGCGCACGTATTCCCATGGCAAAATTATAATCCGAGATATTCAGCGTTTAACGTCCACCTTCACTTATTTGCGACAGCTATCCGATGAGCCTTCCGATAAAAATGGAGCCTACGCAAACCACTTAATCACGGATCTTCTGTTCCAAATTGAGAAAGAACAAGACCATATCCCGTCCTACCAGCAGGACAAAACAGACCCGATTACCTACCGAGCTCTTGCTTATATTGAGCAGCATGCGTTCGGAGCTCACTTTCAATTGCAAGACCTTGCGAAGGAGCTAGGCCTCAGCGCTTCGCAGTTAACCAGACGTTTTCAGCAGGTGTACAAGCTTTCGCCCATTGCTTACGCCACCACACTTCGGCTTCAAAAGGCACGCGCCTTACTCGTCGACACCGATCTAACGCTAGAGGACATCGCTGAGCAGTGCGGGTATCAGAACGCTTTTTATATGAGCCGCATGTTTAAAAGTAAAATAAAAATAAGCCCCTCGACGTATCGAAGGACCTACCGTTTCTAAAAAGCTCTACCTACTTCTTCAATTTATAGCTGACAAACGCTAATTTCTGGCTATCGGGTGACCACGAGTTGACGTTAATTGTCCCTTGTCCGCCAAACAGCGAAACTAAGGTCCGAGAAGGGCCTCCCGTACTCGCCATTAATCGAATTTCAACCTCTTTATTCGGGGGATGCGCATTAGGCTCGACATCTCCTTCACGATAAACAATATAAGCAACCGTATTCCCATCTGGGGATACGTGAGGAAACCAATTGTTACTCTGCTCATCTGTCATTTGCGTCTGCTCACTGCCGTCCACGTTCATTCGCCATACCTGCATCAAGCCGGATCGTGTGGAATTGAACCAGATATGCTGACCATCTGGCGAATATTCAGGACCATCATCAAGTCCAGGGACATCTGTCAGCTGTCGCTCCACACCACCCTGAACGGGAATCGTATAAATATTGTAAACACCATTCCGCTCTGCACAATAGGATAATTCACGGCCATCCGGAGACCACCCATGCAGATAGCTTGGGGCCATTGCTGTAATCAATGTAGGCTGACCACCAGCTAACGGAAGCACATAAATGCGTGACTGCCCGTCTTCTTCCGTATGATGACTAACCGCAATCTGCGAATTATCCGGGGACAGCACATGATCATTATTACACCAATTCGCATAGCCAGAATCGATGACTTTGCTTTCACCTGCAACCATTTCGTAAGCGTAGAGCAAGCCTCTCCGGTTGTAAATGAGACGCTCACCATTACTCGTCCAGTTCGGCGCCTCAATTAGATCATCGAATTCAGCCAATACGTGACGTTCCCCTGTGCCCACATCCACAATTTCAAGAGTACTAATGACATGCCGTTCTTCCCGCTTGCGAGGCTCCTGCAACGTATTCATGGGCTCCACCGTCCTTTGTAATCCCATCATACTTACTCCTCAGAAGGACTGTCAAATCCCACCAAGATGATGCCTTCCCTAGCAAAAAAGAGCCGCTAAACAATCAGCAGCCCTTTTTCTGGTAAAAGTTGAACGGTCGTCGTGCGACCATCTGCGGTAATACCAATGTGATCCTTTGCGATAAGTCCTAGCATCGCCCCCGCTCCAATCCGATACACATGGATGAAGCTAGCCTGTTTACTAGATTGGCGATGCAGCAACGCAGTCAGTGGTACGCTAGAGTCGATGGAATGGCCTGGCGTTCGAACCGTCAGCAGCTCTTGGTCAGGTAGCATCAATGCCGTTTGATGGATCTGGACACCGTGCATAAGTACATACTTCATGCTAACATTCGATGCTTCAGGGAAAAAGCGCCCCACGATAGGCAAGTCTGGCAAGTTTGGTTGGATGTGAATAGGTGGATACTGGACTTTATCTGCAAAAGAGAGCTCCTTCAGCTCCTCCGACAACGGATCGACCATAGGATGCATCCACCACTCGATGGACTGAAGATCCTCGCTCAAGAGCGTGACTTCAAACCAATCCAACAGCCAGTCGCTTGTTAAAAGGAGATGACGATTCAGTCTGCAGCCTTCGTAGGCTGCGTCACTTTGCAGCCACGCGTAGGTGCTTGCTTCTGTTTGCTCAAAGTGCATACACAGCCCCGTATGCTCAGCTTGCGATTTACCGCCTAGTGAAACCGTGTTATGACTGGCGGTCTCACCAAACCACGGACGCAGCGTGGATCCATACGGAACTACGCCGAAATCTGGCGTAAGTGTCTGATCCTTATGCATCAACGTCAGGTGCAGCTTATCTAGGTGCCCGTGAGCACCACCGTGTTCGCCAAAATCCACAAGAAAAGACAACGGGTTATCCACTTGTCTCCCGACAACAAAACCAGATGCTGGCCAAAGCTTTGAACCGCGCGACTTCGTAAGAGCCTCGGAGGGAATCGCTATGGATGCCGTAGCGCCATACAGCAGCGCTTCAAGCCCGCAGCGCGAGCCGTCCGCGGAGCCCATCTGCCGATACGCCTCGCGCAGAATCGGCTCGAGTCCTTCCACCGCATAGTGGCTCAGCCCCAGCTCGACTACCTCCGCGATTTCGCGGGCGTATGGCAGCCGCTCCATCGGACCATCGTGCAGCGCTGGCAGCACGCCTTGATCATCGGCGAGCTCCACTAGCGCCTCCACCATGCCGCGCATGGACTGGCCTAGCGAGCCCTCGCACGCGTAGAGATCTCTATCGCATCGCTTCGCCATCTCAGCGAAGATCATATACGCTCGCAGCACGAAAACATGATAATACGTGCTGCCTTCGAACTCCAACTGATCGGGCTTCACACCGATCGACAAATGATGCCGGAAGCCGCCCTCGGCTTCCACTAAAGCTTCAAGCTCATGCCGCTCCCCCCGGGCGGCATACACACAAGCGAGCGATGCGTTCAGCCAAGCGGTATAATTGTTCTCCGCATTGTTCCGCTCGTGGATCAAAATCCCACGATACGCGCGCATGCTCTGTTCCAGCAGATGAAGGAACGTATCTACCTTGTGCTGCTCATCTGAGCTAAAGACTACCCCTTCATCCAACAGCAGGACATACGCGCGAATCAGCGTCGTAGACCATATGGACTCCGTCAGAGCTTGATGAAATGCGCGCCCTTTCAGCATCCAAGGCTGCGCATCTGGATGCACAGGATAGAGCGGAAACTGCGCCGCATACGCCACGATCAGCTGTTTGCTCAGCTCGGCATAGGCGTAGTCGCGCAGTCCCGCATAAACCGCAGCTGCTTGCAGCGCTATTCGCGCGAGCAGCTGGTGCTTATACACCAGCCAGGCGCCTCGGTACTCGGCGCCTTCCACCATACAGCCGTGCGGACAATGAAACTGCATCGCATCGGCTACGGAAGGATCGAACAGCAGCTCCGTGTGGTGCTGCGGACACACATACTGGTGCCACCAACCGCCTGGCTCCAGTGGTATGATCATGCTGCCGCTAGCCTGCAGCCCATCAATCTCTTTCTTCAGCGAGTTCGCTACCTCACTCGCCCAAGCTAAGCGCTGCACCTTTGCGCGCATTGACTCCTTCACCTTAACGGCATCGCTCATCGCATCATCATCCCGCCGTTAACCTCAATCGTCTCTCCTGTCAGGTAGCTAGCAAGCTCCGATGCCAAATACAGAACTGCCCCAGCCACATCCTCTGGTGTGCCTTCGCGCCCAAGCGGAATGCCGCCGATGGTAGCCTGACGCGCTGCGTCACTCGTGAAAGTTGCGTGGAACATCGTGTTGCCGATAAAGCCAGGTGACACGTTATTTACAGTGATGCCGCTTACCGCTACTTCCTTCGCCAGCCCCTTCGAGTAGGCCATCACAGCAGCTTTGCTAGCCGCATAAATGCTAGAACCAGGCCCACCGCCGTTGTAGGCAGCAACCGATGACATATTAATTATGCGGCCGGCGCCTTTGGCTTTCATGCCGGGCAGCACTCTTTTGCACATAAACACCGTGCTTTTCAAATTCACATTCATGATGCGCTCATACATATCCTCGGTCATCTCTGCGTTCGGCACTCGCTGCACTAAATGGCCTGCGTTATTCACCAGAATATCGATGGAGCCGCCAAAAGCCTGCTCAACCTCGTTTACTAGCCGATCAATTTGATTGGGATCCGTCACATCTGCTTGCACAAGAATGGCCTCCCCACCAGCCGCACGAATGGCCGCCACCGTTTCTTCTCCCTGAGCTATGTTAGATAGACAATTCACGCCAACCTTTGCCCCATTTGCAGCCAAAGCCTGAGCAATCGCCCGTCCAATCCCCGCGTTCGATCCTGTAACAAGTGCAATATTTCCAGTAAGATTTAAACCATTCATACGATTTCTTCCTCCTATTAAATACCCTTTTATATGTTGATCAACCTTGTGCAGCCCGCAACTTATCCACAGAAGGTCGTAAAAACCCAGCCAATTGCTCCCCCATCCGACTATGTCCATAATCCGAGGGATGAATCAAATCACTTGTCAAAGAGGTGAAATCAATCATGATCTGCGCCCCATCTAAAAGGGTCAAATTCGCATGCTGACGACTCTCAACGTACCGTTTTAACACATCATTAAATTGCTTTTCAGCCACGCTAAACGGATGTGCCGTATCATGAAAATACGTTGCCCGATTCGAATAGATCGTTGTCACAAGAATCGGTTTCGTAGGGTGATTGCGGATGATCCCATCCAATAAATAAGTCGCGCGATGCTGAAATTCCTCGGTGCTCACGGTTCCCCTCATATTGACGCCCAGTTCCAGATAGGCCAAATCCCAATCTCCCCGCTCCGCCAAATGATCAGCCAACTCCGGCTCACAATAGCAAGACCCGCTGAGACCTAAATTCAACACATCGATCCCAAGGCGGCGAGCCGTCTGCTGGACATAACCGTTATAATGACTCAAGGCGCCAGCCCCTTGTGTAATCGACGAACCATAGGCAAGCATGGTCAATTGCGGTACTTCCTGACGCTCAGGAGGCCTAATCGCAAAGCCATAAGCATCTATGTCATAAAAAATCACTGTAAACCGGTCGCAATAGATACGCCAAACGTTGGAAGAGAACGCGACATTATCCAGTAACTCCGAAGGTACCTCAGCAAATCTTTCTGGTGCTTCCAATTGTAAAGTCGTGACGACACCTGCCTTCAAGTCATACGCAGCATGGAACAAATCGCCTTTGAAAACGAGCACGTGTCCATTCTTTTCTTGCGCAGCAATCATCACTCTGATGTTCGTAGCCTCTGTCACAAATCGTATCTCACAGCCGCTAGATTCGGCAGCTTTGGTTCGGCCTTTGTCGGTTAGCGATTCACGAACCTGCTTGGGAAAACGCTGTAGCCTAAGACCAGGTAGATACATACTTGTTTCCAACTCCGCTGTATTATGAAACGCCACATTGTCCAGCATCGCTTCTCTCCACGCTTTCTCTCTATGTTTGAATTACGGGGTAATCGTTGTAAAAATAAGGGTTGGTGCCTTGTTACTATCCGTATATTCTCTGGTATATACGGTAGCTGGATTATCGTCCGACACCATCGTTAACCGGAAGCTAAGTGTGCCGTCACTTTGGGTTTGGACATACTTCGTCACGTCAAATGTCACGTAGCTGCCAGCAGTTACTGGTATATCTCCTGCATCTACATCAGTAAATGCTCTTGCTGGCTGGTTCGCCGCTGTAATGAGCGTTGGATCCCAGCTATCCGAGGCAATCCCATGGAGCAGGAGATCGGCTCCGGCCTGTGCACTTGCGACATACAATCGCAGATGAACTGTATCAATGGCACCTGTTAAGGTCGGCATAGCTACTTTCATGTAACCGGCCTGCTTCCCGCCATCTGTTTGAATGAGCATCGTTGTTGTTGTACTGTAATTCGTATTTGCATTGGTCGATGTAACGCTGTCCACATACGTATCTGCATCCACAACCTTCGTTGTTTGTGAAGGTGTTTGTACCGTGATGGTCAAGGCGGAAGACGTGAATCCGTTATACGATGCCGATACGGTGGCACTTCCTAATCCAACGCCGGTAATGCCGCCACTGCTCGATATCGACACAACACTTGCCAGACTACTTGTAAAAACAGAACCTGCAGCAGTTGCGTCTTCCGTTGATGAATCTGCGAAATGAGCCGTTACCAGAAGCTGCTTCACTCCACCGCCGAGTGCAATACTAGCAGGTACACCTGAGATTGTAATGCCTGTCATAGCTGGTGTAGTCGCAGTGATGGTATTACTTACAGTTGTGCGGTTCGCTTGATCTATCGCTTCAACTTTAAACGTATACGAAGTGCCTGGCAGAAGCTCAGTTGCGGTATACGAGGTTGCATTCGCAAAAGTAGTATCGTACAGAACGTCGTTTCGATAAATACGATAACCAACAATATTCGTATCATCATTGGCCGCTGGCCAGTTCAACGTTACTTGACGTGGAGTCACGACTCCAAGCGATAACGGTGTGCCTGAGCTCCAGCTTGGTGCTGTAAGATCTGTCAGTAGATCAGAGGTATACTCATCTGCTCCGACATCCGGAACACCCGCTCTTGCTTCGTGCTCTACATCTTCCGTCACGAAGGACAGTGCGCCGCCACTGCCATAATTGCCAACCGAGCTGTTGATCGTCGGGCTGTTAGCTGCAAGCTTTTTATACGGAATCGATCTGAGTCTGCTATACTCACTTGAGGTCCAAAGCCATGCATAATCGGTCTGACTCAAATTCAGCACCGCTTCTTTCATCATCGGATAAGCAACTTTCACTTCCGACTCCGCTAATGCTGCCGAATTCCCCGTAATAAGCGGCACACCATGCTGTGGGAACATGATATTGCCAGACCAGCTCAAGCCTGGGATTGACGTCATGATTTTAATAAGTTCTTGCTGACCACCAACCACCACATTATTGGCAAAAGTTATATTCTGAGGAGCCATGCCGTAGCGCACAAATCCCAGCTCGATCCCGCTTTTGTTGTCCACAAGTGTGTTGTTTGCGATCATAACATTCTTGGCAATGTAGTGATTATTGCTCGGGATCGGCTGTGTCAAATTATCGTTATCGCCCGTTGTAAGGGCAATCGTCGCATCCCATTCCGTCCCTGTCAGCCCTTGAAAATAATTGTTATACACCTTGTGATTCTGGCCGTATACCCGTACACCGCCTGTACCTAACGTTCGGCTATCTGGGTTTGTCGGAAGCACTTCACGACCATTTCCAATGAACATGTTGCCATAGACACTAGAACCGTTCCCCGATCTAAGGGACACTTCGCCCAAAGATTCGATGAAATAGTTGTAGCGAATAACATTGCCGCCGCTTTTGACAGAGACATATTCAGGGTCACTATCGACATGATCGAAAATGTTGTACTGAATCGTCGCATACGCATTCAAATGCACCAGATCCGTCACACCGAGGCGGATGCCTTCGGATTCATTTTCCTGACGAGGCAGCGTATTTCGGAAAATATTGTACTCCACCACATCGTACTGGGTAATTTCGTACGTACCCGCTACAGTGTCTCGGTTGCCGTCGAAGAGTATAAACTTGCCGCGATCCTTTTTATTCTCCATCAAATTGTGGTCCACTTGGTTGTGATGTGAATTCCAACCATCGATGTACACCCAGCTGGATTTGGTTGCATCCGTCGCTGAGCTTGGTGAGTGAAAATAATTGTTCGTGATCCGCATATGGTTACAACCTGTAATTCGAATCCAGTTCGACGCTGTGCTGTCCATGACGAACGTCATATCTTGGATGGTGATGTAAGAGCTGTCTGTGAATTTAATCGGACCTGCGTTGAAAACAGCCATCCCTTTGTTCTTCGCTTTGATCACGATCGGGCTGCTGGCATCGCCATGTTTGCCTGTGATGCTGAAGGAAGCATAATTCCCATTCTCCAGCTCAATCACAGCACCTGGGTTCGCCGCATTAATGGCTTGCGTAAGCTGGGTTGAGTTGCTTACGGAGACAGGCGAGTTCGCAATGGTTTGCGGTACCGCTGATATAGCTGGCGTGCTATTCGAACCTTCGCCCGCTGTATTCACAGCACTAACGACGAAATAATAAGTATGACCAATCGTTAAGCCAGTCACCGTATAATTCGTTGTGGAGATCGGTGAGCTGTTCACAGTAGTGAAAGGCCCGCTCCCACTGGACGCCATCTTCACGTTGTAGCCAGTTGCTGTAGCCGAAGCTGTCCATGCGACGTTCACGGCACCTGTGCTAGGTAGGGACGTCGTTACGTTCGTTGGGGCACTTGGTACTGTCGGAGATGATGTTGAACCACTTGTTGCCGTTGCTGTTACATCGTCAAATGCCGTCGCACCCGCATAACTGTAAAGACCAACTTGACCTGATGTATAAGGTGTCGTGTCTGTTCCTGAAAGGATAAGCGTGCTGCCGTAAAAGCCTTCGAGCTTCAAGCTGCCATCCGTGTTCTGAGTTGATTGGAGCTTCATCGGTAAGTAGCCGAGACTGTCGAAGGAGGTGCTCAGCGTCGTGTTCGTGATGGAGACACCGCTAGCATTCGGCGTTCCTGCCGTTTGCGGCACGCTGATCTTCGAGCTGCCTGTCACCTTTTCCAAATAAAACTGATAACTGGTTGAGTTTTTCTTCATCGTAAAACGGTAATACGTCGCCGTTGCGCCGCTGCCCGAGTATCTGGCGACGAGTCCGGCATACGTACTGTTTGCACCGGTCACTTTTAGCTTACCTGTTAGCGTGAGGTCACCCGTCTGGATTGCAGGGGTCGTTGCTCCCCACTGGTCATTCGTTAGAACATACGTGACACCTGTTGTGGTGTCTGTTTGTTTGAGGAAGTGATTGAGTCCGACTGAGGCGGCCTCTTCCCCCATCTGCCAGCTTGTGCTTCCGCCGACGACGATCTTCCAAGGCTGCGCAATGGTGGAAGCGCTACCAACTGGTGACGTGTATCCGCTTGTGGCATTGCCATAGCTTTCAAAGTCTTCTTTGGCCGTTTTGAGTTCCACTTGAATATCGTCAAAAGCTGTCGCGCCCGCATAACTGTACACGCCGACTTGACCGGATGTGTATGGGGTCGTGTCTGTTCCCGAGAGGATGAGTGTGCTGCCATAGTAACCTTGGAGCGTTAGGCTGTCATCCGTGTTTTGGATCACTTGCAGCTTTACAGGCAAGTAGCCGAGACTATCGAATGAGGTGCTCAGCGTCGTGTTCGTGACGGAAACGCCGCTAGCATTCGGAGTGCCTGCCGTTTGGGGCACGCTGATCTTCGTGTTGCCAGTTACTTTTTCAAGATAAAACTGATAGCTGGATGAGTTCTTCTTCATCGTAAAACGGTAATACGTAGCCGTCGTTCCGCTGCCTGAGTATCTGGCAACGAGTCCAGCATACGTGCTGTTGGCGCCAGTCACCTTGAGTTTACCTGATAAAGTGATCTCACTGTTCGTGATGCCTGGTGTCGCTGCGCTCCATTGGTCATTCGTTACTACATACGTGACTCCTGTGGTTGCATCTGTCTGCTTGAGAAAATGATTCTGTGTTGCTCCACCGGATGCGGCTTCCTCGTCCATGGACCAATTCGTACTGCCGCCGACGACAGCTTTCCATGGCTGGGTGCTGGTCGAAGTGCTCCCAACGGGTGAGGTATAGCCGGTTGTTGCGTTGCCGTAGTTTTCGAAGTCCTCCGATAGCGGCAATCCTGCTGCCGAGGCTGCAGGTGTAGGGATGATGGCCAGACACAGGGATAACAGCAATAGTACAGATAACATGCCACTCAAAAGCTTCCGTTTCCTAACCATCATGTCATTCATAAATATAAATTCACCATCCTTTATATGGAACTAAGACTCATTATAGATAGGTGTGACGCTGAAACATATGATCGAATTTAAGCAGTATTGTGTTTTTTTAAACAGGTGAGGGAACATTGGTGCGCTATTAGTATGAATTCAGCCTTTGTACGAATTGTTTGGGGAATAACGCAGCAAAAAGCCCCGCTCCACAAATAGGAGCGGGGCTAAATACCCTCATGTCCCTATATTCGGGAACCGAATATAGATCCGTGTACCAACGCCGAGCTCGCTTGCGATGCTCAGGCCGTATTGCTCGCCGAACACCAGCTGGATGCGGCGATGCACGTTCATCATGCCGATGCCGCCACTGTTGCCGGCACCCTTATGCAGCTTCGCTTCCGCCAATTGATTGGTGCTCAGCTGCTTGTTTAGCGAGGCGAGATGCTCGGGCGTCATCCCGACGCCGTTATCCTCAAGGACGATAATCAGATCATCGTCCTTCATCCACGCATCCAGCCGAATGTAGTGATGCTCCTCGATCCCATCAGCAAAGCCGTGCTGAAAAATATTTTCGATCAACGGCTGTAAGGTAAGCCGAGCTGTCTTCTTCAAGAAGAATTCCGGCGGAATTCTTACATCTAGCTCGAATTCCCGCCCTACCCTGTGTTTCATAATCGTCATGTAGTTCAGCACATGCTTGAGTTCATTGACGATGGCCGTCTCTTCGATATGCGTCTGCACCGAGTAGCGGAACATCGTGGCGATGGCATCCACAATCTCCGTAATTTCGGTGGATTGCTGAATGACGGCGTAAACGATAATATTTTCCAACGTATTGTATAGAAAATGCGGATTAATTTGCAGCTGCAGCGATTGCAGCTCTGCCTTCTGTCGCTCCAACTCAGCATCCTTCTTGCTGAGCTCGGTTCGGTATAAGGTGTCCATTAATTCTGACAGCGAGACGACCATCAAATTGTAACGCTGGATCAACTCATCGAGCTCATTTTTCGTTTGCAGCTGGGGGATTTTCACCCAGTTCCCTTTTTCCGTCTGGCGCATGCCATTTTTCAAAATTTGAATCGGTTTCGTGATGTTTCGACCAAATCGATAGGATAACAGTAACGCCAATAGCAGTGTAAGGCCCCCCACCCAGAAGGAGGAGTAACGTATGCTCGATAGTGGGCGATTAATATCTGCCGTCGGAATCGACACCATGAGGTTCCAACCCGTATAAGCTGACTTCGAGCTGACGACCATTCGCTCTTCCCCAAACGAGGAATCCTTGAAGGATTTCAAGTCATTCCCTTCTATTTTCGCCATCAGCGCCTTGTTCACCGTAGTACCGATTCTCTGCTTATCCGGATGATACACGATGCGCCCGTCATTATCGACAATGGCAAAAAATCCACTCGGCCCCAAATTAATTCCCTTCCATAAGGTTGCGAACTCGTCTGCCTTAATCTCGATGGCCAAAATACCTTTGAACTCATTGAACACTTCGCCATGAATTTTGCGTGCCAACGTGATGAATTGATTGTTGCTCTCCTTGAATACACTGTTGCTGATAATGGTCATGTTGCCTAGTGCATCCGTCTCTTTGTCCAGCTCTTCCATTGTAAAAGCAGGCACCGGATCAACTATCGGCTTCAACGCCGGATTCTCATAATACACCCAATGATCGTTATAATCGGCTAAATAGACGGTCATAATCTCCGGTGACTTAATAAAAAGCGGATTGATGACGTTATCCATTAAGTTGTCCGTGAACTGATAATACTCGTAATCGCCTGTTGGCGGGTCGTCGAGGAACTTTTTAACCGAGCTATTGGTAAAAAGCGACAGATGCGCGCGCTCATAATTTTTCAAATATAAATCCGTATGGTTGACCGCGTTCGATACAATTTCCGTTAAATGCTGCTCCGTTTGCTCCTTCAACTTGTTCGAGGAAATATAGTAAGAGGAGAAACCGATCGACATGACGGTGATCAGAACAATAGCGGCCACATAGGCGAAAATGCTGCGAGCTAACGATGGCTTCATCATTTGATCCCCATCATATGCCGGTATTCAAGCGGTGAGAGACCAGTGACTTTTTTGAACATACGGGAAAAATGCGGGTAGTTCTCATAGCCGATCTCATACGCGATATCGTTCGTGCGGTAGTGCGGCATTTCCAGCATCCGCTTCGCCAGCTCAATTCGTTTCGTGATGCGATATTGCACAAAGGTTTCCTTGAACACCTTCTTGAACAGCAAGCTCAAATAGGGTGGTGTAATGCCGAGATACTCAGCAACGTCCTCTAGGGAGAGACTATTCGTAATGTTGGCATCCATGTAAATTTTCGCTTTCTGCATGAGATCCTGACCACCTCGTTGCAGCGCCAGCTCATCGATCATCTTCATGATTTGCTCCTGAAGCTGCAGGAAGTAAGCCATCATATCTGTTGTATCGGTCATTTCTTCGGTTTTGGGCTGAAAGCTGCGAAGAGAAAGCCGCTTCTTGAGCATGGGCAGGCAATCCTGCAGCAGCTGAATGAACTCAGAATCCGAGGAGGAAGCCGACATGCAATACAACCGCAACTCCTCCAAATGCACTTCTACCGCATCAATTCGCAGCGTCCAGATGGCCTCTACAATTTTCTCAATCCAATCCTCATACTTGGAAATCGATAAAATCGCATGACCGCTCTGTGAAATCAGCTTGTTCAGCAAATCATGGATTTTGACCGGCGTAAACGGTTTCAATAAATATTCTTTGACCCCATAGGACATACCAGCCTGAGCATATTCGAAGTCACCATAACCCGAAATAATGACCTTCTGGATCAGTGGATATTTCTCATGCACTTGCTTGCATAGCTCAAGTCCATCCATCTTCGGCATTCGGATATCTGTAAAAAGCAGCTGTGGCATCGATTCCTCGATCATTTGCAGTGCCTTTACACCATTGCTAGCTGTGCGTATCAAATCAAATTTATGTGAATGCTGTTTTAACATAATAACCATACCTTTTAGAATAAGCGGTTCGTCGTCTACGATCAGAATTTGCTTCATCCAGCCGCCCCCCTTTATGGCAAAAAACATTTATCCTCAACCCGAGAATAAATGCTTTCCACCCATTGCACAAGCTATTTTTTAGTCGCCCATGACGACGCCGTCTTTTTTGTTGTAACGCTCTGTTGCTTCCTTGATGATTTCATTTCCACCTTTGGCTTTCCAATCTTCCAACGCTTTCGGCCAATCGGAGATCGGTTCCTTGCCATACACCATTTTCAGCATGTGATCTAGAATAACTGGCGGCATATCGGAGAACTTCAGACCCGCATCCGTGAACTTCGCTGTCGTTGTAAGCTCAGGTGCAAAGGAGATCCCGTTTCTTCCTTCTTTGGTCACGATGGTGTCAAATTGTGTGATCAACTTTTTACCATCTTCGGTTGTGTTTAAAAGTGTTCTGTTAAGTGCTGTATCTTCCACAAGTCTCAGCATAACGGAGCGGAATTGCTCTTCCAGGGAGCCTTCTGGTGTCGTCGGTTGTTTGTAAACGACTTTGTTATCTTGCATCGTGTACGTGTCGCCTTCAATACCGAAATTAAAGAATCGATCGCCCGCTTCTGTCACCATGTAGTTCATCATTTTCACAATCGCGATGGCTTTCTCCTTGCTAACCTTGCTATTGATGTAAGACAATCCGCCTGTGTAGCTGTATTTCATCATACCGCCCTTGCCATCATCACCGACTGGGGACGGAATAATGATGACTTCGGATTTGGCATTAGCAGGCTTCGTTGTACTAATCCAGTTCATCAACAAGTTCGCGTTGTGATTCCATACCCCGGATTTACCTGCATTGATATTGTTCGTCCATTTGTTACCGTCAAGACTCGCGAAATCCTTCGCCATCAAGCCTTCATCGTACATCGTTTTGTAGACGGTCAGTGCTTTCTGCATCGCTTCCACTTTGAAAAACTTCGGTACTACCTGATCACCGATTTTCTCAAACATCGTGCTATACGGCATAACGTCATACGCTCCGAAAATTACATCGGAATAAACGAAATCTTTCCGGAAGGCATACGGTTCAGCAACACCATTCTTCTTCATTGCCCGCAGGACGTTGAGGAAATCGTCTACCGTCTTCGGAACTGGCAGCCCCGTTTGATCCAGCAAATCTTTACGGATAAACGTGGAGCGACGGCTTGCATTGGACAAATATTCAGGAATGGCATAAATTTTGCCGTTGTACTTCACTTCGTTCCACGCTTGCTCGGGAATCGCTTTCAATAAATCTTTGCCATATTCTTTGAGCAGATCATCAAGCGGCATGAACAATCCACCTTTGATCGCTCCGCTCATATCTGGCCCCTGTGGGAACATCCCTTGAATCGTATTCATGACATCCGGCAGATCCGTGCTGGCGAACATCAAGGCTGTCTTCGGTTTGAACTCCGCATGCGGTACAAGGCGCAGATCAAGCTGCGTATTCGTCAATTCACCTAACTTTTTCACCCATTTATCATTGTTGATGTCTGTGCTGCTGAGCGCGTATTTATTTAAGGAGTCACTTAAGGAGATGGAGATTTTCACCGGTGCTTGCGCTTTTGCGGAACTTGCAGGGCTTGCTGGACTTGCTGAGCTTCCACTTGTTCCCGTGGTACTCGTCGAAGAATTGGAACAACCCGCGATAACCGCAACCATTAGCGTTGAGACGAGACCCGTTTTCAACCAAGCTTTCATTGTATATCCCCCTAATCGATATGTTGTTGATTCGTGATCATCTTATCGTGAAAGAAAAACTTGGAACATTGTGTTTTTTAAGCTCAGTTGATCTTTATTATACAGCTTTTACGATTTTATCGAACCGATTAACATCCCTTTGATGAAATGCTTTTGCAGGAAAGGGTACACGAGCATGATCGGAATCGTCGCAATCACGATAACCGCCATCTTCAGTCCTTCGGGCGATAAATTGGCGATATCCCCTGCTGTATTGGCTAAATCAGATGAATCGGTTACGACAAATTCACGTAATTTCACTTGAAGCGGGAACAAGGCACGATTGTTGATAAAATAGAGCGCATTCGAATAGTTGTTCCATAACGCCACCGAATAAATGATACTCATCGTCGCCATCGCTGGCTTCGAAAGCGGCAAAATAATGCTCCAAATCGTGCGAATCTCCCCCGCCCCATCGATACGAGCGGACTCGATTAGCTCGCCTGGGATGGAGAGAAAGAAAGAGCGCATCACGAACAAGTTAAACGCACTGATCGCCCCGGGCAGCATCAGCGCCCACAAACTATCCAAAAGGCCCAGATTACGAACTAGCAAGTAATTCGGGATTAGTGGAGCATGGAAAATCATCGTAATCAGCACGAGCAGCAAAATGTATTTGCGCTCTCGATATTCATTTCTAGATAGCGGATACGCTAAGCTTGCCGTCATGATGAGACTGATGAGCGTACCAAAAACCGTAATAATTACGCTTACACTAAAAGCGCGCCATATCGCAATTTGCTTCAGAACCGTTACGTAGTTATCGACTGTGAATTGAACAGGCCATAATACGACCTTCCCCGCGCTGAGTGCAACAGGTCCACTGAAAGACTGAGCAATAATATTTAATATCGGTAAAACCATGATTAAGCTGATCAGAATGAGCCCGATCGGATTCAACATGGATATCGCGCTTGGTTTATGCAGGGCTGACTTGCTGTTAGACATAGTTAGGTGCCTCCTTTCTTAGATAAGTTAGTATAAACCTTCGCCGGTTGCTTTTTTGCTAAACATATTAGCGGTTACGATCAGAACGAAACCAATCACCGACTTAAATAGGCCAATGGCTGTCGTGTAGCTGTATTCGCGCTGAATCAGCCCCACCCGATAAATGTACGTATCTAAAATATCCCCCTGCGAATTGTTCAAAGGATTCAGGAACACGAACACACGCTCAAAGCCTAAATCCAGAAAATTACCAATTTGCAAAAGAAAGAGGATCGTAATCGTCGTCAGAATACTCGGAATCGTAATGGACCACGTTTGTTTCCACCGTGATGCTCCGTCAATTTGCGCAGCCTCATAGATATCTGGATTGATCCCACTCATCGCCGCCAAATAAATAATCGTACTCCAACCTGCATCACGCCAAACACTGGAACTTACGATGATCGTCCTGATAAAGGAATCCTCACCCATGAAATAAATCGGCTCATGTCCAAATAGCGTCACGATATAGTTGACGACACCACTTGTCGGATTTAAGATTTCGATCACAATGCCCCCGACCACTACCCATGATAAAAAGTGAGGTAGGTATACGGCCGTCTGGACGAAACGCTTGAAAAACTGGTTGCGCAGCTCGTTCATCATAAGCGCCAATAGGATCGGTATGGGGAAGGCGAAGAACAAGGTATAGAAGCCGATGGCCATCGTGTTTTTTAAAATGCGCCAGAAATCTGCGTACTCGAACATGCGCCGGAAATTGTCCAAGCCCACCCAATCGCTTTTCCATATCCCCGTGAAAATACTGTAGTCTTGGAAGGCCATGACTGACCCCGTCAGCGGGATATATTTGAAGATTAAAAAGTAAACAATGCCTGGAATCGACAGCAGGTACAGCACCTTGTAGCGATTGTAATAGGTCAACAACCCTGATTTTTTCGCCGATTGCTCTTGAGGCTTGCTTACCGCCTGCTTAACGTCTGAATAGCTCATGTTCTCCATCACCCTATCATCGTTGTTATGATATGAAGTGTACCGTAGGCGGCGCGAAAGAGGCATACCGTGAATTAAGGGCACTTATCTTTTTTTAATATTTCACTCTGCTCCATCCTCCATCTCCATCATTTGAGCGCGATAACTATACCTCTTAGTCATTTCATCCCCCGCCACTGCCTCTGTGCCTAAATAACTGGATTTCCTCCAGCTAAATCCTCTCATTGCACCGGGTAATCGGGATTAACTGGATAAAGTACATCTAAATTTGGTCATATGCGTCGTATCGAGCTAAATCAGCCGAATTACCTACATGTTTTACATCTAGTTTGTGAAAAGGGGGATTTCCGACGAAATTAGCTGTATGTTTTCCAGTTATTCGTTGCTGGGGGCTTGTAGGGACCGCCCAATACTTAACTCTACGTAACTAAGTGAACTAATAGTGCCTTCTTGTCGGCCAACCCCACCTCACTTATACTTACAGCAACAAGGGTTGATGAGAGGATGATACTAGCAGATGAAATATAGAAATATGGGACGCAGCGGGTTAAAAGTAAGTGAAATCGCCTTAGGAAGCTGGCTTACATACGGTACAGCCGCAGAGCAAAAAGCCGCTGATGCTTGCATCGCGAAAGCTTTTGAAAGTGGTATTAATTTCTTCGATACCGCGAATGCTTACAATCGTGGCGAAGGCGAGAAAGCGATGGGAGCCGCGCTGAAAGGATATGATCGCTCGAGCTATGTGCTCTCTACGAAGGTCTATTTCCCGATGGGCGATGGCCCGAACGATCGCGGATTATCCCGCAAGCACATTATGGAGCAATGTGATGCCAGCTTGAAACGACTTGGTGTCGACTACATCGATATCTATTTCTGCCATCGGTATGATATACACACACCGCTGGAAGAAACACTTCGCGCGCTTGACGATTTGGTCACGCAAGGCAAAATCATTTATCCTGCCGTCAGCGAATGGAACGGCGCTCAAATCACTGAGGCTGCAAGCATTGCTGAGCGCATCCATCTACGTCCGCTGATTTCAAATCAGCCGATCTACAATATGTTCGAGCGCTATATCGAGCGCGAAGTACTTCCTGTATCCGAGCGCAAGGGGCTTGGTCAGGTTGTCTTTTCACCGCTTGCGCAAGGCATTCTAACGGGTAAATATAAGTTGGGGCAGCCGCTCCCTGCCGATAGTCGTGCTGCGAACGATTCCGTAAATGGCGTCATCAACAGCTATCTGAATGACCGTGTACTGCAGACCGTTCATGATCTTGAGCAAGTTGCCCAAGGGCTGGATATCTCTATCGCACAGCTCGCGATTGCATGGGTGCTCCGTCAACCTGGCGTAAGCTCCGCACTGATTGGTGCGACAAAGCCTGAGCAGATCGAAGAGAACGTGAAAGCTGTTGATATTGCGCTCGGAGCAGAAACATTGGGGCAAATCGAAGATATTTTGAAGAAAGTCGCGGATTTCTCTCCAGCACGCTAATCATTTGAACAATGGATAGTGCTTACCCCCACTAATAAAAGAATATATGCACAACGAGAAGCCGTTCCTAAGGTCAAAAGACCTTGCGAAACGGCTTTTTTGGGCATTCCTCTCACATAAAACCTGAGGACGGGCCTTTTTTAACCAAATAGCTCTGTATTGACCCTTGTGTACACATGAAAATAATACGTATATGGATTTGCTTCATCCGTAATCCCTTGATCGACGGAAACCTCCTGCCACTCCGTATAATCAACCTCTGGAAAGTAAGTATCTCCATCGAATTCATGATCGATTTTGGTCATATAGAGCTTGTCCGCATAGGGTAAAAATAGACGATAAATTTCTTCGCCGCCAAAAATGAAGAATTCTTCTTCTCCGCGGCACATCGCTAGTACATCTGCAACAGAATGAGCGATCTCGCATCCCTTGGCGGAATAGGTCGTATCCCTAGTCAGGATGATGTTCCGTCTCCCTGGCAACGCTTTGCCGATAGACTCGAAATTCTTCCTCCCTAAAATGATCGAATGCCCCATCGTCGTTTTCTTTACATACTGCCATTCTTTGGGCAGTCGCCACGGCAGATCATTGTTTCTACCAATAACGCGATTCTTGTCCATGGCTACTATGAACGAAATTGTCAAAGCGATCACTGCCTTATCTTAAATTTACGGTTCCGTAACAGACAATTTCATCCGTATGCCCGCTATGGTTTGCCCTACATGATTCATTTTCTTCTCTACCAAATAGGGCTTAAACCCTAGCTTGGTATAAAATATCAATCCTCTTGTGTTCACATTATGACAAACGAGATGCAACTCTTGAACCTTTAGAACCTCTTTCGCTTTCTCAATCATTGTGCGGATTAAAGATTCGGCTGCTCCCGTACCTCTGGCTTCAGGAGAAACAATGACGTTGCCAAGCCAACAGTGCTTATCTACCTCTAAACCATACAAATTCGCATACCCCAGTATCTGCCCCTTCACATCCACCACGACGGTTTGCTGCAATCTATGCTTAGTTGACTCCACGAGTTGTTCAGACGTAAGCGGGTATTGGAGCACAGGTGACATATAATACAGCTCTTCCGCATTGCGCGGAAAGGAACGAATTGTGTTGAAATCCTCGTTAGCTGCTGATCTACATGTGAACATGGGAATTCCTCCTTTTATGGAAAAGTGGGAAATTAAAGCGAATGTACCCCCCTCCCCACATCCTCCACTTGCGCATAGCCATACAATTTCGAGAGGAAGTTCTCGTTTCCTTTTTTGTAATCCGCAACTCTATCAAACGACAAAATCAGAGCTATCATGTCGAATAAGGAAATAAATGGGTGGGTCCATGTGAGCAGGACCATAAGCACTTACTAGACTAGTCGAATCTAGTATTTAATTGAAATGACCATAGGTCAAATACATAGATTTGTTTCAGTTTCATACTCTAATTTGCAGGAGGTCTCCTATTGAAAAACTACACCTCGAAGATGACTAGAGTTTTACTAGCAACAAGTTTAACCGCAGGACTTTTCTCAACAGCCGCTTTCACAACAGCAACATCTGCATTCGCAGCAGAAACTGACCACGCTGAGGCACTTGAAGCACCACCGGTCGATTTCAATATCGTGGATGATGATCGACTGGCCAAAGGCTTAATGGACCGAGGTCTATTAAGTAAAAGCGCTACCCCTGAACAAATCAGTAAAGCTATCAAATCGTATGTTGCTGTAAAGAACAACAAAATGGCTCCAACCAAAGTCGACAAGCAAAGCAATGAGATCGACAGAAGATCGAAGGAGTTCATTGCGAAGCAAAAAGATAAGCTTTCATCACAGTTAAACAAAGGCCATCTGGATTTGAAGAATGGTCTCCCGGGTGGCATCTCTATTCCATCCGCCAAACAAGATTCCTACAACGGTCCCGTACGCGAGGATAAAGTCCTTGTTCTTTTGACCGAATTCTCGGATTTTAAGCATAACAATGTCAAACAAGAACCTGGATTCATGTTTGCCAAAGATTTCAACCGTGATCATTATCAACAGCTCATGTTCGGCAATAAAGATTTCACTTTATTCGACGGTTCTAAGATCAAAACCTTCAAACAATACTACGAAGAGCAATCCGGTGGCAGCTATACGGTGGATGGCTATGTCTCAGATTGGTTAACCGTTCCAGGTAAAGCCGTCGAATACGGTGATGACAACCCAGCAGGAGGTCATGATAACCTCAACCCCAAAGGGCCTCGAGATTTGGTGAAGGACGCGCTGAATGCTGCAGTTGCAACCGGCCTTAAGCTAGCTGACTATGATAAGTTCGATTTATATGATTTGGATGGCGATGGCAATCAGAATGAACCTGACGGTCTAGTCGACCACCTGATGATTATTCATGCGGGTACAGGTCAAGAAGCTGGCGGCGGTCAGTTAGGCGATAATGCCATTTGGTCTCATCGTTGGACGCTAAGTAGTGTGTATGCGATACCCGGAACAACTGCAGGGGTTGACTATTGGGGTGGCCGAATGGCTGCTTATGATTATACGATCCAGCCTGAAGATGGTGCTGTGGGGGTTTTTGCTCATGAGTACGGTCATGACTTAGGATTGCCAGATGAATATGATACCCAGTATACCGGTCAAGGCGAGCCTGTTGCTTCTTGGTCCATCATGAGCGGTGGCAGTTGGAACGGCAACATTGCGGGTACAACGCCTAGCTCTTTTTCACCTCAAAATAAAGAGTTCTTCCAGAAAACCATGGGCGGCAACTGGGCCAATGTGACTGAAATTGACTCTTCCGACATAACGAAATTAGGTAAGGCTGCCATCATTGATCAGAGTGTAACGAAGTCCAACAATCCAGGTATCATCAAAGTGACTTTGCCAGATAAAGCAGTGGCAGGCATCCAGCCAGCGTTCGGAACTAAGTATTATTACAGCACGAAGGGCGATAACCTTCATACGACGCTTTCCACGCCTGAGTTTGATTTATCCCAAGCACAAACAGCTACATTTGATTTTAAAACGCTCTATGATGTCGAGTTTGAATATGACTACTTAACGGTGACAGCTTCGACCTACAACGAGCAAGTAACCCTCGATATTATTGGTGATAATGACACGAACGGCGACGCGCGTGCTGAAACCACGAACGGAGCTTGGGTAGACAAATCCTATGATTTAAGCCATTTTGCTGGTAAAAAAGTAACCCTCCACTTCGACTACGTCACGGATGGCGGGCTCGCGTTGAATGGTTTTGCTATGGATAATGCGAAATTAACCGTAAATGGTCAAGTCGTATTCTCCGACGATGCCGAAGGTGCATCTCAATTTAACCTCGACGGCTTCGTCGTCTCGAACGGTATTGAATTTAAGAAGCACTATTACTATTTAGAGTGGAGAAATTACGCTGGATCCGATAAAGCTTTGGAATTTAGCCGTGGTGTCAAATACAATACTGGACTTGTCGTTTGGTACGCAGATGATAGTTATTTGGACAACTGGACCGGTATTCACCCTGGAGAAGGATTCCTTGGTGTCGTAGATTCTCACGCTGACGCGATGATTTTCAAGAAGGATGGACAAGATTCCGTCTCGCAAACGACACGATATCAAGTAGCGGACGCTGCTTTCTCGTTAGACAAAACACCAGCCTGGTACATCAACAACCCTACCCGTGGTGAGTATACGTATAAATCTCTGCAAGGCGTCGAGGAATTCTCCGATTCCAACAGCTACATGAATGCATTGATTCCAGATGCCGGGCGCCTAGTGCCGAATTTTGGATTAAAGTTCCGGGTTGTGGGTGAAGCCAAGGATAATTCTGCAGGATTAATTTGGCTCCATAAGTAAGGATAATATGAACAAGACAAAAACCCCTAGCCTACTCAGCTAAGGGGTTCTTGTTATTAGTAACTTACTCGACGTTGCCGTAGTACCAAGCTTCACCTGTCGTCATAATCCGATAATTCAGAGCAATTCTATCGTCCTCCGTCCAAGCTAGCGTGCTTGGATTTTGACGTATTAGGACAATGTTTAAATTAGAAAAGTCCCCTGTAGTCACCGCAGAGCTTGCCAACTGGCTAAGTGGAATGACCATCTCCATCTCGCCTGTAGTTGTGTCCCACTGAGGAATGGTAACTCCTGTAATATGGTTGGTAAATGTCCAGTTCCCGCTTTGAACATTAAATTTAGAAAGATTCGTTCCATCACTCCAACGTCCAACTAAATATTGGAAAGGTCGATCCAAGGTTCCTCCATACATCCCTGTCGACTTGGTCGAGGCTGCACTGTGCTTAAAGTCCTCAGCGTACACCATCATTCCAAATCGCGGAGTGGTATTGAAGCCTGGTAAGGTACCGCTATTATTTTTGATACGGACATATAAATTATTAGCATCGTTACTAACATATACCCTCTTAATGTCTGTAGCTGCTGAACTTGAAGAACTGTCTGAAACCTTATCGACATAGTAAGGAACATTGCTCCATTGCGACAGATCGTTGGCTACGGTTGTTGTAACCGTAATTGCTTTGTATGCCCCGCTATTTGATTGCGGAGGTGTAATCCGAATATCCGCTTTTCCCTCATACTGCAGGGCCGCAAGGACAAACCAAGCCGCAGTTACAGGCTCAACGGATGTACTCGGCAGCGGCTTGAGTGTAATCCGTGAAACAGCTTCCCCTGCTGACATATAGCCGACCGCCGTTCGGGATACGACCCATTGTAAATAATTAAGAGCGTTCGCTGTTTCTCCACGATCCAGATGATAAAGCGCCATATAGAGACTCATCTGCGGCCATGAAGGCTCATCGCTTTGCGCTTCGTTACCTGCAGGACTGAACGATGCGGTGTAGTAGAAAGTATCCCCATCATAACGGGCTATACCATAGTTATCATGCTGCAGGTTCGTTTTTATTTTGTTAATATGGCTGCTTGCCCGTGAAGAATTGGCATCGACTACCCCATAAGCCATCAGCGCCGCTGATGAAGCATCTACCAACGTATTAGCGCCTCCGGATGTTGTTACGGCCCGATTGTAATAGTTATTCACGACATTCCACAAACCTTTGGGATTCCACGTATCTTCTCTTTGAATACTGGAACGAATTTTACTGGCTGCTCCATTATAATCGTCGGCTAAGCTGTTCAAGCTCTTCGCCCTCGCCATGTACTGCGCCGCATCCAAACCAGCTACATAGACCGCTTGTGTGAAGGCGTTGTACTCCACATTCTCCTCCCAAATGCTATTATCTGGCACGCCGAATTGATACGGGTCAGACCCTAAATTCGACCAAATGAAATCAGCGGATTTTTTATATTTGGTCCAAATGTTGTTGAGGAAAGTCGTATTTCCCGTCTTTACATAATGCAGGTAAGCGCCTATTAAGAAAATGCCGATGGAATCATGCTCAGGCTCGACAAAAGAAACATAATTATTAGTCCATAAATCGAACGTGGTCTTAAAGCTGCCGTCAGATAGCTGGCGATCCTGCAGCCAATACCAATATTTCTCCGCTTCATCGGTAAAGCCTGCTTGATCGAGCGCCATCGCCGTCACCGCTGAATCCCTTGCCCAAACCTTATACCCATAAGCGATCGGATTCGTTGCTGCCGGCATGGCTCCGGAAGTTGGCTGAATGGAGTTCTTGATCGTAATTAAGCCGCGTTTATACGTATCGTTGATACCGGTATCCGTGAAGTTGACGGTTTGTTTACCGGTTCCCGTTAACCAATTTGTGTAAGAAGTTCCGGTTTGGGTAAACCAATAGGAGGCTGTTTGTGCTCGCGCCGTATCAATCGAGCTTTGTGCATTCGCAAGTGAATTGCGCACTGTTGCTACAAAAGAACGTGTGACTGAGCTGTTTGCCGGAATCGTAAATCGATCCTGAAACGCGACACTGATGTCTACAGCTGTCTTGCTGGCGTTGCTCTTAACGGTTCCGTTGTTGTCGAAGGTGTACCATGCCGCTACATCGGAGGCAGCTAGCGAGGACTGCGTATCGTCAGCTACCTGATAACCATCCATTGTTTGATAAGCGCCAAGGGCGACATAATACTGTCCCGAATTGCTCATGTTGACGAATAAGGTATTCCGCGCTGCATCGTAAGTGCCCGTATTCGTTTGATTCGTGCCTCCCTTGGTTTTATTGTTGACATGAATTTGCTCCAGCATGTTGTAATCAATAGCAGAGCCTGTTGGATTCGTAAACGTAAAGGTGGCAACTGTGAAATTATCATTTGGCACCATTGCAAAATCCTTCGTTACCGTAATCGGCATGTTAGTGCCGCTATAATCCAAATATTTGGTACGTAAAATCCCGTTGTTATCGTAATAAGCTTCAGAATTGAAATTATGCGGCTGATCATATTTGGTCGAACTGGTTTCATTTCGGAAAAAGCTTGAGTAATCAACGATTTGATTCGTCGTATAATCATCGCTGATCCGCATCTCGCCAATCCGTGGTCCGAACGTACCCGTGTCATTCTGAGACAGCTTGCTAGCCATCCAAATATTCATGGCATTCGTCCAGTTGGACATATAAAGGCTCGTAATAGACTGCGAAGTGGGAGAGGTCAGGGCAAAGACTGGCACTGAAATAAGCAATAAACTTAGTGTTAACACTACGGCAAGAAATAGTGCCAGCTTAGATTTATAAGTGCGCATAAGGACCATGGTTAAACCTCCTAGTTCGTATTTTTCAATTGATGGTTATATTGTAGTTCGTACCCTCCCAGCGGTCTGTGCTGTACTCAGCCACGCCATTGGCATTATCATCCCAAAGGAAAGTCGCGTTTACCGTAGTGCCTGTCGTAAAGGGGCCAACTGAAATCTCATAGTCCAAATTGCCGTTGGTAGAACCATTAGATACAAATGCGGTATCTACGACATTTGTCCAGTTGTTTACACCCCAATGAACCCAACCAGGTGCACCCACCCGGTACGTGATCCTATACCCTGCTGGAACAGTGGTAATCTGGCGATCAAATTGCCAAATATACGTTTTATCCAAATCCAAATGATCCAGGTTTATCGCTCCAGCATTCGTACTGTTGTACCATAACACGATGCTATGGTGACCCGGCTTCAAATGTGCGGTCATTTCACCATATCCCCAAGTCCCCCATCCTCCAGTTGACTTAAGTTGAACGGTTCCCGCAAATTTGCCGTCGACATAGACGTCCCTGCTTGCGTTAGTACCACCGTTGGCGTAGCGGAATCTGAGTACATAATCATCATCTGTTGCTGAATTGACGATAAAAGATACGCCGTCGCCGGAATTCGCAAATTGATCGACAAAGCCAGTTCCTGTGTAGCCAGCATAATTGGTATTGGTTGCAACGTTGGATTTAATCGCTGTCTCGGCTTCATAGATATCATTGGTTGGCACACTAAATGTTCTTTTCATATAAATCATATCCCAATACTTCAGGGAAGGAACGGTGAAGGAAACATATTTACCATTGGTATCAGAACTGCTGGTGAAGGTTAGTTCTTGGGTTGTTCCATTCGAAATATCTGGAGATGCTAGGTAAACATTAGAGATCGTTTCGTCATTGCCAATATAAACCTTTGTAGCTAAATTCGACATGTTCGTTGGAGCGTTAGCCGCATTTCTCCACTTCGTATCATTATTCGTTAAGTTAATTAGATGCACAATGTCATAGTTGGTGCTGCGCTTATTTAATTGCCATATCGTTCCTGAAGCTGCGTCCCCGCTTACGGTTTGACCCGTGATGCTTGCGAACTGAGTGCCAGAATCGTTATTGACTACGTCGGTATCAAACAATAAGTTTTCATAGCCTGTGATAAAATTATAGTGATCCTTCATGCCTTCCCGCAGTGTACTTCTCATTTGCTTGCTGAAGTTGGGAAAGTAAGGATGTCCTAGCATCTGATCGGCCTCACCCATCTCAATGTGGAAAGCCCCACTGGCTGCAATCGCTGCATTCGTCAAACGAACGGAATTTTCCTCGAACGTACCGAGCGTCAAGCTATCCAGGTTAATGAAGCCAGTGCTAGCCGTATCTTTTTTCAGGCGAATTGTATGGGAGCCGGCACTCAGCTGAACTACACTGTAGGCGTCAAATGCCCATGTGTTCCAATCGGCTTGATCCAGGAATTCAATCTCCTTGTTGAGCACGCCATCCACATATACGTTTCTCGTGGATTTGGCACCCGTATCATTCGCATAGCGGAACACTAAAGCATATTTGCCTGTTTCCGGTGCAGAAATGGCGAAATCCACATAGTCACCATTATCTCCAAAGCCATCCACAAATCCAGTTCCTGTATACCCAGTATGATTGGTGTTAGCTGCCACGCCATTTAACGTAGCAGATTCGGCTTCATACTTTGTACCGAGATTCTCCTCATAGTTCATGTAAGCCGCAAGGACAAACGCTTTGCCACCATTATTTTGGCGAGCGTAATTGACATAATCCTTCAGTTCAATGTAATCATCCGAGCCTTCCCAGATTTCACTGTAATCAAAATCAGTTTGAGCATTCTTGGTGACATCGGGGGCTGCCCAGCCATCAACGGCACCATTCACTACATTGAAGGTTACTACTTTATTGGACAACGAATTTGCATTCAGATTGCTTCTTAAATTGTTGACGAATCCAGCAAACGTGTTATCTAGATCAATGGTTGACCCATTATACGCGTAGGGGTCACTTCTTTGACCCATTTGATCCAGATGAATGCCGTCAAATCCTGCTGTGTTCAAAATATCTCTATACTGTCCGTAAATATGGTTCTGCCAGCTCGTGCTTGCCGGATTGAATAACCATAAGTTGGTATTTGGATTGTTATCCACGAAATCAAAAACCAACTGATTGGCATGGGCAGCATCATAGAACATTCCCCATTGATTGCTGACGCCAGAGATGGTGGAATAATCTTGAAGCGCCGCATAAGTCATCGTATACGGCATAGCTGCGGCATTATAATTATGCATGGAGGAGATCAGATTCTGAATCGTTGGCCATCCAATGGTCAACTTTCCGCTCCAATCCGTCCAGGAACTGTCAATAACGCCTGATGTTCGTTTGATCATATTCTCATGCCGCCACATCCAGTCGTACAATTGGAACGATACGGTATGGTAATCCTGCATCGTCTTCTTTACACGAGCATCGGTTGTACTGCTTGATTCACCAACCGGAAATTCGCTCATAAATCCATAACGCGGATACTTTATCCAGTCATTGGACACATCAATGGCTGTAGCACCTGTCCCAGCAGACCCACCAGCAGTAATTTTTACGAAGTAGCCGATATGATTTGTTGATGGCGGTGTCCATGTGAAGTTCACCGTTGTAGAACTTCCATTCGCGAGAGTTACTGCTGTTGATGTCGTATACTTTTGGGTTTCACCTTGGTAAATCGTTATCGTAATATTGTTACTATAGGAAGTGCCTGTATCATTCGTAAGTTCTGCCGAGATTGTTACCGTATTTCCCGTGTTGTACCTTGCTTTGTCCGTATATACTCGCTTTACGATTCCGCTGGTTGCGGCATTAGCTACAACGACGAAGAGCATCCCAATTGCAAGGCTGATCACAGCTAACACGACTGCTTTTCTATAGATCGTTGACAACATTCATGAATTCCTCCTTTAAGATTTGCACAATTGTTGACTTCCATTGGCTGTTAGTTTCAAGATCTGTATTCCTGCTCACCTCCTTTTCAAGACAGAAAAACCCCTAATCGATACACTGAGAAAAATGGACATTTTTCCGTTCGATTAAGGGTTGCTAGTCTTTCATAAATTGAAGTGGTAGCTTCGTTACAGCTTCATTGTAAACCCATCTGATTGCACTTGAAACACCTTAAAATTGCTATTAAGGTACGTATTTTTACCACATAAGAATTTCTAAGTTTCCAGTATACAAGGAAAAACAAATTCTTATTGGCGATAAAAACTACCTTTAAACGCGGTCGCTCATCCTCGAATTACTTCGAAAGTAGTTTTTCTCATTGTACAAGCTCAATAACCACTAAAGTCCAAATATCAAGATGAGGGATTGTCAAGACGAGTGTTTTGCCGCGATCCCTATCCTCTATCTCGTATTGTGCTTGCTGTGGCCTCCCCATCTCGTCATCCGGAGTCGAAATAAAGACCGATTTCACATCCGATTCAAGCAAAATAGTTAATGATAAATCATGCTGCGGAGTTGGCTTTTCCTTCCCCGTATTCCAATAATCGTCTGATACACCACAAAGGTTAATCAGGTTCACCACTTTCAGTCCCGGCTTTTCTTTAATTAGTGTCCAAACCTTGTTCGCTTCACCGTAAGTACTGTATGAAACCTTCTCGAAAACATATTCAAGATTATCGCCATCCACATGTGTCATCGAAACGTCCCTTAACTCTGGGTCAAACAGGACAGTAGCATACCTGATCATGAAATCGTAATACAATCGAATGTCTCGGAAGAAGGAATCAGACAACTTAGAATAATCCACATAATAGCCTTGGGTTAGCACACCTTTATTCTCGCCCAACAGCAAATGGTAACCACCGCTGGCGGAGATCACTGCCGTTAGAATCAGTGCAGCATGGTTTGCTCGGTCTATGGATGCATCACCTGTCTCCATGAAGGGCTTTAAATAAGCGGCTAATATCACCGGCTTCCCCTCACCGTATTGCTGCGCCCAGCGTAAAATTTGAACGATATGATGATACCGCTCATAAGGTTTCCAAACCTCAATATAAATGACATCCTGTTCAGCACGCGCAACCGTGTTAACCGGCCAATTACCCACATTATTAAAAATTAAGCATAAGTCATCTATACTTCGCTGCAGCGTCATCCGAGTATTATTGATCAGTACTGGAAAGTGCTCATCCAGCTTCACAATCTTATCCTGATTAGCTAACTTGGATATGGCTATTTTCGGTGAACCATAAGTATCCATGTGTATACCGTCAAAGGGCAGCTCCTCAATTGTTCGCTTATACTGCTCAATGATATGGCGATGCCACGGTGATTCTTCTGCTATATTCATTAAGTAAAAAATGTGAATAAAGTCGAGCACCTTGCCGTTGCTCCCATAAAGAGCCCAATCGGGGTGCTGCTCATAAAATTCTCGACTTGCCGCATACACAGCGCCATAAGCAATGGCCTTCATGCCAAAGCTGTGACACAGGTCAATCTTCTCTTCAATCACCTTTCGGCTGGACACCTTACCCATTAAATCAGAGTAGACTTCTACTTCAGCTACAAGATCATCATGACGATACATCCAATCATAGAACTGTACGAGGTTGATGTGCAGCTTAGCCATCTGCGTGACATCTTCGCTGTCACCAGCCTCTTTCGGGTGAAAATCACTTAGGAATCCGTACCTTGGCGATTTTCTCCAGTTCGTAACCACATCGAATGAGGTAGAACTTACCTGGAGCCATTCCTCATCTAGATACAAGTAAATATCAACGCCATAGCCTTTAAAATCAACATCCTTAGGACTAATCATCAACTGGACGGTTTGCTGTCCTGGATCTGATCTGCCAATCTTGTGACGATAGACTTCAATTTGTTGGTTCAAATCGTAAACTTTTGCTTCCAATTCAACCTGACCGTTATCCATGGCAAAGGGGAGATCTAACTCCACGGCAATGGTGATCGGTTGATTTCGCAGGAACTGTGCTTTTACCGGATAAACATCATGGATATATGGCTTCACTCATCTCATCCCTTCAGTGCACCTGCCGTGATGCCTTTAATAAAATATTTCTGGAAAATAAGAAATGCAAGTACAGCCGGAGCAAGCCCGATCACCGCTGCAGCTGCCATTAAGTTCCACTGTGCGCCGTATTTTTGAAAAAAAATGGAGATGGCTAGGGGGACGGTATGCATCGTCTGACTTTGCAGGAAAAAGACGGCCTGACCGTAATTGTTCCAAATCCCAAGTCCCGATAAAATGACAACAGCAGCGGTCACAGGCTTAACGAAATGAAAGGTAATGCGCCAAAACGCAGTAAAATAGGTGCATCCATCCATAATCGCAGACTCCTCAACCTCTCTGGGAAGCTGCTTAATAAAGCTAGCATAGAGAAAGACTGATAGTGGAAGTGCAGTGGCTGCAGTAAGAAGAATCATCGCCCAATGCGTATTAATACCGCCAATCGATTTCATCAAGGTGTATAGGGGAACCGTAATAATAATTGCGGGAATCATCATACACAGCAGGAGAAGCTGAAAGATAATTCGATTGAAGCGGCTGTTAAAGCGAGCAATAGAATAGCCTGCCGCACTCGCGAATAGGACGATTATAGCCACTGAACCTATTGTAATGATCAGCGAATTCAGAATAGCATTGCCAATTTTGGAGATTTTCCAAGCGTTCACATAGTTAACAAAATGAAAATCCGGCAGCAGAATATTGCCATCAAAGAAGCTGCTGGATGGTGTGTTCAGAGATAAATATAACAATGCGTAGAATGGAATGAGGGATAAGAGTACCATGAGCGTTACGACGACATATCTGCCAAGCCTAAGGGTTTTGTTTCGCATCGCCTTCTCCTCACATCTCAATCTCTCTGGATTTCGTTAAGCGCATAAAGATGATGACAGGAATCACAATGATCACAAATAATAGTAACGCCACTGCCGTTGAATACCCTGTGAAACTGCCATATAGCATGCGCAAAATATAAATACTTAAAGATTCCGTACTGTAACCTGGCCCTCCGTCTGTTAAGGCGACAATGATTTCGAATACGCTCAAGGAACCTATTATATTCGTAACGACATTAATTTGGATGGCTGGATATAGCAATGGAATGGTGATAGAGTGTAAGGTTGCAAAGTAGCCAGCTCCATCGATTTTGCTGGATTCATATAACTCTGCCGGTATGGATTGAAGCCCTGCCAGATAAATAATCATCGTCATACCTACAAACTGCCAAACGTTGACCATCACAAGTACTTTCATAGCAGACGAACTATCACCAAGCCAATTCGTGTTCATAAATCCTAGATTCATATTGTCCAAAATATGATAGAGGAAGCCTCTCCCCGGCTGTAAAATGAAATACCAGACATATCCCATAATTAATGGACTGATAACTGCTGGTAAATATACGATGGCCCTAACTACGCCCTTCCCCTTAAAATTCCGATCTAAGATAAGTGCATACGCGAGTCCAAAAATATTAAGCAGCGGCGCACTTCCGAGCGCAAAAAAAAGGGTATTGTACAGATCGTGCTTGGCTCGATCATCATGAAAGAAATCGACGAAATTTTGCATCCCCACAAATTTGGCTTGGGACACCCCGTTCCAATTCGTTAAGCTAATTCCTATTCCCTGTGTGAGTGGGTATATGAAGAACAACGCGAATAAAAGGATAGCAGGTACAGCCATAAATTTGTGCAGATTGGTATTAATGGCGCGCAAGAGATACATAGCGATCCTCTCCTAAACCCGAATGTATGAACGATTATGAGAAAGGGAAGAGATCGGTGATCCTTCCCTTCTCGCGAGTTCATTCTATTTTACTTGGAAGCTTTCCATCCTTTATCCCATGTTTCTTTGTACGTTTTGGCAAAATCAGCTGGTGTTTTGTATTTGCCGGCAATCAATTCTTGCACCATGCGGCCTACATCATCACCCGAGAAGCCAGAAGGTGTATCTGTGAAGGCAATGTTCACACCTGTTTTTAATGCTTGCGTTGCTTGATCTTGTAGCGGGCCCCAATCAGCTTTCACATCGGTGAAGGCGGAAGGTGATTTAATCGCTTCGCTGTATAACTTTAAATTTTCCGCTTTGAAGAGGAAATCAAGGAATTTCTTAGCCTCTTCCGGATGCTTGGATGCAGAAGTGATCGCATACTTGGAATCCTCTGCGGATAATACGACTGGCTTACCTCCATCTTGTAAAGCTGGGAATGGGCTGAAGCCAATATTTTTGGCAAAATCCGGATTGATCTTGAGCAGATCGCCCAGTACCCACATGCCTTGGCTGAACATAGCTGCTTTTCCGGCAACAAAATCCTCTTTTTCATTATCATAGGTAGCGGTCAATGCATCCGCATTGATCAACCCTTCATTCTTAAGCTCCATGATTCGAGCAGCGAAGGTCTCCATACTGCCGCCTGGGGCATCAAACGCAAGTTTTGCCCCATCGTTGTTAATGAACGCTTTGCGTGATTCATAAACACCATACTGCTGCTTGATGATGCCATGAGCCATAAATTCGATCAAATGTCCCATAGACCATGCTTCTTTACCAGGCAAGAACATTGGCACGACGCCTTTTTTCTTCTCTTTGATTGTTTTCAAGTTTGTTTTGAAGTCAGCCCATGTGAGTGCTTCCTTTAAACCTAATTCAGAGAAAATTTGCTTGTTGTAAAATATACCGCCCATTGTAACTGTTGCTGCTGCCGAGAACTGTTTGCCCGTTTTAATATCCGTATTCAAATCTTTGACAGCCGGCAGCACTCTCGACCAGAAGGCAGCGTTCGATAAGTCGAGGTATTTTCCTTGATCAATGTAATCTTGGCTAACTACCGTAGTGATATCAGGTACATCGCCGGATGCGAACTTGATCTTGATCACATTGCTGGCATCCTTCTGATATTCCTGCTCTACTTTGATACCTGGATTCTCGGTTTGAAACTTAGCGATCATTTGATTAACTAAATCTACCGTTTCTACTTTACCTGTCAAAAACTTTAGTAGGACGACTTCTTTCGGTTTCTCTGTTGGCTTTTCTGTTGCTTTGGCCGATTCGCTGCTAATGGCTGTTGTTGGCTTTACCTCTTCCTTGGTTCCGCATCCTGCGGCAATACCCAAAATAACTGAGAAACACATGACCATGGATAGCGCTCTGTTTAACACGTTGTTTCCTCCCTTTTGTCTCACATAAGAAAACTTTGTAAACAGTTCCTTCTATTTCATCTTACTTTCAATCCAATCATTCGTTAAGACCTCAATTTTCTTGATTGGAGTGCGGTTTTTTTAGAAGTGCTGATGTTACCGAACCTGATGTGATATATTGGGCATAGAGGGAGGTAATGGAATGAAACAATGGAGCATTAAGTTCAAGCTGCTAATCATGACTGGACTCTTAATTTTATTATCCGTGATCCTCGTTTCCTTCGTCTCTTATCATCAGTACACCAAAGACTTCGAGATTCAGTCCACCGAAAGGGTTCAGCAAATTATCGAGCAAGCCTCTCTGAACATCGACAATTATCTCGACGACTTATCGCGTTTATCAGTCGCCCCCTACCGAAATTCGGCCGTGATGGCTGCACTTGAAACTACTCACCCCGATTCAGAGATCGAACAACTCAAGAAGACTCGTACGATTGAAGATTTTCTGGATGAGATTATGATCATTCCAAGAAATGATATTCTTACTGTTTTTGTACTGACGGATACGGCATACTCAAGCGGCAGGGTGCAGACCAACATCGATTCAAAGGTCGACTTCCACAACTTCAATTGGTATACGGAAGCGCTTTCAACACAAGAGTCTATCTTCGTCCCCGCGCATATGCAGCAAATTATTAAGAACCCGAAGAATAAGGTCTTCTCGATCGTACGGCAGCTTCGCAGCACCAAGGATACGGAGAAAATTATCGGCATTATTAAGGTGGATGCCAATTACAGCGGTATTGAAGCCATTGGCAATAAAGTGAACATGGGCAGCAAAGGCGGGCTCTTCATTGTGGATGCAGATCAGAATCTTATATTTTCCAATGTCAAAGGCGGTCATGAGCTGGATCTCTATCAAACCATGCTGAAAACCAGCCATTCTAAGACGACGATCCGTTTGGATAATGAGAACTATCTGCTTAATGCGACTCCCATTTCACGAGCTAACTGGACCGTTGTTGCCGTAAACTCCGTTGCCGAACTCAATCACAATGCCGTCAAAACAAGAAATATCGCATTCTTAATGGCGATTATTAGCTCTTTTCTCGCTATTCTTGTCTATTTCTTCTTCATCAAAAGATATCTCAATCCGTTGCTAACTATCGTTAAGCTAATGAAAGAGATTGATCATGGCAATTTATCGGTCACCTTCCCGAACAACAGGCATGATGAAATTGGCTACCTGGGGTCCTCCTTTAATGAGATGGTTCATCGCATTCAAGAGATGCTCGAAGAGAACACGAAACTTGTCAGAGAAGTGTATGAGGCAAATTTCCTGCAAAAGGAAGCCCAAATCAAAGCCTTGTTCAACCAGATTAGACCACATTTTATTTTCAACACACTCAATATGATCAGTCTTCTGATGCAGAGCGGCAAAGAGGAGCAAGCCGTAGACCAAATTAATAAACTTAGTTCCCTCCTAAGGGGTATGACAAACTGGGATAAAGAAATCACGCTTGGGCAGGAAATCAGCTTACTCGAAGCTTACCTCAGCATTCAAAGCAGTAGATTTGGCGGAAGACTGGAATACACAATTACCATTGCTAATTCGCTGGGCAGTTATTATATTCCTGCGCTCCTCCTACAGCCTGCCGTTGAGAATGCCGTTATTCATGGGTGTGAGATGAAGAAAGAGAAAACGATTATACACATATATAGTGATGAAGATGACACTAATCTCTATTTCTATGTTCGTGATAATGGGAAAGGGATAGATGCCGATAAGCTTGCAAAACTCCAGGAACGTGTGGAATCGTTGGTTTATAACGAAGATCTCCACGGTTTACATAGTGCTGGTACGGGAATCGGTCTTGTCAATGTGAATAAGCGGATCAAGCTGAAGTATGGGACGGAGTATGGACTTACGATTGATAGTACGCCGGAAGTAGGCACATGCGTCACTATCATTTTACCCAAATTAGACGTCAGAAAGGAGAATCGGCATGTATAAAATGCTCGTGGTCGACGATGAGTCACTTACTAGAGACTACCTGAAGCTAACTATTCCGCAGATTAATCCTGGGTGGGAGGTCGCGCATGTCGCCTCAGATGGCAAGGAAGCTCTTGAGATTCTTGATCAGCATGCTGTTGATTTAATCCTCACCGATATTAAAATGCCTGTCATGGACGGCCTCACTTTATGTAAAATCGTTTCAAAAATGTCTCCTCGCCCAAGAACGGTCATCCTATCAGGCCATGATGAGTTTACTTTTGCTAAAGAGGCCATAACCTATGGTGTGAATGAATATTTGCTGAAGCCTATTGTTAAGGAAGAGCTGCGCGTCGTCCTCGAACGGATTACACACGATTTGGATAAAGAGAAAAGTCAGCTGCTGACCCAACAATCCATGCAAATTCTCTCTGAGGATTCCAAAAACCATGTGGTCAAAAATTTCTTGAAAGCCGTTATCGTAGACAGTAATGCGGAGATTAAAGTACTTTACCCACTTCTCTTCCGTCTAAAGGTGAGCTTAATCGAGACAGAAGGTAATCTAATGATCCTCTCATTGGATGAAGATATGATTCTTAGGAAATCTATTCCATACGCCGATATTCCTGTATTTAAGTATATTTTACAACAGATTACAACTGAAATTGTGGAAGAAGGAAGGGTGTTCTACGATACGGAGGAAAATACAATTGTACTTGTAACCGGCGATTGTCAAGATGACCTAATTAAACAATGCAGAGCCATCCATGCTAAAGTAGCTGACGCGATCTATAGGAGTACGGGTATTACGATCTCCGGTGCTATTGGTAATTGTGTCAACGATGTGCTTCGATTGAACTCCTCCTACCGCAAAGCGCGCAAGATGCTAATGAGCCGTCTGCTGAGTGGCGGTAACTCCTGCTTCGCCTTCAGCGATGAGAGTAAGGATATGCCATCCATTCTAGAATTGGATAAAACGATGATGGCTATTCAATCCGGTTTACTCGATAGAAATGAAACGAATTACATGGTTTCCGTTCGGAATTATGCCGAGCTTATGGGCGGTTATCAGCTTCCCGTTGTTTACCGATATGGCGTTCATTTAATTAGGAGCATAGCGGCCATGAACCCGAACTTTACGGATGAAGGAATACAAGCAGCGCAGACGATCCTTAGGAAGTTGGAAAGCCCCACTTTACAGGCACCGTCAAAAGAAGAAGTGCTGCTTAACTTTTATGAAATTCTCAAATCCTTCATCCTACATGCCACGCCGAAGCACGATAACGAGAACGAGCACGACCTTGTAGCCAGAGCTAAGGAATACATCTATTCGCACTACTCGGAGCCTATCTCTCTCGCTATTATTGCAGATACAATAGGCGTTTCCGCTAGTTATTTGAGCAATATTTTTCATAAAAGCGTGAATGAATCTTATATTAAATTTTTAACCAGAGTGCGAATGGAGCAAGCCGCCAAGCTACTGAGGGCAAGACCCTCAGAGAAGATTATTGATGTCTCAGACAAAGTAGGGTACGTGAGTGTTAAACATTTCTCCCATGTATTCAAGCAGCACTTCTACATGCCCCCTGGAGAGTATCAGGAAAAGCAAGCTGCCGCGTTAAAAGGATGAGAAAAGCCGTCAGGGAGATCTTCCTGGCGGCATATTTCAGGTTTAACACCCTAGGGGATTTGCAATCCCCGTATTATTCTTTCAACCATTCGAGGCGACATATAATCTCCAAATACCTCCATTTCTCTCCGTTTATCTGCCATTCCTTCGGTTGTCAACCTGGTAGGGGTCTGCTACTCTTTGGATAACAAGACCTATAAACGGGAAAAGGGGCTACCCCCATGCTGAATCGGAATTTCATGTTAACGGATACACAGCGATTTTTGCTTCGAAATGTATCTATCATTGTGCTCGGTCTCTTCATTAACCAAATGCTCCAAACTGTGGGAAGCATCGTTCTAGCTCGTGTATTGGACGATCCTACCAAATTCGGCCAAGTGAATCTCTTGTTGCAAATTTTCGGTATGGCCTCCTTGTTTCTCAATGTCGGATTCAACTCCTCCTTAATTTACACCTTTTCTAGGAAGCCGATGGAGGCAGTACAAACCAATTTTCGCGTCGCTTTTTTCGGGAGCTCTCTATTCGGGGTTATCTTCGGGATCCTACTCGTGCTACTCGCACCAATCCTAGCGAATTATTATCAGCTACCTGAGCTAAAAGGAGCCCTGATCCTCAGCTCAATCATGTTTGTATTCAACTCCATCATCAATATTGGCGTCGCTTCTTTCTCAGGAAACCGCGATTTCGGTGTTCAGGCCTTTTTCATGGTCATTACAACGACACTTGCCACTTCAGGTACGGTTGTCGGCGTTTTATTACCCATTGGCTCGTTGAACCTTCTTGAAAATATTTCGGTGTGGATGAGCGTGGGAGCGATCCTAACAGCTCTTTTTATTGGCTGGAAAGTTGAACGTGTGCATAATCCGAAATGGTTCGGTGGTATCCCTTTCCAAGAGGTTCGAAGCATGATGGCATACGGCCTGCCTTCCTGGGCGGGTAATATCGCAAAAGCATTCCAACAGCCTTTTCTGGTCATGATGGTTGGTTCCAGTTCGGTTATCGCCGTTGGTTATTTATCGAATGGATTCCGTATAACAGGCTTCATCGGCATCATTACATGGGCGTTCATGATTGTCACATTCCCATTCGTGGCCGAGAGTGCACAGGATTTGAAAGAAAGCAAGCATCGTGGGACGAGCTGTGTCCGGTATAACAATATTTTTCTGTATCCGCTGACAGCACTCATTTGTTTATATCCCGACCAGATCAACGGATTTCTATTCGGGGAGAGCTTCACATCCGGGGATTCTGCAGCTTATATTCGGCTGATGGCTTTAGGCGTCTTATTCTCCTCCGTAGGTCGACTAGGTGGCAGCATTCTAGCGGGAATTGGCAAAACAAAGGCTAACTTCTGGGTCATGATCGTCGCTGGAATTTTCGTCATTGCCATTGTCCCTTTCATTGCAGCTAAAAGTCCCGTCTTGGCTGTTTGTATTTATACAGGGGGATGGGCTGTCTCCGCACTTGCGATGATTGGATTTTTTTACTACGAAAAGTTCCCGCTTGACTGGTGGAAGGCTTACGGACAGCCTCTGCTGCCTACGATCGGGATGATGGCTATCATGGAAGCTGGCTCATTTGCGAGAAGTTGGTATCCCATTTTCATCATCGCTGGACTCATTGGTTTACTCCTATTAACGATCATGATTGAAAAACGCCCCCATACAGGGACTGATGTTCATACGCCAGCAGCCCAATAGTTATAGGGTTACATGCAGAAAAGCACTTCAAAGGCAGGATACCGCCTTGGAGTGCTTTTTGTATGCTAATACTAAATGGAATACGCATATTTATTATTTGCTGTCATATCCCCTAGAGCAGGATTCTGCTCTTTCACCAATATGCGATCCAGAATCAATTGTTCAAAATAAGCGAACCCGCTGTCCCGCACGCGAGGCCGCGGGAGCGTTATTTTTACATCGAGGGCGATCTGCCCTTCTTCGATCAAAATAACACGATCCGCAAGCTGAACGGCTTCCGACACATCATGCGTCACGAGCAGCGCCGTAAACTTCTGCTGATACCACAGCCGCTCAATGAGCTGCTGCATCTCAATGCGGGTCAACGCATCGAGCGCGCCGAGCGGCTCATCCAACAGCAGCAGGCGAGGCTGACCGGCCAGAGCACGGGCCAATGCAACGCGTTGACGTTGCCCCCCGGACAGAACTCCCGGCCATTCATTCGTTCTGTCCGCAAGCCCCACTTGCGCAAGAACCTCTTCGGCTCTAGCGCGCGAGCCATCTTTCACTCCAACCTGAACATTCGCGAGCACGCGATTCCATGGAAGCAGGCGTGCATCCTGAAACAACACACGTGTTTCGGAATGGATGCCTTTGAGCGTCTGGCCATCGACCTCGATTTGGCCGCTCGAGGGCTTATCCAGCCCAGCGATTAAGCGCAGCAGTGTGCTTTTACCGCAGCCGCTTCGCCCAACAATCGCAATAAACTCGCCAGGTGCTACGTCCAACTCTACACCTTGCAGCACTTGCTTTTGGCCAAAAACCTTCGCAGCCTGCTTCACTTGCAATCGAATGCCAGTACCTTCCGCCATCGTGCCCACTCTCCTTTATGGTTTCAAGAAATTAGGATGCCATTGCAGCCATGCGTGTTCCAGAAGCTTCGCTATATAGTCGGATATTTTGCCTAGTAGGGCATAGACAATAATACTCAGAATAACAACATCCATTTGCAAAAATTCTCTAGCATTCATCGCCATGTAGCCAATCCCAGAAGAGGACGAAATCGTTTCGGCTACGATTAAAGTTATCCACATAATACCTAGTGAGAACCGAACCCCGACCAAAATCGAGGGCAACGCACCGGGAATAATGATTTTGCGGAAGAGATGAAAATGGCGAAGCCCGTAAACACGACCCATTTCGATCAAACCCGGATCAACAGATCGAATGCCATGGAACGTATTTAAATAAATCGGGAAGAACACACCTAACGCAACTAGGAAGAGCTTACCTTCTTCACCAATACCAAACCAGAGGATGACCAACGGAATCATCGCTAGATGAGGAATATTCCGCAGCATTTGTACGGATGTGTCCGTCACCTTTTCAAGAATAGGAAAGAGTCCGTTAATTAAGCCTAGGACAAATCCGATACTGCCGCCAATCGCAAAGCCGATAAATGCTCGTTTGGAGCTGGCACCGATATACGTGAATAAGGTCCCTTTCTCTGCCAAATGAACACCAGCCGCAAATACCGCTGAAGGTGTAGATAGAATTCGGGTGGAAATGACCCCAAATTGCCCCAATAGCTGCCATAAAACAATAAGTACAATCGGAAGCGCCCAAGGGAGCAACTGTTTAGCCAGAGACTTTGACAGGTTGGTTGTCATCGGACCGAACCCCCTTTGCAGGCTTCGGCAACTCGGTGTTGGCGATGAGTTCTCCAAATGGACTTACGTAATTCGCAGATGTGGTCGTCCGTTTCTCATTTGATTTTAAAGGCAAATGCGGGAACAGCAGCTCCGCTGTCCGATAAGCCTCCTCCAGGTGTGGGTAACCAGAGAAAATAAACGTCTCAATACCTAGGTCCGCATACTCTTTCATTCGTGCCGCAACCGTCTCCGGATCACCGACCAAAGCTGTCCCTGCACCTCCGCGCACAAGCCCGATGCCCGCCCACAGATTAGGACTAATTTCCAACTTGGTCCGATCACCCTTGTGCAGCTCTGCCATACGGCGTTGGCCTACAGAGTCCATGCTGGCAAATATTTTTTGCGCAGAAGCAATGGTTTCATCATCCAGATGGGAAATGAGGCGATTGGCATCAGCCCACGCTTCCTCTGAGGTTTCACGTACGATGACATGCAATCGAATACCAAACTTCACCGTGCGGCCGCGCTTGGCTGCAGCTTCGCGAACTGTTTTAATTTTCTCAGCGACTTGAGCTGGCGGCTCTCCCCACGTTAAGTACACATCGACATGATCTGCTGCTACTTCGATCCCAGCTGGTGAGGAGCCTCCGAAATAGATCGGGGGATATGGCGCTTGGATTGGCGGATAAACAATCTTCCCGCCTTTAACTTTCAAATGTTCCCCTGTGAAATCGACTTGCTCTCCGGCCAACTCTTTGCGCCAAATGTGCAGGAATTCGTCGGTCAACTTATAGCGGGCATCATGCTCCAGGAAGAGTCCCTCCGCTTCAAGCTCTTTTGCATCGCCGCCCGTGACGACGTTGATTAATAAGCGACCCTCTGATAACCGATCGAAGGTGGAAGCCATTCTGGCCGAAAGGGTCGGCGACATCAAGCCCGGTCTAACCGCGACTAGGAATTTCAGTCGCTCTGTCACGGGAATCAAGGAAGATGCCACAACCCATGCATCCTCGCAAGATCTGCCCGTCGGCAACAGGACGCCACCATAGCCTAGTTGATCAGCCGCTTGCGCAATCTGCTTCATATAGCCATAATCGACTGCGCGTGCCCCTTTCGTTGTTCCAATGTATCTGCTGTCTCCGTGTGTCGGAATGAACCAGAATACTTCCATCTTCATCGTCTCCCTTATCCTTTATAAGTAGCTCGAACCTATTTCGTAGCTGGCAATACGGCGTCTTTCACTTTAATTTCTTTCGGAATTAGTCCTAGTTTAAAAAAGGTATCAGCGATTTTCTGTTGTTCATTGATCAAAGCATCATCGATTGGTTGAATCCCGTAAGCTCTGCGTTTTGCCGCGCGTTCCAGGGAAGGTACATCAATTCCCAACTGCGGGGACAACGTTTCGGCAAGCTCTTTCGGATGATCTTTGGACCATGTATCTACTTTGGCTAATTGATCTAGTACAATCTTGACGGTCTCCTTATTGTTTTCTGCGTAGTTGCGAGTAGCTAGATAAAACTCATGATTGGCAACGGTGTCTTTGCCGTCAGCCAAGATTTTCGCTTTGGCAGACGTTTCTGCTGCTGAGAAGAAGGGATCCCAGATGACCCAAGCATCGACGCTGCCTTTCTCAAACGCTGCTCTCGCATCTGCCGGGGGAAGGAAAACCACCTGAATATCTTCATATTTCAAACCAGCTTTTTCGAGCTGCTTCACTAACAAGTAATGTACGTTGGAACCTTTATTCAAGGCGACCTTCTTGCCTTTCAGTTCAGCTACGGATTTAATCTCCGACTTCTCTGGAATGAGGATTGCTTCACTAGCTGGGCTTGCCGGTTCATGCCCTAAGTAAACGAGCGGTGTCCCTGCAGCCTGTGCAAAAATCGGCGGCGCTTCACCGGTATGCCCCACGTCAATACTGCCAACATTCATCGCTTCTAGCAATTGAGGACCACCTGGGAACTCCGTCCATTGAATGGTGATGCCTTTTTCTTTTAATGCTTTATCTAGCTCCCCGTTCGCTTTCAGGAAGTTCACTGTACCGTATTTCTGATAGCCAATGCGTAATGTCGTGCTTTTCTCTGATTTTGTTGTAGTGGTAGCTGCAGGCGCTTTCGTATCGTCAGCAGTACCTGTTGTCGACTTGGAAGCCGCTCCGCAACCGCTCAACACCGTAACTAGCAAAGTGGATAAAACGAAACTCATGATTAGATTTTTTTTCATGATAAAGCCCCCTTATTTCTTATATGGTTTTCTTTACAGCACGCACCGATTGGATACAAAAAAGAGACACAGCTCTCCCCCTTCATGGAAGTTTCGCTTGTGTCTCCGGTGGTCCGGTCGATACATAATTATTCTGATAAGATTACTTGGTTTTAATTTATCAGCATTCTTGATGTTCGTCAATAGTTTTATTAGAAATAAAATTGTGCTACTGGCGGTTGCCTATGGTTTTAGTGAAAATGGAGGGGGAATCCCCGGTCAGTTGGCGACTCCCACCTTATCAAGTCCTTGCTTGAGAGCACGAGGAGGCCTGCTAACAGTTTAAATGGAGAATCTACAGTTAAATTCTGCGATTCCTTCGGGTTTCGGGGTTTAGATGGAAAAAGTCCAGTTATTTTAACCGATATTTAAGTAACTGGGCAAAATTCAGGATATTACCTGTGGGAAATACAGCTAGTTCATCAAATTGGTTAACTCCGGCTCAAATGGATGGAGGAATTCCAGTTAAATTGAAAAGCCAACCACCTCAACCGGCAGTTGGCCCTCTCCCTTACTCAAGTCCCACAAAACGTTTGATACGCACAAGCCGAAGGTTCCGGCGGCGCGGCATACTCCTCTTGCTCAGGTGCGTGTGCGAAGGGGTTCGCAAGCATAGCAAGCAGTCGCTCCATCACACTATTGTCACCATGTTCGACTGCAGCTTCTAGCGCTGCTTCTACCCGATGATTGCGCGGAATGACGGCAGGATTGCTGCTGCGCATCAATTGCTGTGAAGCCGTTTGGTCTTCCTGTTGTCTGCCTAGTCTTGCCTGCCACTGTTCCTGCCAAAGGGCAAATTCCGGCGTGCCGAACAGGACTGATTCTTTTATTTTATCAAACGTCAATGCTAAGAAAGTATTCGTATAATCCGCACTTGTCTTCTCCATCATGCTTAGCAAGCCTTCGATCAACGCAAGATCTTCCTGCTCTTCATTAAAGATCCCTAGCTTCGCTCTCATTCCTGTGAGCCACGCTTGTTGATATGTCGTGGAAAATTCGGACAGCGCACCCTCGGCTAGCTTGATTGCTTGCTCCTCGTCAGTATGCAGCAGCGGCAACAGTGTTTCTGCAAATCTAGCGAGATTCCATACGGCAATACGCGGTTGGTTGCCATAGGCGTAGCGGCCATGCGTGTCAATGGAGCTGAACACCGTGGCAGGGTCATAGGCATCCATGAAGGCACAAGGACCATAATCAATCGTTTCTCCGCTGATCGCCATATTATCGGTATTCATCACGCCGTGAATAAAGCCAACGAGCTGCCATTTCGTAATGAGCTTGGCCTGACGTTTAATCACTTCCTGAAGGAACTGAAGGTAGCGTTGCTCACTTCCATTCTCACTTGCATCAACTTCAGGGTAATGTCTCTGTATGGTGTAATCCGCAAGTGCCTGAGTATCCTCAATAGTGCCATATTGAGCAGCATATTGAAAAGTACCAACCCGAATATGACTTGCCGCTATGCGTGTCAGAACTGCACCAGGCAGCTCGGTTTCACGGTAAATAACATCACCCGTTGTTACTACAGCTAAGCTTCGCGTCGTAGGAATGCCAAGTCCGACCATCGCTTCGCTAATGATATATTCACGCAGCATCGGTCCAAGGGCTGCGCGGCCATCGCCTCGACGGGAGTAGGGTGTTCTGCCTGAACCTTTCAGCTGAACATCCACCCGCTCACCTTGCGGAGTCATTTGTTCGCCCAGTAGGATTGCGCGGCCATCTCCCAGCATATTGAAATGTCCGAATTGATGAGCTGCATAAGCTTGCGCAAGCGGTATCGAACCTTCTGGTATGTGATTGCCAGTGAGCGTAGCAACACCTTCTTCACTTCGCAATGCCGAAGCATTCAACCCCAGCGCTTCTGCCAATGGCTCATTCAGAACGATCAACTTCGGTGCGCGTCCAGGGGTAGGGTTCACCTTCGTAAAGAAGGTTTGCGGCAGATGTGCATAGCTGTTATCAAAGTTCCAGCCTGTATTTTGTTTTGCAATATGATCTGTCATCTTATCTCCTCTTTCTTGCTCCAACATCCTGTTTGCTCAATTATATCATAGTCGACAAAAAAACCTCTTCATAAGCATCATCGAAGAGGTTTTCCCTTTTAATTAGTTTCTATTACTGATGTTAAATTGAAAATCGTTTTAATGTGGTTATCGCATTAAAATGCATGCCCTCGTGATATAACGTGAAATTTAAGAACTCCCCAATTGTACTTAGGAGTAATCCACTACCTGTTGTGAATGGCTTAGCCACGCTTTCATCCAAGCGATCCTGTAAGATACTCTGAATCCGTTTGGGTTGCTCAGCAAGCAACGCAAGTAATTCTTCAAGCGAAGGGAGTTCCTCGTTCCAATCTGCGGGTTTGGTACCTTTTGCAAATAACCGATCAAAATTCTCAGGCAGTTGTAAAGGCTCGCCAGCAAAATGAAAAGCAAACTTCTCTTGAACCGTGTAAATATGTCCCAAATTCCATCGGATGTTATTATTAAATCCTTCAGGTATGTGGTCTATTGTGTTTTCCGATAGCCCTGCAACCGCTTTGATGGTTGATTGACGAATAAAATCCAGTTGTTTGAGCGTGATTTGCTCCATAAGATATCCTCGCTTTTTTACTCTACTGTAGCACGTTTCCAGCAAGCTTGCGCCACATTTTTCAAAATCAAGGCTTGCTCCCACCGACTGGAGAGCTCCCTGTGGCTGCCGCCGATATATTTTAAAAAAAGAGCCTACACATGTAGGCTCCAATTGGAACGAAAGGTTATTCTTCTTCGTAAATGACGACTGATTGGGTCTCGTCTTCCCATTTAACCGTTGCTTTCAATGACTCGCTAATGAAACGAACTGGCACAACCGTATTGCCTTCAACGATCGTTGCAGGAACCTCTAAAATAACTTCTTTACCGTCTACTAAAGCCTTCGTGCTGTCGATAAAGAGTTTAACACTAACACCGTCTCGTGTAACCGTTACAGAACGCTCTTCTGCGTCCCACTTCACTTCAGCTTTTAACGCTTCCGAAATGGCACGGAATGGAACTAGTGTGCTGCCATCTTTAATGAATGGATTCACTTCCAAGGATGGTTGCTCACCATTCACGTATAAGAATACACCTTTTTTCCCTAACTTGTGATAAAGCTTAGTTAGCTTTTTATAGGAATTGATGTTTTTAAGGTTTACCTTAACTGCTTCCTTTTGAACATAAACCGCATCCGTTACACTTCCCTGCTCGTCCAATACGTCAGCAACAGCTGCTAACGCAGCATCTCTATCCGTAATTAAATCAAGTTCAGCCTTTAATTCAGCACTAATGTGAGCACCATAGTTAGTCAAAAGTAGATCGGCAATAACAGCTCCAGCAGGCTTATTTTTCACATTTTCTAACGCATTAAGTAGACCTTTATAACCATTCTTACCTTGGCCATATGTATCGGAAGTGACCGTTGCATCCGTACTTCCATTGACATTTACATTGATTTCTACGTCTGTTTTGGACCCATTAGCTTTATCCGCACTGTTACTATTCTCGGATTTGGCGAATGCTGATCCAGCCATAAGGCTTGTTGCCACGATGCAGGAAGCTGTAATCATCCATGTTTTTTTCATTTTCATAAAATCGACTCCTTTTTTTATGTAGCTTATTATGGAACTTTCTCACTCTATTAGTTATTCGATAGATTTCCTGATTTTGGATGGGTCGTATTAATATAATTTATTTTCAATATTATAGCGCCGTAGAGGATGCTGTTGTTTCCCACTTTGCGCTCTTAGGTTTGGAAGCGTAGAAAAAAATAACCACAAGCGAGAGGTTAGTCTCGATTGTGGTCCCCTATCACTCTGACAAGACTGTTTTACTCTTCCACTAGACTTCCATTTAAGGCGTTAATTGTTCTTAAACCTACATTTCTAACCTGTAAAGTTTCCCCTTTGACAAGTACATTTGGGTTATGTTTACTAAGTTCGAGCACTTGTTCTTCCTTCATTTGGGAGATAAGAATTTCTTCTTAGCTTGGAAATTGACGATTCAAATTTGTAATATCGACTTGAACATTACAATTTCGGACAATGCAGTTTCATTAGAATTGCCAATCACGGCTATTGCCTCAATACCTTGAAATGTTTGTACGGTTCGTAAATCCAGTTTCTTACTACCGTCAATCCACATCCATGTAATTCGGCTATTATCACCTGTAAACCGTTCAAGGCTGCAACAACCCAAAAGCCTCATTTTTTTTAAACTTCTTACTTGAGACGTGTTCCCCAATTCTTTGAATCTACCTTGTACTATTCCAAGGGACTCCAAAGGCACTCGGTTCCACTTTGCAAAATCGATATCCTTACTGTGTAATAGATCGAGCGATTTTAGCGTGTGACACTCAGCTATCCCGTCAATATCCTCTGTTCGGGCAGACTGAAGATCCAGCTGTTTGATGGGAGCAAGAGGCTTTATGCAGGTATTTACATGGGTTATATGTGTTATTGGTTGAATAATTGATTCATTCAGCACTGGGTGGGCGGAGGATAAAAAGAAAACCACAAGTGAGAGTTAGTCTCATTGTGGTTGAACGATTTTCTTAAATTTGTATTACCTTATAACTTCTACACTTCATACAGCTTATTAATTAAGTCACTGAAAGAACTACTTATAAAAGAAATAGCTCTATCAGGGTTAGTAAACGCAATCTCATGATCCCAAAATACTACTTTTGGATTTTTGTTATTCATTCTGAAATCAAAACAAATTAGATTCCCAAATGGATCATCTGCTATAGGAATAACATCACTTGGTAGCCTGTCTTTAACATTCTCATAGGTAGTAATAATATAATTAATACTATCATGATTGAAACTCAACAAGTAACCAAAAACCGCTTCTTCATGATTTTCAAAATCAAATGAATCTGGTATGGGTGAACCCCCATGACTTTCACATGCAATATTGACATAATCATCTGGAAATTGAATGTTCCAATAATCCCCTACATTGACTATTTCATCTTTTGTAACCTTCTTGTCTGTAAAGTCCCAAGTTACATTCATTCTTTTGCCCTCCATCTTTTATTCATCAGTACCACCTCTACCTGTTCTTCCTGCCCTCCCAAATCCCCATATAGATCTGCCGCCAGAATGACCAGTTTTTGCATGAATATTTGCATCGACTAACTGCATCTTACCTGCAATTTGATGATGATGCCATGTATACATACGTTCATTTGAGGAATTTATTATACGGGGGTTACAAAGGTAAGTTCATTAGATTCTGATATAGTAATTCATTCGGCACTGGGTGGGGTCTCTTAAGAGAAAGTCCCCCACCCTACCCGCTCCAAATGTTTTTTTACGTCTCGAACGCAACAGCGGCGTACAAAAAGAAAACCACCCTACGATGGTTAATCGCAAGGTGGTGAGATAGCTAGTTTGCTTCTTTTATATGTTCTCTAATTTGTCTTGATCTGAGTAATAACTCGTTCACAAGAATCTCATTCTTAGGATCATCATATTTTTTAAAATTGATTTTCGCAAAATATTTACTCTCGATTCTCATTAGCTCTTTCTTTATCATCTCTTGACTCTCAGAATGTGATAAATTATAAAATTTATCAATTAGAAACCGTTCTTCGTCCAAATAATGTGTTCTATTAGAATATACATGGTCCATTATACTTATCATTTCGATTGCAAGATCAATAAATTTAGTTTCACTCGTATCGTTAAAAGACATATGTCCCCTCCCAGTTGTACAACCTGCTATCGTAACTATTGTGAAAATAAACAGGATAAAACCAAGAAACTTTTTCCCATATTATTTTACCTACTCCCTTTACCTCTTCCACTTCCACCTTTTCTCTTGCTCTTTCCATCCATATCAACGAAATAATACTCTTCCGCAAAAAATCTGGCTTCCCAAGTCCCAACCGTTATCTAGAGACTCGATCCTCATATACATGTCATTAGCATGTAATCAAGGATATTCAGGATTGTAAGGTGTATTATCATAATCAATAAAAAAAAAACCACCCTACGATGGTTAGTGTCGCAAGGTGGTTAGGATTAATCATTCAGAAAAATTATTCTTGATTGGTGGGCTAGGATTCCAACTTATTAAGTTGATATGGTATTTATTAAGCAACTCGTCTGCTCTTATTAATCTATTGCTCGTAAATTTACCGTCCCGACGTTCAATAAGTAAAGCATTGGGAAAACCGTGTCGATACCCCTCTGTATCTTTCAAATCACCCATATAATAGTCTGGGCTACCTGGAGAATAGTATATTTCTTTTGTTTGATCGACCTTTAGCAATGTTATTCTCTGATTCCCGCTAGCTAATCTATCTTTCCACTTACGATATTTTCCATTGGCTTCATCTGCACCAAATCCATCAAATTCACATATTAAAGTATCCTGAATGACCTTTCGCTCTCCGTTAATTTCATACTCCAAACGAAACGGAAATTCTCCGTATGTGATTTCAGGGCGCGGAGGATTCGGTCCCAAATGAATACCTATGAATATGAGAATCCAAGGTAAAGCAAAATACACTACGAATACAAATGCCACCAACAATGGAATGCCTAGCAATAAAAATATTTTCGCTTTCAGTTATATCATTCCTCCTTCAAAGCACTTATCACTGAATCCATAGAGTGATTAGCTACTGCCACTCTCGCTGCTTCCTTCACTCTATCAGAGAGTACCATCTGTCCATTATACCACTTCTTTTTTCTAACATTATTCTCATCAAAGAAAACCTGCTGTGGTAAATAAACCGTTGTCCCTGTTGGTACTTCACCAAAAAAATCGTTTAAAACTTCACCCGTAACAACATAATTCGTTACACTTGCGGTATAGTCAAGGTCACTTAAATCATATTCACTTAAGTCTGGTTTTGCGGGATTAAATGTAATAGCATTTTTATTATTGGCAACTGCATTTGCAACCGCCTCAGCTCCCCCTTTTGAATGACCTACCATTGTTATTTCACTATCTTTATTGTTAGCCACAAAATACGAAGATTCTGAAATCGAATCTTTCATGTCATCTGAATAACCAAATGGTTGTTGGAGATTGTTGACCCAATCTCCATTTTCGCTAGTGCCTTTGTTAACCAGTGCATATTCCGTTGATCCATCTGCTTTGACACTTGAGTATACACCTATTTTTAATCCCTCTTCATTTTTCAGGATGTCAATTATTGTCCATCTATCAGCAACTGTTTTTTCATTTATAACGTCATTATCTGTTGCACCATAAATGTTTTGCGCCATTAAAGCGGCTTCCATCAAGGTAGGCTTGTATCCGCTCGGGTCAATGTATCTTAACGGATTGTTCCACACATACGCAAACCCATTCTGACTCTGCGGATTCCCTAACGTCCCCTTATACGTATCCTCACTAACAAACCGCCCTAACTCCGGCTTATAATACCGCGCCCTTGCATACGACAGTCCGCTATTATAATCATACCCTAATCCCGTGTAACCGAAAAGGTTATCCGGTCCCGGCCAATTCATGTCGAACTTCTTCCCATCGGTCGGGATGCCGAATTCGTCGTAATGGTAACGGCTTGAGACACGGCCGTCCTTCTCAATCAGGCCAACTGCACTTCCAAGGGCATCATTCAGATAAAATAATGTCCGAGGCGCAACGCCTGGTTCAGCCCCCGCAGTACCGTCATGAGGGTCCCAACCGTTGTTGGCGTCGTAGGCTGGCAGATAGGTCATGGAAATACGTTCGCCACCAACCCCGTATGCATAGGTCTGTTTCCAACGGTAATAATCATTAGCGCCACTTAGCTGATCTTTATCTGTAACTTGAAGGGGTTCAGGATTCGCTAGACTTACATCATTGGTAAAGTTAAATTCCCAATGCTTCTTCTTGAATTCCTTCTCCCAGCCTTCGCGCGGTCCGCCTGGGTGCATGTCCGGATACGGTTCTTCAACTTGCCCGCACTTCTTAGCAAGACCCGGCGGAATGAAGCCTGGCGGCACTTCATGGCATTTGTTTGAACTGTTGCCATTTCCATTTCCATTTCCATTTCCATTTCCAATTCCATTTCCATTTCCATTGCTATTCCCTTGCCCGTTCCCACCATCACTGTGATCGGTCGGACCATGCTTCACATCTACGATCATTTTCGTCCGATTACCGTCACCATCGTAGAAGAATTGCGAGACATCTTGCTTCGCACTGCGATGCTGCTTCAGGCGATTCGCCGAATCCCATATGTATTCCTCGATAAGCTCAGGAGCAGATGAGGAAGCTGCTGCGCTAACACTTTGCAATGCAGGGCTAGTTCCATAGACGCCAGATGTAACCGCATCTGATCCGTATACTTGGTTAAGTACAGTTGAATTGAGCAGACTTGTTAGGCTCTCATCATCCTGTTCGATTCCCATAACGCGCAGCAGGTTACCCCGTGGGTCATAGGTGAAGTCTTTATAATCGCTCCCACTCTGCCAATGCAGCAGTTTATCTGCTGGATCATAGGTATAGTTCTCTGTGTTGGTTAATGAATCCCATACACTTTGCTTCGTTAGACGATTCCCCACCGCGTCGTAGCTGTAGTTCGTCAACGATGGCGTTTCCACTGTTTGAGAATTATATTGTCTCACTTGTGTCAATTGATTCAACGCATCATAGGCATACTCGGTAATCATCGAGTCCTGATGATCCTCGCTGTTTGAATCGTCTTCGTCGTTACCGTCTTCTACTCGCTCGAGTCGTGTCCGGTTCCCCACGGGGTCATAGGCATATTGCAAATGTTCCACAACTTTACCAAACTGGTTAGCGTGACGAAGATCCTGCACTTGACCTAGTGCATCATACTGATACGTACTCACGCCTTGTGTCGGCAGCTTCTTCTGCGTCAGCAAGCCACGATTGTCATACGTATAGTTTGTTGTCAGTCCACTTCCATCGGTGACACTTGTCATGCGGTCTAACTGGTCATATTGATACGTGACGGACGTCTGATCTGGGTATACAACTTTGCTGTGTTGTCCCGTTGGCGTCCATTCGTAGCCGACGGTCTGATTCGCTCCGTTTGTGACCTGCGTTAGTCGATTTAGGGCGTCGTAGGCATATGAGGTTGTACCTGTCGCATCCACCATCGTCGTTCTACGACCCAACAAGTCATGGGTGTATTTAACGTGCTGCTGATCCGGATATACAACGCTCGTTAAACGGTTGACCGCATCATAATCATAATGAGTCGCCTTATTATCTGGATATAGCACGCTCACCACATTGTTGTTGCTGTCATAATCCAGTTTCGTGGGTTGACCCAGCGGATTCATTTCCTGGGTTAATAAATGGCGCTGATTGTACTGATAGCTGGTTACTCGGCCTAGCGCATCCATTTTGCTTGTGATATTCCCTACCGTATCGTAATCGTACGAGGTGGTAGCCCCTAGCGCATTCGTAACGGATTCCAATTGCCCGATGGGATCGTACGCATAGGTGGTTGATTGGTTGTTGGCATCGGTGACTTTCATAACGCGACCCATCGGGTCGTATGCCATGGTTGTCGTGTATCCTAACGGGTTGGTGATACTCGTAACGCGTCCCAGTTTATCGTAGTTATATGAAGTGATCTTACCAGCTTCATCAATACTATGAACCACACGGCCCAATACATCGCGTTCCAAAGATGTCGTATGCCCCATCGGATCGACCGTAGCAACGAGAGCACCACGGACATCATACTGCAATTGCCAGACGGCGCCATTTGGCTTGGTGGTACTGGTCAGACGTCCTGCCTTGTCATATGCATAAGTCATAGACTGACCCAAGGCATCCGTCTGTTGGATCAATCGACCTAGCGCATCATATTGATACGTAGTTGCCGCTTCTAGTGCGTTACTATTCCGAATCAGTTGTCCTTGCTTATTATAGGCGTAGTTAGTGATACCGCCTGTTGCATCTTTAACCTGGACAGGCAGGTTACGTTCATCATAGTTGATTTCGGTGACACCGTGCTTCGGATCGATTCGTTTCGTGATGTTGCCAACAGCATCGTATTCGAGCGTTGTCGTTAAAAGTACTTCGTGGTCATCTTCGTCTCGATCCTTCACAATGATTGTGCTCGGGCGATCGTTAACGTCATATTCATATTCAGTGACTGCGCCACTCGCATCCTTCATCTGCTTCAATCTGTTCAAAGCATCATAGATGAACTCCGTCTCGTTTCCTAGCGCGTCCTTGATCTTCGATACCTTGTCAAACTGATATTGCAGGTTGGTCTCTGCTCCCGCCGCATCTTTGTGGTAGATCAGATTGCTATCCTTGTCGTATCGGAATTCCTCTAACTGACCCAGCGCATCTTGCTTCGCAACCACGCGATCCCGTGCGTCATATTGGATTCCACTAATTTGACCTAGTGCATCGATCATCTGCGTGACACGGTGAAGCGGATCGCGCTCCAGATTGCTCTTGGCACCAGATGGATCGGTAACCCATTTGGCAAAACCTTGAGCATCGTTCTCAAACGTTACATTCTCACCCTCGGCGTTTACAACTCCCGTGACGACGCCTTTTGCATCTCGCTGGATCGTATTGATCTCTCCAAGCGTATTCTCAATAGCAGTGACTTTGCCTTGATTGTCATAAGAAAGCAGCGTTGAATGACCCAAACTATCGATGATCTCCTTAGGCTGGTTCCACTCGTTGTATTTCATCGTAGTAATCGCACCTATAGGATCAATGGCTTGCTCCAAATTCCCATTCAAATCATAGGAGAAACGGCTTGTATGTCCATTCCGATCCGTACGTACCTTAATGTTATCCTGGTTATCGTACTCAAATCGCTCAAAGGTGCCATCTGGATATTCAATGGCGGTTTGACGTAGTCTTTCATCGTACGTGTACGTTTTGATTCGACCGAGTTCATCTCGGACTTTCGTCTGATGATTCTCAGTATCATAGGTAATGTAGCCTTTTACCCCACGGAAATCCGTCTGTTCTTTCACCTTTCCTTCTTCATTATAGACATTGACGAGCGAGGTCGTATCATTCGGATTGCGAATCTCGGTGATCCGATGGTTCTGATCATAGTCAAACTTCATCGTACCGCCGTCAGGCAGTGTTACAGACTTTAAGTCATGCTGATTGTTGTCATAAGTGTAACGAACCTCACGACTTGATTGATCCGTTATTGTGGCTATTTTACCCGCATCACCATATTGCAAGTTCAGCTCTGCACCATCCGTATGAATCCGGGTCAGAACCGTACCGCTATAACTCAAATGGATTTGAAGCTGATTGGGGTTCTTAATGGATAACAAAACGCCATCCTGACGGAATAAATAGCTCCAATGATTCGGCATTTCCATCAAATAGGTCTCGTCCGGCTGTTTGGTCAACGTGTTATACGTTCCAAAAGGAGGCTTAAACGTTCCATCCGCTTGCGGTTGATACTCATAGCTCGCACCCTCAGGCGTAGTAACGGCGATAACTTCACCTTCACGGCGCTCCAATTTCCATTCATAGCTATGATGCCAACCGTACCCTATAGCTCCATTAAAGGTATCTCGACTGTGGTACGTAATCCTCCATTCTAACGGGAATGCAGCTTGTAAACTTAAATTCGTATGGGAGAATACGAAATCCCCTGTTGCCAAGTTAATCGGATCTAACCCGATTGGTCTCGGGTATTTGGCAGGATTGGTTATTTTCTCAATATGAGTCAAATAATCCAATTCACCTGGCTGAAATGTACCTGCCCATTCCGGATCATAGATTAATAACTGAACTCCCTTGTCTAACAGACCAGGACAGCCTCCTGCAACTCCGAGGCAGGGTTTAAAAGGAATCACGTTATCTGTAGCTATTTTCTGTCCTTCAAAAACCATCTCTGGTACGGTCTTGGCAACATAAAAATAACCCGCCAAGGATTCCCATGTCACATTATAATCCCGTATTTCGTGCCGCAAAATGGCATACTGCGCTGATGGAGCAGACACCTTACCGTCCCGAATACGCTTTGCAACAGCTGTAATTTTGTAAATCTCATTTTCTTTCAGCTGAATTTCTGCTTCCCATTCCCCAACCAGACTGCTCGGGGTTTTGGTCGAATTCACAGGAAACGAGTTGAAGTAACTTGCATTAATGGAAAACCCTTGTGCCCACGAGCTTGATCTCTGCTGTGTCAAAATGCTTCCGCTTAATGGATCAAGTACCCTCTGAGTGGGGTCTTGGATCTGCTTATCCCCCTCGCGATACACTCTCGAATAGTACAAGGTAACTTCGGTCCCAATTTCAGCTAAGCCTCGAATTTTATGTGTTGTCTTGCGTCTAAGAGCATCTAAATGTGGATCGTTGTTTGCCGGATCATAGTTAGGCCGTATGTCTAAATGCGTCGGAGCAGGAGGGTTCGGATTGAACACCGTTATACTTGTATCTTGCTTCTCGCTTGGAAAATCCGTTGGTGTCACACAGACCTTGTACGCTCCATCCAACGCGTAATTACTTCCAGCCCCCGTTTCGACTTGACCGTCCCATGTCACAGAGTTATTGCTCAGAACCGGATAACTCTGTCCACTAACGATACTTCGGGTACCTCCGCCACAAAGCTCTACATTCGTAGGATGCTCGCTTTGAATCGGTTTACCTGTAATCGGATCACGAGCAGGATCTGTATATTCCCAGTTTATGCTTGTGGTTTCTCCATACACTGCATTGATTTGCGATGGAGAAGCCGATACCACTGTTGCGGCTTTCGCTCTCGGCAGCGCTCCTCCAGGTATAAAGGGTAATCCTGTAAAGAATATAAGTATGGAAAGTAGAAGCGATATCGCTTGCTTCCCTGTTGTTTTCGTTTTTTTCTTCATGAATTGGATTTCCTCTCTTTCCGTTATATCTTGTCTTGATTAATTAGTAATCGATAAATTACCATTGCCGCTTCCGCACGAGTCGATGTCGCTTGTGGACGAATGCCTTCCGCGCTTCCTTCAACAAAGCCAAGCTTCACTGCCAGTGCCGCATACCCCTGTGCCCAACTGCTGATCTCCTTCGCATCGGCAAAGGAAAGAGCATCCGTCATTTGATCCGCTTCCTTCTCTTTACCTACCGCTCGAATCAGCATCGCCATCATTTGCTCTCTAGTCAGCTCGGTATCGGGCAGAAATCCTTGATCTCCACCCTCTACCAAGCCTTGTGAAGCTGCAGCCTCAATCCATCCAGCTCCCCAATAGTCGGCGGGGACATCCGCAAAGCGTCCTTGAGCCGCAGCAGGTTTAAGCCCCGTTGCAGCTGCCAGCATTTTCGTAAATTGGGCGCGGGTAAGCTTGGCATTCGGTTGGAAGACTCCGTCCTCAACGCCGTTTAGAATTCTTCGCGCAGCCAGCACCTCAATCGGCGTCTGAGCCCAATGCTTCTCAACATCTTTGAACTTGGCATCGTAAAGAAGAACCGCAAATGTACCTTCCTCTTCGAACTTGCTCTGAACCTTTTTAGTCTTGCCGTCCACCTTTCCACCTTTAAAGCTCCATCCTTGATCCGGACTATACGTGTAAATGGCAAGCTTTTTTGTTTCGGATGGGAGTACCTCAGCATCGTTGTGGCTTAGTTGCAATTCGCCCGGTTGATAAGGCGGGGTCCCCCAATGAATGCGCCATACCCTTGACTTGAGCTGCATTGGCTCGACTGGGGATTGTGCTGCTGCTAAGGAAGTGACCTCCTGGAGCTCTACTTCCGTTTCGGCCTGCCACGAGCCTGGAACAAATTCAATCGAGATGCTGCCATCTTTCGATGTGACCACGCCACCCGCTGGACCAAGCTTTACTTTGATCGATGACTGAAGAGGAAGAGGAAGAGGAAGCGACACCCCCGTCTGGGGAGCAGCGAAATAGCTGGTTATGGATTCTGTTTTTACAGCAGAAAAATTCTCCGTACTAAGCAGCATATTACCCGTAAAGGCAAGCGGCACCTGATCCGACGTTCCTGATGAAATCTGTTTCACTTCGCCGCTTGCAACACTCGCCGACATAATCTGAGCAACACCGCCCTTATCTTCCATCCACGCCATATAGGAATCGCCTGCGACTAAGACTGCAAAATCGCGCGGTTTTGTCGTCAGGGGGGTCAGCTCTTTGACAACTGGATCGGATTCCGAAACATTGACCATCATATATTGGGTTGCTGTATCTTTTTGGTGAATAAACAGTCCCGCTGAACCGTTAAAAACAAACCAACTAACATAACCCGGCTGAGGTACAGAAGCAACTGTCTTCGTCTCGTGAGAAGCAATTGTATACAGCCCCAATGCAGGTTTATTGTATGGTTTAAACATAACCTTACCGTGGGAAACAATCGGAAAAGTACCTTTGCCAAATTGCTCTACATGATCTGTTGTCCAGTCATATATATACAGTTCGGAAGTTGCGTTATTGTTATACCAAGCAATGTAGCGTCCATCAGTAGTAGGAATGCTATGTGCGCCCGGATCAACGTTTAGCTTTTTCTCCACCCCTGAGGACAATTGATAACCATATACATTCCAATCAAATTGTTTATCTGGCGGCACATCCCGCTTCTCTTGCCATACAATCAACCCATCCTTTACTTTAGCTAGTCGCTTGGATGTGGGGGTATTCGTTATTTGCTTGGTTTCTTCGGTTGTTATATTTTTATAATAAATTTGAGTGTTTCCGGAGGTGTCCGAAGCGTTCCAAACTACTTCCTCACCGGAGTAATTAGCATCTCCTCCAGGAACGCTTAATGCAAAGGCTTTATTCCAATTCATCAATGAAAATACCATAAATAAAACTATCACTATGAACCATTTGCTAAACTTCATTACTTTTTCCCCCGTATCGTTATTTTTGCGCACCAAAAAACCAAGCTCTAAAGAGCAACCCGGCTATCATCCCATAATGTGACTTATGGATTAGACCCGTGGCTTTGCGTCTCCGCCTTTCGACGGATTTGCCTTTGTTCATTTTCACTTGGCTAGTAGGTAGATATACTCAACTAATAGTCTTAAAGTTTTATAACCCAACCCATAATATCCCAAGATTCCTCATAGTTCAACATTTTATTTGACATATGTGGAAAAAGGTTGAATTTTGTGATTAATTTCACAAAATTCAAGAGAAATATTAAAACTTGTTTAGAATAACAAAAGCCTTACTCGTTGCATACGAGTAAGGCCTTAAAGTCACACGCTTTATTGTACTCCCTTATTCCGCCGTAACACGTTTCCAGCAAGCTTGCGCCACATTTTTCAAAATCAAGGCTTGCTCCCACCGACTGGAGAGTTCCCGACCATCTTGACCCCTGATCGCATATGGTGCAGGACCTAGCTCGCAGACGAAAGGAAGCACATCACCAGGCTTAGCCCCTTGAAGCCAATAGCGCATCGCTTGTGTCCACCATTGCTCATAACGTGCCAGCATCGCATCCGAATAGCCAGCATCGACTTGAATTTGCTCCCCCGATGATAGTCGACTATGAATTGCTGACGTTCGTTGCAGCACCACATCAAGAAGAGGCTCCGCCTTTTCTTGCTTCTCCGTCATTTCCCCTGCCAGCACATAGTGGGAGATATCCAGCGTAAACCGCAGATTCGGCAGCGCTTGCGCGTATTGCACAGTACGGATTAGGTCTTGTGTAATTTTGCCGCGATGCGTCTCTACACAAAATGGCATGCTATGCGCAGCCGAGACAGCCGCGAGTCCACCTAGCAGATCAATAGCTTCTTCGTCTATCACAAAAGAGTCCGCCACCTGACCATTCACATACAGCATATCCATATCTGCGGCATGCTGAATATGTGCTGATAAGTCACCCGCGCTGAATGGGAAACAATGGGACCCAAAGCTCAAACTGTATTGGTTCAGCAACCGTTTCCACTCATCCCTAACATCTATCTCCGGCACTCTCGCCAGGATGCCAGTAAAGCCCGCGCCTGCAATACGCTCAAGCTTTGCCTCTAAAGAAAGCTCAGCTTCTAACTCCATCATAGCCCACATGGATTGATGAATTTCGAGCCGTGGAGGGCGATTAGAGCCATCATTGATCCTGGTTATATCGATTTTTCCCATCATTCGTATTAATAGCCTCCTAGGCTACCCGCCGGTTTATTTTTATTCAGATCACCATGCGCCTCCATGTACACGGCACGTTTCTTCACGGTTCGCTCCGCTTCTTCCTGTGCCGCACGCGCATCGCCGCCATGAACATCCTCAATCATCCAACGCTGTCCAAAGCCTGCATGCACAACCTCATCTGCCCAGTCAAAATCTTGAAACGTCGTCATAAGCGGATCCTTCGCGATATCCCGGCAGAACTCCCACTCCTCGCGCTTGCCTGGTGGATACTTCATTGCTGCCTTCTCAATGGCAATCGTCAAATGCGAATAAGCTTCAGTGCCCTCGAACAGCTGTGCTGTCATATCGTACCACCCCGTCCAGTTGGGGAATTGATACACATCGTACCCCTTCGCACGAAGTGCAGCCTCGCCGAACCAACTGTGGCGAACCTCATCCCACATATGCCTAGCCGTATCGCGGTAGAAATGCCATGGTTTGCCTTCGGTTGTGAAATGGACATAAGCCACGCCTTCCGCTGGAGACATCTCAAAATACCTCGACAGCATCATCGTCATGAATCGTCCTTCCTCATTGTCTGGAATGGCGAACCCTTGCATTTTCACAACATGTGTGCTGAAACGACTGTCCCGAGTACTGATTTGCGGCATGGCAAACGGCTCCGTTACGATCCTAGTAGATGGATCTACGGGAACTCGTTCCTCCCATCCTGTAATACCGCCCGCTGCTGCAAGCAGCTGTTCCACATACATTCTCCAATGCTGCGCTTGTTCCTTCTCCGTTTCCGATGCGGATTGCAGCAGATATTGAAGCGCCTCGCGCCCCCAGTCCATTTGCTCCTCGCGGTCGATGAGTTGATGCTTCAAGATATGAAGCGTAGGTTCATCAACGAGAGGCTGCGCTTTGCCTTTATAGGCATGAATGGCTGCAATTTGCGCAGGCTTCACCACGTCAAAGAGTGCCGTAAACAAACACAAAGTTGTTGCTGAATTCAGCACCGTTTGCATGAGCTCATTGAGCGATGCATCTGGACATTTATCGAATGCTACCGTGCTCATGCGCAGCTGCTTAATGCGATTGCGGAATTGATCGTGATGCTCCGCATCCTGCGAGCTCAAACGCGCAAGCCCTCCTTTTATTTCATATTCAGGTCTAGCCGCCATATGAGCAGCCTCAATTCGCATAAGTTGGCGATCGACATAAGCAATTCGTTGTAAGGTTTTGGCTGATTCCTCTACGGACATGCCGATACGATCCCAATCCTTGATTCCCATGAATGGATGCAGCATAAGTACCCCTCCAGTATCTTTGCACTATAATATGAACTTATGAACTAATCATAGTGGTATTTACTATAAGAATACATACATTGAATCACATATAAATTTACACTAAAATACATAACATTGCGGATTACACTTCCTCATTGGGCCCGATAAAACCTAGTCGGACGGTCATTGCCCATTTGGCAATTTTCAGCGTTTCAGCAATGGTCGAATAGGATAACATCGATTGTTTATCCGTTCCTTGCAACCCCCATACCACGACACTTTCATCTTGCAGGACTTTGACGCTCTGTTGTAATTTCATTTCACCTGTCATGCCAATCCCCACTGGTTTGTCTACCCTTACTGCAGTGCTATAGTAACCATTATGTTCGATGATTGCATATTCCAGCTCGCTATAGACAACACCGTTAGGATCTTGGCGATCCTTAAACGAATAGACAAAATCACCATCAAAATGGTAGTTCCCCATCTTGTCTTTGTCCTTCTCCATCATGATCATGCTCATGCCCGCTAACGTATTCTTCTTCACGCCATCATTCCAATAATCGAAACTAACTGCAAGCTTCTGTTGCGGCCCAACATATTGAAGTGCAATGGAACCTGACATCAGCCCCATAAACGGCTTCAGCTTTTCATTATTTTTACCATCAAATAACGGTTCAGGAGAAGCTGACCACGTTGAAATGTCTGATTTATCATCCACCTTAAGCTCAGGAGCACTCATAACTTTACGGCTTGAGACGTCATTCACAACGGCCCCAGTGATCAGACCTGCCAGTACGATGACTGAAAGTATTTGCGGTATTTTATTTGTACGCATTCCTATGCACCTCCACGAAGTTATAAATGCTTATATTTTAAAATAATACCACAATTTGGTTACTTCAGCGTGTGAACGATTCCCACCATCTTTCGTACTATTATGAATTTGATAAAAAAGGGAGTAATTGTTCATGACCCCTACTTTAGATTGTTTTAAGAAATAAATAAGCACCCGTTTAGATCTTCGATTTACAATAAGAGAGGAGTGAGTAAATTAACGGGGGCTATAGCCATATATGAGCAAAAAGCTAGGAATAATCTCGATTATCATCATTATTGCGGTTGCGATCGTGGCGATATTCCCTTATGTCACCTTAGATCCAGCGAACAGCCGCGTTTCGCTTGATGTGAATTTCCCGTTGCACTACATCGTGCTGACGAGTCATATTGCACTTGCTTTGGTTGCCCTGATCAGCGGCTTGTTCCAATTTCATGCACGCTTTCGCACCAACTATCCGGCCTGGCATCGAGCGCTCGGACGCATCTATATCTTCAGCATCATGCTTAGTGGATGTCTAGGCGTTGTCTTAAGCTTTTACGCAGAAAACTTCACGAAAGCCATGGCGTTCCTGGTCTTAAGTGTACTTTGGCTGATCACCACGTGGAATGGTTTCCGCTTTGCGGTCAAAGGGCAGCTCGCCCAGCATCGGATCTGGATGATGCGAAGTTATGCCATCACACTCGTTGCCGTATCTGCTAGGATCATCGTTCCGATCTGCATTCTCCTTTATCTAGCTATGCACGGGTTCCATCTTCCAGAAGGCGGCCGAGAGCAGATGGTTGCCGAGATTCTCAACATCAACGTATGGTTTGGTTTGATCATCAATCTTGTTGTCGTGGAATGGTATTTGCTTCGATCGAAAAAATGAGAAAAAGGGCTTTCCACCTAGTGACTAGGGGAAGGCCCTTTTCTATAAGTCCGTTCTACTTCTCGCCATTGTCCAAAATAAGCATTTCCTCATAATTGATCGCTTGCAATAATTCAAGAACAGTTCCGCTTGAGATTTGATTAGCCTCTTCCAACTCTTGGATCCCATCCCGCTTCATCTGTACACTTCGTAATTGAACAATCCTTAGTTGATGTAGGAAATCGACTTCCGAATGCGCGCTTAAAAGCTTACCGTCATGTTTCTGACTGCGAGCGTAATGTTGGATAACGAGCAGCGCTTCTAACTGATGCTTCGGCGATTGCTGTTTACGAATGGCTGTAACCGCTGCCTCTTGCAGCTGCTTCTCAATCGATTGCAGCTCTTCAAACATCTCTGTGACGGACCTAAATCTCTCTGGGAGCCCTTCTCTTCGGTGCTGCTGAATCTTACGGTTCAGAAGGCTCAGCTTTAATCTAACCCAGAGATATTGCAGCCTTGCAAGAAAGAACGATTCCGACTGCGGCTGATGCAATAAAGTAAATACAGACTGCAACTGCGGCGAAATGACACCTTGCGCAATCAATTCCGCCAACCTAGCGGCTTCGGCTGTTCGCCCAATTTGTTGAAGTTCACGAATGTAAGGCCCCGATACTTTGACCGTTCCATAACAGTCCATACGTATTTGCTCCTCTAGCTGTTGAACAACCGCGAGAGTAGCATCGTAGTTATCCTCATTTTTCTCCGATTTGAGCGCTTGAATCGTTCTCTTAGCCAGCAGAATACTTGCTTCTTTCAACGACAAGGCTGCCTGGTCGGAGGTTGCCGCGGTGACTGATTTTCCAATAAACGGCATTGCGAATGTAGCAGCTAACATGCTGATTAAGATTACACTGGCCGAAATAAACAAAATCGTATGGCGCAGAGGGAAGGCCGTCCCATCAGATAATTCAAAAGGGATTGACAACGCCGTTGCTAACGTGATCGTACCGTGGACACCGCAAAAACTAGCCGCAAGAGCAAAGCTCCTTCTACTCGTATAGGTATTTGTCTCTGTCGTCTTTTGATTAGAAGGAACGAATTCGTCATGAAAAAGATAAACCCAGATGAACCTAGCCGCAAATAACGCCGCGTAGATCGCAACCGCTAATCCAAGCTCCTTCCAGATAGGAGCCTCACCACTATGAACTAATCCTGTTATAACCTCTGGCAGCAATAAGCCAAGCAAGGCAAATACGAGTCCATTCAAAATGAAACTTAGCACAGACCATGTATTGGTCGAGATGATGTGCAGTTTGGTCGTTGTTTGCTGTAACCGATCACGCTCTAACCCGTGCACAATCCCCGCAACTACGACGGCCAAGATCCCTGAAACATGAATTTCCTCAGCAACTAAATAGATCACGAACGGCGTCAGTAACTGAATAGTGACAAGCGAGTTGACTTCTTCCAGACCTTTTTTTCGTAAAAATAGCCTGAAATTCACCAAGACTGCACCTAGTACGAGCCCCACGATAATCCCACCTATGGCGACTAGCAGAAATTCCCAAGCTGCTGATCGGACCGAGAAGACGCCTGTCATTACAACACCTAAAGCTACTTTAAAGGAAACAAGACCTGCCGCATCGTTAAGCAACGACTCACCCTCTAGGATCGGCATTAAACCTTTGGGGAACGTCCTTCCCCTAGTCATCGACTTCACTGCAACAGCATCTGTTGGAGACATGACAGCCGCTAGAGCGAATGCGACGGGTAGTGGCATCGCAGGGATCAAATAATGAATAAAATATCCGATACCTATGACGGTAATGACGACAAGCCATAACGCCATAAGCAAAATAGGCTTGCGGTACTCCAGCAATTCTTTGCGCGAGATGACACGGCCATCTCCAAATAAAATAGGCGCGATGAGACAGACCATAAAGGCCTCTGGTTCAAAATCGAAATCCGTAGGAACGAATGGCAGCCATGACACCAAAGCTCCTAAACCAATTAAGTAAAAGGGCAACGGGATTCGGGGATAGCGCTTGTTGAGCAGCGTAGCTGTTACGATTACTGCTGCCACAATGAATAAAGGCAACAAAAGTTCCATCAAAACTTGCCTCTCTTTCATTTCCTTGTAGAGGGAATTATTGGGTAGCATCCGCTATAATCCCTTGTTCTATCCCAAGAGAAAAGGAGCAGCCAGAACATCCTGACTCCCCTTTGATTCCTTGCATAAAAACCTACTCAATACCAACTTGTAAACACCGAAGAAGTTCCATACGTTAGCGGCACCGCTACTCCCATCATCACAATCGGTCCCCACCAAGTAAACATTGAGATGCCTGCTACTAAGCTAATGACCATCATCGCTGGCAGCACTAAGATCGGAATGGCTGTCTGAATGGCTTGGTGTTTCATCGGATCTTGAATCGGGAATAGGGACAGGAATGGCGCCGTCAGTTCATCCTTGCAGAACGATTTGCGCCAGAAGACAAGCAAGACAGCCGCAAGAATCCAGACGAGAATTTTAATCGCACCTGGCAATATAAACAGAGCGCCACTGATGACAATAACAAACTGTATGGATTGCCGCCATTGCAGACCATTTCGGAAATACGATTTCACTAATAGCTCAGCAATGCCCGTGCCAGCGCCTTTTCCTTTGAGCAATCGCTGCGATCTGCTGAACAGAAGCGGATATCTGCGGGTTGGTTTTCTTTTGCGCTCCATCACACGGATTAACATGAGAGAAACGATCCGCATCCGTGCATCACGTTCGCGCGCGACATCCGCGAAGAAGGTACCTTTTTCACGCAGCCGTGTCCGAGTTAGCAGCAGGAAAGTACCGGCCAGTAACAAGATGACTAGCCAACTGTACAGAAGTTGATCCCTGATCTCCACAACTAACCATTGGAATACGAATACGCCTGCTGCAAAAATCACAATACGAAGCAACCATAGCAGGAAGCGTTGGAAGCGAAGCGCTATCAATTGTCGAATGAGGCCGATGTTTAGCTTCACCACGTAGGTTAGCAGCCAAAAGCACACGACCTGCGCGATGCTAAACGAATAAACAGGTACTAATAGTGGTAGGAAAAGAAGCGTTACTAGCAACGACGTAACCCCTTGTAGCACCACCGAATACCGATAGCCGAGATGCATGAGATGTCGAAACCAACCTTCATTTTGCCGGAGAAACAATTGATCTCCTTCTTCAACAAAGTAACGTAACGTGCCTAACCATGTGAATATGTAAAAAAGTGTAGCCACCGTATGTATGGATATCCCGTTTAACCAGGCAGGAGGTGTCATGTACCACGCATAATAGTGATAGCCCGCCACGATCAGCAGAGGAATGACGAAATAAATGGCGATGACCCAATCGACGGCCATGCGTAAGGCCCGATACTGAAATTTCAAATCTGAGCGTACTCTGCGTGTAAAAACCTGGAAACTGCTATTCAACCCACTCACGCCCCCTCTCATAGTAAGGAATGGAAGCAGTCGAACAGAGTAGCATCCGGCATGTCGCATTGTTTTTGAATGTCTTGCAGGGTACCGTTCGCAACCAATCTGCCACCAGAAAGCAGTACAAATGAACTGCAAATCCGCTCCGCCGTATCTAACACATGGGTACTCATCAGAATGCCTGCCCCACGCTGCCGCTCCTCTTCCAGCATCCCCAAGAAATCCTTGATCGCCTTCGGATCTAGCCCAATGAAGGGCTCGTCCACGATATACACATCGGGTTTATTCAAAAAACCAAGAATGAGCATGATCTTCTGTTGCATCCCTTTGGAAAATTTCCCAGGTAATTGATGCTTCTCATCTAATAGGCGGAACCGATGCAAGAGATCGTCAGCACGCTCTAAGAACACAGTGCGATCTAATTCATATACCGATGCCGCGAACTCCATGTGCTCCCACAACGTCAACTCATCATACAGAATGGGATGCTCGGGAATATAAGCGTAGCTTTTATTTTCACCCATGAAGGAGATTTTGCCTTTAAAATCCTTCAACAAACCAAGTAGGCTCTTGATTGTCGTGCTTTTGCCGGCACCGTTCGGACCTAACAATCCCACGAGCTCCCCTTGCCTCACTGTAAAATGAATCCCCTTAATAATATCCGGCACCTCATCGTAGCCGGCCTGTTCAATGTACACATCTAAAACCGCTAATTGTTCATCTGACATTCCGCGACTTCCCTTCCATCCTAATCATGCAACCTATTCACATTGCTTTGCCATCATCGTATCATGAAAGTTTACCCAAAGTATGAAGTTTAGATAAAAACGAGAAAAAACCTTTAAGCGCGGTCACCCTTAGACGAGCGTCCGCGTTAAAAGTTGTCTAACACACATGGAGCTTACACGTATTGAAACCTAACATGAAAAGACTAGTACCATCTCAAAGCAACAGGCAGACATTGGATAAACAAAACAAGGTTCTTCATGTGTTTCATCATCGTATTCACCCTTTCAAAAAGACATAAAACGCCTATCCTGTGGTAGGATAGGCGCCATTGCCTCGAATATTAGTTGCACATCGTCGTGCGGTTAATTAGAGTATACTTTCAGAATAATTATATGTCAAGTATCATAACACGAAAAATGGAATAGCACTGTTTATGCTGACAAAACCACTTACGTGTCACTTAACATAACATATTTATGATTGGATTTTTTTCACCAACATATCCGCAATCAGATCATCTTGTCCAATTTTCTCGCAACTCTCTGGGCACGGTTCGCTGCTCTAAGTCGATTTTTTCGACTATCTCGGCTACGGCAGGGGCTTTTGAAATTGCCTGATAATGCAAAAAAAGACCCTCACCCAGCCAAAGCTAGGTAAGGATCACTATTCATCCATCGATTTACTGCTGCATCTCCTGAACGCTGTAGCTATTGATGACCGCCGCCGCAAAGGTTACACGATTGTTCCGGAAATAGTGATATAACAGACGAGCCTCGGGACACTCTTCGTCATATCGGGGAAAGTTCAAAAAATCATCCGCCGTCCAACCTTCGCTACGCAGGCTCTCAATGGACTCTGCAATTTTGCTAGGAATGACAGGTTTGAATACAGTTGTCGCCTCTGTTGTCATCGCCACACGCCACCTTTCACTTGAATCTATCATTCTAGTAAAAGGATACCCACATCTAGCAGCGGTTAAACGTCACTTCCCGCTTAAAACTCCACATAGCTCGTCACGGACTTGCCAGGCAGCGTAACCGTAATAGCACCGCCAGTCACAACCATATCCGTTAATTTGGCCAGATCCTCGGTAGCACTTGTTCGTCTTCCTGAAACATTAGCCATCGTCAGACCGCTAATCGTCGTCGTGATGGCCGACGTGCTGTTATTGATCAGCACAACAGATACACGCCCCGTCCCATTCTTCCCCCCAATAGCAACAAGGTTGCTGTCGCTCGAGGATGCCAGAATGCGGGTATCGTCCGGACGCAGGTAACGGCTGAATTGCCCCATAACATAAAGCCTTTTATTCACTGTATACGAATTATTGGCCCCTAGATTAATGAGCCCCTCTCCGGAGGTGCTTGCAGCAGGATTGACCGCCCACCAGTACAACCAGCCTCTCTCGCCTCGCTTCAAATCGGCGGCAATCATATTCGCCCACTTCAACCCATCCGTGATGCTCGGATCATTGGCGGTTTGGAAATTGCTAACCTCTGTCGCGATCAACGGTTTACCATAATGGTTCACATCGACATACGTACTGTAATCATGTACCGAGACAAAATCCAGTTTCGTCCGTGTCGTTTCACTGAAACCGTTCATATAGTTGTTGGAAGCGGTTCGATTCGAGCCCTCTGGTGCTCCAACCAATACGCCTTGATTCAAGCTGTGAACCGCATCAGCAACCTTCGCAGATACTTGATCCAGTTCACTATTCGTATACTGCGTCGACGCATAAGGCGTCGCTAAATCGGGTTCATTTTGCACACTGACCCATTTAATATTAAATCCGAATACATTCCGATATTGATTCACGTACGTCTTCATGTAATTGGCGAAATTATCATATTGCGAGGTGCTCAGATGCCCGCCGTTATTCGGCGAACCATTCGTTTTCATCCAGCCAGGGGGACTCCAAGGCACCGCATAGAACTGATTCATCCCGCGATTCTTCGCTTCTTGGGCGAACCATCTTTGATGCAGATCTGTGTTCCAATCCGTCACACCTGAAGACGGCATGAACGTCGTTTGCACAGCATCCTGCGCAGCCGTATAGGGATTGATCTCCATCCTGACGATCGACAACCCTGCGTTAGATGCATCCGTGCGGAATAGTTTATCTAGAATTTGCCCTTGCGTTGTTGCATTGTAATTCGTTTTCAACTCATTCACCGGGTGATTGGCTGCGGCACCGAATCCCCAAATCGTTTGGTACGTCGTGTCTTTGTACAGCGTCACCGTACTTGCTGCCAATGCCGGAGGAGCTACGCTCACCAACATCGAAATCGCTAACCCAATTACACCATAAACCTTCTTTCTGCGTGAAATCATTCTGCATGCACCTCTTTACTCAAATTTGGCCCACGTTCAACCTCCCTAAATTTATACTGAAATCGCTTTCAAAACACTGAGGTAAAAATGCTTTTTACTGCACGAATGCGATGCAAATGCGGCAAAGTGCTCGCACTGTGCCCGATTCGTGCTTACTCTTTGCCTACTACTTGCCCACTCCGTGCCTTATTCACCTCCAAACCGGTCCTTATATTCCATCGGGTTCAAGCCATGATATTGTTTGAAGATACGCGAGAAGTGAATGCTGTTTTCGTACCCAACTTGTAGGGCAATCTCGTAGCTCTTCAAGGAAGAAGTGAGCAACAAGTCCCGTGCTTTGCGCATTCTAACGTTGACGCAATACGTCCAGATCGTCATCCCTGCCTGCTCTTTAAAAAGCTTCGCTAAATACGAACGACTCATCGCAACATGATCCGCTAGCTCTTGTAACCCCCAATTCTCCGCATAATGCTCTTCGATATACCGTTTGACTTGGTCGACGACGCTCTCTTTCTGCAGGTTCTTCGCTTTGCGCGCGCGATCCATCAGAATATTGGCCGCTTGTTCAAGCCTTCTCACTGCACATAATCGGAAATACTGCCGCACATCGGAGTGCTTCAGGCTATGCTCGCCAAGCTCGACGTCCTCACCTTCCTCATACTTCACGTGGATGTCCTGCTTCTTCAACTCTTCGATGACCAGTGATGTCCAAGCCATGGACAGCTCATTTAAAATCTCATAACTTCCTTCCACCCACGACTCCAACATCGCCAAGGTGTCTACGATAATCAGCGGCTGACCGTGCAAATAAACCGATAACACCATCTCCAGCCAGCTGTCTAGCATCGGCTTATAGACGGGCAGCTTGTGCAGCAGAAGCTGATTCGCCTCATTACGCCGGCTGCTGCGGATGCGGGCGCTGGCCTTCCTGACAGCCTCTTGCAAGAGGCTGCTATCCATCGGCTTCAGGACATAATCGACGGCGCCAAGCTCAATACTCTTTTTGGCATATTGGAAATCATCATAACTTGAAATCACAATACAGATCATCCAAGGATACAGTTGATTAATTTCTTTCATTAATTGCAGCCCATCTACGAGTGGCATCCGAACATCCGTCATGCAAATGTCTGCGTAATGATCCTTGAGCCAATCCAGCGCTTTTTTTCCATTCGGGAGCGTTCCGGATACGGTAACTCCTTCCATTTCAGACACTTGGATAGCCAAACTCTCCCGAATCAAATCTTCGTCGTCTACGATGATTAGTCTATTCATCCGCTTGTACTCCCCTTTCTACGTATCCAAACTATCTTGTAAAGGCAATAAGACTTCAACAACCGCTCCCCCAGAAATGGGATCATTAAAGAACGTAATCGTAGCTTCCCCCGCATAAAACATATGCAAACGGTAAACCAGATTCGATAAACCTACTTGTTTGTGCCGGTACTGATGGACGTGTGAATCCGCTTGCTCCTGCGTTAATCTGACTAACGTCTCCGACGAGAAACCAGGTCCATTATCAGCAACGGTGAGAAGCAGCTTGTCCCCCTGCACGACTTCCCCGCGAATATGGATATGTACGGATTCCCCTGTCGTTTCTCTCCCATGCTTAATGCTGTTTTCCACCAGTGGCTGCAGAAGTGCTTTCGTACAGATCGCCTGCAAATGCTCCTCAGGTACCTCAATGCAATAGGTGACTTCATCTTTGAATCTGACTTTCATGATCGTCAAATAATTCTCCAAGTGCTTGATCTCTTCTTTGAGAATCACTTTCATATTCTTGAAATCCGATGTGTAGCGCAGCATATTGGAGAGATTAACAGCTACATGCCCAATATGCGTTTGCTTAGCAATGACAGCCATGGAATTGATCGTTTCGAGCGTGTTATATAAAAAATGTGAATTAATTTGCGACTGAAGCGCCGAAATCACAGCCCGATGCTGCAAAACACGCGTCTCCGCGTGATCATGAATGGATTGCTCCAAATGACCGAGCAAATTATTAAAGGAGATACTCAAATCAGCGACCTCATCGACTCCCTCTACCTCAGCCCGCAAATGGAAGGAGCTCGTCAATTGCATCGCTTTCATCATTTTACGCAAACCTAGAATCCGTCTTGTAATAGAAGAAGCTGCAAAATAGGTGAGCAAAACCGAAATAATCAACGCAGATATCGCAATAACAATCGTGACATTTCTCGTGTAGTTAATGCTTTGGGCAATTTCCTGATAGGGAAGAATCGCAATAATTTTCCAACCTGTCATCTGAATCGTTTGAAAAATGATGAGCTCTTTTCCCGTTTTGTCGAAAACTGAACCCTCCTGCTGGTCTTTCACCGCTTGAACAATATGGTCATCCATATGCCCCATCACCTCTGCGGAATGAGAATGATGAATAATCGTACCGGCTTGGTCCATAACGAAGGCTGAGCCCGTGCTCGCAATATTAATTTGAGACATGACACTCTGAGACGGCTTCAGTGAAATATCGATTTTCAAATAACCGTTACTCAACTGCTTAAAAAGAGTCAACACGGGGATCTTCATTTTCTGATTCGCTGCATCAATGTAATTCTCGGAAATGCCGGTTATAAATTTGACCTTCTCATAATTGCCGCTTTGGGCGAAATAAGGTTCATTTTTAATCGAGTATTTTAAGGGAAGGGCGTACGTATTGACGAAATGCTGCTCATTCCCGTTAGGGTTATACAAAGAGACGGACAATACCTCTGGATATTGCAAAAATAAGCGATTCAAATAGTTATCCTTGATTCTTTCGTACGTACGAATGAGTTCAGAAGAAACATTTGGGGACGAGACACGCATCCAATCCCGAACTTCGAGACTGTTGCTCAGCATAAGAAAAGCTAACTCGTACTCCGAGTAATAACGATTTAAGTTCATGTTAGCTTGCCTGAGGACTTGCATACTCAGATGATCAATATCTTTGCGGACGGAACTCTTCGTCTGGATATAACTAGAAATACCAATTGTTGAAACTGTAAAAATCAGAATAGTGACGATGATGGAGATGAGCCGCCATTTCAGGGAACGCTTCAGGCTCTTGACCATATAGTTAATCAAATTGATCTCCCCTTGTAAACTGACGATGATATGCCTAGAGTCTCGTAGTTAAATAATATGCCCAATTTCAGTCCTGAGCAATGAGGTAAGCGTTTTATTCACTGCAGGGATCGTACTTTTTTGTTTAAAATACGACAAAAACCGCGCCGAGGTAGGCGCGGTTGGAGTACTATAATTTATTGGTAGATAAATTGGAATAATCTGTACAACATAACGGCAGTTTCAGCTCTAGTCGTATTGCCCAGTGGATTCACCTTGCCGGCGTTGCCTTCGACTAAACCTTGTTGAACGAGAGCATGAATGGATTGGACCGCATAAGAAGCGATATCAGCTCCGTCCGTGAATGGATTGGCGTTTTTCCCTGTAGGTAATGATTGGTTCACTTGAGCCAAGGCTCTCGTAATCATGACGAACATATCTTGACGAGTAATATTAGCTTGCGGGTTAAAGTGTTGATCATCTACGCCATTAACAATGCCGAGCTTACTCGCAATTCCAACAGCTTTTTCATAATAAGTACCTGTCTGAATGTCCTCAAAATGCGTCTCGGCCGTCGCTTGTAGCCCAAAGGTTTCAACCAGTAATTTCGTGAAGTCTGCTCGTGTGATAGAAGCCGTCGGATTGAACGATTGAGCCGTAACCCCTTGAATAATCCCTTTGGAAGCAAGTATTTCGATGGCTTTCTGCGCCCACATCGTGGAGGCGAGATCCTGGAAAGCTGGCTTGTTGTAGGAAACTGCGTACGTACTAAAATGATTCGTGCTGAACTGAAACATGCCAGTAGCAGCGTTGTAGCTGCCTGTCGGTACGAGTTGAGCTTCTCCTTTCGTGTTCACATACCAGACGTTTAACAGTTCAGGATGAGTTTTCTCATCTGAAGATAGTACATAAGGAATACGAACAGAAACGGAAGCATCCTTATTCTCGAATTTCATCGGTTGGCCGGATGCCGTGAATTGCAAATCGACGACAACGCCTGTCTTGCCCTTCAGATCTGTTTGTGCTGGCAGCTTATCTATCGATATGTTAATTGTAAGCGTAGACTGTCCAGTCGCTGCTGCATTATTAGTAAACATATGGCTAGGTAGAACAACCGTGCCAAGTTCCGTCGAAATTTCAAGCCCGTGAGTTGAAGCTTTCTGCGTCAGATACTCCGTTGGTAGTTCAAGCGCATAGCTGTTAGCTCCTGCTACTTTCGGTACATGTAGGGTTACTATCGAACTCGTTCCACCTACTTGTGCATCCGTCTTCTTAAAGGCTTCTTCCAGTGTTGTTTTATCAATCTTTGCTGTGGCTTTCCCGTCTACCGTTGTAACGCTAGTTGTTGGGAAGGTAATCTGGGCTGCCCCATTGTTAACCGTAATAGTCGGCTTCTCCGGCTCTGATTGCGTCCCTGTAGATGGCTCAGTTGGAGCAGGAACAGCTTGTGTTCTGATACGCAAGCTCGGGCCACTTGTTGACCAATTGTTCGCAGCATCTGCCGCTTCAACTTTGAAGTCATAAGCCGTATCAGCGGTCAATCCGGTTACCTGCCACGTTGTGTTTGGCGTAGTAGTAACTACGTTGCCATTCATCAGTAGTTTATACTGCGTTACGCCTACGCGGTCAATCGCTTGGCTCCATGAGAGTTGAACGGAATTCGATGTCACGATGCCTTGTGTCAGAGTACTTTCAGCTGGCCACCCAGGTGCTGTTTTATCACTTGGAACTGGGATTTCTGGATCATCCGTACTTGGGCCGAACACAGTCGAGTTCCCTAGGAAATCCTGTGCTTCTACTTTGTAAACGGCTGCTTCAGTATCCTGCAGCACAATGCTTGTTGCTCCCGCAACGGAAGCGACAAACCCGCCATTGCGATAAACGTTATACTGCATAACCCCAACATTGTCCAAGGCAGCATCCCACACTAGGGTGATTTGATTACCTACGCTTGTGGACGTTATACGCGAGCCAGTCGGCCATTGCGGCGTAATTGTATCGGCCAACATCGTACTTTCGTAAACTTGCAGCGGTTCAGAGACGTTCCCAGCTTCGTCCACTGCTCGGACCTTAAACATATAGGCGGTTTGTGCTTGTAATCCGTTGATGAAATAACTTCGAATATCATTCGACACTTCGATGACCATTGAATCGTCTTGCTCGATACGATAACTTGTGACGCCTGAATCATCCACTGCCGCAGGCCAGTTCAACTGAAGGCCAGATGCGCTGATAAGCGTGAGATTCAGCTGGCTTCCATTACTCCAGGTTGGCAGCGTCACATCTCCAGCAAGCGTCGCCGTGGAGAGTACCGGACTACTTACTGTATTGCCTGCCGCATCACGTGCCACGACATGGAACTGATAATTCGTTCCTGGTACCAATGCAGAAACCTCATAAGTCGTGCCGGTGACAGTCCCCAGCAGCGCAGCGCCCTGGTACACATCGTAGGCCGTTACACCGTAATTGTCTTCAGCGGCCGACCAATGCAGGTTGAGCGCTTTGCGACCCACACTTTGTGCTGTCAAACCTGCGCTTGTCGGCCATACTGGACTAACCGCATCAACGGCAGGCGTCGTGAGCGACGCAGATGGTCCATTAGTTGATTCTAACGCGATGTCTACCGCTTCTACCTTAAAGGTGTAAGCCGTCGCAGGTGCTAAGCCATTCACTTGATAGCTGTATACATCCGATGCAACAGTCGCAATGGCCGTACCATTCTGGTACACCTTGTAGCGGTTAATACCGGAAAGATCTTGCGCACTTGGCCATGTTAAGGTCGCCGTATGCGGGGCAACTTGTGTGACCGCCAAATTCGCGCCTGTCCATGTCGGTGCTGTCGTATCCGTTGGCAGTTCTTCCGTTCCGAGCGTTAGGTACGGTCTAAATCCGACATTTGCTCCCGCAGCTTCCTTCGAATAAAAATCGACGTTTTGATCCAGCCAACTGTCATTTTGCAGCTTGAAACTGATCGTCCCGTCACCGCTTTTCTCTGTAGCTGCTTGACTTGTCACACTTAATTTCTTCCAGTATCCAGCATTTCGCACGATTGTACTGCCGATCAGCGAGCCATCTGCTGGCTTGTTCTGCCAATTGATGGACGCCCCACCCGCATCGGCCACCTCTCGCCAGTTGTCGCCTGTGCTGTACAGATCCATGCTAATGTCCATATTTGCCGTCTGAACCGCAAAAACATAGAGATTCAAGGAAGCATCGTATACATTCCCAGTAACCGAAGTCAGCGGGAATTTTAAATATGCACGTCGGTTGTTACCTGTGTTTTTATTCGCATCGCTACCTGATACACCAGCTGCATTCTTGAAGCGCAAATAATCCAGATTGTTCGTTGATCCCGCTTCACCTAGCGTGCTAGGCGCCTGGATGAACGCATCCGCGCTCGGATATATCACCGTCTGCTTACGAATAACGCCTTGGTACGTCGTAACCGAAACGGCTGGTCCGTTGTTCGTTGACCAATTTCCGGCGGCATCCCCCGCTTCGACGCGGAACGTATAGGCCGTACCGGCAATCAAGTTCGTCACCGCATAGGTTTGTATGTTGCCAGCGACGGTTGCAATTAACGTATTATTCGCAAAAATCTTATAACCTGTAACACCAATCTCATCAAACGCTGCCGTCCAATTTAAATTCACTGCATGGTCGGCCAGCCCGCTATACGTTAAGCTCCGATTAGCTGGCCATGTCGGACGGACTTCATCTGGTCCTGCTTGGGTTTTAATCGACAATCCAGGACCTGTTATTGACCAGTTATTTTTGCCATCCCCCGCTTCAACCCTAAATACATGCGTGGAATTCGGGGTCAAACCGGTGATGGTAAAGTTTTTCACCAAAGCTGGCAGCGTCACAACCTGCTTACCGTCTTGGAACACACGGTATGCGGTCACTCCTCCGCTGTCTTGCGCAGAGTTCCAAGTCAATTGCATGCCCGTCGTCGTCACATCCGAAGCGGTCACGCTCGAAGCAAGGTCCCACGTCGGTGCTGTTGTGTCTTCTACACCCAGCGTACGGAAAGTGACGATCGGCCCGCCGACCGACAAATTACCGTCGCTGTCTTTCGACTCCACGCGAATCGTATACAGCTTGTTCGGGTCTAATCCTACGAGGGCATAGCTCGTTCCGCTCACATCTGCCCAGATTTGTCCGTTCACATAAATACGATAGCCATCCGCCCCGTCATTATCCACGCCATTTGGCCATGAAAGCTGTGCACCGGTTTGACCGAGATCTGCAACCTCAACCGCGGAGCCTTTAGTCCAACCTGGCAGCTCACTGTCTACACCAGAAGTTGTGGTCGTCTCGATGGGCTGACTAAGCACGGACGTGTTGCCCTGTGCGTCCAACGCTTGCACCGTGAACGAGTAGCTGTGACCCGGCGTTAAACCTGTGATGTCATAGCTCGTTACGTTTGCTAGTACCTGTTTGACCAACTCGCCATCCTTGTAAACCCGATACCCACTAACTCCTAAATTGTCATGCGCTCTTGGCCATGTTACGCTGACCGATGTTGGTGATGTATTGGAAGTACCAAAGGTACTGCCATACGGCCACACTGGCGCTGTGATTTCCGCATTTTGAGCAGGTAAGGATAGAGGTACGAAAGTTTCCGTCGTTCCACCTTGCGATGGTGTTCCCCATACGATTGAAACTTTGTTATCTTGCCCCTGTAGTAAGGAAGCTTTTACTGTCTGACTTACGCCACCTTTGGTGACGATAATGTCATAGTCACCATAAAATCCACGCGTTTGATACTGACCATTCGCATTCGTTGTTCCCGTTACGTCCGTCCACCATGTTCCGTAGATCAGATTGCGCCATTGTTCACCTGAGGGCTTCAACGTCCAGTTGCTGCGGAACAGCGGAGCGTTATTCTGCCAGTGAGCACCATCCCAGAACCCCCACATCGTAAACGATTTCACGTTGGGATGGCTAAATGAAGCAAGCAGGATATCTCTTGTAAACTTCCCTTGGATATCTTCTTTAGGTGAGTTTACATCAAATTCCGTTATCGCAATCTCAGTCGCATACTGTGTGAAATGAGTAAGCTGATTGTAGAAAGCCATCGGACTCACCGGCGTACTGCCGAAATGCGCCTGAATTCCGATACCATCTATAGGAGCGCCATTATCTTTCATTGATTGCAAAATACCTGAGAAGTTCGCAATCACCGGCGCATCTACGCCAAGAATTTGCGTCTCATTGACATAAAGTTTAGCCGCAGGGTCAGCTTCTTTGGCCATTTTGAACCAATTCGCCATCAGTGCACCTTGGTCTGCGTACGTGCTGCGAATCATGCTGTTTAGAACAGGCTCGTTCAACACATCCCAGTTATACAATCTCCCCCTGAACAAGCCCGCCAGCTCATGGAAGTGATCTTGGATACGTTTCTCAAGCGCTGTCTTATTGCTCACAAGGCCTGGAATATCTGCTGGTAAACGAGTAGCTCCATCCCATAGCAAGGCATGTCCACGAATGTCAAAACCGTTGGAGCCCAACCAATTGTAGAGATTAACGGTACGGCTTCGATCCTGTTCCCACCATTGCCACTTCATCTCATTTTCCATAACAACAGAATTAAAATTCTCTTTCAGCTTGGTTCGATACGTTTCTGCGTTCGCATCTGTACCATTAATCATCGTGCTGTTGACAGCCGTACCAAACTTGAAGTCATGCTTCGTCATCTTCACTTGAACAGCTGCGTCCTGGATAGGAAGGCCAGAAGCGTCCTTCACTTCAACTTGCAGATCCCCTTTGCGGATCTGCTCAATCCGCTGATTCGCTTCTGCACGCCATGGCGCGTCCTCTTCCATTCCTTCGTAAATAACAGGAGTGCTAGGCAAGCTTTCCAATGTAACCGTTTTCTTATAATTCACTACTTTAAGATTGGCGATTTCGATCTCCTGTGGCTTAAAGCCAAGTCGAAAAGCGATCTGTGGTGTGTTTGCTTCCATCAACAAAGCAGCTTTAATTGGCACAAGGAATTTCTTCCACTGTGAAGGCACGGTTAGCGTCTCCGTTATCGACTTTTCGAAATTGCCTCTTTTCTCCATGACCAATGCCACTGTACCCTCAGCCGTTTCAACCGTAGATTTCAGCGTCCTCGCATAGAACGTTGCCAACATGACATCATCTTTCTCTATACTTGCTTGAATCGGCAGTACATATTGTAAAAGATACGTACTTGCTGGCTGCACATTCGTCGTAAAATGCAATGCTTCCGTAAAAGCTTGCCCATCAACAGTTGAGTTAGCAACCGTTCCGTAAGCTGGAGCCTCTGGATTCAATGCCGCTCCCTGCATTTTAATATCAGAAATAAGAACTTCACTACCAGAGAGTTGACCCAATTCTTCTTCCGTCAATACCTGCGCCAAGGAAATCTTGGGTTGGAACGGTACAACAAGCATCGTGCCAATTAACAGGAGAGAGAGTAATCTGCCCATTTTACCCCTTCTTATCATCACCTATCTCATCCTTCCATCAGTAGCCTACAAACAATAAAAGAGGACCCACCTGAGCAAGTGTCTTACCAGCTTCAGATGGGCGTGTCTAGCAACTACCTTATTTCTTGCGGTTTGCGTTATACCAATCGGTCAATTCCTTGATCGCTTTGTCTCCACCTTGTTTCTTCCAATTAGCCACGTACTCATCGAAGTAATCCACTGGCTTCTCGCCGAGAATAATTTTCGCTGCTGCTTCTTGGAAAGAACCTCTGTACTGCAAATCAGCATTCTTCGTCAACGTATCAATTGGCGGCATACCTGCAGTTGGGTTGGCAATACCTTCTTTACGGGACGTATCGATCGTTTGAAGAAGCTTGTTATAAGCCTCATCGTTGTTAATCAACAACTTCTGAGCTTGCTCATTAAATCCATGCATTTGGAACACAGCAGAACGCCATTTCAAATCTGTATCTTTATCTGCCAAATATTTAATTGTGCTGCCTTCTTTGGTGTAAGATTGCCCCTCAATACCTAGCTCTGAGAACATTTGACCTTCATCTGAGACGAGCCAATCAAACATTTTTACAACCGCTTCTGGATTTTTCGTATCTTTGTGTACAATGAAAGTTTTAAGTACTGGTTTCTCAACACGTCCTAGTTGACCTGTATAGCCATCACCTCTTGGAGTAGCGATGCCGATGACATTAGGCTTCTTGTCTGGCAATAATTTGGTTAGATCCTTTTGCCATGAATCCCAAATACCTAATACAACGTGGTCCCATGAGCCAACAAGGTCGGACTTAATTTTTTGATCCCAAATTGCCCGTGTGTTCGTCAGGAATTCCGTATCAATCAATTTTTCTTTATACATCGTGTTGAGCAGGCCTAATGCTTTTTTCATATTCGGGTTCACATAGCCAGGCATAACTTCACCATTGTAAAGGCTGTTGGAATCCAAGTTAACGCCGTACATACCGAAGACATTATCCGCCCACTCAAATTTCTCACGGGAGGAGAAAGGAATTTCATCTTTTTTGCCATTACCGTTCGGGTCCTTATCTCGAAAGGCTCTTAGCATATCAAGGAATTCTGCCGACGTTTTCGGCTCCTTGATGCCCAATTTATCCATCCAATCCTTACGTACATAAATCACACGTTCAGCTGGCGCATTTCCTGCCGCAGGCTGTGGAATGGCTAGGATTTTACCATTGATCGTCACAGCGTCCCAAGCAGATTGCGGGATATTTTTCTTCAAATTAGGGCCATATTTATCAATTAACGGCTTCAAATCCAGTGCTAATCCATTGGTAACAATATCCGAAGTTTCGATGCCCCAGACCATATGTACATTCGGGATATCACCAGAAGCGAATTTCAGCTTCAGCTGATCTGCGTAGTTTTCATGAGGCAAGAAAGTAATATCCAAATCTGTATTTGTTTTTTGTGCCAAATATTTCACAGTAGCCAGGTCCATCGATTTACCAGAAGGAATTTGCTGTGCGTTATTGGATACGAACATCGTGATTTTCTCAGGCGCAGCAGGCTTTGTACTTGCCGTTGCACTCACTGCTGGTGCTGTTGAAGCTGTCGTCGTGGAACCTTTATCGGATGAACATGCGGCCACCGCCGTGGATAAACATACAACACATGCAAGCGTAACTATTTGTTTAAAATTAACTTTCATTGATTAGACCCTCCCTAGTAAGCTACTTCATTATAATTTAGATCGTTCGTCAACATCATCTGGATATTACTGTCTGGACCTATCCCACCTCCTGATCAGAGTATGAAGCTACCTCGGCAATACCTTATTCTTTAACCGATCCCAGCAAGGCACCTTTGATAAAATGTTTCTGCAGGAACGGATAGACAATAATAATCGGGATGGTCGCGATCACAATCGTCGCCATTTGCAACCCTTGTGGCGTTATCGCACTGGATAACTCCATTACCGACTGACCGCCGGCAGAATCCATATCAAATTGCGAGATCAATTTATACAAATACAACTGCAAGGGCTGTAATTCCCGGTCTGTAATATAGAGCAATGGACCAAGGTAATTATTCCAATGTCCCACGGCATAGAAGAGAATCAGCGTCACATTGATTGGCATCGATAACGGAGCCACAATGCGCCATACAATTCTGTACTCCGACATGCCATCCACCCTCGCCGCTTCAAACATTTCTTCCGGAAGCGACCTCATAAAGGTGATGCACAGCATCATATTGAAAGCGCTAAGCGCACCTGGAATGATTAATGACCAGATTGTGTTGAGCATGCCAAAGCTTTTGACTAAGATATACATTGGAACCAATGGTGCCTGGAAGATCATCGTGAAGATGATAAAAAGGAGAATTACTTTACGGCCGCCTAACCACCCTTTTGAAAGTGGATAGGACGTTAGAATGGTCAGCAGCATATTGATCGCTGTGCCTATCAATACAATTTGGACCGTAACACCGAACGACCTCCAAAAAACGGCATTTTTGATAACAAATTCATAGTTGTGCAGATTGAAACCTACAGGCCAGAGCGCGACTTCGGAATGAATAATGGCTTCATTTGAGCTTAACGAGCCTGCAATGACGTTTAATAACGGAACTGCTACAGCCGCACAAAAGAGCAACAATAACAGAGTATTTGCAGAATCAAAAATTACTTCTCCAATAGATCGTTTAATTTTCATCGTGTATATTTCACCCCTTTAGTAAAGCCCTTCTCCTGTTGTCCATTTGCTCACGCGATTGGCGATGACAAGCAATAGAAAACCTATGACTGATTTAAACAACCCAACAGCTGTCGTTATACTGTATTGTCCTTGTAGAATCCCTGCCCGATACGTGTAAGTATCCAAGACATCCCCCGTCTCCTGCGTCGCTGGATTGAGGAACTGATAAATTTGCTCAAAACCTGAATCCAGAATATGTCCCGTTTTCAACATTAACAGAATCATGATCGCAGGCAGCATGCCTGGCACCGATATATGTAGAAACTGTTTCCAACGATTGGCTCCATCCATTTTGGCCGCTTCATACAAGGAAGGATTAATTCCCGCTAGCGCTGCGATGAAAATGATGGCATTCCAGCCCATTTCCTTCCAGATACCCGAAATAATAATGATGGATCGGAAGTACTCCGACTTCTGGAGATACGCGATGGTATCACCACCGAAGGCAGTGATCAAATGATTCACAAGACCCTGCGTTGGCGAAAGCAACATATACGTAAGTCCGAAAACAATCGTCCATGATAAAAAGTGTGGTAAATACAGCACCGTTTGCGTAATTCGCTTGAAAGCCATCGTGCGCACTTCATTGAGCATAATCGCTAGTAAAATCGGCAACGGGAAGGCGAACACAATTTGATACAAGCTGATTAGCAGCGTATTTCGGAGCAGTCGTCCGAACTTGTCGTACGTGAATAGTTGATGGAACCACTTGAACCCAACCCATTCACTTCCTGTGAAGCCTTTGAAAATGTTGTAATCCTGAAAGGCAATGAAGCTCGCCATAAGGGGTACATACTTGAACACGAGGAAATACAGCAGTCCAGGAATCAGCATGATATAAAATGCCCGATGCTGTAGGACGTATTTCCACCAACCTTTTTTCTTTTTTGCTTGGGTTGACCGCTGAACAACCTCATTCACAGTAGCGGATTTCATCTGCTCTCACCTACACTATCTATTTGTCTTATGTGTTAATTATAGGTTTCAAGGCATGAGACCAACAATGAGGGCGGATGTCGATTTACTGTAGTAAAAGTCTTTTTGTGGGGGATGGGGGAGCAACACCTAAACTTAAATTTCACCAGTACAACATCCACCCACAACACACTGCCATCACATCTTAACTACACATCCTAACTACACAACCTAATTACACAACCTAAACACACACCCTAACTACACAACCTAACTACACACCCTAACTACACAACCTAACTACACAACCTAACTACACAACCTAAACACACACCCTAATTACACAACCTAACTGCACATTTTAACTACACATCCTAAACACACACCCTAAACACACTCCTCCGCTACCAACATGCCACTTTCCCCCATCTCCCCGTCGCCCGTGGAAATTAAATGGAAATTATGCAGCTAATTCTGGCTGATTCATCTGTTTATTGCATATAGATGGAAATTATGTAGCTAATTTCGCTCAAATCGATTATTTCGGACGAATTGGCTCGAATTAACTGGAGGAAATACAGTTATTCGCTTCAGCAACGTGTTTGGCGCGAAATTAGATGTAGGAAATCCAGTTATTGTTACTGGAGTGCTGGAGCGACGCGTGGAAACAACGCAAAAAAGAGTTGTCCTCCAGCAGCTATAGCTGCTGAAAGACAACTCTCTTATCAAATTAACCTAACCTACCAGAACAACTCGCCATGCCCGAGCAATCGGGAAAGACCCTCCACGAAGTAATAGTCGCCATAAATGAGCGGCACGTCGATGTTTTTCCCCTCTGGATAATGGCTTGTACCGTGGGTGACTAACCCTTCTTCGGTTTCGGAATCCCACGCACCGTAGTTCGTGTACAGCGAGTGCAAGATGCGCTCCCCCGCTTCGCGGTAGAGGGATGCCTCTTGGCCGTTCACTTGCTCCGCGATCAGGAGCAAGCCGCAAGCCGCACACGCGCCTGCTGAGGAGTCGCGGTACGCTGGAATGCCATCTGGCAAGCGGAAATCCCAATGCGGCACATGATCTTCCGGCAGGTTCGCCAGGAAGAAATGTGCAGCACGCTTGGCCGCATGCAAATACTTCTCATCGCCAGTGTACTTATAGCTGAGGCTCATACCGTAAATCGCCCACGCGGTTCCCCGCGACCAGGCCGATTCAGGCGCAAAGCCTTGCCCACCGTTTACGGAAAGCTTCTCGCCAGTGGCAGGATCAAAAATCACGATATGATTCACCGATCCATCGGGACGAATAAAGTGCTCGACCGCCATGTCGGCATGCCTTACGGCGATTTCTTTGAAGCGCGGGTCGCCTGTAGTCAGCGTAGCCCAGTGCAGCAACGGCAGATTCATCATGCAGTCGATAATCGCCCAGCCTGCATTATCCTCGCCTTCGCGCCAAGGGTTCCAAGCGCGAATGTAACTGCCCTTCACGTTGAAACGTGCTGCAAGCAGATTCGCCGCGAGCAAAGCGCGGCGCTTGGAATCATCTGCACCAGTTAACTTGTAGCGAGCAACACTCGTCAGCGTCCACATGAAGCCGATATCATGATCCAGACGATAGTAGTCGGTAACAACTTGATCGAGTTGCTGTTCACAGGACTCGGCTAACTGCTTCAGACCCTCATCCTTGGTATCACGATATAATAACCACAACAACCCAGGCCAGAAACCCGCTGTCCACCAATATGCAGGCTCCAGCTTATACTCTCCGCCTACACTTGCATGTGGGAAACCATCACCAATGCGCTTACTTGTTTTGTCTACTTTCGCTACGGTTTGTGCCCATGCTTCTTGAGCCCAAGCCTTCTGAATTGTCGTCATCTATTACACTCCTCGCCAGGTTTATTGAAACGTTTAACCTATTATACCACCTGGCTTCGCGGAATGCTCGCTTGTTTAAAATTGGTTATTTGTTGTATCTACAATGACACTTTCCATGCGTCCAAACTTTCTAAACAAGCTTCACCATGCCTTGCAAAAAGCTTAACACCTAGACTGTCACCATTCGGATAAATCCGATTCGTTATCGTTTTCACACCGTTATTCGCGAACAGCTCTAACGAAGAACGATCCACGAACAGATGAAGCTTGATGCTCCCATCCTCCATCGGTTCCACCTGAGCTTCGCTCACACCGGCTTCACCTGCACCGGCGCGTGTACGATCAACGCGGAGTGTATGCTCCGCTACGGAGTACGAAACTTCCGTGTACTCAGATCCATCCTCTGAGCAACGAATGAGAAGTCCAAACACCGCCTCCTCGCTAGATCCCTTCGTGTTAAACACGGCGATCAGTTCCAGCTGGTCGCCTTGAATAGCGGCCAATGAAACAATCGATTCCGCAGGTATCACCTGTCGATCGACGAACTCCCTGCCCTTCCGCAGCGCCGCCAGTTCCGCCACAGGCTGCATCCGCAACGTGCCATCCTCTGCCAGCGTCAACTCGCGCGGCAAAGTAAACGCCCCCATCCAGCCATCTACTTGCTCCGGCATCTGAGCGCCCCATATGTTCATCCAGCCTAGCAGGATGCGTCGTCCCAGTCCATCCACCAACGTTTGCGGCGCATAGAAATCGAACCCATCATCCAACCGTTCGGCATAACGGTAATCAAATTTGCCTGTCTCATAGTTTAATTTCCCGGTGAGGTACATCGTCTTTGTAGCCCCCATGTTCATCGGGGAAATAACAAGCACATGATCATCCCCATCACCGAGTGGAAATAAATCAGGACACTCCCACATATCTCCCATAGTGCCGTCACTCTCTGCTGCAACACCCAAATAGCGCCATGTGAGCAAATCAGAAGACGTGTACATCAGCACTTTGCCCAAGCCATCCTTTCCATAACCGACGACCATGTACCACTGACCGTCATGCTGCCAAACCTTCGGATCGCGGAAGCCGAACCCACCCTCCTCCGGTGCGGCACCAATAATAGGATTAGCCACTGATTTGTTAAAAGCAACCCCATCCGTGCTGGTCGCGAGACACTGCACCTCCATCGGCGTACGTCCATCTACATGCCCCGTATAGACCAATGTCAGAACGCCGTTATAATCGACTGCACTGCCTGACCAACAGCCATAACCACCTGTTTCCCCGCTATCATAATCTTCCGAAGGAGCCAACGCGATAGGCAAGTGCTCCCAGTGCACCAAATCCTTACTTTTGGCATGCCCCCAATGCATCGGGCCCCATTTCGACTCATAGGGAAAATGCTGATAAAACACATGATACTCTCCATTCCAATAAATAAGCCCATTTGGATCATTCATCCAGCCCGCTGGAGGCATAAGGTGATAACCAAGCCTATATCCATCCTCCGCGATTGACTTGACGGCTTGCTCCAATGCTTGATTCGCTTGTTCCACGCGTTCCATGTGGAGCTGACTCTTTTCACTATCTGTCCGCTGACTCATCCTAGAACATCCTCCCTAGCTCCATCTCGTATCAACGCTTGAATTTCCTCCATTGTTCCAAGCGACGGAATCGCACCTTTCCGAGTGGTCGCCAAAGCTCCCGCCGCATTCGCAAAGCACAATGCCAGCTGAAGCTCCTCTTCTTCCCACAACTGCAACGCCTTTCCCTTCTCCAACACTTCATATAACAATGCACCGAAAAACGCATCCCCAGCACCAGTAGTATCAAGGGTAAGAACAGGGAAACTCTCCACCTTGCCCCACCAATCCTTCATCTGATAAAAAGAACCCGCTCCTCCTGCTGTAGCCAAAAGCAAGGTAATTCCATACTGTTCAACTAGTTTTCTCGCTGCCTTTTCTAAATCCTGCTCAGCCGTCAAGAAGACAAGCTCCTCTTCGGAAACCTTTACCACATCTGCGAGGCTTAGGCCAACGCGAATTACTTCTAGTGCGTGCTCCTCATCTCGCCACAAGGAAGGACGCCAATTCGGGTCATAGGAAATCAGCGCCCCATTATCCTTCGCAAGCTGAACAGCTTTTAGAGTAGCTGTATAAGCAGGCTCCGCCGTCATTGAAATCGAGCCAAAATGAAAAATCCGTGTCTCCCCCAGCATGGCATGATTCAACTCATCTGCTCTCAACAGCTGATCAGCGCCAGGATGCCTTGCAAAATGAAACGATCTATCTCCATCTGCATCCAGCTGGACGAAAGCCATCGTCGTATGCGCCTCACATGTCTCTACCAAACCACAATCTGACACGCCGACCTCGAGTAAAGCTTCGCGTAAATAAGCCCCGAATGGATCGCTGCCCACTTTCCCGATGAACCCCGTTTTCCTGCCGAGCTTCGCCATCGCAGCTGCCACATTTACTGGCGCTCCGCCTGGGTTGCGCTCAAACAACGGCTGTCCCGCTTCGGATCGACCATTTGGTGTAAAATCAATTAAGTACTCCCCAAGCGCAACTACATCGTAGTTCATGCCATCTGCTCCTTTCTTTTTACCCTAAACCATTTAACCCTTAATGCCCGACATCGTAATCCCCTGAATATAGTAACGCTGCAAAAATAGAAAAAGTAGGAGAATTGGCACGGTAGATAGCGTATTCGCCGCCAAAACCTTCGACCAATCTGTCCCCTCATTCGAGGAAAACGTGGAGATCCCGACTTGAATCATCTGCATTTTCTGATCATTGATCACAATAAGCGGCCACAGATAGGAGTCCCAGTTTCCTAGGAAAGTCATCAGTCCGAGCGTAATTAGCGCAGGCACTGCGGCTGGCAGCACGATCGCTACAAAAGTGCGAGGCAATGTCGCTCCGTCAATCCGTGCAGCTTCCATCATTTCGTTCGGAACTTCCGCGAAAAATTGCCGCAGCATAAAGATGCCGAACACGGACAACATCGAAGGGATAATAAGTGCTTTATAAGAATTAAGCCAGCCCAAATCATGCATCAACAAATAGTTAGGTACGAGTGTTACTTCGCCTGGGATGATCATCGCAGACATAAATAAGGCAAATACAACCGTTTTAAATGGAAATCTTAGCTTCGCAAACGCAAATGCCGCCATCGAATTAATGATCAGCACCAGTATCGTTACGATGGAAGCCACGAGCAATGTATTCCAGATATAGCGTAAGAACGGATTTCGCGTATTAAAAATGACATTATGGAAGTTCTTCCATGTCCATTCTACGGGAACTATTAAGTGAATATTCAATGATGTATATTTGAAAAGCTCCTGATAGGGTCGAAAAGCGCCAGTAACCATCCATAGGATAGGAGCGATAGAAATCAGAGCAATTACGATCATGACAATCATCGTTACGACGTTTGTTAGCCTCTTCACAGCGAATCCCTCCTCGTTGTTAGTCTGTGTCTTTGTTAAAAAGCTTCATTTGGATCAGTGAAATGGTCAATACAATCGCGAAAAGCACAAAAGCCGCCGCCGTCGCGTACCCCATCCTCATTTGCGTGAAAGCTTGTTTATAAATATAGAAAACAACCGTTTCCGTTGAGCTATTGGGACCGCCATTGGTCAGTACGAAAACTAAGCCCGAGAGCTTGATCGCATCGATTGTCGTCATGATGACCACGAAGGACATCGTCCGATTCAATAATGGAAGTGTGATTTTGAAAAACTGCCCAATCCGTGATGCCCCATCCACTCTGGCTGCTTCATAGAGATCGGGCGAGATATTGTTCAAGCCGGCTAGAAAAATAATCATGAAAAACCCGGCGCCCTTCCAAATTCCGAGCACAATAATGCCGTTCATCGCTGTTTTCGGATCAGATAGGAAGCTCGTAACCGGCATATGCAGCGCTTTGAGCACACTGTTCAGGAGGCCGAACTCTTTGTTATAAATGAGCTTAAAAACCGTAGCCGCCACCGCTGTCGAGATAATAACCGGGATAAAATAAAGCGTTCGGAACAGCCCGGCTGTCGCGGTTTTCTTCTGAATTAATAGGGCAAGGCCAAGTGCGATGCTCGTCTGAATCGGAATCACAATCAGTGCGAAATAAAACGAATGCTTCAAACTATTAAAGAAGGCTCGATCCTTCATTAGATGCACATAATTGTCCATGCCGACGAACACGTCACCGGCGCCGACTAAGGAATAGTTTTTGAAACTGATTAGAAAAGCTTGCAACATAGGATAGAATACGAACACAAGCAGTAAGGCTATCGCCGGGAAAATAAACCAGAAGGCCGTAGCCTGCTCATGCTTGCGAAAGCTTTGCGATTTTTTATTGCTTGAACTAACCGATTTCACTGTTTTCATCGTTTCAACAGTAGCCATAACTCACCTCTCCATTCACATCTGTCATTTGCCATCGTAAACATACACTTGGACACTCGACATGACAGTCCCATCTTGGCTAGTCGCCTTGATTTCAGCCTGCCCCGTCTTAACACCACGCACCGTTGCCCCTCCGTTATCCGCTGTAACGGACGCGATTCCTTCATCGCTAGATGTCCACTTCAGCTCCTGTGGTGCGCTCAGTGGAATAACGGATGCTGCGATAAGTTGGCTGCTGTTCACTGCTACATCAAACGTAGTATTGTTCAACACTACTCTCTGTGGCGTTGTCCCGTTCACATCTTCCTTACGCCAAACCGTCCCCATCGGATAAAACTGCGCTTTTTCCAGCGTGACATCGCCCTCTGACGCAGTCAGTTCCAGTCGATTGCTCGTGGGATCAGGGAAGATCAGGCTAGAGACAACAGCCTCGCCATCATTCGCGAATACCTCCAAACTAGCCTCATCCACGAAAAATTGAAGTTTGAGCTTGCCGTTCTTCAGCCTCAGTGGTGCCGACACTTGTTCGGCGAAGCCTTTCTCGAATGAGGTGATACCCGAGTGGGTTCTGTCAATGGTCAGCTTTTCCGTATCCGCATCGTAGGTGACTTTCGTTGCTTGATCTGCTCCTTTGCGCAGCTGGAATTCGGCCTTGCTTTTCGGCAGAACTGTAAGCTCCGAGAGTAGCTCATACGATGTTCCTTTTAAATGATCAAACGGATTAACTCCTGCCGCTAACTGTTGCTGCTTCACCATTACTTCTGTGCCCCGCAGCGTCTGCAATTCTTTGATCGGTTCCTGAATTAGGCGTATGCCTTGATCAGGGATATTTCTCAACCGCAGCTCACGCGGGATCGACATATTCCCCTTCCAGGCCCCAGTCGGCATCGCAAACGGATAACGCCAGTTGGACATCCAGCCTAGCCAAATGCGACGTCCATCTTTTGCTGGAATATCCGAATAAGATACTGCTGCATAGAAATCCTTCCCATAATCCGTCCACAAAACATCGGAAGCTGGATTATCGTTCTTGAACGTGCGACCGTCGAACGTGCCAACGAAGTATTGAGCCGTGGAGCCTTTGGTCGTGTTGTTGCTGCCGATGCTGAGGGCTAACACCCATTTTTTCGTTTTGGTACCCTCTATAGGTAGCTCAAACAAATCTGGACATTCCCAAACCGCCGCATGCGAGCCCTGATCGCTTCCAAACTCACTTGCGAGCTTCCATGCTTTCAGGTCAGGTGATGTGTAGAATTGAACGCGATTATCCACAGACACTACCATCACCCAGGATTTCGTCGGCTCGTGCCAGATCACTTTGGGATCTCGGAAATCCTTTAAACCTGGATTCGGAATCACTGGATTACCTTCATATTTGGTCCAGGTACGGCCTTTATCTGTGCTAAATGCAATACTTTGCGATTGCAGGCCGCCTTTGAAATGCGTAAAAATCGCGACTAGACCCGCCTTGCCGCCAAAAAAGCCACTCGTATCCTTCGCATCCACAACCGCGCTGCCTGACCAAATTTCACCGAGCGAATCCCTAGCTAGCGCGACCGGCAAATGCTCCCAATGGATTAAATCGCGACTAACCGCGTGACCCCATTGGCCGCTATTTTGATAGAATTGATGATACTCTCCTTCCAAATAGACCATGCCATTCGGGTCACTTAGATTGCCTGATTCCGGTGATAAGTGATACTGTGGGCGAAACTTTTCCGTATAATAAGTCGGATCCTTCGCATAAGAGAAAGCCGATTCCTCCGCTGAGTCCGTCGATTTGTTATCACCTGCTACCAATGCCGTTGCCCCCCAACCCAGAAGTATGATCACAGCGCTACCCGCTACCCATAATCCAAATTTCTTCCGCATGGTTCCTCCCTCTACTAGCTGTCTATTATGATGTATCGTTATTGTACCGAGTCAGCGAATAGAAAGATTTCAATATCATTGGGAGTTGTGTTTTAAAATGATTTGCAGGTGCGTGCCAGGATTAGCCTCGTCAGCAGATAAAAAAAATACCCTCATCTGTTAGATGAGAGTATTTAAGCCCATTCATGGTAATCGGAATTGAATATTGTACATTATAATGCTACAATAATGTCAGATTGATCATGAGAAGGAAGGTCAGATTATGCCGCATATTAGACCGATAACGGATTTAAGAAATACAACTGAAATCTCTGAGCTTTGTCATAAACAAGACGAACCTATTTTTATTACTAAGAACGGATATGGTGACTTAGTCGTAATGAGTATTGAAACCTATGAACGTCAACTTGCGCTAGTTGAAGTTTATAAAAAGTTAGCTGAAGCTGAAAAGCAAATTGCTGAGGGTCAACCTTTATTAGAAGGTGAGGCAGTTTTTAAAAGGCTGCGAGACAAATATGCAAACAAATGATTATGGTTTGAAATTCACACCATTAGCAAGTGATGATCTTGAGCAGATTTACAGTTATGTATCGCATAAATTATTTGCTCAAGCTGCGGCAGACAACCTTCTAGCAAAGATTGAATCCAGTATTACGAGCCTCACTAGAGTCCCGTATTCAGGAAGTATTTTGTTAGATGAGTCTCTAAAAAGCAGAGGATATCGTAAGTTGATCGTTGATAACTATCTTGTTTTTTATTTGGTCAATGAGTTAGATAAATATGTTGTTATTATGCGTATCATGTATGGTGCACAAAACTATACAGATTTGCTTTGACTCTCCTCCCGATACTCCTTCGGTCCCTTCCCGTAGAACTTCTTGAAAGCCGTGCTAAAATAGCTCGAACTAGAGTACCCCACCAACGTAGCAATATCCGTTAGCTTAAGCTCACTTTCTTGGAGCAAATCCGCAGCCCTCCCCAAACGCAACCTCGTGACATAGTCACTAAAAGTCACACCCACACTCATCTTAAACAACCCAGATAAGTACGTTTCGTTAATATGAAACATCTCGGCCAAGGAGGCCAGCGTAAGCTCATAGGAAAAGTTCTCATTCACATAATTGCGAATGGCTTCCATCATTTGCTGACCACTGGAGAACCTGGTTTTCCTCACCTCTTCCATGACGAGCCGGGCCATGTCGTGCAGCTGGTCGAGCACTTGCTCCCGAGAGGAGTAATCTCTCACGCTCATCTGGCAGTTCCAGAGATAGCTCTGCAGGGACGCGTCCCCTAGCTCAAACTTCTTGGCAATGGCGTTAAACAAGAGAATAATACGCAGCGTTAAAAAGGTGAACACAAACATTGGCGTATCTCGATCTGTGGTGAAAATGGCTTGTAACTGCTTGGTAAAAGCAGGCATATCGAGATTTTCGATGGTTTGCATCAGCTTTCTCTCCACCTCCGGTGAAAAGCTATGCGTCATGGCGAGCACATTTCGATCCGGCTCAGCTTTATCGGAATGAATCGTGCCTTGACTCCAGGCGAGCATACTTGATGCGTAGCCGTCCTTGAGCTGCCTCAAACCATGGATAGGCTCGCCAATACCGAGCACACTGTCTACTTTGAGGTAGCTTTGGATATCCCGCTTCAGCTTGCGTACGAAGTCAGCCAAGAAGCGGTCATGCTCGGCATTTTGAATCCGAATGACAAAATGTATCATCGCAGGGTGACTCATCGCGTAGAACGGATAGATGTGCTCCCATTTCTCGGCGGACTCCCGGCACAACATCTGAAAAGCTAAGTACAGCAAGTCTTTCCGCTCACTCCAATCGTCCAAGCGTCCTGGTGGAATACGCATCTCTACCGTTACAAATTGAGCATGAACATTGTCACCTGCTAACGCTGATAACTGTAACTGCTCCATTCGCTCCTTCATGGTGGACACGCTGAACCATTCATCCTTCACCAGTTGCCAAAGAAGCTGCTCTTGCATCAGCACAAGCTGTTGATGGTTTTTGATTTCCTCTTGATCTTGCTCCCGCAAGCGATTGCGATCCTCTTCCAACTCCGCGGCAAGCTTGCCAAGAAGTGCGGTTAGCTCACTGCGAACCACGGGTTTGAGCAGATAATCCTTCACCCCAAGCTGAATAGCAGCCTTCATATATTCAAAATCCGAGTAGCCGGAGAGCACAATAATACGAAGCGCAGGGTACTTTTCCTTGCATGCGCTAACGAAGGAAATCCCATCCATTTGCGGCATGCGAACATCTGTAATAACAACATCCGGCATCGGATGTGCCTCCAGAAGCTGCAGTGCTTCCAGACCATTAGCCGCTTCCTGCGCAATTTCGTACCCGGCGGATGTCCAATCAATTTTGGCTTTAATGCTATTTCGAACGCCGACCTCATCATCAATCAGCATGATTCTGTACATCTCGGTTGTCAGCTCCTTATCAGCGGCAGGATCAGGTTCAGCTCCGTCCCCTCATTCTGCTTGGAATACAGCTCTAAATGAAATTGCTTCCCATAATTCAATCGACAGCGGGATAACACATTGCGAAGACCAATACTCTGCCCCTCGGTACTGAGAATCGCTACAGGATCACCCGTTTGGATCTCTTCCATAAGATTTTGAACCAATTCCGGAGACATGCCAATGCCATTATCCTTCACGGAGATCAGCAATTTATTCTCTTGCAGCTTCGTCCTTAGGGTAACCCGCGCAACGCCATCCTTCTCTAAACTATACTTCACCGCATTTTCGACCAGAGGTTGAATGATGAATTTGGCGATCAAGAAATGGGCTGCCTCGGGATCTTCTTCGATCACACTTTGCAATCGCTCCTCATGCCTCAAATGAAGGATGAACAAATAATCCCGGATATACGCCATTTCTTCCCCTACTCGAACCAAATCACTACCCAGGTTAAGCGAGTATCTCATCATTTTACCCAAAGCTTCCGTCGCATCCATCACAAGGTCTTCCCGCTTCATCGCCGCCAGACCGCTAATGATTTCAAGCGTATTATTATAAAAATGCGGATTAATCTGCAGCAGCAGTGCTTTATACTCGGCATTTTTCCTGCGCAAGTTTGTCTCGAACTCCGTCTCGATTAAATAGCGCAGCCGATGGGTCATCTGCTCGAACACCCTTGTCACATAGTTCACTTCACTATGGCCCTGGCCAACCTTCGGCATCATATGCAGCGCCTGATGAAACTCCCCGCGCTCTACGTGCTTCATTGCTCTCCCCATCACACTCAGCGGTTTGGTAATGCCTGCTGACAGCCAAAAGGCTGTTAGTATCGCAACGATCAGTAACAAAATGCTAACGACAAGCATCGTTTGGCGAATGTGTGTGATTTTTTCATACAATTCAGCCTCAGGCACACTCCCGATAATGGTCCAATTCTGAGCAGGCAGCTTGCGGAAAAAGAGCAGATTCGTCTCTCCTTTCGCCTCCATCGGGAAAATTCCACTGGCATCCCCGTCAAAACGTGCATCAATCTGCTGAAGCCCCTTCCCCAGCATGTCCTTGTCTTCAGACAGATTCTGATCCAGCACACTGTTGCCGTCATGCGTCAGCAAAACGACCTTCCCCGTCTTCCCTACATGAATCTTTTCAATCGCATTGCGAAGCAGGGTTGTTGGATAATTCACTTTGATGAAGCCCATATTTTTTAGCGATTGCAATTGTACGAGTGGGAAAAGGAAGCTATTAATCGATCGAGCTCTCATAAAATCATCCGACTGATCGACATCCTTGTGTGCAACCGTCCAACGCTTGTTTTCATTAATAAAATCCTGGAACCACGCGCTGTTCTTGTAGGTTCTGTCCTGCGTCCACACACCGCCAGCATCCTCGGCGAACGCACTAATGGAAATACCACTGGAGTTGTTCACCCCATAGGAGGAGAAATACTCCCGCAATCGTTGCTTCGTGAGCACGCGTTCCTGAATGGTGCTATCTGGATTCAAATGAACGGTCAGCCAGTCCTGTGTGACTCGGGAGCTCATTACCTGATTGCCTGTATCCTCCACTTGTGTCAACAGCGTCCCCACATGCGAGGCGAACTGCTCGATTGTTTGAGAGGTTGAAGCTTCGATCGACGACTGGATTGACTTGGTCGCTTCCTCGCTAAGGATATAGGCCAAAGTGGCAAAAGGGAGAAGCAATAGAACCGAGAAAACCGCCATCAAACGGCTCCTCAATGAGAAAAACATGATATCCCCCCGTTATGTCTGATTCTTTATATCATACCTCTGGGCCGTCTGACCAAACAACGACAAAGAGACGATCATCGAAATGATTCGTCTCACTTATCTGGAATTGCTTACTTCTTCTGCTGTGCTAGGACGTCTGCGTACGCTTTATCAATTGTCGTAACGGCTTCTGCGATAGACGCATCAATGTTTCTTTTGCCGATCGTGACATCTTCAAACATTTTGTTCACAGCATCTGACATTTGCGGGAAGATCGGCGTGATTGGACGCGGTCTGCCGTACTTCTGATTTTGAATCACGAAGATATTCTTCGGATACTCATTCAGCTCTGGGAACGCCTTCGCAGAAGAATATCGGGATGGGATATCCTTTGTCATGCCTGCATACGTTTTCTGTCCTTCTTCCCCAGTTACCCAGTTTATAAACTTCCAAGCTTCATCTGAGTGCTTGCTTTTCGCGGAAATACCCAGCGCCCAGCTGCCGTTGGCTACCGCTTGTGTGGTTCCTTTTGGCAATGGTGCAATATCATAGTCTTCGCCCAACTTGAAATTAGGGAATTTCTCCTTCAAATTAGCCAAGGACCACGAGCCGTCAATCGTAATGGCCAACTTACCATTCGGGAACGGATCCGGTGGATACTCCAGCGCAGATACTTTATCTTTGTTATACAGATCGGAGAAGAACTGTACGGCTTTTTTCGTTTGTGGGGAATCTAGGAAGCCTTTGGACGTTTTACCGTCTGGGCTCATGATCTCGCCACCGAGTTGCCAAATGATTGGATACTTGAAATATGCTGTACCGCCTGCGTTACCAAAGCCCTGCGCTGGATCGATACCGAAGATCCCGTTCGCTGGATCGTTCACTTTCTTTGCAGCTTCCAATACTTGATCCCATGTCCACGGCTCATCTGGGTTTTTGGAAGGAAGCGGAATACCTTTCGCTTGGAAAAGTTTCTTGTTATAGAACATCGCAATAGAAGACTCGGTCAGCGGTGCCATGTAGATTTCATTTTGATACGTATAAGTAGCTAATGTTGATTTCGGAATATCCTCCATATTGCCATCTGTCTTGAAGTACGTCGTCAGCGGTTTAAGTGCTCCCGCGTTGGCATACGAACCGACGGTTGGCGCATCTAACGCCATGATGTCCGGCGGACTTCCGGAAGCGATGGATACACGTAATTTTGTGTCATAATCCGAGTATGGAATCGGTGTCATTTCCACGGAAATATTCGGATACTTTTGCATAAAAGAGGCTACTAACTTGTCGTAAGCCGCATTCTCTGTATCATTCCCCGAGTTTCTCCAAAATGTAAGTTTTACTTTTTCTTCTTTTTTCACGGCTGTGTCTGTTTGGTTTGGTACGGATGACGAAGATGTGCTTGCCGTGCTTCCACTATCACTTTGGGAAGAACATCCCGCCAACAAGCCACCAACTACGATAGCGCTTACGACTGTTTGACTGAGCTTTTTCATACGATTGTTGCCCCTCTCAATACTCTATTGTTGTTCTTGTCATCATCTTATCAAAGGGGACGAAACATTAAATTCAAAATGCTCTGCTTCTAACTTATAAAATTATCATGCCTTGAGGGGAAAGTAAAAGGGATGTAGGAGAAGTTTTGTGAAACACAACCATTCTATAGTTCCACAAAACCTTCTATCGAACGGGATTTCAGACGGTGTTGGGGGCGTTTGTAGGCTCGGAGGGACACGTAAGTTACTATTTTATATTAACTGGAAAATATGTAGCTATTTATGATAAATTCCTTCGAAAACCCGATTTAACTGGAAAATATGTATTTAAAATCACCTCTATATGTTCAAATTAGCTAAACTATATTAAATTAACTGCATATTTTCCATTTATTAAGTATTTGATCAGAAAACACCAAGATATAACTGTATAAAATCCATCTATTTGACTGGGGCACCGTATATTTACGATACATATAGCCTCCTTATCATGAACTTCTACATTCTTATGCGGCAAAAAAACGAGCCCCAAAGGGCTCGCTTCGTTTTAATTTGTAGTTGTCGACACGCGCGTCACGGCTTGAGTCACTTCCATCTCTGCCTTCCGCGATTGGTAGCTTCCAATATGAAAAGCTTGCCAGCAGCTAACGGCAAAGACGAGCATAGCGGTAATGAACCAGCCACGAATGCCGAAATGAGCGACGATAACGCCTCCCAGAAGCGGTCCTGTTAGGCAACCTAGGAACATCCATGAGTTCACCATGGCGAAGGTCTGCCCCTCCATCCCCTTGCGGACTAAACCTCGCACCTGGGCTTGAATGTTGGGCATCATACCCGCTACGCACAAGCCGAGTGTAAACCGACAAGCAAGGATGAGCGGATAGAAGTGGGTCACAGCTTGCACGATACAAAGGAGAAACGCAGTGCTGGTCGCTATTTTGAGCAACAACAAAGGTCCTACACGATCGGAGAGCATGCCCAGCAACGGGGAGAAAACGATAACGGCGAGAGAGGTCGCCGATAAGGTGATACCGAGCAGCCACTGATCGTTGAGAAAGGCGAGCGTATGCGTGGATTGCCGCACGTAGTAGGGGATAATTGGATTCGTCCCGACTAGTGCGAAATTAATGCATAGGGCACTAAGCAGCAATGAGGGGAGCGGCTTCATCCGCCAGATTTGCTTCCAGTCCGTTAGCAAGGTGCTCCGTTCCATTTTAGATACAACAGGTGCACGGGGACCTTCTTTGACAAAGCAAAGTACGCTGACGGTCGCAAGTAAAATACACACACTCATTGCTGGATAGGCGCCTCGAACCGAGTAAAATGTAAGCAAAGAGGACGCAATCAATGGTCCGATTAGCGATCCGGTCTCGCCCATCATTTGCATGGTGCCAGCCGAAACGCCAACCTTATTCTTGGCAGCGCCGATCAAGATCAGCACCATGGTGAATGGCAGGATGCCGGTGAAGCACCCCTGTGCCAATCGCAGCAGTGCCAACTGCCAAGGCTCGGTGACAAGTGACATGCAAGCCGTAACGAGGGTCATCCCAAATCCAGACCATAGCATCACTGGCTTACGCCCGTAGCGATCTCCGATGCGCCCAAGGAAAGGCATGAGCAGCATCATGATCATGAAATTGGCCGAGAATATGGCACCTGACCATATGTAAAGCGAATCCCCACTCACATGCCCAACATCCTGAAGGAAGCTGGGCAAGAGGGGAACGAACATGCCGTGCGCGGTTGATACAAGCAATTGCACAGAGAGCAACGCTGCAAATTGCCGATTCCACGAGTCCATCGAACTAGAAAGAGCCTTCGATGATGCTCTCGCTCAATGCGCGTCGTCCATTCGGCAACTCACGCTGCTGAAAGTCCTCGGCCAACGTTTCAGGTGCTCCACGGTAACCCAAAGCAATCACGGCATGAAGCTCATACTCCGCTGGAACTTGAAGGACTTCACGTGCCTTTTCTCTGTCATAGCCGCCAACTGCTCGTGTAGCTAGACCTAACAAGTTCGCTTGAAAAGCAATGGATGCCCAAGCTGCACCTGCATCAAACGCATGTGCGCCACTAGGTTCACCATCCTGACGGAACTTGTTAGACAAGATCAGCAACAGCACTGGAGCATGCTTCGTCCACAATTGATTGTTCGGCTTAATGAACGATTGAAACTTCTGTTTCTGCTCCTCTGTTTGGGCGACTACGAATCGCCACGGCTGTAGATTCGAGCTGGAAGGCGCCCAGCGAGCAGCCTCCAGGATCGTGTACAAGGTCTCATGCGTTACTTCTTTCTCTTCAAAAGCACGCGACGACCAACGGTTCAGAAACAGCGGATGAACAGGATAATCCGCCTTACGATTGGCCTCCACTTCAGGGGTTAAAACAGCTTGATTATCGACTTGTGCTGATACAGTCATCTTATCATTTCCTTTCCGAATAGGCGTGTTGCCTTTATTTAAGTAACCACTGATTCAGATCAAAATCCTTCTCTGCCAGCTTCTCGTCAACCAAGAATTTCTTCGTTCCATCAAGCAGCTTCACACCATCATCCTTAAAATTAACATCTTTAATCGTCTCAATCGGTGTAACCTTCTTGTTCAATTCCGGCGTGAACCCATTTAACTGAGATAAGAATTGGTAATATTCATCTGGCTTGGATTGTAAATCCTTGAGCGCTTTCTCCCTAGCTGCATTCCACACCTTCGGGAAATCAGGGAACTTCTTTAGATAGTCCTCGGACACAACTGTAAGGCTGCCTCCGATTAAATTCGGATGCTTGGTGGCATCATCAATCAATGGGAACCCATTCTCAATTTGTTTCAGAGCAAAGATCGCACTATTCGTCATCGCGTCCACTTCGCCACGTGACAATGCTGCTTCACCATCAGGGCGCAGCATATGGATGAACTTCACGTCGGGTACATTTTGTTCTTTCACAAGGCCGGCAATATAGCGGTGCATGAAGGAGCCTTTTTGAATTGCGATCGTTTTACCTTTCAAATCGGCAATCGTCGTCGGTCCACCTTTTTTACCAATCAAGTAACCTATATTGTCTGTTGTGTTCTGGGTTATCGCTCTCGTCTTCGCTCCCGTCGAACGAGCAAGCATCGCTGGCGTATCGCCCAAACTGCCGAAATCCAGTCTGCCGCTGATTAACGACTCGCTTTGATCAGGTCCGTTCGGGAAAGCTACCGGCTTAATTTCGGTGATGCCGTATTTTTTGAGCTCCTCTTGGATAATGCCTTTGTACAAGCCCCAACCCTCAGCTCCACCCGGGAAATTCAACTTGTTCGTCCCAATGTATCCGTAATTGATCACTGCTGGTGGTTGTACCTTGGCTGCTCCGCCACTTGTCGCTGCTGCACTAGCACCTGCCGTCTTGGCACCTCCATCGGAATTGCCACAAGCCGCTAACAAAGCGACCATAGCTGCTAACATCATAACCAAATGTGTGGTACGGAAAAGTCCGAATCCCCTTTTACTCATTTTCTGTCTCTCTATCATCTTTCATTCTCCTTTCAAATTGACCACAAGAGGGTATCCACTGTCTTACCCGATAGAAGTTAGTTTCGCTAATTCATACATATAAGGATGTTCGGCAACTGGTTTACGCCCTTTCCCCCAGCCTACTTTCTCCCGATAACCACCAAAGAATCCTTGTTCATCTAAGCTCTCTTCGCTGACATGCATCGGTCCTTCTGCATCTGGCGCTACATAGAGAGCATCCGCTGGGCAGTACAGTTCGCACATGAAGCAGGTCTGGCAGTCACTTTGCCGAGCAATGACCGGAATCCCATTTTCCACACGATCAAATACATTCGTCGGGCATACCGACACGCAGAGGTTGCATTCTACACATTTGGACTCGCTGACTAACTCAATCATGGGGTAACAGCCTCCTTGTTCACTTCAGCCTTTTTCGTCCATACCTGATCCAAACCTCCGCTAATTAAGCGGTACCCTTGCGCAGCATCAGTCTCTGGGAAATCCTCACGCTTATGCATCCCTCTTGTTTCAGTACGCTCGCGTGCCGTGTTATACATAAGACGGGCTGTAGCTGTCATAGCTGCCGCTTCACGATGACGAACACCTGCAATATCTAGCGTCGTCACACGTTCACGCAAGTCGTTCCAAAGTCCATCCAGACGATTGATGGAGCCTTCCAACCCTTTCTGCGTACGGAACAAATTGCGGTCATATGGCATGACTTCCTCTTGTACCGCTTGAATGGCTTCGCCTGTTTTGCTTAAAATCTGACCCGATCCCGACTTCGTGAACGTTGTCGTTGAGACGCTTTTAAGTGTACGATTATCCGCTTTATCTCCAAGATCCTTGGCAAATTTCGCAGCACCTTCCCCTGCAAATGAACCGGAAGACATCGCCCAAGCCGCATTATGGCTGCCACCTCCTGTGAAACCTCCACAGATCAGCTCACGCGTTGCAGCATCGCCAGCTGCATATAAACCTGGAACAATGGTTGAACATTGCTCATCCACAATGCGAATACCGCCAGTTCCACGCACCGTGCCTTCTAAGCGAAGGGTAACAGGGAATTTATCTTTGAACGGATCAATGCCAAGTCGGTCGAAAGGCAAGAAGAAATTCGTTTGATTCACACGCAGTAAAGGACGAATCTCTTCCGGCGCTTGATCCAAGCTGGCGTATACCTGACGGCCTTGCAGCAAATTCCGCGCAATGATCGAGCGGCCACGTTGTGACCCTGCGCCTTCTACAATAGAGCCATCTTCGTGGTAGAAGGAGGCGTAGCGGTAATAGGCTGTTTTAGTTACGGAAGAGAACGTCGGGCAGATCGCATAGGCATTCGAGAATTCCATCCCAGAGAAATCAGCGCCGGCCTCAGCAGCCAATAGATAGCCATCCCCGGTTAACACGTTCGTACCTAATGCTTTGCTCAAAAATGCACAACCGCCTGTCGCAATCACTACCGCTCCTGCTCGCACCGTCCAGGTCTGCCCGCTCTGCGTTCTCACGCCAGTCGCACCGCCAACGCCATGCTCATCGGCAAGCAATTCGAGCACAGGACTGTGATCGAGGATGCGCACGCCAGCTTTTTGAACCAGTTTGCGCATTAGCTTCATATATTCAGGCCCTTGCAAACCGCGCTTATACGGATCGCCGATATCATCCTTCGGAAACGGATACCCCAGGGAGCCTAGCTTGTTCATGTTCTCATAGGTTCGATCGAGCACGCGATTCATCCAAGGAACCTCCGCCAGCTTACCGCCCAACAGATAGCGACTCGCTCTGGCTTCTTCTCGCAGCTTCTCGTCCGGCTTGACATACCAAACCCCTGTACCCGATGGTGCCGTTGCTCCACTCGTTCCACAATAGCCTTTATCCACCAAGATTACCTTGGAGCCATTCGTTGCAGCCGTTAAGGCCGCCCACGTTCCCGCAGGACCTCCGCCAATTACCAACACATCCGCAATAAGCCCCAAATCATTATCTTCCAAAACCTTTGCCATCTACATGACCTCCTCTAATATGAAAATAAAAAGAGGCATCCCTTATGTAGGAACGCCTCCGTGTGTACGGTTGGACAGGGTATGCAATTGTATGTCGACAAAACCAAGTTGTTTACTAAGATTAAACACATAGTAGCACCGTATTTCAAACCCGTCAATACTATTTATTACGAATAGCTTATCGTCTTGAAGGTAAAATGCGATCTATAAAAGGTGTTGTGTCCAACTCCGCCAACGTTGTTCGCCCCTTACCCCAGCCGAGTGTTTCTCGCCAGCTGCCCAGCAGATTGGCCTCTACCAACTCCGCTTCTGTCGGCACTTCCTCCAAAGGAGATTCAAACGGAGATACATACAACGCATCAACGGGGCAATACGCTTCACAAATAAAACAAGTCTGGCAATCTTCCTGCCTTGCAATGCTCGGAATGCCATCAATCCCTTTATCAAATACGTTGGTCGGACACACCTTCACGCAAAGCGTGCATCCCACACACCGTTCCGTACTTACGAATTCAATCATCGTGCCACAACCTCCTGATCCGCCGCCAGCTCTGTGCGCAGCTCAATCTCATCAATGCCAGAGACAATCAGGCGGTACTGCTGCGCAGGATCTGTTTCCGGATACTCCTCAAGCGAATGCAAGCCCCGCGTCTCCTTGCGTGCGAGAGCAGCGGTGTACATCCACCTCGCCGTCGCAATCATCCCTGCGACTTCACGTGCGCGAACCCGCCCCTGCACCGACAGGGGCACGGCTGTCCCCCGCAAGCTCGCCCACAGATCGTCCAATCGCGCCAGCGATTGACGGATCACGGGCTCACTGCGGAAATAATTGATGTCCAGCGGGAAGACCTCCCGCTGGACTGCCTCTACCAAGCCCCCCGCATCGAGGATGCGATCGGGGGCTGCATCAGGATCGACCAGGCCGTAACGGCCTGCTGGTCGCAAATCCCTAGCGCTGCGCCCCAGCGTCAGCGCATGCTTCGCAGCTCCGGCACCGGCCCATGTGCCGGAGGAGATCGCCCAGGAGGCGTTGAATGCGCCTCCGCCTGACTTGGCACCCGTGACACGTTCACGGGTGGCCGCATCGCCGGCGGCATAAAGGCCCGGCACCGTTGAGGCGCAGCTCTCATCGGTAAGGCGGATGCCGCCTGTCCCGCGAACGGTTCCCTCATAGCGAAGCGTGAGCGGGAACCGCTCTGTGAAGGGATCGATGCCTGCGCGATCCAGCGGCACGAAGAAAATCGCATGCGATTTACGCAGGATTTGCTGCTTTTCTTCCGTATCCGCGTGGTTTAGCACTGCGTACACGGGGCCTTTGCTCAGCATTTTCGGCAGAAAATCGCCCGCTCTCGGGCCTCCGCCTTGCAGTACCGTGCCATCCTCTGAGGTATAGGTAGCCCAGTTCAGCAAGCGGCCACGAGTCACCGTACCGAAAGCCGCACTTGGCGCATACTGGCGCGTAAACTCCATGCCAGATAGCTCGGCACCGAGCTCCGTCGCCATCAGAACACCCTCTCCAGTTAGGACGTTACAACCCAACCCCTTGCTTAGAAAAGCACATCCACCTGTTGCAATCACGACAGCATTCGCTCGGATTTCCCATTCGGAATCATCTAAGCGTGAAATGCCTCGAGCTCCTCCAACTCCATGCTCATCGACGAGCAGTTCTAAAGCTGGCGATTGATCAAGGATCTTCACACCTGCCCGACTGACCTGACGACGCATTAGCTTCATGTACTCTGGTCCCTGCAAGTGATCACGCAAAGGAACACCCTGCTCATCACGGCGAAACGGATAGCCCCACTTCTCCACTAACAGTAAGCTTTCATACACTTGATCAAGCACACGGTGGATCCACGCAGGCTCTGCCAAGTACCCACTTTCTTTGTAGCGCTGCTGGACTGCCTTCTCTCTCCGTTCAGAATCTGGCGGCAGGTACAACAAATTCGTGCCTCCAGGTGCCGTAGCTCCGCTCGATCCTAGGAATCCTTTGTCTACGAGGATGACCTTCGCATGCTGCTGGGCTGCGCTCCAAGCTGCCCATGCCCCGGCAGGACCTCCACCGATGACTAAGACATCGGCGTCTAATTTCGTAATTTTGCCCGAGCTCATCGCAATCCCTCCTTGATGTTTCCTAGCCTTGGAAGCTGTCACGCCAGCTCAGCCATCTTCTTTCTAGCCACCGTACAAGTGAATCCACAAGTTTCCCGATCACTGCAAAAATGATGACCCCAACGAATATAAGCTCAGCGCTTGAATTTTGTTTACCATAGTTAATGAGGAAACCAATTCCTTCCTGTGACCCGATCAATTCAGCTACAACGAGGCCCAGCCAAGAAATCGCTACAGATAGGCGTAAACCTAACAGAATGCCAGGCAAAGCGGCCGGGAGGATCAAGCGAAAAATTTGCTTCGACTTGCTGAAATTCAGCACTTTAGCGACCTCGAATAATTTGTGATCCACATTCCGAATGCCGAGAAAGGTATAAATATACATAGGGAAAAAAGCCCCATTCGCAATGATCACGATTTTCGAAACCTCGCCGAAACCGAACCAAAGTATGATTAACGGGGCAATCGCGAGATGTGGAATCATGCGCAGCATTTGAAAGGAAGGATCCAGCATGAACTCCAGCTTTTGAACAAAACCAACTAAAAAGCCAAAGAGCAGCCCGATGGATCCTCCAATTAGAAAACCTATGACAGCTCGTTGCAAAGAAATCGACAGATGCTGGGTCAGCTCACCAGAAGCGATTAATGAACGAAACTCAGCGGCAATTTGCAACGGAGTTGGTAAATAGGATGGTGAAAACAGCCCCAAATCCCCTGATACTTGCCAAATGACAAGGAGTAATAATGGCACGACCGCACCGATGACGAAATCGTTCACTCTCTCCCACAACCATTTGATCCGAACAAACTCTAGCTTCTGTATTTTCGATTTCTCCATGCCTTGCGTAGCTTGGCTTAGTGCCTCGACACGATTGCTCATCCCTTCTCCCCCTTAGCTTTGTGCGTATATCCCTTTAATGATCAGTGCCCTTTATAGCTGTCTTGCCAGCTAAGCCATTTGCGTTCAAGCAGCCTCACAGCGGAGTCTGCAACAATACCGAAAACGGCAAATATGAGAATACCAACGAACACAACAGGTGTTTTGGAAAATTGGCGCGCATCCGACATCATATACCCGATCCCTGCGGTCGATCCCATTAATTCAGCTACAACAAGTCCAAGCCATGACACACCTAATGAGATCCGAACGCCTAGTAAAATATGAGGCATTGCTCCGGGAATCGTTAACCGGATGATTTGCTTCCATTTACTAAACCCTAACACACGTGTCACATCGAAAAGTTTGTTATCCACGCCTCGAATACCCAAGAAAGCATTGATATAAAGTGGAAAAAAAGCCCCTTTGGCAATAAGCAGAACCTTTGCCGTTTCACCAATTCCAAACCATAAAATAAACAAGGGGGCGATCGCCAAGTGAGGCACCATGCGAAGCATTTGGACCGTGGGATCTAGCGCTTTCTCCGTTCTACGGAATAAACCAACGAGAATGCCGAAGGCAAGGCCCAAAGAACCACCAAGCAGGAAACCTGAAAGTGCGCGGAGGACACTAATTTTAATATTGTCATAGAGCTCACCCGTTTGAATGAGTCGAATGCCCGCGTTCATAATGCGAAGCGGTGTTGGGAATAGCAACGATGAAATAATACCCAAATGGCCTAGAAGCTGCCAAGTAAGCAGTACGAGTATAGGTACCAAAGCGCCAAGAAGCACGCGATTAACTCGTTGCTTGTATCTCTGTTGATCAACACCTACCAATTGTCCTTGTTGGCTCATTGAGATCTCTCCCCCCTTCTCCTTAAATGCCGGAACTATCTATTAATTCTAGCTCTTCAATTTTCTCGAATTCACTAAGTACCTTAAGCCGCAACTCCTGAAAAGACGTCGTCGTCTTCTTTCTCGGAATCGGCAGATCGATGGGTACAATGTTCCTTATGGCGCCAGGCCGCGGTTTGAGGATCACGACCCGATTGGCTAAATAGATTGCTTCATCAATATCATGCGTGACGAAAATCATCGTCGTTTTATTTTTTTGCCAAATATCAATCAACACTTCCTGCATGTGCGTTCGTGTAAAAGCATCTAGAGCACCGAACGGCTCATCAAGCAGCAGCACTTTCGGATTACGAAGCAAGGCTCTCGCTATGGCAACACGTTGAGCCATTCCACCAGAAAGCTCTTTCGGGAACGACTTCTGAAAGCCTTCCAGGCGGACGAGTTTAATTAGTTCATCCACTTTCTTGCGCACTTCAGGGTCTCTGAGCGAAAGGTCAGCGGCGATATTCTTCTCGACATTCAACCACGGAAACAGCCTTGGCTCTTGGAAAATGAAGCCCTTGTCAATGCCAGGTCCCTGTATCACCTGACCGCCCAGTTGAACCTCGCCGGTATGCGTAACATCCAGTCCAGCAATGATTTTGAGCAGCGTGCTTTTGCCGCAGCCGCTGGGTCCTATGACTGTAATAAATTCCCCTTCTTTCACTTGCAATTGAATATTGTGCAAGGCTTGAACAGACCCTTTACTGGACTGAAAAGTTTTGTTCACATGCTCGAGTTTCAACAACGGTTGGCTCATCAGGTTCAACTCCTCTTTTAAATGAAAAAAAGACACTTTTCTCCCTAAAGAGAATAGCGTCTCCGTTCATACGGTGGTCACATTTCTAGAGTACCACTCTGGATGAAACTTAGTCAACCATAATTTATTATATTCCTATAAGTTTTATCGGATATAAAAGTTTATTCGTCTAGTTACTCCCCCAAACGATCCAGCCCTTACTGTCATAAGATAAGGTGTGCGAATGCATTATTCAACCTTTTTTTTCGATCGACCTTCTCCCAGAAGGTCGTTTTTTTATACCCGCAGCAATACACTTCTTCAATCAAGGTGTGTACACCGTTTTTAAATGCTGCAGATTCCAAATGACTTTATCTCCATTGGCATTAATCAATTCTACGGAACCATTCTCCACTTTGTGAAGTAAGCCTATTTTTTTCGTGTTATCTCCAAAATCAAAAACGACTAGGTTTCCTTTCAGTTTTTCACATTGTCCTTCAAAGGTTCTTGATAAGGATACGTTGATAGGATTCAAAGGTAGTGATTGATTATTTAGCGAGTACGGCGTGAGGTGAGCATGATAAGGAATTAACCATTTCAAGTGGTTCATAGACACAAATATGGCTTTATAGACAGGGGAGTAAAAGACAAAATAGTCATTCATAATACTAGTTAAATAGCCATGTATCGTTTTGTTGCCCGTTACATAAATCTCGACAAATCGACCCTTTGCATTATTTAATATCTTTCGAAATGAGAGGCTATCCTCTTGATAATCAATTGGCATTTCATCAGATATGAGCTCAGTTTCCATTCTGGACTCTGAATTCAATCTAACATTCTGTACGTTTACTAAGGGGATATAATAGAACTGTTGTTTATTAACCACAACCATAATATCAAGCCCTAAATCAATTATTTTACCCATACAGTTATTATTCCCAGAAATTTCAACAATCACTTGTTGACCAACAAATTGTTGAAGCACACGCATACGAATAACCTCCAGTTATCATCATATCTGCCGAATGAGAAAAACTTCTATCGAAGTACTTCGAGGATGAGCGACCGCGTTTCAAAGGTGGTTTTTATCGCCAATAAGAATTTGTTCTTCCGAGCCTCGGAAACTAATAAATTCTTATGTGGTTAAAAAATCCAGGATACCCAGAATGCTAGAATAACTAACGTAAAAATAAGAGTAATTGGAATGACTGTAATTGTCACCTTTAGGTACTCGGCCCAGCTCAATTTTACTTTCCCTTTCTTGATAATGTGCATCCACATGATAGTTGCAAGCGTCCCAATCGGTAAAATAAGGGAACCCATATCACTGCCGATAACACCAGCTAGATAAGAAATTTTTAAGGTAAGCGGGTCAAGACCCATGTTCGTCAAAGTTAACGTTCCTACCATTAATGCAGGATGATTGTTAAATAAATTCGATAATATGGTAAGTAGAACTCCCATCATTAGGCTTGCATCAAGTAAACTGCCCGAAACAAGTGGTTGCATAAGCTGGATAAGCATTTGGGTTAATCCGATATTATGCAAACCATATATAATCACATACATACTGAAGGCAAAAACCAGTATATACCAAGGCATTTTTCTAATCATATCTGTAGGCGCAATTTTCAAATAATACCAACGCCAGCCCAGCAGGAAGGTAGAACCGATAACAGCCATTAATGGAACTGGAAAATGAATGAAAGAGGCAACAAATAGGCTTATTCGAACGCTGAATACGAAGATTAAGATATTCCGCATGAATTTAGTTCGATTCTCTATCGGAATCGGTGACGAAATATCTTGCAGTGGATGTGTTTGGTGTAAGGCTCCTACTTTAATTGGTGCTAGTTTGCGAGGTAATACGCGATAAAAACTGAAAAATAGAAGGAGTGTAAGGAGTACAAGACCAAGTGAAGCAGGGACAAACATCATCGCTGTTTGCATATAGAGGTCCATATGAACAATTTTTAGCGCAATTAAATTGACAATATTACTTACACCAATTGGTGCGCTAGAAGCTGTTGCAACTAAAGCGCCGGAGAGTAAATAAGGAATTTTTTGATGGTTTTTAAGGCCTAATTGATGTAGCAGCATAAGTAAGATCGGTGTTGTAATTAATATACTACCGTCGTTGTTTACAAAAAGGGTCATCAGAAAACAAAATAAATTCGTGTACCAGAAAAGACGTATTCCTGATCCTTTCGCTCGTTCTAGGAGCTTCTCTGCAGCCCAATTAAAAAAACCAAAGCTCTCCAAAACAATCGCCATAACAATCGTTGCCATAATGGTTACTGCTGCTCCACCTATGGTTTCAGTTATTTTACCCACGTCATGTATAGTAACACTACCGCTTAGAAGGACAAATATGGCGCCGACGGTTGCGGGAATAGATTCATTTACATTTGGACGAAAGATAATAAAAGCAATGGTGCATATAAACGACAATATGGTGATAGGAATCATGAAATCTTGCAGCATCATAATTCAACCTCTTTTCGATAAGGTAAAATAAGGTCTTAACGAAGATCTTATTTATCCACTTTTAACAGATCTCTCTAGTGAACAAAAATCGCTTATAAGTTACGGTTTTCTAGTTATTCCTCCCTCCATGATAGATGTCTTATCGTTTCATTAGCATAATATGTTCCTAAAACATAGTGGGGACTAGTTGTTTATACTATTTCTATAATAATTCCACTAATAGCACTGTATATTGACCTAGTAGTAGAAACTGGAGACAACTGCTTGCTAAAGCCATTGTCGCGAATCTATCACATCCTTGTCCCTTCTGAAGGAGTGCCTACGCAAAGTAAAAAGCCACTTGCTTCAGCAAGTGACTTTTTGACCTAGGATGTCCCCATAGATTTAATGACCCAGATGCTCCTCCCGCATCCCCATGACTGGATTGCCCGTTAAGCACTGCTCGAACATATCAATGATCGCTAAGAAGCGTTCCGCCTCCCGGAACACGTGATCCGCCAACAAGGGATGGATAATGCTCTTGATTTTGCAAGCCTCAATTAAATCGCGGGCTGTCTTTTTGAAATCACGCAGGGCAACGACGGAGACACGATTCTGGTCAAGGAACTGATCCAATAGCGGTTCGGTTTGGGATTGAGGCCTCATCCCGCTTAAATCAATAGCTTGAAAGAGAAGTTGGTCAAAATCATGACTAAAATTCCTTGCTTGTTCTACTAACTGACGTTCGGATGGGTCCAGTAGATGACCAATAAATTTGGCGTGATCCGCCATGATGCGCAAGAAGAATATATTTTCATCAATAATCGCGTCGGGTAACGGTTCTAATCGTCCTGTGTTTAATTCGTGTAATCGGTTGCGAAAATAGTTAGCTTCACGGCTCGTATGGTCGACTAGTAAGGGGAAGTTGTTACCACCAGGCAGCTTGCATTGAATGATGAGCCCGAGAACTTTTCGTTTGAACGCCCAAATATGTGCAGCTGCCGAAGACACTTCCGTATTGAATCGTCGAATTTGTTCTGGGTCTGTCAACTCGTTATACGCGTGGGCTCGACCCTCGATATGCTCAAAAATATGATAATAATGATTCGCTTCTTGAATCAACGTCGTATCCTCACATCGAAAACCCAGTTTGAGAAACAAGGAATGTTCCTTCATAATTCGCGACCAGAACCGTACCTCATCTAATGAACGCATCACGAACTCATTTGACAATTTAGGCACTCTCCTCACCATGATGTTCTCCTATTCCAAGTATAGTGAGCAGATGTCGTACATATGCTACTTCAACCTCAATTAGGACAACTCGATGAATTCAGACTCCAACATCACTTCAATTGGTTTGCTTCCACAGTTATTTCTGTAGGGATGTGAGGGAAATAAAAAAAAGTGACCCACAGCAACGGGCTGAGGGTCTAAGTTTATATATTTAAAAAGGGGGTCGAGGTTTATTATAGGCTACTTATATTAATGCCAGATGAAGATAAGATTTCAATTATATTACAATTACTAACTAGCATTTAAGACAACGCGGTCGGTCTAACCATAATTTCACTGATGAGTGTGTCATCGGTAGCGATATATTGCCAATGCCTTCCTTTTGTTTTATATTATACATAGATAACCGATGCATCGTAATCCGATAGTAAATAAGGAGCCAACAATGAAAATCAATAAAGAGCTCATGAAAGGAAGCACCGTCATTCTGATTCTTACCCTTTTGGAACGGAAAGACATGTACGGCTATGAGATGACCAAAGAGATGGAGAAGCATTCCGATGGCGTATTTACATTAAAGGAGGGTACGCTCTATCCCATTTTGCATACGCTTGAATCTGAGGGCTATGTTGAAGCTTATTGGGATGAGAAAGAGGGACGGAAACGTAAAAATTATCGCATAACGAAGGCAGGCAAAGGCGAACTCAAAGTGAAGAAACAAGAATGGTCGCTTTTTCGCAATACGGTGGATCGTGTTCTTGGGGAGGGCGGCGTATGAGTAGCTTTCGCCAGCATGAGGAGATCACTACGTTCTTGAAACAGGTTTGTCGCGAAATTAAAGCAAAAGAAGTCCATTCAGAAGTTCGTCTGGAGCTTGAGAGTCATTTGCAGGAATTAATTGAGGAAAAACTAAGTAGTGGGTTCGATTTGGATGCAGCCGTTAAGGAATCTATTTCTCAAATGGGGACGCCTGATGTGATCGGGCAGCAGTTTCATCTTGCCCATCGTCCTCGTTTTAACTGGGGGCTGCTTGCTGTCGTCGTAACTCTTATGGGGATCGGATTGGTAGCGATATTCTCTGCTCAAGCCGCCAACTATCGTCAAAATTTCACTTCACTTGCTATGAAACAAGTTATGTTTTTTAGCATAGGCTCATGCTTAATGCTGTTGATCGGCTTCAGTAACTATCGTAAATTAGCTGGGTACTCATGGGGGCTCTATATCGGCACAATAACGCTACTCAGCTATGTCCTACTATCTGGAGAGATGATGAATGGCATTAGAGGTTACGTTAGGTTTGGACTTATCCAACTGAATATCCCTGCGCTCTCCCCCTACTTGCTACTCATCGCTTTAGCTGGAATTTGGAGTAAACCACAGAGAACCATGTCGAACGAATCCTCTCTACGAGCGTTCATTCGAAAGTGTTGGATCAACGTAGGAACTGTCTGGCTTCCAAGTACACTCCTTTTATTTACACATGCTATCAATAATTTCGTACTATTTTTTATCGGATGCTTGACCCTGCTACTGGTTTTGCGAAAAAAGCGAGCCATTCTCGCTGTGCATTGTGGTCTAGTTGCTGCTGCATTTGGCTTATTCGTACTCCAATTAAGCTATCAAGCCGATCGTCTTTACGCATTTTTACACCCTAATCAAGATCCGCTAGGTATGAATTACGTGCTGACTCAATCCAAATTAGCTATACAATCTGCTGGTTGGTGGGGATATGGCTTTGGTGCTCCGCTAAGTAGACTGCCTGCGCTTCAATCCGAGATGATGTTCCCTTTCCTCATCTATTGTTTCGGCTGGGGGGCTGGAATTGCCCTAGTCATGATGATAGCCCTGTTCGTCCAGCAGACCGTTAACGTTTCTCGGAAGGTGAAAGACCCATATGGAAAAGCCATCGTATCTGCCCTATTGGCTGTGTTTACAACGCAGTTTACGTGGAGCATGCTCATGTCAATCGGTCTAGCGCCATATAGTACATTTCAACTCCCATTCATTAGCTATAGTGGATTACTTGCTATTCTTCAATTTGTATCCATCGGTCTCATGCTTAGTGTATATCGACGTAAAGACCTCGGCACTTACCAGATGACATAGAGGTGTAGCTCGCACCTCTTTTTCACCCACTCAGCAACTATCCCTTACCAATTTGTCCTACAGACATATACATAAGAGAAAAGACCTATGGGGAGGTTCTGTGTGACTATGAAGTCAGACCGTCTCACGATCATTATTGAAAAAGGGAAAAAACGTATCATTACGCAATCGCCGATTCATGGCATCGATAGACTGGTATTCGTTATCAACCATCAATTTACGAATGCCCCGAACACGACGCAACTCGCAAGTGGTGCAGGCCGCAGCAGCGCTGCTGGCAGTAACGCCGCTATTAAATCACCGCACAGTCAGCAACAGCAAAGCGTTGGAGCAGGAGGCAAAGCGAAGAACAGAATAGCGAAAGGCGCTAAAGGCAAGTTATCTGGTGTTGGCAGTAAACAATTAGCCAAGACCCGTCGTAAAGGCAAAGAAATCATCGTCGTCATTAACGATCAAATCGTGAGGCTCCCCAAACATGCAGCGAATGCTTCGGCTACCCAGGTGGCAAGCGGCGCTGGCAAGTACAGCACGAGTGGGACCAACTCCGCCATCGAAAGTCCGGGTACGAAGCAGCAGGATGCCGTCGGAGGGAATGGGAAGGCTTCTAACACATTGGCTAGCAAGCGAAGGAAGAAATAGTAGCGTGCTTTTGAGGCACCGTTGTTGGATGAACTGAGTGCTTGTCGTTATCCACCTCGAAGAAAATAATAACACAGACCGCGATAAGGATAGGACTAGTAAAGGATAGGACTAGTTGACCGTTTCAATCCCACTGTTCCCTTGCCTCGGTTTCTTCTGTAAGTCTTACTAGGCATTCTTTTTCTTCCTTATTATGCCATTTTACAGCAAAAAAAAGAGCCGCCGCGCACCGCAAGGCAAGCTCCATATGTGTTTGTTAGCTAGTGTCCAGATTGCAGAAAAGCATCCTTTTTGAGCTTCACCTCATAACGCGGTTTTCGTAATCTGTAAAGAAATTCATCGATTGCTTTTATATGATCCTGAACGACTGATTGTAACGAAACTTCATAGGCCAAATTCTCCGTTTCATCCGGATCATTATTCATATCATACAAAACATAGCGCTGCTCGGGTTCTTCTAGGTTGTACTGAATGAACTTCCAGCGAGCCGAACGTGCCATAACCTGCATAGGTATGCTATCTACACTTTTTAACCCCTGAACACTAAATGTAAATTGTTTTCCTGTTTGATCTTCATTTTTGTTATCGCTATAAGTTACGTAACTGGATAAATCATCACCGGATATGTGGTTCGATAAGTGATCTTGAGTGCCCGTCAGGCCTGCCAGCGTCGGAAACAAATCTACATGATTAATCAGCTTGTCGTTTACTTCACCGGCAGGAACAATTCCTGGCATCCGGATAATGAGTGGAATACGAGCGGAGGAATCGTACATCTGATTTTTGAGCCACAGTCCTTTTTCACCCGCCATATCTCCATGATCGGAGAAGTACACAACCAAGGTGTTCTCCGTTAGTTCAAGTTCGTCAAGTGTATTAAGCAGCTGATTAACGTTATGGTCCATCCAGCTAATACTGCTGTAATATCTCGCTCGCGCCAATCGGTTCATCTTCTCCGTATTTTGAAACCACCCGGCCTGCTCCGCCATTTTATAAACAACTGCATTTCGCTCCAATTCACTAGGAACGCTCTCCGGCAGGTCAATCTTTGCAGGGTCGTACATGTAATAATATTCTTTTGGTGTATTCCAATACCAATGCGGCTGAACGAACGAAACGTGCAAGAAGAACTTGTCTGATTGATGCGCCTTCAAGTATTGAACCGCCTCTTTCAGCATAATGGCATCCGTCTCTAACGACTCATCGTTAACTACTTTACCATGCAGCCGTGAAGATTGTTTCTCGCCAGAACGCTTATCCGTCATGGAATCAAAAATAAGTTTGTCGTCAGGATCGAATTGTGGCGGATTGGCTGCTCTTTGCGCTTTTATTTCCTCTGAAATATCCTCTGTACTGTATCTGTAATCATAGCCGTAATCGTAAGACTCATGATTGGTGTGCATTTTCCCAATACTAGCTGTCGTATAACCATGCTCCTTAAAATGATGCGCCCATGTTTGGTTACGTTTATCAAAAACATGTGCGTTGCTGAGTTGGCCATGCTCCATGGGGTATTGCCCTGTGATAAAGCTTTGCCGTGTAGGGGCACAGATGGGATAAGCACAATAAGCTTTCGAAAAAAGCGTCCCCTCGCTAGCTAGCCGGTCCAGACCTGGGGTACGAATGATGGGGTGGTTCGCGCAACCCATGATTTTGGCATTATGCTCATCCGACGTTATAACTAGAATATTCCATTTCTCTCGTTCTGCTGTATCGGACATTCTTATCCATTCCTTTCCTTTACAAGGTACTAGCTACCTCATTCCATCCAATAAATTGCAAAAACAATACCCCATTGGCATCGATCTGCGTTTCTATTTTCGTTCCATCGTAGTACATAGTAGGTTCTTTCCAAATATTCCGTAAATGATAAGCAGGCGAATGCCACAATGAGAGCTCTTGCAGCGATATCTCAACAGATTTCGGCTCTTCGGATCGGTTAAACACCCCTAGCCATCCTTCAGTGAGACTATCCCTTTTCTGAGTAGACCAAACCTCGATATCTTCTTTTTGATAAACTCTATGTCCCATGACGCCGTTTTGATTGCATGCAATCATATCCGGGTTCGTAAGCAATTCAAACGAAAACTCATCGGTTGTGGGAAGTGCTCCTCCCATGAACAAAGGAGAGGCAGCAAGAGCTCTCATGGTGATAAATGTCAGCATTTGGCTGCGGTTTAATCCGCTCATTCGTTCGCTTCCTTTACCACTAAAAAGTTCTTCCTGATGAGAAACAATAGATTCCGTGTGTTGTTGGTCGTTAGGTCTCCAAACAGTAAGGTGCCCGAAAGGAATCATATCCATATCCAGCCAAAAGCCATCTTTACGAACATCGTTAAATTCCAGCCACTTGTCGAATGCTTTGTCGATATCATGTTGATTGTCCCATACATCTTTGGTCGTCCTCAGCATATTAGCCATGCTATACGTATCCATCCGTTCACCAGTCGTCTGGCCACCAGGTGAAAGGCTCAGTACGATATCGCGGTCGCATTGCTCAATCGCTTTCACGATCGCTTCTATTTCGCGAGGAAATCCGGTAATATCATCCGCTTTTATGAAATCTACGCCCCAATCAGCGAGCTGTCCAATCCAAGAATTATAAAATTCTTGTGCACCGGGTCTATCCATATCGACACCGTAGTTATAGTGGCACCATTTACAGATATCCGAAGTATTAGCAATATCGGCTGCGCGATACGGTGTACCGTAAATCGGCAGGTTCATCTCGACAGATTTACGTGAAATTCCTCGCATGATATGTATACCGAATTTGAGACCAAGTTCATGTGTGCGGTCAATCAGTGGCTGCAACCCGTTGGGAAAGTAACAATGCGACGGCAAATACCTTCCGTATTCGTCTACCCTTACATCAAGAGCATGCTTAACTGTTGGGAAGCTTTGACCTGGTGCAATCTCATACTCTGCAAACCAGCCGTTGTCGACGACGAAATACTCATAACCAGCGTCCTTCAATCGTTCGGCCATAACTTCCAGGTTTTCGAGCAGCACCTTCTCGGATGCCGCGCATCCGTAACAATCAAAGCTATTCCAACCCATAGGAGGGACAGGTGTTAAGGCGTGCTGGTTCTTTCGTAATGTTTCCAAGTGAAATAGCTCCTTTGCTCTTACAGGTTAGATTTATAAAAAACTCTCCCCCTGACGCATAGAGGAAGAGTGCAAGCTTTATTGATAAGCTGTGGGAAGCGTCTGGTACAATCCGCCTGCCTTGTCTGTCAAGGTTACTTTCGTTTTCAAAAAGTTAACCACATCGTTGATTCGTTTCGCGTTATATAACCAGTAAATGTAATTCAAATTCAATTTGTCGTGACCAAAGGTATACAAATCGCTGATATTCGCAGGGATCGTTTTGGCATCGTCTTGAAAATAATCCGCAGATTGTACGGCCGTACCGAGAGGTACGATGCCTGCTAGTGTCTGTCCTTGAACGCTGCTGTAATTCCATGCATTCGCATAATAGGAATAGGCTCCAGGTGCGGTATTGGTTCCGATTAAAGAGCTATTGATGGCAGAGTAGGCTTTGATATCCGGTCCTCCCGAGCCAACCCCGTTCGTACGTTCTGCTGCAATAATTCCGCTCAAACTCTGTTGGGGAAAGTTGGTGAATTGGATCGTTACCGTATTCGGGAATGCGGCTTTGAGCGCGACAATTTCGTCGCTGATCGCACTGGCATACACGGTGTAACTAAAGGCAGGCGATATACTTTGGCTGTTAATATTATCTGGTTGCTGGGACTGCGCCGTTTCGGATAAAATGACCGATTCCAAGTGGTTATTCCCGTTAAAACTCGTCCCAAGTGCTGCATACAGCGCTTTGATCCGATCGCGTACATGGTCGTTCCAACGTATAGGGTTATAGGACCCCGTTGCTGTCTCATACACCCCACCGCCATAATAGCTGCCTTGAATATACGCGGGAGTGGCTGATTCCCCTTCACCAAATGCTTTGGTTTGAAGCTGGATCACCAGCTTGGAAGGAACCGCAACGCCATTCGTGTCGGTCAAATTGGCTAAGTGATCTAGATCATCTTCAATTTCGGAAAAATCATAGATGAATTGTCCGGGTTGAGAAGGATTAGGAATCTCAAGCTCATTCCAACTGTATTTTTTTTGAATACCTCTGAAAATCGGTGTGCCGTCAGGGCTTCTCTGAGTTAGCCAAGTATCATATTCCCCATTACTGATCGACAACTTATCGTTAGTTAGTAGATAATGCCCTGGATTCCAGTTGGTTAGATTGACTGTGGCGTGGGCGGTATTTGTTTGAACTAGCGAAATCCCTCCTAAAGTTAACGTAATGGCAGTAAGGCTAGCAAATACAGTCGACAACATCCTTTTCTTGTTCATTCCCTTCACCTCTTCAGTTTATTACCAGTATTACAACTATTCATAGTCGCTTACTTGGTTTTAAACATCATAACTTTTTTTATGCAAAGAGTGGATAGCAAAACTGCGGGTCCAGCTTTAGCATTTTGTCTAATAAAATGATTTGGGAAGTTTCACTCCTTTATCGATCCAATCAACGCACCTTTGGCAAAGTATTTTTGCAGAAAAGGATAAACCGCCACAATAGGTAACATAGCCACCAGAATCGCCGCCATTTTTACATTGTTCCCAATCGACGTTGCCATTTCCCCTTCGAGGGAAGCTTGAGATCCTACATCAGCCGTTCCTCCCACCACCATTTGGCGCAACAACACCTGGATCGGCCATTTGTTCGCATCGCTAAGATAAATCACCGCAGCAAAAAATTCATTCCAGTGATGAACCATAAAGAACAATGAGAAGGTCGCTACAATCGGTTTGGACAGCGGCAAGACGATCGAAAATAAAATACGTATCTCTCCAGCCCCGTCGATTCGTGCGGCTTCATCCAAGCTTGCCGGTAAATTTTGAAAGAAGGTCTTCATCACGAGAACTGTAAACGCATTAGTGGCTCCCGGCAGCAATAAAGCCCAATACGTATTAATCAATCCAAGCGACTTGATCAATAAATAGTGTGGGATCAGCCCTCCACCGAACAGCATCGTTATGAAAACAAACATCAGCATAACTTGGCGTCCTGGCAGATTTTTCTTGGACAACGCATATGAGAGTGTTATGGAAACGAACAAATTAATGAGCGTGCCAACTACAGAGATATATACCGAGTTGCTTAACGACCGCACGAAGCGGTTCGTAGAAAACAAGTAGCGGTATGCGTCCAGCATGACATGTTTGGGTATGATATAAAAATGACCGCCAGCTGATTCCATAGCCGAACTGAAAGATACCGCCAACATATACAGAAATGGAATCACAACTACCAAACTGAGCAAGAGGAACATGCCGGCATTGCACACATCAAAGAGGGAGGTTTGTCTTCTCAAAATATCCCCTCCTCCCCCATCGATTTGGCAGCTTTGTTAGCCAATAAAACTAGAATTAAACCAACGATTGATTTAAACAGACCTGCTGCGGTTGCAAAGCTGTAATTCCCGCCCAGCAGTCCGACACGATAGACATACAGATCGAATACATCGGATACATCCAGATTCATAGCGTTTGACATTAGAAGAATTTGCATGAAGTTCGAATCCAGCGAATGTCCGAGTCGAAGCAGAAGCAGTACCACGATCGTGCTGCGAATACCCGGCAGTGTAATATGCCATATGCGACGCCATCGTCCCGCTCCATCTACTTTAGCAGCTTCGAATAATTCAGGATTTACCCCTGCCATCGCCGCAAGAAAGATGATCGTCCCCCAACCTAGATCCTTCCATATATGCTGCAGCACCATCATGGAACGAAACCACTCATTGCTGACGAGAAAAGGAATGGGTTCTCCTCCACTTACATAATGGTTGATTACACCGGAAGGCCCGAAGAACACCAGCGTTATTCCCGCAATAATAACCCAGGAGATGAAATGCGGCAGGTACAAAATCGTTTGTATAAGCCGCTTATATAACATCCAATGAAGCTCATATAGCATAAGGGCGACAAATAATACGAACGGAAAATAAAAGAATAAATTATATAAACTGAGGAAGAGCGTATTTTTCAGCAAAAGAGGAAAATCCTCATGGGTCAGAAAGTTACGAAAGTGTTCGAAACCGACCCACTCACTTTTGAATATTCCCAAGAAAGGGCTGTAATCCTGAAAGGCAATCCATACCCCCCACATAGGAAAGTAATGAAATACTAAGAAATAGATGATGCCCGGAGCGGCCAACAAATAGAGCCATGCATTGCTTCTCCACTTTACTGCCATTCGCCTATACCTCTCTTTGTCTGTGTTGGCATAGCTATTGTTGGTAAAGCTCCAGTAGTTCCTTGCCAATCTGATTACCATTCGTCTGCTGCCAAGCGGTTATTTCTTTCTGCACAGCATCCCATCCAGCTTGCCCTGTCACATATTTCAAGCCGAGCGCATCGACTTTCTTCTCATGATCGGGATTCTTCTGCTCGGTAGGCGAGATTAACCCAGAGAACGTATCCAGCACGCCGATGTTTTTAAAGCTGTCCAGAATACTACGTTGCAGCTTGTTTACCTGCGGGTCAGTTGAGTTGGCATAGTTATAAGGGTCTAACGGCCATTCCAGCAAGAAGGTCGAAGGCTTCTCCTTCTCACCAAGCTTCTCTTGTTCAGATGTCCTACTAACAATCCCATCTTTAATATCAGTGGAATGAACGCCTTGAATCCCACCATTGCGATAATACTCGTATTCCGGTGAAGCCTGAGCATTCAGAAATTCTACGATGCGCTCCGCTTTCTCCTTGGCTACAGTAGAAGGAATCACCCAAGATCCGAAAAAGCCCAAACTTTGATTCACGCCTTTTTTCCCAGTGGCGCCTTCAATAGCAGGCAGAACAACCATTTCAGCCTTCGGATCTACCTTCTTGAGCTTGTCGTAGTTGCTGCTGCCTAGCAAACCTACATGGTAGACAAGTGCCCCTGCTTCGCCAGCAAGAAACTTATCTTTATTTTGTTGATTCTTGAGCAGAGCAGCGTCTTTATTGAACAGCTTCTCGTTCCATGCTAGTTTCAACCAGTCCAAATAATCTTTATATTCCTGAGTCTCTATAGCGTATACAGCTTTACCGTTTTCAACCTTGTAGTTATTGGGCATACCAAATGCAAATTTAATCGGTGCCATTCCGCCAAAAATAGACTTAGCATCATCGTTTTGAGCAGCAAAAGTGACGAAGGGAATCGTTTTCCCTCCACCTACCGGATCTTTATCGCGGAATACTCTTAGGGCATTCGTCAGCTCATCTATGGTTTTCGGTACGCTTAGGCCATAGCGATCAAGCCAATCCTTACGCATAATCACGTTAGCTGATCCGTTGCCATAAGCGTATTGGGGTCTAGGAATGGCATAAATTTTTTGATTAACACTGGAAGCTTTCCATGCCGTTTCGGGAATGTTTTGCTCCAAATTCTTTTTCCCTTTGACCAAGGATGTCAGATCGTAGAAGGCTCCTTGTCTTGCCAACTTCTCAAACTTAGGATCCTTAATACCTGATTTCAAAAGAATCAAGTCATACTGGTCCAAGCTCGCCATCGTGACATTCAGTTTCTCGTCATAGGTCGCAGCCGGCACCAATTCCATGGAAAGCTTCACATTGCTTTTCTTCTCAATATAGTCCTTAGCCTGGTTGCCTTCCATCGGAGGCTGGTCCTCATAATGGATGGTCATCACCTTGATCGCTAAAGGTTCTTGTGCACTTGTAATTGCTGTAGCGGCTGGCTTCTCCTTGCTTCCACTGCTGCACCCCGTCAAAGCTCCTATCCCTACTGCGAAGGTTAATCCCAACTTCAACCATGTGTTCGTTCTCATCTTGATACTCCTCTCGCATCTCTATTCATTCCGTACGTGACGTTGCAGGCTGCCCTTATACTGTTTTTCCTATAGCGCACGCTGGTCCCCATTCTGCTAAAGCCACCGTAGGGTACTGGTTAAAAATAACATCCCCTGCGTCAGCGGCTTCTCTCCACATTGCCATAAACAATGATCGTTTGATTTTCTCCATCTCTGGTACATCCGCCAAATTACAAAGCTCGTAAGGATCCTCCTGAAGATCGTACAACTCATCGACATCCGTGGGATTATATACCAGCTTATACCGTTCCGTCCGAACGATCCGCTGCATGTAGTAAACTTCTACACCGTTACACTGCGTAAATAAAGCTTTTCTCCACGTTCCTGGCTCTGGCTCCTCGCCTGCAAACCATTTCGTCAGACTGAATCCCTTCATATCTAAGGGAATATCCTTGTTCGCCTCTGCTACCTCTAGAAAGGTCGGAGCAAAATCCATAATGCTTGTCAATGCATCAACCTCTCTCCCCGGCTGTGCTATTCCGTTTGGCCAGCGAAGTACGCAAGGCAGTCTGTACGTTTCCTCAAACGGACTGATACCTTTTAAATACAAGCCGTGAGCTCCAGCATTGTCACCATGATCCGATAGGAAAACTACCAGTGTATCATTCGCTTGACCGGTTCGCTCCAAAGCCCCGAGCACTTCGCCAAGCAGATCGTCGATCATGGTGCAGTAGCCCCAGTAATAAGCAATGGACTCCTTGACCTCTTCCTCCGATAGTTGATCCCAAACCTTGCGCATCCTCTTGTATATCCCTGGCTTGTTTTGAAGGGAATCATAGTAATTCGGCGGGAGCGGAATAAGTGATGAATCGTACAACCGCGCATACTTTTCGGGGATTTGAAAAGGATCATGAGGCCCAGTAACCCCCACATACATGCACCAGGGTGTTTCGTCTTTTGTTAATTTCTCCAACTGTTCCACCGCACTTTGTACCACCCGGTAGTCTCTCGTATTCTCGTATTCCACTTTCGAAGTGCCATACAGCTTGTAATTGCCCCAACCTGGCCGTACAATTTCTCCTGGCTGCCTCGGTTCGATCTGGACATTACGATTTATTTCCTGCCAGCCTTCTATGGTGATGCCCATCACCGCATCCTGTCCCGCTGTGACGAGAAGTTCTTCCCAACCTCGATCTACAGGATTTTCTTCCGCAGAAACATGCCATTTCCCAGAAAAATAGAGCTGGTATCCTGCGGACTTAAGCCCCTCTGAGAATGTGGTGACACCTGGGTAAAGTCCACGGCGCAATGCTGCAGCATTACTCACATTGTTGTAGACGCCATGCTGCGAAGGATATTTGCCTGTCATGAAAGAGGCTCGGGAAGGACAGCAGTGTGTCATCGTCGTATAGACCTGCGTGAACGTAATGCCATTATCCGCCAGCGCTCTAACATTCGGCATCTGACAAGGATGATCTCTGGCAATAACCCCCGCCTGCTGTTGGTCCGTCATAAAGATCAAAATATTCGGTTTGCTCACAAGTGCCCCCCCTTTCCACTAAATGCACATGAGAATAGTCGGATTTATGATTTCAATTCTGAAAGGTACATCAGCTGGGTATAGCTAATAGCTACGCTGTCCATTGCCGATCCCTCGCATTGATCCTGCTCGACTACATACCATTCTATACCGTGCTGCTCGCCCCATAAGAGAATAGTCTTGAAATCAATAATACCTGTTCCAATTTCTGTGAATGTTGGATTGTCTCCCTGAGTCATATCTTTTAGATGAATGTAGGGCATGCGATAGGGGTACATCTTGATTAATGAATAAGGGTCAATCCCACTCTTCTTCACCCAATACACATCCGGTTCTGCATAAATATCGCTGCCGTCCGTCGTATCATACATAAAAGAAAGAGCAGAGTTGCCATTTATTCTCGTCTCAAACTCATAAGCGTGGTTATGGTAATGGATACGAATCCCTTGTTCCTTTACTTTACGAGCAATTTCATTTAAGACTCCTTTAGCCTCCCTAAATCCCTGTTCATTACGCAATCTTGGAGGCAGCGCCGGGCAAATGAGGTCGCGTGTCTTGAAAATCTCAGCCTCACGTAAAACGTTGTCCAGCTGATTGTTAAGCCGCTCGTAACCGACATGCATACCAGCTGTACGAAGACCTGTCTCCGTTATAACAGCAGCAATTTCATGCGGATCATGATTGTACAACTGTGCGATCTGGACACCTGCCCAACCCATAGCCGCCAATTCCCGTAGCACACCTGCAAAATCATGCTCAAACTCTTTCCGTACTGTGTGTAGTTGAATGGCAAATTTCTGTTTCAAGGAATTATTCCCTCTCCTCGTCCAACCTGACTTCTCTGCCTGTTCGGGCTGATTCATACAAGGCGCATAATATACGGATCATATCGACGCCGTGCTCAGGCCGTATTATAGGCTCTGCTCTATCTTGGAGCACATCGATAAAATGATGGAGATGCTTTGCATGATTCCCGCCTGTCTTAGCCTTGGATAAATCAGGAGTCGTTGTACACATGGTGTCCGCTATTTCTGAGAATAACTTCACTTCTCCTTTGCGCAGTGAAAACCCCGCCTTAGTTCCGCGCAGCTCGACAAAGGATTCCTCCTGCTCTACATTTGAAGCCCAGCTGAATTCGAGCTGCAGCGTCGCTCCACTATCAAAGCGAATATACCCAGACGACAAATCTTCCACATCATAGACGCCATCCTCCAGCTTTTCGCCATAACCGCTATGAATGGAATCCGACAAGGAAGATTCCGCAAACTTGGCATAAGTTGCACCTACAACGCTGACTGGCTTCGGATTACCCATTAACCAAATAGCGACATCGATGAAATGTACGCCTAAATCGATGAGTGGCCCACCGCCGGATATCTCTCGTGTCGTGAACCATCCTCCTTTGCCGGGTATTCCGCGCCTTCGCAGCCACCCGCAACGCCCTGTGTATGCTTCGCCCAACAGCCCTTGATCAATGAACCGTTTAAGGAACTGTACGCCTGGAGCAAAGCGATTATTACGCATAGCCATGAGATGCTTGCCTGAATGGCTGGCAGCCTCCGCCATTCGCAGTGCTCCTTCCACATCAATGGCATCCGGCTTCTCTGTAAACACATGTTTACCCTTATTTAAAGCGTCAACCGCAATGATTGCGTGAAACGCATTCGGTGTGCAGATATCGATAAAGTCTAGATCCTCCTGTTTGAGAAGCTCCCGATAGTCGGTATAGACACTGGGTACATGAAACTCTAATGCCGAGTGTTTTGCTTTTTCATAGACAATATCACAAAGAGCGGCAATTTCCACTTCAGGATGATTACGGTAGGCCTCCAGATGAATAGCAGCTATATTGCCGATTCCAATCACGCCAACTTTCAATTTCTTCCTCATACCGAATCCCCCAATCCCTACAAAATGTTAAAAACAAAGTAAATTACTTGGTATTTCAAATACCAGTGTAACGGAACTATGTTCGAATGGTAAATGTCATTTTGATTGCCACGTTTATCAATTTGTCTCCTACAAATTCGTTGCGCCTGTTTGATATTGTGTGGGCGACATCCCGAAATATTTACTGAACGCCCGGGAAAAAGAGTATACGTCCGGATACCCAATTGATAACGCGATATCCGTAACCTTGAACTCTCTGTCTTTTAGTAGTTCTATACTTTTCTCCATCCGCAGCTTAATTAAATACTGCATGGGGCTGAAACCGAGCAGGCGGATGCACTCCTGATACAAATGGGAGCGATGTACGCCAGCAACGTTTGCAACATGGGTAACAGCGATGCCTTCCATGTAGTGGGTGTCCATGTATTGTTTGCACCGCTCCAGCCAGTCGATATTCTCTAGGTTTCTCGTCTGCTCCTCTGTCTTACCCATTAACGACTCGAACAGCTGATACAGCTTCAGTTGCAACAATACCTCGTCATACGCGATACGATCCCGCAGCATGCTGTGAATGCGGTTCATGATCTGCGAATGCTCCGGCATCCATCGATGGTTGACATACGGCTTCTCCCTGCTTAAGCCGATTCGATTAAGAAAGAGCTCCGCTTGATTGCCTTGGAAAGCCAGCCAATACATCCGAAGCTGTTGCACATCCTTGGCGTCGGCCAGTTGGTAGCTATACCGAAGCCCGGGGTACAGACAGAAAAGATCGCCTTTACGCAGGTGAACGGTTTCGTTGCCATGCACAAGCGAAACCGTACCACAAATCACAGCATGCAATGAATAGCACTCGATTACTTTAGGGCCAATTTGGTAATTTGATTTGGCCCTGTTTTGCCCAGCTCTTATGATCCATAAACCTCCGTTTTTCTCGAATTCGGAAGGCGTATGGTACAGGTATTCGGCATATTCGTGGCCATATTCTTTCATCTGCTCCCCTCCTTCGTTCTGAATGATCTCTATGTTAGATAGCTTGCTAGCAGCTCAATCTGTTTCTCTTGGAACCGATGCGCTCTCTCATCTTCCGCTTCCGGCGAGCATATTCGCCGGAGCTCCGCATCAAGCTCTGCCGCCTTTTCTGGATATTGCTCATACACATTACATAGTTCATCTGGGTCAGTATCTAGACGGAACAGCTGATTCGGCGCTTCTATGTAATAGATAAGCTTCCAGTATCCTTTGCGTATCATGTAGGCGCCCGCACGAGTTCCATGACCATGGTATTCGGAAAATACGACACGTTCGGGGTCCTCCAGAGCGATTTGCTGCAGCGGGCTTCCTGCCCACTCCATAGGTCTTGTTACACCTGCAGCGTGGAACATGGATGCCTGCACGTCGTGCAAATCGACGGGTGTCGTTACCCGCACGCCCTGCGCAAACCCCGGCCCTGCCCCTATGCATGGAATACGTACGGAGTCTTCGTATAAGGAGCATTTCCACCACATCCCGAATTTGCCCAGCATTTCGCCATGATCTGAGGTATAGATGACCTGCGTGCTTTCTGCTAACGCACCTGCATCCACTGCATCTAGCAACCTTCCAAGCTGATCATCTATAAACGCGACGTTACCTGCATAACCGCGTCGCAGTCCGCGTGTTTGCTCCTCTGTAAACAAGTCTGCTTCGAAATGATCGCGCAGATCCTTCGCATACGGATGATTGGCACTCTCCTCATTGACGCCGTACCGAGGTAGATCAGCAGCTTCCGGATACAGATCCCAATAAGCTTGTGTATTCCATTGAGGGAAATGCGGATTAATTAAATTAATCGTCAAATTCCATGGTTTGGTAAGGGAAGGAGCGACATTCGTCAACCACTCCAGTGCCGCGTCCATAATCTTTACATCAGAGTAAAAAGCTTCATCTTTAACACCATAGCCGTTCGCCCTTTGGGCTGCCCCTTTACGGATGGCAAGCGGTCTGCGATGAAAATTGACATCTCCCGGCTGTTGCCGCTCCTTCGTATAATGAAGCTCCGAAAAACCCAAGCGCTCAATATCGTCATAAACATCCGATTTACCGAAATAGACCGTGTGAACGCCTTGCTCTCCCAGCACTTGGCCATAGGAATGAGCATCCGTTGGCAAAGCAAGATTGCAATTGCTATAGTTTTGGAGCTCATGTACTCTCTTGCCCGTAAAAAAAGCGCTGCGGCTTGGGCTGCAAAGAGGGGAGGGGCAATACGCATTCTCATAAACCGTGCCTCTGCTTGCAAGCCGTTCCATATTCGGTGTACGAAGAAACGGATGTCCGTATACGGAAGAGTAAAAAGGGTTATGTTCATCTGACAAGATAAGGATGGAATTGCTCATATCTGTTCTCCTTTCTCTACACACGTGATTCGGATTCTGACACGCGTCGCTGTCCACTCCGTTTGCTTTGCGCTTCTACAATTTCAGCTTTCGGTTCGCCCGTCGCTTCCATTCTTCGGAGTAGTCGCTCTCTCAGAATAGCTGTGACATCGCGATGTGATTCAAACCCGATCAGGTTCGTCAGTTCATAAGGATCTGCTTGAAGATCGTATAAGAATTCTTCACTGTAGGAATCGGCGGTTGGTACATCACCAATCGGATCTTTGGCCGATACAGAGTATTTCCATCGGGAAGTTCGAATCGCTCTTCCAATCTGCGCCTCGCTAATCTGCACATAAACATCATCGGGCCAACTCGCTGTCTCCCGACGTAATACAGGGAGAATTGATCTTCCCTGCATCGCCTCCGGCACCGATATGCCCGCTGCATCAAGCAGCGTAGGAGGCAGATCGATCAAGCTGACAAGCTCTCGAATTTGCCCCCTACTGTCAAAGCCCGGGCCAATCACCGCTGTCGGCACACGGATGGAGCTTTCATGGCACGACCTCTTGTACTCGCTGTTACGTGTTTTGAAATGGCAGGCGTGATCGGAAGTAAACAAGATGATCGTATTTTCAGCAATTCCCAAGCTTTTGACGGCATCGAACAATCGTCCAAGCGCTTCATCAAGCCGCTTCACCATCCCGTAATAGCCGCCCAAATGCTGCGCGCTTGTTCCGCCTAGCGCAGCTAGATCAGGAGGAGTCCATCTCCCCGTATAAGCTTCTTGGTAAATGTCAGGCGACGGATAGTCGTCCCGATGATTTTGATGATGTGGCTCCAGGAATGAAAGGAACAAAAAGAAGGGATTCTCCTTTTCCTGATCGATGTACCGAATCGCTGCGTCTGTCAATGCATCAACTCGGTAACCAGGCAGCTTTACTCGTTCATTCTCATTATTGAACAGAACCGCATCATAGGAATCCGATGTCATTTCCAAGGCGTTCGCCGCTAGCCAATACTCGTAACCGCCCCGTCCCCGCTCCGTAACTGGATTCTCGCCGGCGAGATGCCACTTTCCTATATATCCGGTTTTGTATCCAGCGTCTCGGAAATAATGCGCCATGGTCTGGGTTCCTTCCGGCAGCGGAATTGAATTGCGGTGACAGCCCGTCGTCGTCGGATACAAGCCCGTCTGAAACACCGATCGCGCCGGGCCGCAAACTGGCTGACAAGTAAACGAGTTGTACAAATGCGTGCCCCGTGCAGCCATTCGGTCGAAATTGGGCGTAAGTCCAAGCGGATTACCGTGAACCCCAGTCGTATCCCAACGCTGTTGATCAGTAAAGAATACGATAACATTCGGTTGTGAAGCTTTTTGTCCGTTTGCCATATACATTCATCTCCTTCTTTTTCACTGCCAAATAGAAAATATTCTCTCGTCAAGCATTGGCGATTCTAGGCATCCAAGTCGGTTCTTTCCCCAGCTCCGCCCATGCATACCGCAGCAGCAGCTTAGACTTCAAAGCTTCGTGCTCCGACTCATCCCATAGGTTCCGCACTTCCTCCGGATCCTCCTCAAGATCAAATAGCTCGCCATATGAATGATTGTAGTAAATCGTGAGTTTGTAACGTTCATTAACGTATGTTTTCAAATGAATGGTCGTCGGTTCATGGTGATTCTCACACAGGATATGGTCACGCGCTGCCTCTTGTCTCCCGTTCCAAACCTCCCGTTGGTCTTTCCCCGTCATGGAGGAAGGAATTGGCAAGCCTGCATAGCTTAGCAGGGTCGGTGCATAGTCAACGAGTGATTGCATGGAAGCCGACACGCGTCCTTCCGGGACATGACCGGGGTAACGAACGATCATCGGAACACGAATGAGATCCTCATAATGAAATGGCCCTTTGGCGATGAGACCATGATGCCCGAATAAATGGCCGTGATCGGACGTGAATACGACCAACGTATCTTTGGCAAGACCAAGCTGATCCAGCTTATCGAGAATACGTCCAATATATTTATCCATTAAGCTCGTCATCGCGTAGTATACTGCAATGTCCTTACGAAGTTCTTCCTCATTATGGAGGTGAGAACGGAAGCCATGCATTCCGAAACCAGACTCTCGATACGAGGAGAAATCCGGCTTTTCCTCCTGTGCCAAACGGAAATGTGGCGGATTGGCAGCATGCTCTCCTTGCTGCAGCTTCGGAAGCGTTAACTGATTCGGATTGTACATCGTATCCCATGGTTCCGGCACAAGGTAAGGCGGGTGTGGATCGAAGAAGCTAGCCCATATGAAAAATGGCTGATCCGTAGACTGGTACTGTTCAAGTAGTGCATTTGTGCGTTCAGCAATCCAAGTATCATAATGATACTCTTCAGGAATCGCCCATTTGTGAACTTGTTGGGGATCCATCGTGCCTGTCGGCGGCAGAAAATAGTTACGCCAGTCCGTACAGCCTTTTTCCTCCAGCCATAGTGCGTAGTGCTGTCCGGCGTGGGCCTCATTCGTATGATTCCGGGTAAGCTCTACATGCTTAAAGCCGTAATACGATTCGTCGAACTGCCTCCAAAAATCCAAATCCTGAAGCAGCGGATAAGCCTCCAGAGATGGATATTTCTCCGTCGAAGCCAACGGCTGGAAATGCGCCTTCCCAATTAACGCAGTTTCATAGCCCGCTTTCTGAAAATCTTCACCAACCGTATGCACCTTCTCGGAAAGCTTAGTTCCTAGTGTCCATGCGCCATGTTGACTTGGGTATTGCCCTGTAATTAAGGAGCTGCGGGTCGGCGTACACGTGGGATTCGGGCAATAGGCTCTTGTAAACGTTGTTCCTTCCTTGACTAGGCGGTCCAGATTCGGTGTCTTGATTTCCGGTTGAAAAGCTCCGATCGTATTCCAATGCTGTTGGTCACTTGTAATAAGCAATATGTTAGGCTTGCGGCTCACAGAAAGTAGCTCCATTCCGAAATTATTTTTTTATTAGTTGCTTATAATCTTCCGATGAATAATCTTTAACCGCACTCCAATTAGGGAAAGTGAAATCATCTCTGCTCACCTGTACACCTGACGCTTTCACTTTATTCACAGCTTCATCAAGGCCTTTGTTTAATTTTTCATCATAAGCCTTAAGCAATGGTGCCACATCTTTCTCAGCGCCTGTTAGCACAGCTTGCAAGATATCACTGAATGCCGGCTTAATTTTCGGCTGTGAGAGACTTCCGAGGCCCACGATTACCTTAGCGGTTTGCGGGTTTTGAATCGCATAATCCGGCCGAAGCTTCAACTCTTCTTTATGCAGTTTCAGGAACGTTTCGAATTCCGGATACGGATACAGATCCTTATTCTCATTGATCCGGTCAATTGGCGTCAATGCAACGCCACTGTTTAAGTACTTTTCATAAAATAACGGAGAGGCAAAACCTTTCTCAATAAATTCCGCTGCGGCTTTCGCATTTTTCGATTTTGCTGAAATAAGATAGCCGGTTGGGGCCGCCTGCACATAGTAATAGGTTGGCTTGCTGCCGGTAGGCGTCGGTACGGCTGCGAGTCCCAATTTAACATCCGGCGTATCCCTCTTAGCAATCCACATGCGTGCTCGACCATCTATCAGGAAGGCTGCCTTGCCCTGACCGAATAGCACACTCGCTTCTGTGCTTTTTAGAGTAAAGGAAGAGGGCAGTATACTACCGTCTGCTTTAAGCTTTAGCAAGAAATCGAAAGCGTCGAGCGTTGCTTTGGAGCTATATGCGTACTGACCCGTTTTATAATTAAAGCCCTCAGCAGCCTGTGGATCGATGCCTGCGCTCAGTGCGTTCACGAATTTGCCAATGCCCGAGGCGTCACCGCTCTCTCCACCGCCGAATACGATGCCGAATACATCGCCCTTGCCCTTGGCCGTTATCGTGTTTGACATACTGCGCAGCTCATCCCATGTTGTCGGCGGCTTCTGCGGGTCAAGCCCCGCCTTCTCCAGCACATCCTTGTTATAGTACAGGATCGAATTCAACTGCGGGCCCGTGAGCGGCCAAGCGTAGGTTTTTCCATCAATTACGTTGACACCTTCGGCAAAGGATCCGGCAATAAATTGTTTCTTCCACTCCTCAGAAACAAGTCCATCATAGGGAAGCGCCCAACCATTTGCTACAATGGTACGTATATCCGTATTTTGCGGAGCTTGAAAAATATCGGGTAGTTCGTTTGAAGTGGCAGCCGCTTGAACGGCTGAATTGTATTCAGCCCAAGGCATATAGCGGGCTTCCACACGAATGTGCCCTTTGTTTTTCTCATTAAACTCCTTAACCATACGCTGACCTGGACTGTCATCCCCCTTCAAAAAATCACTTCCTCCCCACACCGTGACGACCGCTTCCTGCCCACTTTCCTTCGTTTGTTCCTGACTCCCGACATTATTTCCTGAGCAGCCCGAGAGAGCCACAACACTCCCTAACGCCAACACGCCTAACCCATTCATCCATTTCTTCTTCATGGTAATCCTCCTCTTAATTAAAAGCCGTTTTCTTGGTTATGCTCATCCCTTGATTGCGCCTGAAACCCCTTCGATAAAATAACGCTGCAGCAAAATAAATACAGCCAGGATGGGTAACAAAGATATGCTTGCCGCCGCAGCCATTCCCGTCCAGTCCATCGTATTTTCACCTACGAATTGAAACATGCCTACGCCGAGCGTCCGTAAACCGGGCTTGCTGAGCGTGAAAATGAGTGGCATAAGGAAAGCGTTCCATGTCCACATAAATTGCATGATCGCTGTCGTTGCAATGATAGGCTTTGCCATAGGCAGCATAATGCTCGCAAACGTCCTGATGAAACCGCTGCCGTCGATCTCCGCCGATTCCTCTAACTCCTTGGGAAGTCCACGGAAATAAGCAACGAATAACAAAACAAACAAAATATGTCCGCTGCCGGCCTCGGCCAAAATAACGCCCCAAAGGGAATTGTTCAGTCCGAGAGAATTAACGAGCGAATAAACCGGGATTATTGTATATCCCTTGGGCATGAACATCGTTGCCGTGACAGCCGTTATGAACAATAAGCGTCCCCTGAAACGATAACGCCCAATTGCGTAACCGGTTAGCGCGCACACAGCGAGCACAATGAGCACAACTGAAACCGTAACGATCAGTGTATTCCAGAAATAAACGGAGAAATGTGCCGTCTCCCATGCTCGTTTATAATTTGCAAATTGAAACTTATGCGGCAATAGCGTGATGCCTGAAGTGATATATTCATTATTTGTTTTAAAAGATGCGGCGATCATCCAAATGAACGGATAAATCCAGATGATGCCAATGCCGATCAACAACGTATGCAAAGCGAATAAGGGTACGCGTAGCAGCTTTCTTTTCAAAGTGAGACCCTCCTATAACCGCCCGGACGCTTTACGTCCGCCAGTCCATTTGACAAACAACCCGAGTATGATGGAAATAAGCATGACCACAATACCGTACAACACGCCTGCTGCCGAGGCGAAGCCAACACGGGCTTCCCCATTGCCGGAGAACGCATACCGGTAGATGTACACATCGACCATATCCGTTTTGAAGGCTGGACCGCCGTTCGTCATCGTCTTAACCAGATCAAATACATGGAGCGCATTGACAGCAGACATCAGCACGATAACACTTCCGACCGGCAGCAACAGAGGTATCGTCAAATATCGGAACAATTGCCAAGCAGAAGCTCCATCGATACGGGCCGCTTCGAACAATTCCTTGGGCAGTGCTTGAATCCCCGCTAACCAATACACCAGCTTCATCCCGAAGGTTTTCCAAATCCCGACCAATATGACAATCCCTAGTGCTGTATCAATGGATCCGAGCCAATCCACAGGTCGATCAATCCATCCGAGCCGCAGCAGTACCTCGTTCACCAGACCTTTATAAGCACCGAATGCAAATCGCATCACTAAGCCGACAACCGCTGTGGTCGTTACTACAGGTAAGAAATAAATCGTGCGGTAGAATACCTTCCCTTTGAGCCAGTTTGCATTCAGCAAGAGCGCCATGAGCAGCGCAAGCGGCACTTGAATGACTACCAAACAAACCATAAACACAATACTGTTGCGAAACGCATTCCAAAATATGGGATCAAGAAGGGTCTCCTTGAAATTATCGAAACCCACAAAATCCTGAAGAGGACCGTATCCGTTCCAATGAAAAAAAGCATACACATAGCTCATTACGATAGGGTACACCGTAAATAGCAGAAACAAAGCCAACTGCGGTGCGATAAAAGTCCAGCACCACAGCTCTTTGTGCAATCGATAATGCAGCCATTTCTGCTTCCTTTTTGTCTCTGTTTGAATAACAATTTGCATACCGCTAAACACCTCCTTTGATTTCATTAGTTGCGTTAGGCATCCGCAGCGCAGCGAAACCCCATGTGCCCTGTTGAGCTGTCCGGTGTATTAGAGCTGCGCGCAGCAACTCTGTAACGGTTGCAGTACGACTTATGACACAAATACGAACCTCCACGCATCACTCGGCTACCCCCGGAAGAAGGCCCGCGCGGGTTTCTCCGGATTCTGTCATCAGCTGGCGCTGCTGTGAACCAATCAGAGCACCATTCCCAGACATTACCAACCGTATTGTACAAGCCGAAACCATTCGGTGGGAACGAACGGGCAGGTGCTGTGCCGACATAGCCGTCGGAGGCATGATTTTTATCGGGGAATTTCCCCTGCCACACGTTGCATAGATGCTCTGTACCCGGCTTTAGAAGATCGCCCCAAGGGTAGCGCTTCTGAATTAAGCCTCCGCGAGCCGCATATTCCCACTCCGATTCCGTCGGAAGTCGTTTGCCGGCCCATTTCGCATACTGCGTAGCATCGTGCCATGAGACATGAACGACAGGGTGATCCAACCGTTCTTCTATGGAAGAGCCGTTGCCATCTGGTCGGAACCAGCAAGCCCCGTTCACAGCGAGCCACCATGGTACGTTTGGCACGGGCTTGGCGTCCGTTTCCCTCACCTTGTCGGGGACGAACAAATGAAAGACAAACGACCAGCCAAACCTTTCCGCCTCCGTCACATAGCCGGTTTGCCGGACGAAGTTGGCGAACTGCTCATTCGTGACTGTGCAGGCATCGATATAGTAAGGCGAAAGCTCGATCTTTCGAACGGGTCCTTCCCCGTCATTCGGGAAGCCTTCTGCATCATCGGTGCCCATCAGGAATTCGCCTCCCGGCAAATAAATCAAGCCATCTGCTTGAAACTGTTCCTTCTTGTTACTCCGTGCTAACGATTCCATATGTATGAAATTGATTGTATTTTGCTGAGCAACGGTTGCTTGTTGTTCCTCTGTTCGAGCAGCGGAGCAACAAGTTGGTTTGTTTGTTGTACGCATGAAGCTTCTTCCTTTCTTCCATTGAGAATAAATAAAAAGAGACGTATCTCAAGAACAATTACGTTCATAAGATACGTCTCCGTTAATACGGTCGACTGTGTCGATACTATTTTATTAAAACCAATCAGATTACTCGGTTATCTATTTGTCTAGAATTTTATCTCCGAAGCCATGAATTGTCAACCGTTATTTAGCAATTTGTCACTATTACGGTTATAGAAGTTCGCACACGCTAGACAATCGAAGCATTGTCGCTGACAGTAACGCCGCTATTAAATCCCCGCATAGACAGCAACAACAGTTGGTTATCTCCGCTCGGCCTACTCCCCCACGACCTATTTATTAGTCGGATTCCAAACTAATTTCACTATCCGTGTCATTACATATGAAATAGTCCGAAATAGCCCAACTATATCGCCCCAAAGAACCCTAGCGAAAGGATTTGAGGGTCTCCGCTCTAAGATTTTTACGAATTTTGTTTCTTATCTCGTGTTCCTCCACATACAGCGATAGAATCATAGATATCATCTTTATGCAAAACGGGTAGCTGCAGCTTTTTAGCCAATGCTCTGGATAAGGTCGATTTACCTGTTCCAGCCATCCCTCTAAATAATATGATTTTAGACATATGATTACTCCCTTTTACCACGCTTATAACCGATCCCACGCCATATACAAACATAATCCTGCCAGCACATAAAAAGCACCAGAGATCTTAACTTGCCTTCGGAATTTTATTGCATAGGTGCAAAAAAATATCGCCGCAGCGAGTTTAGCTGCACTTTGGACATTAGTCGAAAACCCAGAACTACTAAACACAATCGCAATTAACAAGGTGGTTAGGACAAGTAGTTTAAACCATAGTGGCTCTTTCAGAAATTGCTTGTACATGAACTTAAAGCGCTGCATAATCGCGATCTCCTTCCTCAATTGCATTCATCCTTGTTAGGAATACCCACTTTCCTAATTATGCCATTATTTTAAACATGAAATCTATAATTACTGCTACTGCTGCTTAAAACTTCCACTCTTACTCTTACTCTTACTCTTACTCTTACTCCTATAAACTGCCTCTGCCCCACGCTACGTCGACCGAATTAAATTAACTGGATTTTATGTAGCTAATTTTGCTGATTCTACTCATTTACAAGCAATAGATGGATTTCATACAGTTAATTTCAGCCAAAAGCTCAATACAACTAATTGTGCTTATATTAACTGTACATTTTCCATCTATTCACTCAATCTCAGGAAATTCGGCAAAATTAACTGCATGTTTTCCATTTATCAGCATATTTCCGCATAAGGGAGGCTCGAGGGTGGATGGCGGGCGGGCCTCACAAAGCAAAAAGAAGCCGCCGCGCAAAGCGACAGGCTTCTTTTTCATCATTCTCAAATCCGCTGTACCGCAAGCGGGCACTCCATGAATGCCACCTGCACCTCAGGAAACGTCTCGCGTAACATCTCCACAACTGTCTGCATGCCTGCTTCTTCACTCTTCTGATGTCCCGTTACGATCAGCGCCTTCGCCAGTCCCATATCCGCGGCATCCCTCACATATTCGTTCGTTTCCCATTCACTCGTCTCGCCAACAATCAGTAAATCGATATCCTGACTTCCGAGGAATTTAATATGAGAACGGCCACCGGACGCTCCTGGCATTAGGCCCATACGCTTCACGGGCAGATCCGGATTCCCGGCTACAAGCATACTTTCTATGCCCAGTTTACTTTTCAGATGAGCAACAAGTGTGCGTACGGTATGCACTTCATCAGAAGGCAATGTAAGCAGCCTCATATTCTCAGAACTTGCATAAGATTCCCATTCTAGCTGCTTCAACATGCCTACCAGAATGCCGTCTGGTTTATAGCTATGTACGTAATCGTGCAAACGAAAAATCGCAATACCTGATTCCTCGATCAGCGCACGCTTCTTTTCATACACTGGATTCCCGCTAAGCCACTCGCCTTCATCCATATGGTTGTAATACGTCGGTTCGTGCGTGATGATGAGATCGACACCTAGTTCGACAGCTTGCTTAATTGCCGCATACGTCGTCATAAATACAACAGCCACTTTTCGAACTTCCGCATCCAACCGTCCGCTTTTCAGTGTATCTACTGTCTTCTCTAGTTGTCCAACGGGTTCAATAAGGCGATCTAGTATCATTTGTACCGTAATCATGATAAATGAAACCTCCCCATAGTTTCGTAATTATTACCTGCATGACCTAGGAATACAATTCATGAACTTTTCGAGATAACCATCAAACGGAAATTCCTTTTTTGCAACCTTTTCCTTTAAAGTCACTAACTCTTGCTCGGCTTGCTGAATCAGATCAACGGGATAACCGAATTGAATCGCATGGGCTGCAAATTCATCTTCATCAACAATCTGCCAGACACCATTTCTTCTCACATAATCTAAATCCAAATCAACAAAAGAAACGGAGTTCCCCTTCATCACTGCCGGCTGATTGATATTACAATAGAACTGTTCTAACCTGCCGTCAACAACTTCAGCACTAACTGTAAACCAAGAATCAAATGAGAAAAATTCAATAGACCAATTATCAATCGTAAATACACTTTGCTTCGTGTAATGATGCAGCTGTCTTCCGTACTCACCTAGAACAACAATATGTGAATCCGTCTTTTCTAATAAGGTTGTTTTCCATTCGTAATGTTGACGATTACCATATTTTAATGCCTGAATTGTGATTTGATTTGCCATTGTTTCATCCTTTTACGTTTCAATCAGAAATCTGATTTCTCCCATGATCGCATCAGGAAGCGGTTCATTCATCAGTCTGATAAGAATGTCTTTATTAGCACCGACTTCTTTCAAATAGGACAGCAATATCGCCGCCTTCGCACTCCTATTCATAAGGGCATAGGCCACATACCAGACCTCAGGGCTGCCAACTTGAATACCGTTCCAAGTATCACTCGGGATGGAGGGCAATCTGCACAGACCTTCATCCGTATAAACCGAGAGTCCTCCGATGATCTCTACCTGAGGTGCATCACTCTGTACAACTAGCTTATAGTCCGTGCCAAATGGGTAGTCACCACTCATTATTTCTGCAACTTGCTCGTGCTGCAACGCATTCATGACCTGATCTTTCGGGGCATCAACCATGACATCCCAGTCACCTACTGTGTTGGTTAAACCAAGGCTCAGCATTAAACCACTGCCACCCAACGAGTAACGAATGCCAGATTGATCTAAGGTTTGAGTTACAGCAACTAGGCTCCCTATATCTGGAATCACTTGTGGTTCTCCTTTTCGAAAAAATGAATCAACTTCCTTCTATTCTAACACGTTTCACTTCTTGTTCAATTCAATCCCCATAGTTCGTTTCTGTTCCTGCCAGAAAGTATCCCACTTGCTTAACGTTTCCTCAATCGTGGCATTCCCTGACAGCAGTGCCTGCCCCGATTCCATCGCTACCTTGTCCCAGTTGCTATTTCCTGCATATTGGAAAGGTGGTTTGAAGAGAAGGAAAGTATCTGGCTTGAGCGTCATGTCGAGCAAGGTTCGATAGGGTCCTGTTTGGAAAAATGCATCAGAAACCGCGGAGGTGTGAATCGGTATCAGGCCGTATTTTTTGGATAATTCCGTATTTTGCTTAGCTCCGGAAAGAAAAGCAATCAGCTTCCATGCTTCAGCTTTATGCTTGGAATACGAGGCAATCCCCCATCCGGCTCCGCCTACACTTACAAGCGCATTTCCTTTGGGGCCTGTTGGCAAGGGGGCTGTTGCCCACGTTCCTGGCTGCATTTTATCCTGTATCGTTTGAATAACATCTGGATCCTGCAGCAATATACCTGTCACACCTGAGGTGAACGCCTCCACCTGTTCTTGGAATCCCCAGTAAATCGAATCGGGTGGCGAAGCATCCTTATACAGGTTCATATATAATTCCATCGCTTTCATCGCTTCAGGTGAGGTGTATATCGTCGACCCGTCATTCAGGAATTGACCATCATCCAGATTTACGAGATCGCCATTATAGGCCCGGATCAACGTATCCGAGGTTGAAATCGAACCTTTAGCGCCACGAAAGGAAAAGCCGTACTGATTCTTCGCAGGGTCTGTTAGTTTTTTACTCGTTTCATACATCTCTTCCCACGAAGAAGGCGGTTTAAGGCCTGCAGCCTCCAGCCAATCCTTTCTGTAAAACATTTGACGTTGATACAAGCCGTTCGCGATAAAGTAATTCTTACGTCCCACAACTGAGATCGATTTGGCTGCATTAGACAGCGTATTTAGTTCATCCCAAGAAGACATGTACGTGTTTAATGGATCAATATAGCCTTGACTCGCCAGATCAGCGACATTAATATCTCTGACTTCCATAACATCGAGCTCTTGCTTCACATTCAGCATCGTCTTAATGGTAATATCCGCCTGCGTAAACGGGGGGGATATTAATTCCACATGGATATTGGGGTTTTGGCTTTCGAATTGGGTAAGTAAGCCTTTTAAAATGACCGTTCGATTCTGATTCGTCAAGCTCTCGATCATGCGCAGCGTTACTTTCGTGTCATTAGATGGCGATGAAGTTGGCAAGGTATGCTCCTGACCGGAACACCCCATTACGAAGGTAACAAGCACTATCCAATTCATAACGAATAACCAATTCTTCCTTTCGCGTTGTTTAATCCTCATCATGTTTTCCCCCTCGCGCTCAAATGGTTAGCCATTCTGTAGTTGTTTCCCAGTTGTGTCAAACACCCTTCTTTCTGCCAGCAATTCTGCACATTCGCTTGTCGGAATGGGACGACTATAAATGTAACCCTGAATCTCATCGCAATTGCAGGCTTGTAATAAAGCTACTTGTTCCATAGACTCTACGCCCTCGGCTGTCACTCGTAAATTCAAACTGTGTGCCATGATGATGATCGCTCCGACGATAGCACGTTCTTTCTCATTGCGTACAATGTCATCCAGAAACGATTTATCAATTTTCAACCGTTGAATCGGGAAATTTTTCAAATAATTTAAGGAAGAATAACCTGTGCCGAAATCATCAATGGAAATTTTCACCCCTAAGGCATACAAGCCTTGCAAGGTTAAAATAACCTGCTCCACATCTTGCATCGCAATGGATTCCGTAATTTCCAATTCCAAATATTGCGGCTCCAAGCCTGTTTCCTCCAGGATCTGTGCAACAGTTTGGATAATCTCTGAATTCTGGAACTGGTGAATCGATAAGTTGACAGCTACATGCACCTTAGGGAGCCCTGCATCCTGCCAAGCTTTGTTTTGCTTACACGCTGTGTATAGAATCCATTTGCCGATGGGCACGATGAGTCGTGAGTACTCAGCAATAGGAATAAACTCCGACGGTGGAATGAAACCATGCTTCGGATGATCCCATCTGGCTAGCGTTTCAACCCCGATGATACACCCTGAGTCTAGTTCGATTTGAGGCTGATAATAGAGAAATAACTCATCCCGCTCTATCGCATGGCGCAAATCTCTTTCTAATGACAGCTTTTCATATGTATTTTTTTCCATCGCGGTGTTATAAAACTTATGATTATTTCTGCCGCTTTCCTTCGCACTGTACATGGCAGTATCCGCGTGCTTAGTTAGACTTTGGATATCATTTCCATCCTGCGGATACATACTAACACCTATACTAACAGAGACATGAAGCTCTTTCTCTTCATAATATACCGGCTTCTGAATCTGAGAGGTAATCTCTTGAATGATTGTCAATATTGCATCCGGATCCCCTGAGTTCGGTATCAGCACCAGAAACTCGTCCCCCCCAAAACGAGCGATGGTACATGATTCATCCAGGATATCTTCTAGTCGGCGCGCTGTTTCAATGAGCAGTTTATCGCCCGCTTCATGGCCAAATGTATCATTAATAATTTTGAACCTGTCCAGATCCAGAAAAAGAACGGTAAATTCCGTCTTATATTGCCGCGCGGATTGAATTTCCTTTTCAATAACCTCCATAAACAGCTTCCGGTTTGCTAAATCCGTCAAGTGATCGTGGTAAGCCATATATCGGATTTTCTTCGCATTCCGTCGCCGTTGTAAGTAGTAGTTAAATAAGTAGGTAATGATTGCAATTCCGATCATACTTATCAACATACTATTGCCAATCGTGTTCGCATCTTTAAACAATTCCGAGCCTGGGATCACAGCCTGTACAGTCCAGTCACTGGCCGCTATCTTCTCCGCAACAACCAGTTGCATCTCCCCATTCACCTTGACCGTCTTACTTTCGGAAGGATGTCCAGCATGAATTGGATTTGCTCGGAACAAGTTAGGAATATGATAGAAGTCTCCTTCGATTTCTGAATTCGTCCTGGTCAACAATTGATTGGCCAGATTCAGAACAACCATTTCTCCACTTGATATATCACCTATGGAACGCTTTAATACCTCAGAGCTGATCTCAATGAGAAGCACATATTTCATACCTGATCTCAATTTAATGAGCCGATTGATGGCAAAAGAGGGTTGTCCTAAATCCGAGTAGCCATATCTTTTCGTAGGGAGCCATCCGATTTCACCATTGGCAATAACCGCCCTCTGAAACCACTCTTCTTTACTATACTCGATTAATTCCGCATGGAGCGTATCCGTTGTAATTTCTTTCAGCTTCGGATCTACTGGGATCACATGAATATTCGTGATATCACTTTTGCTAAAGAATCGAATAGCGAAGCTCTCAACAATTTTATTCCTAGCCATGAATTTCTCATTCTGACTTGTTGTCGCACTCCCATAAATGCCCAGTTGATTCAACATTTCCTCATCAGTCAAAATACTAAAGGTTAAATCCTCGTAATTTCGAAAAACAATATTTAACGTGTCTCTAGATTGCACAACCGTTTGCTTGGTAGCTGAAGTCACCTTGTCTATGACAATCTGCTGCGAATGTGAGTAAGAAAAAAAACTGAATCCAACAAAGAGAATCGCTGTGCCGCCAACTGCCCAGACCAACAGCTTCAGACCAACCGACTGTACGCCCGGGGCTTTGCGGAACAAGTTAAAATTATGCCGCCATTGTCTAGCGAGCCTGGATAATAGGTGTATCAAGCGGATAGTCAACTCCTGTCTACTCTACGGTTACTGGACTAGAACCATAACTAGGACCTATCATAACCTATAAATGTTTAATATCTATACAGAAAATCATTAATAATGTATTAGCTACATGCAAAAAGGACTACCCAATGTTGGGGTAGCCCTTGAAATTGCGTAGTTAGGGTCCGGTTCCATCGCCTATCACACGATAGCCTAACCAATTCTTCTTCACCCAAATAAAAGATCGCGATATGTCGCCAACATCGTACAATTGGGCTCCACCAAACGAAGTGCTACCTGACTTTACAACCTTGGTACTGAGTGACTCGATCGGATATAATGAAAAGAACATTTGGCGTCTTACTGCTAATTCAGCCATAGGGAGAGGAAGCAAAAGCGAATAGACAATCACGAGTGATATACTGGATATTAGCCATATCTGCTTTTTTCTTTGCATCGTATCCTCCTTCCTACGCATCATTACGCCACTGCTTGGTTTATTCCAGCGTCAACTCCGAATAACCCTTTTATCCTTCGCTGCCTTAAGCCATAATGGAAATTCATTCAGCAGCTGATTGTACAAATCTTCATCCGATATCTTAGCAATATCCTTGATGTGAATGAAATTAGCGTTGTCTACGATTCGACCTTCCATCGTATCCAGCTTCTTCAAGACTTCGAAATCGGAATCTCCAATTCCGACGAATTGCCAAAACAGTGGTTTGAGAGAGGCTTCCACGATTACTTTTTTAATTGATTTTACAACGCCGCCATCATTAATAAAGATAACAAACGCTGGAAGCGGCGAATCCTCTTCGACGGTATATTTACGAATAACATCTTCCATGACAGGAGGTTCGTTATTACGACCAAACTTATGGATATCTCTGTTATTCAAAATATTTTTTAACACATATTGATCAAAATCCCGCTCTGTTGCAGCAGACAATCGACTAAATTCGTTGTCATACACCCAAATGTCCAGAGCCGCATTATCATCAAATTTACATGCTACCGCCAGTATCCGTTCTACAACCTCCTGAACTGTCCCGTTCTTATACAAGAGTTGCATAGATCCAGAGATGTCGAGCACTAAGCCAACTCTTGCAGCAACATTGTTCATTTTTTTCTTCTCTAATGTAATTTGAACAAGCTTCTTGCGTAGATCGATCGTTGAGAGGGCAGGTTTCTTTTCTATTTCAACCGTTTCTTTTACTACCTCTTCCTCGATCACTAAGCCAAAGTTCGTACATAACGCCGCTAATCCGCCAAAAAAACCACTGCCAATCGCATTAAACTTCCATTCCTCATTGTGCCTATATAACTCCCCAACGACTATTGCTGTTTCTTTTGACAAGTCTGATCCATATTCATACCGAAATAATTCCTCATTACAATCGGCATCCATAAGTCTTACATACCTATTGGAGACATCTTGCATGCTATATCCGAACTTTTCACCTTCATGAATGGTTAACGAAAATGCAATTCTTGCTGTACTTTCTGGGATCTTCGACAAACATAAAGAGATGGCTTCTTTGTCTGGTCCACTAGCTTGACCATGCGTCACTCCCCCGTTTAGCGCAGTCGGATTCCCGTAAAAGATGAAATCTTCATCTTTTTCGCACCGATTATTTGCCGATAATACAAAGCAAGAAGAATCTATACTCAATTTTGAGTCTGCCGACCATCCAAATTGCAATTTTAAGTTTGATAACCCTTTTCCCTTGGTAACATCTATTTTTTGTCCTTTTGACAGAAGCATGTATGGATCTCCTTCATACTTAAAAATATAGTCATATCTTCAACAGTACCATACTATCTTGAACTCTCAAATACTATTTATTCTGTGCTCTGGCAACATAGAAGACGCTAGACAGATTAACTGGAAAACTTCCATCTATTTTCCGCGCATTTTGCCCAAAATTCGTTTTACATGGAAAACATGTAACTAATTCTTCTCATTCTGCTCAATACGTATAATATGGAACAAATTAGCTGTAGGAAATCCATTTAATCGGTAAATTTGCCTTAATTCGGCTGAATTAACTGCATAAAATCCATCTAGTTTGTCGGAGAGAGGCCGAGTTACGGGGACGGAGGTGTTTGAGCGGTGGAGGAGGAACAGGAGCAGTAGGAGCAGCAGCAACAGGAACAGGCGGTGTCCACGTCCCATCGAGGAAAAAACCGCTAACATCTGTCATTAACAGCGTAGCGGTAGCAGTTTTCATTTGGTGTTTCTTATTTCAAAGCTTTCCAAGCATCGATTTGTTTCTGCATTTCCGCCAAAATGTTGTCCAAGCCTGCTTTTTTCAGCTTCGCATTCATGGCTGGCAGTGTGGTGTCTGGATCGGCAATCCCCGTGATTAATCCCGCATAGAATTCATCTACAACCGATGCGGTTTGTGCCAGTTCACTCTTCACGTTACTTGGGTCAAAGGAGAAGCCAAGAATTTTGGAAGGAATCGCTGCGGCATTCTTATCTGGACCTGCTGGGAACCATTTCGGCTGCGTTGCACTAGTTCGGAACGAGTTGAACATGTTGCCATACTCCCAACCGGAATCCACCCAATAGCCGGCATTGTCCATCTTTTTGATCAGATCATCTGAAACCTTCGTATAGTGCTTACCTTCAATCCCATAGCTCATCAAATTGAACAGCTCCGCATTAGAATACATCAAATTGTAGAACATCATCGCTCTTGCTGGATCTTTGGAGGTGCGAGAAATAGCAGTCATTGTAGCGATAATGGAGCCTGTGCTCATGTAGGGTTTCGAGAATTCAATCGCTGCAACATTCGCTGCATCTCCACCACCAAAGCGTTGTGCTTGGTTGGCTGCAGAGTCCGGATTAATGACCGTGAACGTGGAGGAGACATATTTGCCTGCCAATTCATCCGAGTTCGTATCTTTAATCGTTGCTGCATCTTTACGAATAATGCCTTTGGAGTACCATTCGCGCATTTGTTTCAAAAAGGCCGTGAACTCCTTCGTCTCATACAAATTCACAACTTTGGAGGACGCATCCTCGATGCGAACAACCCCTGGGTTCTTTTGCGAGAAGTATTCAAGACCGATGGCACTGCCGTAGTTCCCCATGACATCCGTATCACCTTTTAAGCTGAATGGATATTTGTCTGGTTCCGACGCTTTCACTTTTTCAAAAAATGGTGTCAAATCGGCCAATGTCTTGAACTGATCCGCTTTAAAGCCATATTTGTCCAGGGACGTTTTATTGATCAGCACGCCGGGTGTACGAGCCAGAACTTGCGTATTAATGATACCGTACAGCTTGCCTTTCACTTTCGCAGCGTCCCAAGCAGCCGGAGGAACCTGCTTCAGAATATCTTGACCATATTTGGGCAGCAAATCGGTGATGTCGAGGAATGCTCCTTTATTTACGTTTTGCAAATAGTCATTCGTCCAGTTGGATGTGAAAATCAGATCCGCTTTCTCGCCAGAAGCTGCAATCGCTTGCATTTTTTGATCATAAGTACCCCAATCAACCAATTGAATATTCAATGTTGCGTTGATTTTCTCTTTGGTAATTTTGCTCATCGCATCTTGAACCAGCTTCGCATCAGGGAATACGCTTTGCGGTAAATACCAAGTGATTTCATATGGCTTAAGCTCGGTTGCTGCTGGCACTGATGTCGCTGTCGTTGCCGCTGGAGATGCAGCTGTAGTAGCTGCAGCTGGCGATGGTGAAGAGCTATTCGTGCTGGAACCGCAAGCGCTGAGCAGCATAGTAAGGGACACGCAGCTTACAATAACGGGAGATAACGCTTTGATTGTTCTATTTTTCATATGATCGAACCCTCCTGATTTCATGGTCAACATGGTACAAATGAAGTCATGTATTATCATCCGATCCGGATTCGGATTGACAAACGAAATGAGCCTTACACTCAGTTAGCCTTTAACGGCACCAACTGTCAATCCTTTGATCAAGTATTTCTGGAAGAATGGGAAAGCGAACAACATTGGGCCTGCTGCCAGAATGGCAATCCCCATACGGGAAGATTCAGCTGGAATCGCACTCATATCAATGCTGATACCTGCTTGCATATTTTTCGTTAAAAACTCGATATTAGACATGATTCGCTGCAAGTAGTATTGAAGCGGAATCAGATTCTCATTTTGAATGTACAGCATGGCCAGCCACCAATCATTCCAGTAAGCTAGGGCATAGAACAATCCTACGGTCGCTAGTGCCGGCTTGGAAAGTGGAAGAACAATTCGCACGAAGGTGCTCAGTTCGGAAGATCCATCGATTTTGGCAGACTCAATAATTTCAAAAGGCAACCCATCCATAAAGCCCTTCATGAGCATCGTAAACCAAGCGCTGACCCCATACGGAAGTATTAAGGCCCAGATCGTATCTTGCAGGTGCAACACGCTGGTCATAACGATATACGAAGGAACTAATCCCGCATTGAAGAGCAACGTGAAGAAGACGAAGTAGCCTGTGATACGGCTATACCGATAATCCTTTCGAGTCATGATATAAGCCAAGGAAGAAGTGAGTATCAAGCTTAACACGGTTCCTACGACTGTCACAAAAATCGTCACCATATAGGATTGAAGCAGTGCCTTCGGCGTTTGAAAAATATAGGAATACGCGACAAACGTAATGCGCTCCGGGATCAGCTGGTAACCAAATTTGGCGATGTCCCCATCGAAGGAGAGTGAGACCGAAATAACGTACAGCATCGGATAGATGAACAGGATGGATAAAACCATAAAGAATAGAATGATCAGCCAGTTATTTTCTGACTTTTTCTTGATAGATGAACGCACCGCCACCCTCCTCCTTAGAACAACGCATGATCTTTACTAAATTTCCTGACGAGTAAGTTCGTCGATACGACTAGAATTAAGCCAACCACTGCTTGGTACAAGCTAGCGGCGGACGCCATGCCTAGGTCACCAACGACTCGCAACGAGCGAAACACATACGTATCTACGACATCTGTCGTCGGGTATAACATCCCTGCATCTCGGGGCACGAAGTAGAATAATCCGAAATCCGAGTAGAATATGCGGCCCACATTGAGCATGAACAACATCGTTATCAGCGGCAAAATGAGCGGGATCGAGATCTTCCGGATTTGCTGTAATCGCGAAGCTCCATCTATGGAAGCTGCCTCATAATAACTGTTGTCGATAGACAGCAGGCCAGTAAAGAAGATGATGGCGGTGTAGCCGACATTTTTCCATAAATAGGTGAGTGTTAAAATGAGGGGCCAATAGCCTGGCTTACTGTACCAGTCGATTGGGGCGACATGGAACTGATCCAATACCTTATTGATCACACCAAAGGATGGATTCAGCAAAATGTAGCTGACGAAACCGACGACGACCCACGAAAGAAAATAAGGAAAAAACAAGATCGTCTGGAACAGCTTCACCCATCTCCGACCCAACTCTGCCAGCAATAATCCAATGACTAAAGCGCAGGACATGCCCACAACGATAAACAATCCATTTAATAGCAGTGTGTTTCGTGTAATCCTTAGTGCATCTTGTGAGTTGAAGAAAAACTTGAAGTTATGCAGCCCAACCCAATCGCTTCCCCAAATGCCTTTGGCGTAGTTGATATCTTTGAATGCGATCACGATACCGTACATAGGTAAGTAGTAAAAGATAAACACCACAATGATGGCCGGCAATCCGATTACAAACAAACTTCTTGCCTTCCAGAAATGCTTCGATTCTTTGCGTATAGCTGAGAAGATCCCCAAGTATGCTGCCTCCTTCTGTCTGGGTTATCATGCGTCCTCTTTGCGATTTCATCATACGAAATCGGCCCACGAATTGGATACTGCTCATTTTTGCTCGGGTAAAAATAGACTGTAAGATTTGAAATTCGGAGGAATTTTTACTGTACTATTTTTGTGAGGAGAGTGGATAAACCCTGGTAGATTGCGGATTTGGTGGAGATGAGTGCTTATGTGAGGTAGATGAAATGATGCGGACGACCGAGTGCAATATCGGTCTTGAGAATGATCATATATAACTGAGTATGTAATATACTGTTTATATGATCCACAATTCAAAGAACGGGGAGATAACGAATGACAACGAATTCCATTGAAGTAAGCGGCTTACGCAAAAGCTTTGGCAAACAAACCGTATTGGATGGCATCGATTTACAGGTAGCGAAGGGGTCCATATTTGCATTGCTCGGGCCAAATGGAGCAGGAAAAACGACGCTAATCAACATTCTATCAACGTTATCTGAACCGGATGCGGGCTATGCGCGAATCGAAGGGTATGATGTCATCGCTGACCGCAAGATCGTGCGGGGATCGATCTCGCTCACGGGGCAATTCGCAGCGGTGGATGAAGTATTGACGGGACACGAGAATATCATCATGATGTGCCGGTTAGCTGGCTTATCTGCTGACGAGTCCCGCATTCGAGCAGCGGAGCTGCTGAAGCAGTTCGAGCTGGAAGCCGCAGCTGGCAAGCGTGTGAAATCTTACTCCGGCGGCATGCGCCGCAGGTTGGATCTGGCCGTCAGCCTTGTCGTTAGTCGTCCGGTGCTTTTCCTCGACGAGCCGACGACGGGCTTAGATACGGTCAGCCGCCGCTCCCTGTGGGAGACGATTCTGCGGTTGAAGCAGCAAGGCATGACGATTCTGTTGACGACGCAATATTTGGAAGAAGCCGATCAGCTTGCAGACGAAATCGCCGTCCTGAATCATGGACGCATCGTCGCATCCGGCTCCGCGGAGTCCTTGAAAGCTCGTGTTGGCGGCGAAGTCATCGAGCTCAGGAATGCCTTGGATGAGGTCATCCTATCCATACCGACGAGCGGCACCGTGCAAGATGTTAGCCAAACATTGAACGAGATCGCGGGTTCGTGCCCGCCAGGTACACGCGTCTTCATTCGCAAGCCAAGCATGGACGACGTCTTTCTTGCGTTGACGACAACTAATAACAAGGAGGCTTCCCTCGTATGAGCGATTTCCAATCCGTAAAGAACCTACAGCCATTGAATTCGAACAACCTGCAACCCCTAAACATGAATAATCTTCAAACTATGCCAAAGCCTGCTTCTTTCGCAGCAACCAACACCGTCTTCATCGGACGCAGTATTCGTCACAGCTTGCGTAACATTGAGTCGCTCATGATGGCTATCATGCTGCCCGTTATGCTCATGCTGCTGTTTACCTATATATTCGGCGGCGCCCTTGATCCGAGCGGCAATTATGTGAACTATGTCGTCCCAGGCATCATCTTATTGTGCGCAGGCTTCGGTTCATCCAGCACGGCTGTTGATGTAGCAAGCGACATGACCAATGGCATTATCAACCGTTTCCGGACCATGCCGATCAGCAGCATCAGCGTCATTACGGGTCATGTCGCGGCAAGCCTTGCTCGTAACTTGCTGGCCACATGTATGGTTATCGGGGTTGCCCTGCTTGTTGGTTTTCGTCCCAACGCGACATTCATCGAATGGCTTGGAGCCATTGGTGTCATCATTTTATTCATTCTGACGTTTACCTGGCTTTTCGCTGCGATTGGCCTCGTCACGGGCAGCCCTTCTGCCGCCAGCGGCTACGGCTTTGCTCTACTGTTCCTCCCTTATCTGTCCAGCGCATTCGTTCCAACGAATACCATGCCATCTTGGATGCAAGGTTTTGCTAACCATCAGCCTATCACACCGGTCATTGAGACGATTCGCGGTCTGCTAATGGGTACACCGGTGCTGCATAACGGTTGGTGGGCTATCGGCTGGTGTTCAGTCCTGCTGGTTATGTCCATTGGTTGGTGTCTCCTGGCGTTCCGTAGGAAAAGCGGGAAGTGAGTAAGGCTAACACAAGTCGAAATAGGGTTATGCGATCGTTCTAATTGGTGAAATAATGCGATTTAGCCCCAAATAACGTTATGGCATAGCGCTATTCTACTTTTAATAGCTCCTATTCTACTTAAAAGTAGAAATAACGTTATGCCATCATCCTATTTCCCTCGAATGTAGGATCGCAACCAAAATAACGTTATGGCATAACGTTATTCACGGATAGCATTCATCCAAACACAAACAGCGCCTCGGCTATGCCGTGACGCTGTTTGTTTTGGATCAAGGTACCTATTACTCCAGGTGCTGAGTTTGTGCTGGTCGGGGGATGTGTGCTGGTGGTTGATGCTGAGTATAGGTGGATAGTGGCTGGTGAAGCTAGTGTATTCAGGGATTTGAGGTTTAAACTGCAAACATCCACCCCGCTTTTCCCCATGCTAATCTCAACAACGCAACCTAACTGGAAATTGTACAGCTATTTCGGGGCAATCCAACTGAGAAATCGTAATAAATGGATAACATATAGCTAATTCTCCCCCCAAAGCTCGTATTGGCGAAATTCCCTGATATTAGCTGTACAAATCCCATCTATTCTCCATTTGTATCGATTTTACGAAGAATTAACTACAGGAATGCAACTAGAATAAAAAGTGGACACCTCGTTAACAGATTTAAGATAATAGATACAACGAGGAGGTGTTCACAATGGGTGAACAACGGCAAAGGTACAAT